>CAMWSK010000022.1 GCA_947176895.1 uncultured Prevotellaceae bacterium | reverse complement strand
CGCTCATCTTAAAGCAAAGGTGTTGTTGCCCAGGTGGCGGAATGGTAGACGCGCTCGTTTCAGGTGCGAGTGTTGAGAGACGTGCAGGTTCGAGTCCTGTTCTGGGCACCAAAGTTTTTTGATGGAGAGGTGGCGGAATGGTAGACGCGCTGCTTTGAGGTGGCAGTGCCGCGAGGCGTGGGAGTTCGAGTCTCCTCCTCTTCACGAAACTTCCTATTGATTCGCGGAAATAGCTCAGTTGGTAGAGCACAACCTTGCCAAGGTTGGGGTCGCGAGTTCGAGTCTCGTTTTCCGCTCTCAGGTTACAGGAAATAGAAGATTTTATGAATATATGCTCAGCTTATCAAGATGGATTTGATTAGGTTGAGTTTTTTTATCTACATACCATTCATATATGAACGTATACATTCGCTATTTTGATAACGAAAAGGTGTGTCTTAACACCGAAGAACTCTTTGATTTTGTGCAAAATATCGAAGGCATTAACTTCGATGAACAGATGCGTCAGGATATTCTTGACTACATCGCAGGCAAGTATTCCTTTGCCAAACGCTTTCGCGTGAGCCAGCGTTCTTATTTTATTCTTATTAAAACCACTGCCACTACCATGCAGGAGTTCAAGGAATATTCTATGCGTGGCGGAGACAATAACAGGAATCAGGATAATAACGAGAAGGATCATCTGGCTCAGATTTTCAACGAGGAAAGAGTGGGGTGGTATGATGCTTATGTATCTTTCAAGCGGGTGGTTTCTTCGCAAACAGGCAAGTCTCAGTACGTGGATACCGAGTTTCGTGCAAAGTTGAAGGCCACGTGTGTTCAAGATTGCTATAATCGTGTCATGAACCATCTGCGCAATCGTGCCGATGTAGACCCCCGAAGTCAGTTGCCAAGCATCAAAGGCAGAAATTTCCAGGCGAAGTTCCTGGGACTGGAAGGATAACAAGCAGAGACGCTCCGATGGGGCGTCTCTGCTTGTATATTAAAGTGGTTGTTTCATTGTCTTCCACTTCCGATAACTTGTAAAAATGATAGGCTGAAGTATTATATTCTTCAGACACGGCCTTTTTATCTCTGCTTAGGGGTCTTCTAAATCTCTTGTTTAGAGATACTTGTCTGTTTGTAGATGTGCAAAAAATTTCTGAATGACAGTGCTTTGTTGTATGTTTTTTCTTGTAGCGATAGGAATTTTATTCTAAACAACAATTGATGTTTAGCAATTCAACTATAAAAAGGCATCAGGAATGTCTAATCATCAATTTTTTATTGGTTTTCCACATCTCTAAACAAAAGATAGGAGAAATAACGGTCTATATGTCAGGTCGCAAAATTACCCGGAAGATAGAACATGTTTGCCTCTTAAGGCTTTGACATGTCTCACGGCCATACTGCCCAAAACCAAAAGAAGCACGTTTGATAGCATATTCGAGAAGGACACATACTTCCGGGAGCTTCCGCTTTATGTTCCCGCCGCACCCATAGAGGCTTACTGCCGCGATGAGGCTTGGGGCAATTCCAAAACATCCTGCCAATCGGGCGTTGACCGGCATGCGGAAATAATAGATTTGCAGAATATGTTTATGAAATGGGTAGGTCTGTCGATAATGCTTTCCGCATTCCTATGCAGAGCGGAATCCGGCGGAACAGCCCCCGTTCCTGTGGATGACGCACGTTTTTGTCGTGTATATCAAAATGAAAACAAGATAAAGAACAACCCCGAGAGGTTGCCTTTACTGTATTAGAATGCCGGAATATACCCCTTTCAACTATGACAGGCCGGGTCTCATTTCAATTTTTCGAGGAAACGCTCACGATGCACGATGTATCTCACGTGAGAGCCTTCTCCGATGAGGCCGTTGGCGTCGCTTGCTTCCACGCGGAAGGTGAGCTTGCGCCCGTCGATGGCGGTGAGTGTGGCCGTGGCCCGAACCTCTCCGCCGAGGGGAGTGGGGCGCAGGTGTGAACTTTCTATCATGCTTCCCACGGTGGTCTCACCTTCCTTCAGGTGAGGAAGCACACAATTCATGGCGGCGTTCTCCATCAGGGCAATCATGGCCGGCGTGGCCAATACCGGCAGGTCGCCGCTGCCCATGTGTCGCGCCGTGAGATGTTCGTTCACCTGTTGGCGGCTCGTGAACGAGATTCCCGTATCCATAGGTTTTGTCTGTTTTATATGTTAAATTCCGAACCGTCTATCTCCACCACTTTCCCGTTGCGGAACACCACCAGAGAATAGCCGTTGATTTTGGCACGCTGCACCAGACGCTTGTGAGCCAGCAGTATGCCCTCGTCGATTCGCTGCATCATGGTGCGAATCTCCCTGTCGGTTCTTGTTGCTTGCTTACCCATTGTCTTTGTCCGTGTCATATTCCCGTTTAAACTTGTTGTAGATTGCGTCCTCCAGGATTGTTGTTCCGGCCTCTTTCCATCCATAGGCAATTTTGCGTGTGGGGCAGTCGCTGTTGTCGAAGAGTGCCCAGAAATCCACGGCGTCGATGTATAGTTGGAAGAGGTTTCTCAGTCCGCTGGAGTAACGGCGATAGACCACATCGGTGGGTATGTTGTGTCCTCCCTGACTCACGCGCTTGGCCACGCGCTTCACGGCTTGTTCGGGTGTGGCAAGCGAGAAGAACAGGAGCGAGACGAAGTAGCCTTGTTTTTGTGCCATTTTCACGAGTTTCACATAGGAGCGTGTGCTCAGTGTGGTCTCGAAGGCAAAGGTCACCTCGTCGCGCATGAGCTGCAGCACACGCTCGATCATCAGCCGGCCGGCCTGCAACGCCACGCCTTCGGGGTTGAAGGGCGAGAGTCCTTTGGCCATCTCGTCGGCATTCACAAACTCTTTGCAGTCCAGCATTTCGGGCAGCACCGTGAACGATGCCGTCGTTTTTCCGGCACCGTTGCATCCCGCAATGATGTAGAGGTTTTTCTTTTTCTGTTCCATAGTATAGGATTTCTATTGGCGGAGTCTGTGGGCGGGTGCCCACGTTCCTATTGTCCTTCTTTTTCGCCCAGCAGGTCGGGTCGCAACCGTTTGGTGCGCTCGATGCTTTGCTGCATCTCCCATTCGCGGATTCTGGCTTCGTGTCCCGAGAGCAGCACATCGGGCACCTTCCATCCTTTGTATTCTGCGGGGCGGGTATAGACGGGTGCGCCCAGCAGGTTGTCCTGGAACGAGTCGTTGAGGGCACTTTGTTCATCGCCGATGGCTCCGGGGATGATGCGCACGATGGCGTCGGCCATCACGGCGGCGGCCAGCTCGCCTCCCGTGAGCACATAGTCGCCGATGGATATCTCGCGGGTGATGATGTGGTCGCGTATGCGCTGGTCGATGCCTTTGTAGTGTCCGCAAAGGATGATGATGTTCTCTTTCAGGCTCAGTTCGTTGGCTATGGGTTGCGAGAATTGTTCCCCGTCGGGTGCGGTGAAGATGATTTCGTCGTAGTGGCGCTGGCTCTGCAGCTCGCTGATGCAACGGTCGATGGGTTCGCATTGCATCACCATGCCGGCACTGCCCCCGAAGGGATAGTCGTCCACGCGTCGCCAGCGGTTGGTGCTCCAGTCACGCAGATTGTGTATGTGCACCTCGGCCAGGCCTTTTTTTTGTGCCCGTCCCACGATGCTTTCTTTCATGAAGGGTTCCACCAGCTCGGGCAGAACGGTGATGATGTCTATTCTCATTTTGCTGTTTCCAAGGAGCTACGCTTCTGGCGGCTGTAGCTGCGGTATTCGTCCAGTTCTATTTCCACGTCGGGCTCCACCAGTTCGCCTTTCAGGGGCAGGGGGAAGCAGAGATACTTGATGTCGATGCCGCGTGCACGCCACATCTGTTCGTAGTAGGTCTGTATGCTTCGTGCGTCTTCGGTGTCCTTGCCGGTTTCGCTGTAAAGGTCGCGTGTGCTGACGAGGGCGCCGATGCGGTTGGCTTTCAGCAGTTCCTCGGTGTAGGTGAACAGGAAGTTGGAGTCCGTTTTCACGTGTACCAGCCCCCCGTCCGTCATGAATTGGCGGTAGCGGTTGAGGAATCCTGTGGAGGTGAGGCGCTTGGTGGCCTTCTTCATCTGGGGGTCGCTGAAGGTGAGCCAAATCTCGCTCACCTCGCCGGGCGCGAAGAAACGGGCGATAAATTCAATGTTGGTACGCAGGAAGGCCACGTTGGTCATTCCCTCTTTCAGGGCTTGTTGCGCTCCCGTCCACATGCGTGCCCCCTTGATGTCCACGCCGATGTAGTTTTTGTCGGGGTCGCGTTGTGCCAGCCCGATGGTGTATTCGCCCCGCCCGCAGCCCAGTTCCAGCACGATGGGGTTGGCGTTGCGGAACATCTGCTCTGCCCAATGGCCCCGCAGGTCAAATTCTCCCTGTTGCAGGCTTTGGAAGGGGCATTCCACCACCAGCGGGTTTTGTGCCATGTCGGCGAATTTTGCCAGTTTTCCTTTACCCATCGTTTAGTTGATGCTGAGTGTTGTGGTGCCGATGTTGTGGCCGTCGGCAAAGATGTCGGCACGGTAGATGCCTGCGCTGAGCGCTTCGTTCACATCCCAGTACACCGTCACGGCCTGGTCCTCGCCGGTGTATTCGATGTCCTTGCGGATGGAGTATTCCAGCGTGCGGTTCTCGTAATCGAAGGTGCCGCCTTGCGTGAGCACGGTGTTGGTGGGTGTGAGTATGCGTACATAGATGCTCTTCATGCCCGTTTGTGCGGTCACGTTGCGTGCGATGTTGAAGCTCAACTGGAATTTTTTCACGTCCTTCACGCGCTTGGCTGCTTTGCCTTTTTTGTTCTTGGCAGTGAGCACGATGCCGTTGGCGTCCAGTTGTGCGGCGATGGCCACCTTGTCGGTCAGCGTCTCCTTCTCTTCAATCAGGCTGCTCACGTGCTGCCGTTGCTGCTGGTTGTCGCGCTTGAGGTTGAGGTTCTCGTTTGTCAGTTCCTGGTTCAGGCGGTTGAGCGAGTCAATCTGCATCACATAGTTGCGCAGGATGGCCCGCAGCGTGGCCAGTTCCTTCTTCAGCCGCAGGATTTCCGAGGCGTCGTTGGCCTTGGTGCGCTTCAGTTCGGCCAGCAGGTCCTCGGCACGTTTTTTCTCCTCGGCCAGCTGTGCGATGAGCGAATCGTTGGTGATTTGCATCTGCAACTCACCGTATTGGCGTACGAAATCCTCGTAGTCGTTCTGCATCTCCAGCCGGTCCAGTTCGGCCAGTTCCTCCAGTTCCTGCAGCCGTTGGGCCTGTTGTTCTTTCTCCTTGTTGCTTGTCCCGCCGGTGCATGCCGTTGTTGCCGCAGCCACGAGCAGGATGGCTCCGAGAGCCATGGTTACGTGCGTTTTTGTCATCGTCTTCTATTATAGAGAATAGGTATATATAAACAAAGGTAGCGGTTTTTCCCGAATCTGGCAAGCAACGGCAGGAAAAACGAGAGTACCGCGACATCCGTGGCAAAACATGAACATGTTTCAGGCAAAACATGTTCATGTTTTTCAAAAACGTGTTCATGTTTTGTCATGAACGTTATGATATGTTTTGGGGCTCTTGGGGATTCCTCTCGACAAGCGTCCGAGAAAATTACGTTCCGTGCGTGGCAAGGGAAAGAATAATTGTGTATCTTTGTAAGGACTTAAATTGTTAATATCATCCTAAAACCATTCATATTATGAAAAAATTATCTATTCTTGCCGCTGCCCTCTTCGGTCTGGCCTCTGTGGCCGAGGCCCAGGTGTCGCAGCTCAACAAGACCACTGCCCAGGCCCGTCTGGACAACGGGCAGATGATTTATGTGGACTTCTATGGTCCCAACATCTTCCGTCTGTTCCAAGACCCCAACGGTGGCATCCTGCGTGATCCGCAGGCCCGCCCCGAGGCTCAGATTCTTGTGGACAATCCTCGTAAGGTTGTGCAGGTCAGTGTGGACGGACAGGAAGTGAGCACCGGCGAGGTGAAGGTGCGCATCAACCTGGCCGACGGTTCGCTTGACGTGGTCGAGGGACTGCCCGGGGGCTTGCATATCTCCGCCCCCAAGTTTAACAAGAAAAACACCCAACTTATCCTTACCAAGCAGGAGGGAGAGAACTTCTACGGCGGCGGTGTGCAGAACGGCCGCTTCAGCCATGCAGGAAAGACCATCGCCATCGTCAACACCAACAACTGGGTGGACGGCGGTGTGGCCAGTCCCACCCCTTTCTATTGGAGCACGGCGGGCTATGGCGTGATGGGCTATACTTTCGCCCCCGGCTCGTATGACTTCGGCAGTAGCGAGGCCGACAAGACCATCCTGACCCACGACACGGACTATGCCGACTACTTCTTCATGTTCAACGCGGGTCCCGTGGCCTTGCTCAATGATTTCTACCAGCTCACCGGCAACCCCGTGCTGCTGCCCAAGTTCGGTTTCTATCAGGGCCACCTGAATGCCTACAACCGCGACTATTGGACGGAGAACGAGAAGGGCTTCATGGCCTATGAGGACGGCAAGCGCTATAACGAGAGCCAGAAAGACAACGGCGGCGTGAAGGAAAGCCTGAACGGCGAGCTGGACAACTACCAGTTCTCGGCCCGTGCAGCCATCGACCGCTATCTGGACAACGACATGCCCCTGGGATGGTTCCTGCCCAACGACGGCTACGGAGCCGGCTACGGACAGACCGAAACCCTGGAAGGCAACGTACAGAACCTGAAAGAGTTCGGCGATTACGCACGCTCCAAGGGTGTGGAAATCGGCTTGTGGACCCAAAGCGACCTGCATCCCAAGGAGGGCGTGGAGGCATTGCTTCAGCGCGATATCGTGCGCGAGGTGCGCGATGCCGGCGTGCGTGTGCTCAAGACCGACGTGGCCTGGGTGGGCGCCGGCTACAGCTTCGGCCTGAACGGCGTGGCCGATGTGGGCCACATCATGCCCTATTACGGCAACGATGCCCGTCCCTTCATCATCTCGCTGGACGGATGGGCCGGCACACAACGCTATGCCGGCATCTGGACCGGCGACCAGACGGGCGGCAACTGGGAGTATATCCGCTTCCACATCCCCACCTACATCGGCAGCGGACTGAGCGGCCAGCCCAACATCACCAGTGACATGGACGGCATCTTCGGAGGCAAGAACGTGCCCGTGAACGTGCGCGACTTCCAGTGGAAGACCTTCACGCCCATGGAACTGAACATGGACGGGTGGGGCAGCAACCCCAAATATCCCCAGGCGCTGGGCGAGCCCGCCACAAGCATCAACCGCTGGTGGCTGAAGCTTAAGAGCCGGCTGATGCCCTATGCCTACAGCATCGCCCGCGAGGCCGTGGACGGCAAGCCCATGATTCGTGCCATGTTCCTGGAGGAGGACAATGCCTATACGCGCGGCACGGCCACCCGGTATCAGTTTATGTTCGGCCCCTCTATCCTGGTAGCCCCTATATATAAGGAAACGAAGATGGACAAGGAGGGCAACGATATCCGCAACGGCATCTATCTGCCCCAAGGCCAGTGGGTGGACTTCTTCACCGGACGTGTGTACGAGGGCGGCCGGATTCTGAACGACTTCGATGCCCCTCTGTGGAAGACCCCCGTGCTGGTGAAGCGCGGCGCAATCATTCCCATGCACAAGTCTACCAACACCGTCAAGGAGATGGACGCTTCCTTCCGCAGCTATGACATCTATCCCGCCGTGGGTGAATATGCTTTCACCGAGTATGACGACGACGGCACCACACAAGCTTACCTCGGCGGCGAGAATACGCTGACCACCGTCAGCCAGCAGATGGACGAGAAGGGCAACCTCTGCGTTACCGTGGCTCCCACCGAGGGCGGTTTCGAGGGTTTCCACCCCGCCAAGTCCACCGTGCTGAACGTCTATTGCAGCCAAATGCCTAAGAAAGTGACTGCCAGGGTGGGCAAGAAGAAGGTGGCTCTGACCCGTGCCGACAGCTACAAGGCCCTGATGAGTACGCCCAACAGCTACTACTTTGGCAAGAGCGACATCGAACATATGGACATCACCGGACTGATGGTTAACCTGGCCGAGACCGACATTACCGCCAACGGCATCGAACTGAACGCTACCGGCGTGAGCGTGAACACCGAGAACCAACTGCTCAAGAGCACCGGCGCCCTGCAGGCTCCTGCAGTCAAAGCTGCGCAGACCAATGCCTATGACCTGACGCTGGCCTGGGATGCCCAAAGCAATGCCGACTATTACGAGGTGGCCTTCGGCGGACAGACCTATGGTGAAATCCGTCAGACCGCCTACACCTTCGAGGACCTCACACCCGAAACCACCTATGCTTTCGAGGTCCGCGCCGTGAACAAGGACGGCAAGAGCGAGTGGCATGCTGTGGCCGTGACCACCAAGAGCAATCCCTTGGAGTTTGCCATCCGCGGAATCAAGGGGCAGACCAGCTGTAAGAACCAAGGCGGACATGGCGTCGGTCGCCTGTTCGACTTCGACGAAGGGTCGCAGTGGCACACCAGCTGGGACGGCAAGGCCGTACCCTTCGAGCTGATTGCCGACCTGAAGAGCGTGAACACGCTGGACAAGATGTGGTACATGCCCCGCACCGATGCCGGCAACGGCACCATCCAGGAGGCCGCCATCGCCTACAGCCTCGACCGCAAGAACTGGACCGAGGCCGGCAGCGTGAACTGGCAGGCCGACGGGGAGAAGAAGGAGTTCATCTTCGAGGGCGAACCCACTGCCCGCTATGTGCGCTTCAGCGTGACCAAGGCTCGCGGAGATTTCGGCAGCGGCCAGGAGCTTTACATCTTCCGCAAGCCCGGTTCCGATTTCTTCATCCCCGGCGACATCAACCAGGATGGCAAGCTGGACGAGAACGACCTTACCTCTTATATGAACTACACAGGACTGCGTCAGGGCGACGGTGACTTCGAGGGTTACATTTCCAAGGGCGACCTGAACGGCAACGGTCTGATCGACGCCTATGACATTTCGGCTGTGGCCGTTGAGCTGGAGGGCGGCGCGAGCGACCGCAAGGTGGACGACGTGGCCGGAAGTGTGACGTATGCTTTGGACAAGACCTCATATAAGGCCGGCGACGAGGTGCTGTTCACCCTCACGGGCAAGGGACTGAAGAGCGTGAACGCCCTCAGCCTCTGCATCCCCTATGATGCCAACGACTTGGAGTACGTGGGCGTGGAGCCTGCCGAGAGTCTGCAGCAGATGTACAACATGACCTATGACCGTCTGCACACCAACGGACAGAAGGCTCTCTATCCCACCTTCGTGAATCTCGGGGAACAGCATCCTTTGGAGGGAGACGGTGCCTTCCTGACCATCAAGTTCCGCGCGAAACGTGCCGGAAAGGTAGTGCTGACGGTTAAGGATGGTATGCTGGTGGATAAGTATATGAATGTTGTGTCCTTTTGATGTTTTGGAAAACTTTTTAATTTGTTTTGAAATTCAAATAACTAAATTTTAATCAGTTAGTAAAATTATTGGAAAATTTTCCCCGTAAAGCGAAATGAAAAGTTTTGCTTTATGGGGAATTTTCTTGGCGTTTTCTTTTTGTAGTTGATTTCCTTTTCATATCTTTGCACTCGCAACTTTGACAAAAAGAAAAACCAAACACACACAGAAGAAAATGATACAGACAGTAGTTAAGAGAGACGGGCGAATCGTTGGATTCAACGAAACCAAGATATCTGCAGCCATCCGCAAAGCCATGCTGGCCACCGAAGAGGGTGAGGATGCCGAACTCATCAGCCAGATTACCGACCGCATCACCTATCGTGGCAAGAGCCGGATGAGCGTGGAGGAGATTCAGGACGAGGTGGAGCTGGAGCTGATGAAGAGCCGCCGCAAGGATGTGGCCCGTGCCTACATCGCCTATCGGCAGGCACGCTCCACCGCCCGCAAGGCCAAGACACGCGACATCTTCCTTGAGATTATCAATATCAAGAGCAATGACGTGACGCGCGAGAACGCCAACATGAATGCCGATACGCCGGCAGGTATGATGATGAAGTTTGCCAGCGAGAGCACCAAGCCCTTCGTGGATGATTTCCTGTTGAGCGAGGAAGCCCGCAACGCCGTCAAGAACAACTATCTGCATATCCACGACAAGGATTACTATCCCACCAAGTCTCTTACCTGTGTGCAACATCCCCTCGACCACATCCTTCACGGCGGGTTCAGCGCCGGACATGGCGAGAGCCGTGCAGCCAAGCGTATCGAGACGGCCTCTGTGTTGGCCTGCATCAGTCTGGAGACCGCCCAGAACGAAATGCACGGCGGCCAGGCCATTCCGGCTTTCGACTTCTATATGGCACCCTTTGTGCGCAGCTCCTTTATAGAAGAGGTGAAGAAGATGGAGGACTATATGGGCGAGAGCTATGAGGAACTTTACAACGCTCCCATTGACGATTATTTGGAACAAGACCTGGCAGGTTATCAAGGGCGTTCACGTGTCAAGCAGCACTGCATCAACAAGACTGTGGCCCGCGTGCACCAGGCCATGGAGGCTTTCATCCACAACATGAACACCATACATTCGCGTGGCGGTAACCAGGTGGTGTTCTCCAGCATCAACTATGGCACCGACACCAGCGCCGAGGGACGTTGCGTCATCCGCGAGCTTCTCCGCTCCACCTACGAAGGCGTGGGCAGCGGGCAGACGGCCATCTTCCCCATCCAAATCTGGAAAAAGAAGCGTGGCGTGAGCTATCTGCCCGAGGACCGCAACTATGACCTCTATAAGTTGGCCTGCAAGGTGACGGCCCGCCGCTTCTTCCCCAACTTCATCAATCTCGACGCCACCTATAATCAGAACGAGAAATGGCGTGCAGACGACCCCAAACGATACATGTGGGAGTGCGCCACCATGGGATGTCGCACCCGTGTGTTCGAGAACCGTTTTGGAGAGAAGACCAGCGTGGGACGCGGAAACCTCTCGTTCTCGACCATCAATATTGTTGGCTTGGCCATCGAGTGCATGAAGGTTGAGAATAAACAGCAGCGCATTGATGCCTTCTTCGCCAAACTTGACGAGATGCTTGAGACCACCGCACGGCAGTTGCACGACCGCTTCGAGTTCCAAAAGACGGCATATGCCAAGCAGTTCCCCTTGCTGATGCGCAGTCTGTGGATGAACTGCGAGCAATTGGGGTCCACGGACACGATAGCTCCTGTCATCAACCAAGGCACCTTGGGTATAGGCTTCATCGGATTGGCCGAGTGTCTGGTGGCTCTCACCGGAAAGCATCACGGAGAGAGCGAGGAAAGTCAGCAGCTGGGTCTGAGAATCGTTACCTATATGCGTGACCGCGCCAATGAGTTCTCTGACCGTTATCAGCATAACTTCAGCGTGTTGGCAACTCCTGCCGAAGGTCTGTCGGGTCGCTTCACGCGTGGCGACAAGAAGAAGTTCGGCATCATCCCCGGCATCACGGACCGCGATTACTACACCAACTCCAACCATGTGCCCGTCTATTACCACTGTACCGCCCTTCACAAGGCTCAGGTGGAGGCTCCCTATCACGATCTTACCCGTGGCGGCCACATCTTCTATGTTGAGATTGACGGTGATGCCACCCACAATCCCGAGGCCGTGATGCGTATCGTGGACATGATGGACAAGTACAACATCGGCTATGGCAGTGTGAACCACACCCGCAACCGCTGTCTGGACTGCGAGTACGAGAATGCGGAGAAGGACCTGAAGGTGTGTCCCAAGTGTGGAAGTACCAACATCGACCGTTTGCAGCGCATCACCGGTTACCTGGTGGGAACGACAGACCGCTGGAACAAGGCCAAACTGGCCGAACTGAACGACCGCGTGGTGCATGATTAAGAGATAAAACAAAAGATAATAACTCCCTGATTGGAAAGGACGCGCCGATGGGGCGCGTCCTTTTTAAATTCCAAACAGTTTGATTCAATTTATAAGATGGATATACGAGTATTAAAAGTTGTGGAGGAAACCACAGTGGATGGTCCCGGCTTTCGCAATAGTGTTTATTGTGCCGGATGTCTGCACGCTTGCCCCGGCTGTCACAATCCCCAGTCTTGGTCCATGAACGGTGGAGAGCCTTACACCGTTGACGAACTTGCCGGACAATTGCTTGCCGACCCCTTTGCCGATGTCACCTTCACGGGCGGAGACCCGCTGTATCAGGCTGAAGCGTTCGGAGAGTTGGCCCGGCGCATAAAGGCCGAGAGCACAAAGACCATTTGGGTGTATACGGGCTTCTTGTGGGAGGAACTGGTGAATGAAGAGAAATACGCCAACTTGCTTAAGCACATCGACGTGCTGGTGGACGGTCCTTTCGTCGCTGCCCGCCGCAATGAAAACCTGCATTTCCGAGGCTCCGACAATCAGCGTATCATTGATGTTCCCGCTTCGTTGCGGAAAGGTGAGGTGGTGCTGAGCGGGTACCACAGCCCACATACGTTTTAATATAGGAATAGGGGGACCACAACACGGATAAATCCTGCGGATTTCAGAATATTGACTTAAGCGAGATGCAATTTTCCATGATAGGGACGGGTACCTGAATATGGAAAGTTGCATCTCGTCTTTTATTTCTTTCACCTTTCACAAAAAAAACTTCCTGAAATACGTTTGCAATCAAAGAATAATTATATATCTTTGTTCCGGATATGAAACGATATTCCAAATAAGGAAAATTAAAACATCTATGGACAATCAGGAAGTCAACTATAAAGTCCCCATTCTGGAGAAGAGCATGGCGGTGCTGGAATACCTTTCCGAACACACGGATGGGGAAACACTACAGAGCATTAAGAACGAACTGGACATGTCCCAGACTACCGTTTACCGCTTGCTGAACACCTTTACCCGTTTGGGTTATCTTCGGTATAATGAGGAGACAAAGCGCTATTCACTTACCTGTAAAATGCTGACTCTTGGTTTCAGGGCCTTGGGCGAACACAAACTGATGGAGACCGTGTTGCCACATTTGCGTACCCTTCGGGACCAGGTGAGGGAAACAACCTGCTTTGGAGTTTTGGGCGAGAAGGATGGCATACTCATCGATCAGGCACAGGGAAACCATACCTTCAGTTTCTCTTTGTCTCCCGGAAAGACGTTCGAGCTTCATTGTTCCGCACCGGGGAAAGCCATCATGGCCAGTCTGCCGCCCCATATCCGAGACCGGTATCTGGAAAAAATGGCATTTACTCGCTACAACGAGCGCACGATCACCACGCGAGAAGCCTATCTGAAGGAACTGGAACGCGTGGCACAGGATGGCTATGCCATGGACCGTGAGGAAGAACTGACCGGCGTGATATGTATCGCAGCGGCCATAAAGAATTATTCGGGATATCCATGCGGAGCCATTTGGATTTCCGGCCCCAAGGAACGGCTTTCTGCCAAGACCATAAGAAATGATGCCGCCATCATCTGTGATTATGCCCGTATGATATCCGAAAGCCTTGGCTATTACGAGCGTTAAGAGAGAAGAAAACGATACTTGTTCATTATCTGTAAACGAGATAAAGTGTATGCATGTAGTTCTGAAAAGGTTGGTTCTGATTTGTTGTGCCGCAGCTTCTTTCCTGTATGGCAAGGCAGACAATACGCCTCTTTTCCCAACGGATATAGCTGTTGGGGCTAACGGTGAGCTGGTGATGACCGAAAAAGGGAGGAAGCGTCTTGCCGTATATTCTGCCGACGGGCAGAAACGGCTGCGAACCTTTGCTTTGGACGGTACGCCCACCGGGGTCGCCGTTGTGGGCAGCAAAGCCTATGTGACCACATCGGATGACAAGGGAGGCATGCGAATAATATCGTTGACCGATGGAACAAGGGAAGCGGCGACGGTTACCGGAATGGGAGCCTGCGCCCCTATCGTGAGCACGGACAAGAAATATGTGTATGTATGCAACCAATTCCAAAATACGGTTTCCGAGATAGACCTTGGAACCAACAAGGTGACACGAACCGTAAAGGTGTTGCGTGAGCCCCGGGGCGCAGTATTGAGCCATGACGGGCGTTATTTGTTTGTGACCAATTTCCTTCCCTCGCAGCGTGCCGATGTAGACTATGTGGCCGCTTGCGTGTCGGTCATAGAGATTTCGTCTTTCAAGAAAGTGAAGGACCTGAAATTGGCCAACGGCAGCAATGCCCTGCGCGGTATCTGTATGTCGCCTGACGGAAAATATGTGTATGTCTCTCATAATCTTGGACGTTTTGCCGTACCCACCTCGCAGTTGCAGCAGGGATGGATGAATACCAGTGCCTTCAGCATTATCGATGCAGAGAAACAGGAGTATTTGGGATCCATAGTCACGGACGAACCCGAACGTGGGGCTGCAGGTGTCTGGGGAGTGGCCTGTGACGAGGAACATATCTATGTATCGCATTCCGGAACACATGAAATCAGTGTGATAAATCAACGTGAGCTATTGAAGAAGTTTCTGGGAACTCCCAACAAGCAGTCCTTGGAATATGATTTGAATTTCCTTTATGGCATACGTGAACGAATACCTGTGAAAGGAAACGGACCGAGAAACATGGTATTGTCCAATGGCAAGTTGATTATTCCGACATACTTCAGCGATATCCTCAACATCATCGACACACGGAACCGTCAAGGTACATCCGTAGTGCTGAATCCGGACAGGCAGGAAACCGATGTGCAAAAAGGAGAACGTCATTTCAATGATGCCTCTCATTGTTTCCAGGGATGGCAAAGCTGCAACGGATGTCATCCCGATGATGCCCGTAGTGACGGTATGAACTGGGACTTGATGAACGATGGCATAGGCAATCCCAAGAACTGCAAGAGCCTGCTGTATAGTCATCCTACACCGCCAAGCATGATTTCCGGTATTCGTGAGTCCGCCGAGGTTGCCGTTTGGGCCGGGTTCAAGTTTATTCAGTTCTTTGACATTAGCCAAGAGGATGCCGCGTGTGTGGATGCTTATCTGAAATCCCTGAAGGCCGTCAAGAGTCCCTATCTGGTGGATGGCGAACTTTCAAAGAAAGCACAAGAGGGCAAGAAGGTGTTTGACAGGCTGAAATGTGGCGAATGCCATAGCGGTATTTATTATACGGATTGTAAGACGTATCGCATAGGCGATGATATCGAATTTGAGAAGGGATGGGACACGCCCACCCTGTGTGAGGTATGGCGCACGGCCCCTTATCTGTTTGACGGGCGTGCCGCCACATTGAAGGAAGTCTTTTCCGTACATCGCCACGGGCTGCCCAAGAAGAAAGTCTCGGAAAAGGATATCGATGCACTGACCGAATATGTCAACTCGTTGTGACCGGATGTAACAGCATATAGCATTAACTTCAAATATATAAGATTATGGGATACAAGAAGAAATTTACAAACGCGGATTTCTATAAGGATGGCGTGTTTCAGGAGAAAGTGGGTATCGAAGCCATGAAGGACATGTTTGCCTATTACAATGTGCCTTTCACTTCACTGATGGAGAAGGATATGTGGGTTACCGACTTTGGCTTGGGCGATTTCGAGCATGTGGGTATGGGCGGCATCTTTTGGGTAAATGACCCGGAGTACAAGTATTTTGCTCATGCCATCTATCTGTTGCCCGGTCAGATGATTCCCGAACATGCCCATGTGGCCACCGAGGAGCATTTGGCCAAACATGAGTCTTGGATGGTGGAGCACGGCTGGGTCTACAACTGCTCCGAGGTGGGTGAGGCCAACAATCTCATGCCCGAAATTTCCGTCACACACGGGCCTGTCAAGAGCTGCAATGCCACAATCCAGAAGGTGGGTGATGTGCTTAGACTTAAGGAATTGGGCACTTTCCACTTCATGATGGCCGGAGACGAGGGAGCTATCGTGGACGAATGGGCCTGCTATCACGACAATGCGGGCTTGCGCTTCACAAATGCCAAGGCATCCTTGTAAGGGATTAAATCTATTGACCTGCTAATACATTTATGGAAAATACATGAACAGATACGTATTGTCGGTATCACTCATTTTGTGTGCCTGCGCCTTTGCTTCTGCGGCTCCGAAGGAAAAAATCCGGGTAATGAATGTGTTTCCGGAAGGTGTCGGTGATGCTTCTGTCGAGAGGCAAGCCGTGGAGGCTATGGCCGGGAAGTTGAAGGATGCTTCCTATTATAATGATGTGATTTGTCAGATTTCCCGGGAGAAGGACGTGACCGTACAGGTGCGCCGATACCGGGAATTGTCTGATGAGCTACAGCTTGTCTGCGGACTGCAAAGTGAATTGGAATGGTTGAATGTCAAGGCTGTCAGATTGGCTTTCGATGACATGAAGGCCTCAAAGGGATTTGACGAGACGGCATGTCAGGCCAGGATGGCCCGATTGGAGACATTGGCAAAAGCCGGTTTCAACGGTATCTATAAGGGTGACATTAAAGCTATCAGGAACGCCGAAGAGGCCATAGCCTGCAAACGTGCTATCTTGTTGGCTAACCCTTTGCTGGACAGCGACCGTATTGTGGCTGCACGATACAGGGTGGGAAGCCATGCCCGCAGCATCATGACTCCGTCGCTGGGCACGCAGGCCAACAACTGGAGTAACCAGGAATCGGCGGCGCGTTCCGGATTTGACGCTGAAATTGTTGAGCTTTCCAATCTTCGGGGTGATGTCAGGATGCGTTCTGTGTATAAGCCCAAGAACGGTTCTTCCATATCCGATTTGCGCATGCACTGGGATGCCGACCGCGTCATGTTCACTCAGACCAAGGAGGACAAGCGTTGGGGCGTGTTTGAGGTCAAATTGGACGGTAGCGGTTTCCATTCTTTGCTGGAGAATGATGAACCGGATTTGGAATTCTATGACGGAACCTATCTGCCCGATGGCCGTGTTCTGGCCGTTTCCAATATCGGTTATCAGGGTGTGCCTTGCGTGAACGGGGCCGATGCGGTGGGCAATCTTGTGCTTTATAACCCTAAAGACAAGAGCCTTCGCCGGCTTACCTACGACCAGGATGCCAACTGGAATCCGGTGGTCATGAACAACGGCAAAGTGATGTACACCCGTTGGGAATATACCGACCTGACCCACTATTATTCCCGTATCGTGATGCACATGAATCCCGACGGAACAGAGAACAAGGCACTTTACGGCAGCGGCTCCATGTTTCCCAACAGCACCTTCGATGTCCAGCCCCTTCCCAATCACGGTTCAGCCTTTATCGGTATTGTTTCCGGTCACCACGGTGTGGCCCGCAGCGGAAGGCTGATGTTGTTCGACCCGGCAAAAGGCCGTAAGGGCACAAGCGGCATCATGCAGGAGATTCCTTACAGAGACCGTCCCGTCGTGGAGCTTGTCAAAGACAGGCTTGTTGATGGAGTGTGGCCTCAGTTCATCAAGCCCACCGCTCTGAGTGATAAGTATTTTCTGGTAGCGGCCAAACTCTCTCCCGGGGGCTTGTGGGGCATCTATCTGGTGGATGTGTTTGACAATGTGACCTGTATCATGGAATCCGAGGGAGAGGGATTTATCAGCCCCATTCTGATTAAGAAGACAAAGTGCCCTCCCGTCATCCCCGATCGTGTGAAGTTAGATGAAAAAGAGGCCACTTTCTTCATCCAGGATATTTACGAAGGCGAAGGCCTGCGCGGCATTCCCCGTGGCACCGTCAAGGAACTTCGCCTGCATGCCTATGAGTATGCCTACGTAAATACCGTGTCGGATCATAACTGGCACGGCATTCAGTCCGGCTGGGACATCAAACGCCTGTTGGGTACCGTGCCTGTGGAGGAGGATGGTTCCGCTATCTTCAAGGTTCCGGCCAATACACCTATATCTATCCAGCCTTTGGACAAGGACGGAGTGGCCGTTCAGTGGATGCGCAGTTGGGTGACCGGTCAGCCCGGAGAGGTCGTCTCTTGCATAGGATGTCATGAGGACCAGAACCGGATTCCCATTCCCAAGCGTGTCGCGGCATCGCAGAAAGAGCCGGCCCGGCTCACGCCTCCCGAAGGCGGAGTCCGTCCCTTTACTTTCGACCTGGAGGTGCAACCCATTCTGGACCGCAACTGCATCGCATGTCACAACGGAGAGGGAAAAGCATTTGACCTGCGCGGCGGCAAGAAAGACGGCATGGGCTATGGCACATCCTATCTTAACCTCCATCCCTATGTACACCGTCAGGGTGGCGAAGGCGATATGGTCGTATTGCAGCCTTATGAATATCATCCCAACACCAGCGAATTGGTGCGTATGCTGAAGAAAGGCCACTACAATGTGAAGCTCACTGATAAGGAATGGCGCAAGCTGTACAACTGGATTGACTACAATGCTCCCGACAAGGGGTATTTCAATGCCAATGTGTTGCACGACTTCCCCTATCAGGGTTATGACCAGATGGAGCGGCGCACCGAACTGACAAACAAGTACGGCAACGGTGCCGGCGTGAACTGGAAAAGGGAGATTGCCGACTATGCCGACTATCTGAAGAAGCAGGGCCCCGTTGAACCCGTTATGCCCAAGCCCGTGAAGGAAACCAAGGCCAAGGAGATAAAGATGAAGGGATGGCCCTTCTCTGCAACCGAAGCCAAGCAGATGCAACAGGCAGGCGGCAAGGTGTCCCGCGATGTGGAGATTGCACCGGGAGTGAAGATTACCTTTGTACGTATTCCCGCAGGGCAGTTCGTGATGGGAAGCACAACGGGCGAACCCGATGCACGCCCCCAAACGAAGGTAAGGATAAACAAGGCTTTCTGGATGGCTGAACTTGAAACGACCAACGAACAGTACAAGGTGGTATTTCCCGACCATGACAGCCGTTACATCGACCAACAGTGGAAGGACCATGTGGTACAGGGCTATCCCGCCAACAATCCCGACCAGCCTGTGATTCGTGTCAGCTATAACGATGCCATGGAGTATTGCCGGAGGGTGAGCGAGAAAACCGGATTGAACATCACGTTGCCCACCGAGGCGCAATGGGAATGGGCTTGCAGGGCAGGCTCGGACCAGGACTTCTGGTATGGAGACAAGAACTCCGACTTCGGTAAAAAGGAGAATCTGGCGGACAAGACAACGCTGAAGTTTGCCGTATTCGGTGTCGACCCTCAGCCCATGAGCCCGAACAACAGCTTGTACAAGTACTACACCTACCTGCCCAAGGAAGAAAGCATTGACGATGGCAGTCTTATACAGGTGGGTGGCAAGGTTTATGAGGCCAACCCCTTCGGTCTGTACTGCATGCAGGGCAATGTGGCCGAGTGGACCCGTTCGGATTATTTGCCTTACCCGTATAAGGAGAAGGCATCCGGGCGACCCGGCGAGTTGAAGGTCGTCCGTGGCGGTTCCTTCTTCGAGAGGCCCAAGTTCTCGACGGCGCACACACGTAAGGCCTATTATCCGTATCAGCGGATTTTCAACGTAGGTTTCCGCATGATTATTGAAGATTGATTAAACCGTAGGCCGTGGCATGGCAGACATTGTCCGTGCCACGGCCTGCCTATATGTATAAAAAGAATGAAAAACAGGTTATCGGACATTTGCACTTCTTTCAAGACTTCCGTGGTGTTGATGCTCATCTACATCATCGGGCTGGCAACCGCCACGTGGATTGAGAAATACCACGGTTCGTCGGTTGCGGAAGACCGGGTTTACCATGCCCCGCTGTTTCTCCTGCTGCAGTTATTATTGGTGTTGAACTTCATGGGCGTCGTCATGCGTCGCCGTCTGTTGAGAAAAAGTCGTCTTGGCTTCATCCTCACGCATGGGGCATTGATTGTCATCCTGTTTGGGGCCTCTGTCACCTTTCTGTTCGGGAAAGAGGGCTACATGCACTTGAGGGAAGGGGAAATCTCGAATCACCTTGTGATACGTAACGGGAAAACGGAACAAGTCACGACCTTGCCCTTTTCCATTGAGCTGAAGGATTTTATCCTTACCCGTTACCCGGGGTCTTCCAGCCCGTCGGCCTACGAGAGCCTTGTTTCCGTGCATAGTGGGGGGCGGCAGCATGATGCCCGTATTTATATGAACAACGTTCTTGACGTGCAAGGGTATCGTTTCTTCCAGGCATCTTACGATCCGGATGAGCTTGGCTCCGTGCTTGCCGTCAACCATGATGTGGCCGGACGCACCATCAGTTATGCGGGCTATCTGTTGCTGGGCATAGGGCTTCTGCTGTTTTTGTTCATGCCCGGCTCGCGGTTCTATAGATTAAAGCAACGGTTACAGAATCAAGGCAAGAGCGCCGGATTGTTGCTCTTGTTGTTGGTCCTGCCCCGTATGGTGACGGCGCAGGAAAGCAGGCAAGAGGATAACTTCCAATCCGTTGTCTCATCACATGTCGTGCCGGAATCCCATGCCCGCAGGTTCTCGTTGCTGCCCATGCAGTCGCCGGACGGACGCATGATGCCCGTCAACACGTTTTCATCGGAAGTGTTGCGCAAGTTGCATAAAGCCCCGCGTGTCTGCGGGCTCAACCCGGACCAGTTCCTGCTGAGTGTGCTGGTAATGCCGGAGGTATGGATGCAGATACCGTTTATTGTCATACCGGAAAAGGATGTGGCGGACAGATTCCGGCTGCCGGAAGATTATTGCAGCTATGCCCAGGTCTTCGACAAGGACGGGAGCTACAAATTGCAGGCCGCGCTGGAAGAGGCTTACCGCAAGAGTCCCTCCCAACGAACACGTTTCGACAAGGATTTGCTCAAGTTGGACGAACGTGTCAACATCTTTTACCAACTGGTCAACCGCAAGATGCTGAACCTTTTCCCGCTTCCCGAAGATGCCTCGCACCGGTGGTTCGCTCCCGGTGATGACCTTTCCGGCTTCACCGGCAGGGATTCGCTGTTCGTGAGCAAGATGATGGACTGGTATCTGGAGGAGGCGGCCTCTGCCATGCAGCAGGGGGAGTGGAGCCAGGCCGACAGCATCATAAGCATGATTTCCACGTATCAGCAGGCAAAGGC
This sequence comes from uncultured Prevotellaceae bacterium, assembly GCA_947176895.1. Lineage (GTDB taxonomy): Bacteria > Bacteroidota > Bacteroidia > Bacteroidales > Bacteroidaceae > Physcousia. Next base: position 18,246 of record CAMWSK010000022.1, on the reverse strand, counting down.
CACGCCGGGTGTGGACATCCGCCCGAAGCGCATGGAGGCTGAGGTGCGGTATAATGAAATGCGCATTTTCCATCATTGCAAAACCGCATACCTGATCTTGGGCGGACTGGCTCTCCTGACGGCTTTCGGCGGACTGTCCGGCCGGAAGCGTTCTCTTTCCTCGATAGCCGGCAAGGTGCTGACCCTCGGTATCATCGCAACGGTTCTGTTCCATACCTTCGGCATGGGTCTGCGCTGGTATCTGGCCGGGTATGCCCCTTGGAGCAATTCGTATGAGACCATGGTCTATGTGGGTTGGGTGACGGTGTTTTCAGGATTGTGTTTCGCACGCCGCAACAGGATAGCGCTTGCCTTGGGCACCCTGTTCGGCGGAGTCATCCTTTTCGTGTCCGAACTTAACTGGATGGACCCTCAGATCAGCCAGTTGGTGCCCGTCTTGAAATCCCCCTGGCTCATGTATCATGTGGCGGTGGTTGTGGCGGCATACGGGTTCTTCGGGCTGAGCTGTCTGCTGGGTATCACCAACCTGGCGATGATGTGTTTCCGCGGCAAGGGCACCGGCAGTGATGTTTTGCAGAGGCGTATTCAGGAACTTAGTCTGATCAACGAGATGTCCCTGTGGATAGGGCTTGCCCTGATGGCGGCCGGCATCTTCCTGGGCGCTGTCTGGGCCAACGAGTCATGGGGCAGATATTGGGGATGGGACCCGAAAGAGACGTGGGCGCTGATAACCCTGTTGTGCTATGCGATTGTCACCCACCTGCATCTGTTGCCGTTGCGGCGTATCACCTGGTGGTTGAACTGGGCTTCGCTGATAGCCTTCTCCTCTGTGTTGATGACCTTCTTCGGGGTCAACTATCTGCTTACGGGTATGCACTCCTATGGCAGCAATGCCAATGCGGGAAAGATTATGGTTCCGCTTATTGTCGTGACGGTTATCCTGATACCCCTCTCCGTCTGTTCGTATCGGAAAAGCAGGATAGAATAAAAATCCGGTTGAAACGCAATTCACCGCCGCGAAGCGAAACAGAGGCGGTGTCGTGATATAAAGCACCCCAAAAGTTCTTGTCCGACTTTTGGGGTGTTGTTATATTGGCGCAAAAACATCAAGACGTTTTTGAAAAACATGTTCATGTTTTTCAAAAAGATGAACATGTTTTTCCCATAACTTGAAGTATCGTGGTGGTGCGCCTATTTGTCTTTATTCATAAGATATTCCGCTACGGCCTCATAGGCGGGTATGGAGAACGGGTCGTTGTGCGTGTTGGATGCGAGATGGTTTGACGCAAACCGCGCAATCACCATTTCCGCTACGGGATCGATATAGATGGCCTGTCCGTAAACGCCCCTTGCCATGAATGCCCCGTGGGAATTGTTTGTTATCCACCACATGTCCCGGTAGCTCCATCCCTTCAGCTTGTCGTATCCTCCGCGGGCGAATCTTTCCCGGCTCTCCGGGTTGCTGCCACCGGTACGGATGTCTTCGACGGCCTCCTCCGGGATAATCTGCTTCTCGCCGAGTTTGCCGTTGCAGCGCATCACCTCTCCGAACATAGCCATATCCCTCAGGTTGAGGTTGAACCCGCCCCCGGCAAAGGTTATCCCGGACGGGTCGATTTGGTAATAACCGTTGTAGTGTGCGCCAAGGGGTTTCCAGATTCTTTCGGATACGAGTTCTGCTACGTTCTTTCCGCTTGCCCTGGAAATAATCCATCCGAGAAGTTCCGTGTTGATGGTTCTGTAGCCGAACGCCTCTCCATGTTCTGCACCTGCGATTTTCTTAACCGTCTTGAGGTATTCGTAATAATTCTTCGGCCCTTTGTAGTCGGCGCCCCGGAACACGTTTCCGGATGCGGAATAGGCCCAGATTTCGGCATCCGGATTGCTATAGTCCTCGCTATATTGCAGGGCTGTTGTCATGTCCATTACCTGCCGCACCGTTGCATCCCCGAACCCGCTCTCGGAAAGTTCCGGAACATAGCGGGTGACCTTCGCTTCCGGGTCGATGACTCCCTCAGAAGCCAGAATCGCACCGAGGGTTCCTGTGAATGATTTGCTTACCGACATGGCCGCATGAAGGCCTTCCGGGGTGAGCCCGCCCGAATAGGTCTCATAGACGATCTTCCCCCTGTGCATGATAATCATTCCGTCGACATAGTTGGTATCGAGCGACTGACGCAATGTGATTTCCTCGTCGGAGTCCCAGGGCAGGAAGGAAATATCCTCGATATGGTTGTCGATATCTGTCGCAACGGTGTAGCGGAAGGCGTCCGAGGTCGGAACGTCCCGGGTAGGGAAGAACTCGCGCATGTGGTTCACGCTGTATCTTAATGCGGGGAACGTGAAATACGAGCCGTCAGCAGAATAGATGGTCTTGTCTTCGGCAGGAGGGAACCCTTGCATCCATCCCATGACACGGGGATCGGACTCTGCGGCGGTAAGAACCGGAGCATTTGCCTTCCGCACCTTTTCATTGTCTTTACCGGAATCGGAGGAATTGCAGCATGTAAGCATCGTAAGGGTTGCCGTCATAGTTATGAACGTAAAAGCTAATGGTTTCATATCATTGTTTTTTGTGGTTCTCTAATATAATACTTACCACTTGCCGCTCCACAACCGTTTCACGGGGCGGGGCAGATGGCAGGCAACGCGCAGGGTGAGGGCACGTACGGGAAAGACCTTACGGCCCTCCAGCCGGCGCATGATGGCAATGTAGAAGAGGAAGGTGGTGATGCCCGTTACCACCCACGTGATGGGATAGACCTGCAGCAGTTGATGATATTCCCCGTAGACGGGAAACACCCAGAACACCCACACCAGGCGCAACACACAGGTGCCGAAGATGGTGATGACGGTGGGCTCGATGGAGTGCCCCACGCCACGAAGCGAACCTGATGTCACATCATAGCTCGCGGCCAGGCATTGGAAGATGAGCACGTGCTCGATACGTATGCGGCCAAAGCGGATGACCCCGGGGTCGGGGGTGAAGAGCCCCAATACCTGTGGGGCGAAGAGGGTGAAGAGCAGGTTGCAGATGAAGCAACTGGCCGCTCCGTAGAACAGGCATATCCAGGTGATGCGTTTGCAGCGGCCGATGAGGCCTGCGCCGTAGTTCTGCCCTACGAAGGTGGTGGCGGCACTGGTGAAAGCCGCCATGAAGAAGTAGCTGTAGGCCTCCAACGTCTGTGCCACGCTGGAGCCGGCAATGGCTGCAGAACCGAAGCTGTTGATGCTGCTTTGGATGAAGATGTTGCTCAGCGAGAAGGTCATGCCCTGGAGGCCTGCAGGCAGTCCGATGGCCAATATCCGGCGCAATTCGGCGCGGTGGATGCTGAGGTCGTTCAGGTGTAATTGAAACTCACCCTTCTCGTGACGTAAGAGCCAAATGATGACCAGTGCGCTGAACATGTTGCTCACTCCGGTGCCGATGGCCACACCGGCCACGCCCATGTGGAAACGAATGACAAGAACCAGGTTGAGCACCGTGTTGATGATGCCCGCTACCACCAATATATATAGGGGCCGCTTGCTGTCGCCCCGGCTGCGCAGGATGGCGGCTCCAAAGGTGTAGATCATAAGGAAGGGGCTTCCCCACAGAAAGATGCGCAGATACCGTTCGGCATCCGGCAATACATCGGCGGGCGTGTCCATCCATTGCAGCAGCGGGCGTGCCACGAACATGCCGATAATCAACAGAAGAACACCGCTGATGATTGACAAGGCTGCCGTGGTGCTGATGCCCCGGCGGATGCCTTCGGCGTTGTTCTGCCCGATGTGGTTGGCGATGACCACGCTGGAACCGATGCTGACACCAAAGAAAAGGTTGATGAGCAGGTTGATGATAAACGTGTTGGCTCCCACAGCCGCAAGGGCGGTGCTGCTGGCAAAGCGGCCCACCACGGCCACGTCCACGGTGTTGAACAGTTGGGTGAGTACGCTGCTCAGAGCGATGGGTATGGCAAAGCGGATGATCTTGCCCTGCAAAGGGCCGTGGAGCATGTCCATGGGAATGCGTGATTAAGAGTTGGATGTTCGGCGGATGTGTAGCTGGCGTTCACAGATTTTCAGCACACCGGGCCGGTGGGTGATGAAGAGCAGCGTCTGGTGGGGTCTCATCCACGCCTGCAGGTTGCCGAGCAGCTGCACCTCGGTCTGTGTGTCGAGCGCACTGGTGGCCTCGTCCAGCAGCAGGATGTTTCCGTTGCGCAGCAAGGCGCGGGCGATGCAGATGCGCTGGTTCTGTCCTTCGCTCAGGCCGTTGCCGTTCTCGCCGCAGCGTGTGTCCAGCCCTTCCTCCAATTGGAATACGAAGTCGGCGCAGGCCTGATGCAGGGCTTCGTGCATTTGTGCCTCGGTGGCCTGCGGGTTGCCCAAAAGCAGATTGGAACGTATGGTGCCGCAGAAGAGGGTGTTGGCTTGGGGAACGTATACCAGATTGCAACGCGTGAGGGGTGATGCGGCGACGCTTTGCTTTCCGTTGTAAAATTCCACCGAACCTTGTTGGGGTGATGTCAGGGCCAGGATAAGGCGGATGAGGGTGGTTTTCCCGGCTCCCGTCTCTCCCAGGATGGCGGTGTGGCTTCCTATGGGGAAGTCGCAGTTGAGGTTCTCCAGAATCTTCCGGTGCCCGCCGGGATAAGTGTAACATACGTCAGTGATTCGGATGCCGGCTCCGGCCTCGAACAAAACGGGTCGGCCTTGGATTTCCATGGGCGACTCTTCTATTTCCATGAGGCGCTCGCCTGCGGTAAGTGTGCTTATCATGCTCGGCACAAAGCGCAGGATGTCGCGGAAAGGTCCTTGAATCTGTCCCACAAGTTGCAGGAAGGCGGTCATCATTCCGTAGGTGATGGTCTGCTCTTTCAGTCCGTTCACTCCCCATAGGAAGGCTGTGAGGTAGCATAAGGTGAACCCGAAATTGATAAGCGCACCGGATGTCAACGAAAAACGTGTCCGCTTACGCACCTGGCCGAGGAGCGCGGTTTGCGCCCGGTCAAGGTTGTCAAGCATCTGAGGCACCTGCTCCAGCGTTTTCAGCACCATGCTGTGCTGCACGCTTTCCTGCATCAGGCTTTGTATCTCGCTGTCTGTTTGCCGCATCTTGCGGGTGATCCGGCGCATGCGGTTGACGTAGACGCGGCTGAGCAGGGCAAAGCAGGGTATGATGAGGACGATGATAAGCGCCAGCGAGGCACTCATGGTAAAGAGAAAATAGAAAGCGCCCATGAAGCGGACGGTCACGGTGAACGTGGCGGGTATGGTTTCGGTGATGGTGGTGGTCACATCGCGCACGTCCCTTTCCAGTCGGTTGAGCAGGTCGCCGCTATGACGCTCTTCCAGTCCGTTCCATTCCGCTTCCAGCAGATGGCGAAACAACCGCCGTTGCATCTTGTTCTGGGCTTTAATACCCAGGATGGCACTAATCCATTGACGCCCCAGACGGATGATTATCTGCAGGATGATGATGCACAGCAGCACAACGGCGATGGCCCTGAGCGAATAACCGTCGGCCTTGCCCGTGGCCAAATCAATGCAAAGCTTGGAAAAGTAGATGAAAGCAAAGTCCAACGCCACCACGACAATGCCGATGGCGGCGTTGAGAATGCTTTGTAGTCGTAAACCTTTTGAGACGGTCCACAGATAACGCAAAACGGTGGTGTTACTTTTCATGTTACCGATGTTCATTCATCCCTCCTTATGTCGCTTCCCCACATCAGTTTGTCGCGCAGCGTGCTGAACTGTGAGCTTCCCGCCCGCTTCAGCACCAGAATGTCATAGGGCGCCCTCGTCAGTGTCAGCTCTACTTCTTGGCAGCAAGGCTCGCTCCTGCCGTCGATGGCCACAAGGAAATGGCCGCTGCGACTGTGCACCCTCAGGTGTATCTCCACGTCATCGGGCAGAATGATGGGACGCACGTTCAGGGAATGGGGAGCCACCGCTGTCAGCCCCACCACACCGCATCTGGGCATCACGATGGGTCCGCCCGCACTCAGCGCATAACCCGTGCTGCCTGTGGGCGTGCTCAGAATGAGGCCGTCGGCCTGATAGGTTGTCAGATGTTGCTGGTTGATGTCCACGCTGATACTAATCATCGAAGAGTCGTCGCGTTTCAACACAGCCACTTCATTCAATGCGTAGGGGTAGGTGCCGGGGGCTCCTTTGCTGTAGGCTACCTGTATCACGCTGTGTTTTTCGGTGGAGCACTGCCGGTTGTAGATGTCTTCAATTGCAAAGTCGATGTCCTGCGCCGGCACATCGGCCAAGAAACCCAGGCGCCCCATATTGATACCCAATATGGGGATGCTCTTGTCTTTTACCCGGCTGGCCACTTTCAGAAATGTGCCGTCGCCGCCCATGGAAACGGCCACGTCGGCATGGAAATCCTCTTCTTCAATCAATTCCGTGGCATGAATCTCTACGCCTAACTCGTTGGTGATGTAATGAAAGAAAGCCTTGTCCACCAGGATTTCTGCACCTCGGCTCTCCAACGAGCGAATCACTTGTTGTATGGAGCTTGATTTTTTTGCTTGATAGAGATTACCAAAAAGAGCAAATCGAAGAGGTTTCATAGGCGCATTCTTTATTCTTACAAAGATAAATAAGGAAGCACAAATGTAACATAAAAAGATGATAAACGGCATATTCGTGCCGGAAAATTCCTTATCTTTGTCCCGAAAGCGATAAAATTTGGATAAGGAGATTATTGACGATGACGAAACTGAGTGTAAACATCAACAAAATAGCCACCCTGCGCAATGCCAGGGGTGGAGACAACCCCAACGTGGTGCGCACGGCTTTGGACATTGAACGTATGGGGGCACAGGGCATCACCGTGCATCCCCGCCCCGATGAGCGGCACATCCGTTACAGGGATGTGTATGATTTGCGTCCTTTGCTCACCACCGAGTTCAATATCGAGGGACAACCCTCAGACAAGTTTGTGGATTTGGTGCTGGATGTGGTGCCCACCCAGGTGACCCTTGTTCCCGATGCTCCCGGCCAGATTACCAGTAACCACGGCTATGATACGAAGATGCACCGGGCGTTTCTGGCCGATTTGGTGCAGCGTTTTCATGAAAAGGGCATTCGTGTGAGCATCTTTGTGGATGCCGACGAGGAGATGGTGCGCCATGCCGCCCTCACAGGAGCCGATCGCGTGGAGCTGTACACCGAACCGTATGCCGCCCGGTATGCTGCCGATCGGGTGAAAGCTGTGGAACCGTTTGTGCGGTCCGGCCGCTTGGCCAAGGAATTGGGCTTGGGATTGAATGCCGGGCATGACCTCAGCCTGGAGAATCTGGCCTATTTCCATGAGCGGGTTCCCGAGGTGGACGAGGTGAGTATCGGCCATGCCCTGGTATGTGATGCCCTGTATTTGGGTTTGGAGGAAACCATTAAACGTTATAAGAATTGCCTATGATTTACGTGTTTTTCGCGCCCGGTTTCGAGGATATCGAAGCCTTGGCTCCCGTTGATATTCTGCGTCGTGCCGGTCTGTCTGTCAGTTTGGTCAGCATCACCGGCGACAAACTGGTCGAGAGCGCCCACGGAGTGGCTGTACGTACCGACATCCTGCTGGACGAGGTGGAGTGGGAGAGTGCCGAACTGCTGGTGTTGCCCGGCGGGCTGCCCGGTGCCACCAACTTGGACGCCTGCGTCCCTCTGCGCCAGGGGCTGTTGAAGCAGGTGGAGGCCGGCCGGCCTGTGGCCGCCATCTGTGCCGCTCCTATGGTACTTGGCCATTTGGGCATTCTGCAGGGCCGTCGTGCCACCTGCTATCCGGGTTGTGAAACCGAACTGACGGGTGCTACGTACACCGCGGCGTTGGTTGAACGTGATGGCAATGTGGTGACGGGCAAGGGACCTGCTGCGGCCATGGCCTTTGGCTTCGAGTTGTTGAAACTTTTGGGCAAGGATGCCGAGGCGGCTCAGTTGAGCCAAGGCATGATGTATGACTTCCTGCTGGATGCGTGACTATCTGATTGTGGTGGCGGGCGGCAAGGGCCTGCGCATGGGGGGCGATGTGCCCAAGCAGTTCGTGCCGGTGGCGGGATTGCCCGTGCTTATGCGTACGCTCATGCGTTTGCATGAGTCTGCCCCCGAAGCGCAAATCATCCTGGCCCTTCCCCGCAATCATCAGGCATATTGGCAGAAGTTGTGTATCCGGTATGCCTTTGACTTGCCTCATGTGGTGGCCGATGGCGGTGCCACCCGCTTCCATAGTGTGCTCAGCGCTCTGAGCCATGTGTCCGATGAGGCCGATGGCGTGGTGGCCGTGCACGACGGGGTGCGCCCTTTCGTGAGTGTCGATGTGGTAAGACGTTGTATGCGGGAGGCCCGGAACACCGGTGCGGCTATTCCCGTCGTGCCCGTGGTGGAGACACTGCGTCGCGTGAAGGCCGACGGACAGGCGAGCCACACGGAGCCTCGCAGTGAGTTTCGTATGGTGCAGACTCCCCAATGTTTTCGCGTTGATGTGCTGAAGGCGGCCTACGCACAACCGTATTCCGATGCCTTTACCGATGATGCCGGTGTGGTGGAAACCATGGGGCATGGTGTCACCTTGGTGGAGGGAAACCGGGACAACATCAAGCTTACCACGCCCGATGACCTGAAATATGCCGAGTTCCTATGCCTGGCATCGACCTGAATACGGACATCACCTATCTGCATGGTGTGGGGCCTGCCCGCGCCAAAGTGTTGAAGGAGACCATGGGCATCGCCACTTTCGGCCAGTTGCTCGGCTATTTTCCTCTTCGCCATATCGACCGCAGCCGCATCTATTACACCCATGAGTTGCAGCCCGACATGCCCTATGTGCAGTTGTGCGGCAAGATTATCGGCTTTGAACATCTGGGGGTAGGCAGCAAGCGGCGCATCGTGGCTCACTTCACCGATGGCCATGGAGTGGTGGATTTGGTGTGGTTCAACAGCCTTAAGTACATCGAACAGAGTTACAAACAGGACGTTCTCTATGTGGTTTTTGGCAAGCCCACGGTGTTTAATTCGCGTTTTAACATCACTCATCCCGAGATGGAACGTGCCGATCGTGTGGAGCTGAGCCGGATGGCGATGCAACCCCATTATTCCATCCCCGAGAAAGCCATGAAGCGTGGTATCACCCAGCGCGTCATGGTGAGCCTCATTACCTCCCTTCTTCAACTTCTTCAGCAACCTCTTCCCGAGGTGCTTCCTCCTTCCCTTGTTGCCTCCATGCGCCTCGTCGGTCGCGATCAGGCCATGCGTGCCATTCATTTTCCCGGTAACTCCAGCGTGTTGAGCCAGGTCAGCTATCGCTTGAAGTTCGAGGAACTCTTTTTCATACAACTCAACATCCTCAGATACTCCCGACAGCGTCAGCAACGTTACCGTGGCTTGCCGATGTCCTGCGTGGGCGATTTTTTCAACACCTTCTTCCACACGCGTCTGCCCTTTCCGCTGACTGGTGCCCAAAAACGTGTGATCCGGGAGATGCGCATCGATATGGGCAGCGGCCGACAGATGAACCGTCTGCTGCAGGGCGATGTGGGCAGTGGCAAAACGCTTGTGGCCCTGATGACCATGCTCCTGGCTTTGGACAATGGGTATCAGGCGTGTATCATGGCCCCCACCGAGATACTGGCTGAACAGCATCTGCAGAGTTTCCGCTCCTTCCTGGGAGACATGCCTGTGAGGGTGGAGCTGTTGACGGGCAAGGTGACAGGCCGGAAGCGTAAGGAGGTGTTGGCCGCGTTGAAAACGGGTGAGGTGCATATTCTTGTGGGAACGCATGCCGTAATCGAGGACAATGTGGCGTTTCACAACCTCGGGCTGGTGGTGGTGGATGAGCAGCACCGCTTCGGGGTGGCGCAACGCGGAAAATTGTGGCGCAAAAACGTGACACCCCCTCATGTGTTGGTGATGACGGCCACGCCTATCCCGCGAACGTTGGCCATGACCGTCTACGGCGACCTGGACGTGAGTATCATTGATGAGTTGCCCCCCGGGCGAAAACCTGTGAAAACCGTTCACCGATACGAGAGCCGGCGTGCCGATGTTTATGCCGGCGTGCAGAAGCAGATAGAACTGGGACGGCAGGCTTATGTGGTGTTCCCCCTGATAAAGGAGAGCGAAAAGATGGACCTGCAAAATCTGGAGGCGGGTTATGAACGGCTCTGCACCCTCTTTCCCCAATACCGCCTCAGCAAAGTGCACGGACAGATGAAGCCCCAGGAGAAAGACCGCGAAATGGAACTTTTCGCTTCGGGACAGACACAAATTCTGGTGGCCACCACGGTGATAGAGGTGGGGGTCAACGTGCCCAACGCCAGCGTGATGGTTATCGAGAACGCCGACCGTTTCGGCCTGGCCCAGCTTCACCAGCTCAGGGGGCGTGTGGGCCGTGGAGCCGAACAGAGCTATTGCGTGTTGGTGACCTCCCACAAGTTGAGCGAGGAGACGCGCCGCCGCCTGCAGATTATGACCGAGACCAATGACGGCTTCGAGATTGCCGAGGCCGACATGAAGATGCGCGGCCCCGGTGCGCTGGACGGCACGCAACAGAGCGGTATCGCTTTTGAACTGAAGGTGGCCGACTTGGTGCGGGACGCCCAAATCGTGCAGCAGGCCCGTGACGCGGCTCGCCGGGTGCTGGAGGCCGACCCCACGGCTTCCCTTCCCGGCAACCTGCCCATGTGGCAACATCTGGCCACGCTGAAGAGCCAGACTGTCGACTGGTCTTCCATCTCGTGACGGTTGTTTTTCGAGGTGTGCTTATGTGTTGTCTGCTTTATCGCGATGTTTTCCCAAAAACATGAACACGTTTTCAAAAAACATGAACGTGTTTTCGGAAAACATGAGCATGTTTTTTGCAGTTCTTCTTTTTAGGTTGCACGTGCTGTGTTAAGGGGTGCCGTCATCCTTCGTCTTATTGGTTAAGTATGTTGAAAATTAGCAAAAAAAGAGAAGCTAAGTTTGCCTGTTTCTGATTTTTTGCCTATCTTTGCCCCGAATAGTTAATGCGATATGAACCAAGAAAGCATGTTGGAAAGGACGCTGGTGTTGCTCAAGCCTTGCATTGTGATGCGCGGGCTGATGGGTGAGATTATAACTCGTTTCGAGCGTAAGGGCCTGCGTATCGTGGGCATGAAGATGCTTCAAATGGATGATGAGTTGCTGAGGCAACACTATAGCCATTTGGTCTCAAAACCTTTCTTTCCCATTTTGCGGGACAGCATGCAGGCTTCGCCCGTGGTGGCCATGTGTGTCGAGGGGCTGGAGGCCGTGCGTGTGGTTCGTGCCATGGCCGGTGTGACCAATGGCCGCGATGCCGCAGTCGGCACCATCCGCGGCGACTACAGCATGAGCGGTCAGCAGAATGTGGTTCATGCCAGCGATAGCCCTTTGGCGGCTAAGGAGGAACTTGCACGTTTCTTCCGGCCCGATGAAGTTTTCGACTTCGGGGACATCAATCTGGATGTGCTTTATGCTGCCGACGAGGTGGACAGAAAGGCTTGATTGCATGGCAAGAGAGTGAAAATAATGACAAAGAACAAAAACTTGAAACGACAATAAAAAGAACTTAAATCTGCATGGAAATTCTGAAAACAATCGGTAAGGCTTGCACCGTGGCAGCGTTGTTTGTGGCTGCGCCTGTTTATGCTCAGGACAAAATGGTGGATGCCCTGCCCATTGCCCGAAAACTGAGAGCACTTGATTCTATTTCTATAGCACGCCTGCAGGCGAAGGAAGTGATGGCCGACGCCGAACTGGCTGATTTGTACCCCTCGTGGACCAACCGTTTTGAAACTTATTCCAATGCGGTATTGCCCAAAGAGTATGCCATAGACCTTCGTGGCTTTCACATGCCCTGCGACAGCCGTCGTGTGTCGAGCCATTATGGCTATCGTTCCCGCTTCCGCCGCATGCATTATGGCACGGACATCAGCCTGCACATCGGTGACACCGTTCGTGCTGCTTTCGATGGAAAGGTTCGCGTGGTGGCGTTCGAGGGCGGCGGATATGGCAAGTATGTGGTTATCCGTCATCCCAACGGTTTGGAGACGCTTTATGGTCACATGTCCAAGCAACTGGTGAAAGCCGATCAGATGGTGAAAGCCGGAGAGCCTATCGGCTTGGGTGGAAGTACGGGGCTCAGCACAGGTCCTCATTTGCACTTTGAAACCCGCTTTCTGGGTAAGAAGATTAATCCCGAGATTTTGTTTAGCTTTGAAAACCGAGACGTAAATGGCGACACCTACATCTTCCGTTCCAACGGCAGAAGTGCTTTCAGCAACGCTTTGGCACATACCAATATTCAGGAGGAAGAGGTTGTGGCTGACGCATCGCTGGAGAGTTCTGATGCAGGAAACGACCGGCGTCATCAGGCAAAGATTTATAAGGTGCGAAAGGGGGATACCCTCTCTAAGATTGCCAAAAAGTACGGTACCACCGTTGAGAATCTTTGTCGCTTGAACAATATACCCAAGAACAGGACGCTGTCGTTGGGCCAGGTAATCAGGTGCTCTTGATGAGGACTTTGTGTAGGAGACATTACAACGGAAACAGAATGAGCATCGGTGTGGCACACGTGTCGCACCGTGCCTATATATAATAAGGTGTATGAAGACAGAAGAGCAGTTTAAAAAAGTGATGGAGGAATGCCGCACGCTTTTTGCCAAGAAGTTGCACGACTATGGTGCGGCATGGCGCATCATGCGTGGCACAACCGTTACCGACCAGCTGCTTATCAAGGCTCGCCGTATCCGCAGTCTGGAGACGAAAAGTGAGTCGTGGGTGGGTGAGGGCATACGCCCCGAGTTCATTGCCATTGTAAATTACAGCATCATAGGACTTATCCAACTGGAACTTGGCCCCACGGAATGCCCCGAGGATATGAGTGTGGAGAAGGCACTGGAAGCGTATGACCGATATGCGGAAGAGGCAACGGCACTGATGATTCGTAAAAACCATGACTACGATGAGGCGTGGCGTGCGATGCGTGGCACCAGCTACACGGACATGATTCTGCAGAAAATCTACAGGACACAGGAGATAGAGTCGCTCGGCGGAGCTACTTTGGTGTCGGAAGGTATCGATGCCAACTATATGGATATGATGAACTATGCTGTCTTTGCGTTGATAAAACTGACGTTCGGTGAGTAAGGGGATGACAAGACTGAGGTGGGCTTTGGTGAACGTGTGCCGTTTGTTTTTGGCAGTCACCTTCATCTTTTCCGGTGCCGTTAAGTTGATTGACCCCGTCGGAGTGCAATACAAGATGGAGAGCTATGCAACGGTATTCGGGGGCTTCGGCTCTCTGCCGGAGCTTGCTTTCGTGTGCCTTGCGCTCGCCCTTGCCATGTGCGAGTTCATGCTGGGCATCTATATGCTTTTCGGCATCCGGCGTCGCACCACGGCAGCCCTTGTGTTGGTATTCTTGCTGCTTGTGACGCCGTTGACGTTGTATCTGGCTTTGAAGAACACCATCGTGGATTGCGGATGTTTCGGTGATGCTTGGGTGTTGACGAACTGGCAGACTTTCGGGAAGAATGTGTTTTTGCTTGGAGCTATTCTTGTTGTCGTCTTCAACACGCGCCGCCAGAATCGCATCATTTCCGAACGTAACCAATGGCTGATTTCGCTCTATTCGCTTATCTTCGGCTTGGTCTTCGCCTTCCATAATCTGTATTATTTGCCGGCCATGGATTTCCGTCCCTTCCGTGTCGGGACAGACGTGCTGAAGGGATTGCATGACGAGTGGGAAGGGCGGTCCTTGAAGACCGATTATAGCGATTTTTCTATCCAGATGGTTGGGGAGGACGGTGAGGATGTCACTGAGGAGTGGCTTGCCCTCCCCGGATATAAGTTTCTGCTTGTGGCACCTTTCTTGGAGAAGGCCGATGATTCGGCGGCGGACCAATTGAATGATGTTTACGAGTATTGCCGGCAAATGGCCTATCCTTTCGTATGTCTCACAGCCAGTTCTTTGGAAAATATTGAGGAGTGGGTGGACTATAATGGTGCCGAGTATCCTTTTGCATGGACGGATGGCACGTTGCTCAAAACGATGATTCGCAGCAATCCCGGCTTGATTTTGCTGAAAGGTTCGGTGATTGTGAAGAAATGGCCTAACACGGATTTTCCCAAGATGGACGAGCAGTCGCCCAAAATAGAGGAGATGGTGAAAGACAGCGGAACCGCAGGAGGCAAGTTGAGCGGTTCTTTGAAACTTGTGTTGCTCTTTGTCGTGCCTATGCTGTTGGTTATTTTCCTCGACGGATTGTGGATTGGCAGCAAATATTATAAGAAATACAAAATTCGACATACTAATCAAATTAAATCGAAACGAAACATGAGAAAGAAAATTGTAGCAGGCAACTGGAAGATGAACCTGAACCTGCAAGAGGGTGTTGCCTTGGCAAATGAGTTGAAGGACGCTTTGGCTGCAGAAAAACCCAACTGCGACGTGATTATCTGCACTCCCTTTATTCACTTGGCTACCGTGGCCGGCATCACCGAGGGTACGGTAATCGGTCTGGGTGCAGAGAACTGTGCTGACAAGGAGAAGGGCGCCTACACCGGTGAGGTGAGCGCTTCTCAGGTGAAGAGCACCGGTGCCCAGTATGTGATTCTCGGCCACAGCGAGCGTCGTGCCTACTATGGCGAGACCGCAGAAATCTTGAAGGAGAAGGTGAACCTGGCATTGGCCAACGGCTTGAAGGTTATCTTCTGCATCGGCGAAGTGCTGGAGGAACGCGAAGCCAACAAGCAGAACGAGGTGGTAGGCGCACAGCTGGCCGACTCTTTGTTCGACCTCACCGAGGAGCAGCTCTCCAACATTATCCTGGCATACGAACCCGTGTGGGCCATCGGCACCGGTAAGACGGCTACCGCCGAGCAGGCACAGGACATGCACGCCTTCATCCGTGGTGTCATTGCCGGTCGCTTTGGCGAAAAGGCTGCCGAGGAAATCAGTATCCTCTATGGTGGCTCCTGCAAGCCCGGCAACGCCAAGGAGATTTTCTCTAAGCCCGATGTGGATGGTGGCCTGATTGGTGGTGCTGCTTTGAAGTGCGCAGACTTCAAGGGTATCATCGATGCTTGGAACGATTAATTGACTTTATTGCAGCTTTCTCGCAGCCACATTTTCCGTGGTTACGGGAAAGCTCGTTTTTATTCTAAACATTACTGACATGACGAAGCATCTTTCATTCCTCCTTGTTGCCGTTTTTGCCTGTGCGTCTGCCTTTTCGCAGGAGCGTTTCACCAAGCGCATCCAACAGGTGGTTAACGGCAAGGGTACGGTAGTCCTGTACCAGGATCCTGCGATTTCCGATTTGGTGGATGGCGTGAAATCCGAGACGGTGCGTAAAGAGTCGTCAGGCAGGCACACCTCCGAGGGGAACAACCGGCTGACCAATAATGATGATGGAACAACGTCCGATGCAAGTGGCGTAGGCAGTGCACAGAAGGTGCGTGTCAACGGTTTTCGCATTCAGGTGTATGCCGGCGGCAATTCCCGTGAGGCGAAGAATCGTGCGGAGGCTATGGAGCGGAAGGTGAAGGCTTTTTATCCCGAGCTGGAGGTCTACACACGTTTTGTCAGTCCCCGTTGGATATGTCATTTGGGTGATTTCACTTCGCGTGAGCAGGCTATGATGGTGTTGGAGGAACTGCGAAGTCGTGGAGGTTTCAAGGAGGCTATCATCGTGAAGAGCAAGGTGAATTCCTATGTTTACTAAGTAAATGGAAGAGTCGTATCATTATTCGGAACAGGATTTGATACGACTTTTTTTAGATTTTATAGTTGCGATTAGTCCTTACAATTAGAATACTCTCTTGAGGTCATGTGTCACATGAACTCCTGTCGGTTATACGATGACGCGGTCGCCTCTCAACTTTGAAAGTTCTTTTTCCTGAACTTTCAGTTCCATCAATTTGCCGGCAAGTTCCTGATAACGGGTCTCGTCTTGAGCCGTTTCGGGACTTGACAGTAGTTTCATCACAGCCAGTTCCTGCTCTTTGATAAGTTCAAGTTTGTAGTCGAACAGCAGGTGTATCACCAAATCGTAAGGTGATGGCGGTTCTTCGATCACGTATTTGCTTTTCCCCCGTTCGTGCATTTTGCTCAGTTGTTCCTTGTCCGTCACCAAGTCGAAAGCCAAAGAACTTATCTTGTCATCGGGATAGTTCAGGAAAAATGTCTCGGCTACGAAGCCCTCGTCATGACAATGTGCCACGGCCTCGGTCAGAATCTTCTGGAAAAGGGGATGGCGCAACGTAATGTTTTCGTCTGCCAGAATGTCATCGATAACCTCGGCCACACAAATCAGAATGGTGCTTCCATCTGCGGCGGTCACCTCTACGTTTTGCTCGCCCATGCGCATGAGAGTGCGTATCAGTTCCAGCTCTTTCTGATAGAAACGCTGTTCCTGCAGGCGCTGTTTGGGCTCTATGGCGGTGGAGGGTGCGGTGGTCGGGCTTTGAAGATTGGCAATCTCCTCCAGTGTGTTTGCGTTGTTTAGAGGTTGTTGCCTCTGTTCCTCGCGGAGTTGTTCGCGTTCTTTTTGCCGTCTCCACTCCTCGTTGTTCGTGTTTCGCTGTTTGTTTACGGCATTCCCGATGAGAACCTCCTGCAGGTTCATCATCGTGGCCGATTCGCGGATGTAAAGGCTTCGGGTGATTTCATCGGGAATCTCGGCAATGCTTTGCACGATGTTGCCCACCAACTTGCTCATGGCCACGGGGTCACCTTTGGCCTCCTCCATCAGCAGGTTTGTCTTGAACTTGATGAAGTCCACCTGATTTTCCTTCAGATACTTCTGAAAGTCCTCGGCCGAATGTTTGCGTGAGAAGCTGTCGGGGTCGTCACCGTCGGGCAGAAGAAGCAACCTGACGTTCATGCCCTGGCGCAGCAACATGTCGATACCGCGCTGACTGGCTTTGATGCCTGCCGCATCACCGTCATAGATGACCACGATATTGTTGGTCAGGCGATGGATCAACCGGATCTGCTCGTCGGTGAGTGCCGTGCCCGACGAGGCCACCACATTCTCCACGCCGGCCTGGTGCATGGCCATCACATCGGTGTATCCCTCCACCAAGTAGCAGGAGTCGTTTTTCGAGATGGCCTGCTTGGCCTGGTAAAGTCCGTAAAGTTCATGACGTTTGCTGTAGACGATGCTCTCGGGCGAGTTCTGGTATTTGATGTTCACACCTTTGGTGGCGGCATCCAGCACGCGTCCTCCGAAGCCTGCCACGCGTCCGCTGATGGTGAAGATGGGCCACATCACCCGTCCGAAAAAGCGGTCGCGCAGTTCGCCTTTGGCGTTTTTGAACGAGAGGCCTGTGCCCACGCTTTGGCGTGTGTCCTGTTCGTTGGGCGTGTTGGTGAGAAAACGCTCCTGATAGCCTGCGGCCAGCGCATCCGCGGTCATGGGATTGCTGCGGCTGTTGGGGCAGTAGCCCACCTGGAATTTCTCGAGAATGTCGTCGCGGAATCCCCGGCCGCGGAAGTAGCTGAGCCCTATGGCCTGACCGTCGGCCGTGTCCCTGAGCTGGTGTTGGAACCATTTGTTGGCCCATTCGTTGAGAATGAACATGCTCTCGCGGTCATCGTTTCGCTGCGTCTCCTCGGGTGTCAGGCTGCGCTCTTCGATTTCTATGCCGTATTTCTTCGCCAAGTATCTCAGCGCTTCAACGTAGGAGACGTTCTCGTGCTTCATGATAAAAGTGACGGGGTTGCCACCCTCGCCGCAGGCAAAGCATTTGCAATAGTTCTTGGCCGGCGATACGATGAACGAAGGGGTACGGTCATCGTGGAAAGGGCACAGGCCCTTCAGGTTGACGCCTGCACGCTTTAGCGTGACGAAATCAGCCACCACCTCTTCAATTCGGGCGGCGTCTCTGATTTTTTCTATGGTCAGTTGGTCTATCACGAGTTGATATCTTTGTTCCGGCCTACAGCCATCCCACGAAGTTACGCTTTTTCTTTATAACCGCAAAATTGTGGATTTGTTTATTGCTGTCCGCTATTGCCCGACAGCATCCTAAAATGGTATTCAAATCCATGTGATTTGATGTGTTTTTGGGATTAGATGAGAAAAACGTTTATTTGTTAAATTAACGTGGGTTCGTTGAAATCCCAATAAGGTAAGCCGGGTGTTTCATGCCGTTTGCAGAGTCTTCAAAAATACATGTGAATGTTTTGGAAAATACATGTTCATCTTTTTGAAAAACATGAACACGTTTTCCAAAAAGATGAAC
>CAMWSK010000021.1 GCA_947176895.1 uncultured Prevotellaceae bacterium | reverse complement strand
TTCTTCCATTCAAGAAGTTGGACTCGACTTTTTATAGTTTAGCGGACAGTAATAAAAAGTTTTAGCCATGTAGTCAACGTGAGTCCGATAAATTTCGGTTGTCTGTCCCCCTTGCCCCAAGCCCCCGAAAAAACATGTTGATGTTTTGCCTGAAACATGTTCATGTATGGGCGTGAAAACGAAACGTACAAAGTATTGTAACATTTTAAATTGATTGATAGTGAATTGCGCATAAATCAATGAGAAACAAAAGCTTAATATGCTTTAATTTAGGTTTAATTTTGGGGCGAAAAAACTTAGTTTTGCTTGATTTTTCCTTTAATTCGATTGAATTTAGGTTTGATTTGAATGCC
Source organism: uncultured Prevotellaceae bacterium (assembly GCA_947176895.1). Lineage (GTDB taxonomy): Bacteria > Bacteroidota > Bacteroidia > Bacteroidales > Bacteroidaceae > Physcousia. Next base: position 39,706 of record CAMWSK010000021.1, on the reverse strand, counting down.
TGTTTAATAGTATAATACACTGATTATCTGACATGTAAGAATATACGGTTTAATTTTGGCAAGATATTAAACGGTAAAAGCGGTAATAAAGTAAAAAAGAGGTGTTTTTTGAGATTGTAACATATAGGAAATATCGAAAAATAGCGATTGTAACACACCGACATTTATTTAAGTGATGTCATATCAGCAAATTAAAAATTGTACGTTTCGTTTTTACGCATATTGTAACATGGGTGTACAGTTGGGTGGGGGCATTGCCGATTCAATAACAGCACAAAAAATGAATATTTATAACTTTTCGCATATACGTTTTAGTGTATAAAACTGTGATTGCGCTTTATCATCAATTTGCGTATACTCTTTCAAAACTCCCAATACCGTTTCAAGTTCTGATTTTATCCCTGCAATAGTCGGGATTGTTCCCGCTTCATGAATATTAAGCCCTGATGTTTTTGTCTTAAGAATGGCGGTTATTTCTTTTTCTGTCTTCCCCTGTATGTACAAATACCTAGCAATTTTCTGTTTTATTCCTGTCTTTTCTTCAAATCGTTTCATTGTCATACGTGATACACCGAAATGTACGGCAAGTTCTTTTTTTGATTCAACCCCCTTTTTAATGGCAGTAATATAGTTACTTTCCGTCAATTTCTGGGGCGATGTATTTGCACAAGTTCCAGTAGTTTTTCTCGCATATCTTTTCGTAATGCCTAACTGTTCGGCAATTTCTGATGCTGTAAGCCCCGTTTTATACAGTTCTATGATTATATCTTTCTTGTTCATGGTTGAATGTATTATGGCAATACACGGGAATACAAAACCCGTGTATTGCTATAAGTTATTTTATTTTACGATGATTGATGTAACGGGGCGTAAATCTTATAATATTACCCTCTCCCGTAATTGACTTTTCCGGTTGTTCTTTTTCTGATTCTAAGAGTCTTAACCGTTCACGCAATCTGCCTATTTCCTCGGCTTGTTCAATTGTGTTTTTTAATAGTAAATTGGAATAATTAATATACCAATTTAATACAGATGATTGATTTTTTGCAATTTGTGTTGCATTCATGATGTTTGAAATTTAGTAAGTTAAATAAAAAAGCGGCTCTTAGGTGTCCTGCGTTTTCAAACATAAAGACGCTGGGGCGTTTCCGCTGTCCACACCATAAGCCGCAAAATTTCTTTGGATTTTCTTTAATAGAGTTCATAACGTTTGAAATTTAGGATACGCAAAAGTAACCATTTCTTTTGTACCTGCAAAATATTATGCCACAAATTTGCAAAAGTGTCGAATTTTGGCAAAAAAATATGCAAAGTTTTACACTTTTTTTTGCTTGACTGTATTGTATTACATTCTTTTGCATAAAATATTTAGCGAATGGAAACAGGAAACGATAAAATAACTTTTGTGCTGTCCGATGAAAGCGTAAATAGCTACGGTTTTGTTGTGCTTACTTCGGGCATAGATACGACACAGTTTGAGCGTAATCCCATCATGCTCTATATGCACAACAGAGACGGCAATGTAATAGGTCGCTGGGAGAATATACACAAGGAGGGCAAACGCCTGCTTGGTGATGCCGTATTTGATGACAGTACAGAACTTGCCGCAACGGTCAAAAAACAGGTTGAAAACGGCTTTTTACGCTGTGTTTCAATCGGCATAGAGGAGATATCCACAGAGGAATTAAACGGCGTTCAAACGGTAACTAAATGCCGTTTAATCGAGGTTTCAATAGTGGATATTCCTGCAAACTCTAATGCCGTAAAACTGTATCGGCGTTCGGGTGGATATGTGTATAAACTTCATGATTTGGAAAACGACACGGACGAAGATTTGAAAACGGCATTAATTTCGCTTTTAGGGCTTGAAAATACCGCAACACAAGCAGATATACTCCAGGCTGTAAAAAACGCCTTAAATGAAAAAGAAACGGCTGATACGGTGGTAGACGATGCTATACTACACGGATATGTAGATAAGGTACAGCGTAATAACTTCCTGCTTATGGCCAAAGGTAACAAAGCTGCTTTCATGGCCTATGTTGATTCGCAGCGTAAAGCGCAGGAACCCGAAATAAATAGGTTATTACAAGACGCCACAGGGAAAGGGCAAATATTAGGCTGTGAAACTGGTATATATCAACGCATAGGGGCTGAAATGGGAATTAAGACACTGAAAGAATTGCTATTTACGTTGCGCCCTGCAATCAAACCTACCGATTTGATAAACCGAACAAAAGACCGTACGAACTGGAGGTTATCAGATTACCGAAAATTCGCTCCTAAAGAGTTGGAAAATAACAGGGAATTATATGCACGGCTTGTAAAAGAGGAAACAGGCGCAAGTATAGAACCGTATACGCTTGAATGGTACAGGAAAAACAACCCCGAATATTTGAGAGAACACCCCGATATTTTCCGTGAACTACTTCAAAAAGAGAAAGAAAACAAAGTTAAAAAACAATAAATTGAACGCTGAATGGCTATTAACAAGGAAATTTGGATAAATCAGATTTTAGAGGGCTTTTACCCTGATGACAGTTTTTTGCAAAAGCCCGTGAATTATTCCGCTTTCGTGGAATACGACCGCCTGCACATTGCATCTGCAGGCATTGACCCTAATGTATTGATAAACAATACTACATACCCAATTAAGTCGGTAGGTCGTGATGATTCGGACAACGAAATAGTATTAGATAAATTCGAGACGGAAAACACCATTGTACGCCGCCCTGATGCGATAGAGTACAGTTACGACAAATTGGAAAGCGTAATAAGGCAACACCGCGCTATACTGCGCAAAAGCGTGGCAATGAAAGCAATACACGCATATGCGCCTGCAAGCAACACGGCAGACACGCCCGTAATTCTTACCACGGGGTTAGCCACAGGCGGACGTAAACGCATGACTTTTGCGGACATACTGACCATGAAAGAACGGTTTGACGAGGCGGAAATACCGTTGGAAGACCGGTATATCGTCCTGCACCCAAAACACGTTTCGGACTTGCTGTTAGAAGATATTGAGCTATTTAAGGAACTCACTAATATAAAGGACGGAGAACCGTTTAAATTTGCCGGATTCGGTTGCTATTCTTTTGCACAAATGCCTACATACAAAACGGTTGAAAAAGTGCTTACCAAAGTGCCGTTTGATGACGATAAAACAGCACAGTTTGCCAGTGTGGCATTTTACGCAAAAGAGGTTATGAAAGCGGACGGGGATATTTATATGTATGCCAGCGAGGACGACCCGAAAGAACGTGCCACGATTGTAGGCTTTGACAAACGTTTTGTAGCCTTACCTATACGGGGAAAAGGAGTCGGAGCAATAGTAAGTGACAACGCATAATAACGATAGCTATGCATGCAAGTACGATGAAGCGTATAAAAATAGCTCGTGAACTCACGCTGAAGTATTATGAGCCAGGAAACCAAACAAAGTGTTATAGGGCGGTTTGGCGAAACCATATACAAAAAATTATGGGAATAAGTTATCGCACCTATTTGAACTATATAGGTACTCCCGTTACGGATATGTAAATACGCCTATCACATACAACACAATCAAACGCCAATAATGAATATTTATTCATTATTGGCGTATTTTTATTCACATTTCTGCGTAATGATTGATTTTTTCGTAAATCACTGATATTCGACAACTTAAACGATTTAAAAAATGTACGTTTCGTTTTTTTTAAGTTGTTCCGTTTTTTAGTAATTTACTGATATTAAATAAGTTGCCATTTGTTCCAACATTTTTGTAAAGCCTTTGTAATTTGTAACAACTTTAATTGTGAAACACGAGTTAATCACTTGATTAAAAACAACTTAAATACACCACAAGGTGGGAACACTTTAATAATTAAACTTGTTCCGTTTTTGTACGTTTCGTTTTCGCGATTATACATGTTTTTGAAAAAGATGTTGATGTTTTTCCCAAAACATCAACATCTTTTTTTTGACCGTATCGCAAAATGGCATAGTGTCATACAATCAATCCAATATTTTCCGGGCCAGGCGGCGCACGGGCCACCATACCACCAACAGGTTGACAGCCATCACGGTGAAGAAAATGGCGGCCACATCCCACAGACGGACGCTCACAGGGTAGCTCTCGATAATAAAGGCTCCGGGACGGTTACCCATAGACACCAGGCCAAACTGCTGTTGCAAATAACAAAGCAACACGCCCAAAAGGCAACCGGACAGGGCACCGATGAAACTGACAAGGAAACCCTCGTAGGTGAACAAGCGCGTGATGACGCTCTGACGGGCACCCAGATTGCGCAACGTGCGCACGTCCTGCCGCTTGTCTATCATCAGCATACTCAGCGAACCGATGATGTTGAAACCGGCTATAAGCAGGATGAAACTTAAAAAGAGATAGGCCACGAGTTTCTCTATACGCATGATTTGAAACACGTCCTGTTGCTGTTCATAGCGGTTCACCACCCGATAATCGGTTCCCAACAGGCCGGCAATACGTTTCTGCGCCCTGCCCCAGGCATCCTCGCCCTTAAGTCTCACCTCCACATGCGAAAGGCTGTCGGGGCACCCGAACAGCTGTTGGGCGAAATCCAAAGAGGTGATGACGTAGTTGGCGTCATACTTCGACTGGTTCACCCGGAAGATGTAGCCCGACATGAACAGGTCGTCGCGCCCGAAACCGGTGGCGGCAATGGCATTGTTCACCTTTCCCGCCTCGGGGGCGTAGAGGGTGATGGGATCGGGATGGTTGAGTGTGATATTCAGGCGCAGAGCCAGTTCCTCACCGAAGATGCCGTATTGCAGCACGTCGGCCTGCAGCACGGGCAACTCGGACACATGCGGATAAAGAATCTTCTGCAGGTTGGCCTGCCCGGCCCAACTCTCGTCCACGCCCTTCACCGTCACCACCAGCTGCTGCCCGTCCTTCACGATGAGCGCCTGCTCCTCCAGTGCGGGGCTGACGACCGCCACATCGGGGTCCCGGGCCAACAGCCGCATCACGCTGTCGGGCCGCTGAAGGGTCTTTCCCCACGCGGGTTCAATCCGAAGCTGCGGGTCGAAATCAGTGAACAGCCCGGCCACCAGGTCTTGAAAGCCGTTGAACACACTCAGGGTGACCACCATGGCCATAGCAGCCACAGCCACACCTAAGGCAGAGATGGCCGAAATGATGTTGATGGCACTATGCTTCTTGTGGGAGAAGAGATAGCGTCGGGCGACAAAAAGGGGGAAATTCACAACGGAAAGCGCGGGTTATTGCTTCAACAACTCATCGATGTGGTCAACATAATCCAGACTATCGTCCACAAAGAACTTCAGCTCGGGGATAATGCGCAGCTGATGGCGCATGCGGTTGCCCAATTCAAAACGCACACTCTTCTGATTCTCGTTGACGTTCTTCACAATCTGCTCGGCCTGCTCACTGGGGAACACGCTCAGATAGACGCGGCAGATGCTCATGTCGGGACTGATGCGACAAGCGCTCACACTCACCAGCACGCCACGCGTCTGGCGCGTCTGTTGCTGAAACATCTCGCTCAATTCTTTTTGAATCAGTCGGGCAATCTTATTTTGTCTTGTTGTATCCATAATATATAATGTATAGGTATTGGTTAGTTGTCTTTGATTTTTCTGATTAAGGTAAGCCCGTCTCTCACGGGCACTATCACCTTTTCCACCCGGTCGTCGGCAGCCACATGATCGTTGAAAGCCTTGATGCCCAAGGTCTGCCTGTCGCTTTGGCGCGTCTCGTCCTCCACCACATGGCCGTACCACAGCGTGTTGTCGGCCAGGATATAGCTCCCGACAGGCATCATGGGCAGCAGCATCTCGTAGAAGTCCACGTAGTGGCGCTTGTCGGCATCGATGAAAGCCATATCGGGATGCAGGTTCATGGGGGGGAGCATCTTGAGGGCATCGCCGATATGCAGGTGGATTTTGTCGGCCCAGGGGCTGCCTTCTATCCACGGACGCGTGAAATCCTCCTGCTCGTCATAGATTTCAAAGGTGTGCAGCTCGGCACCCTCGTCCAGCCCCTCGGCGATGCACAGGGCACTGTAGCCGCTGAACGTGCCCAGCTCCACCACCGTCCGGGGACGAATCATCCGGGTGAGCATCTTCAGCAGACGGCCTTGCACATGTCCGCTGGCCATCTGTCCGTAGCTTAGGCGTAGCTGCGTGTCGCGCCAAAGGCGGTGAAGGTAATCCGGCTCGGCATCGATATGTGCCTTGATATATTCGTCCGTCTCCATGCCCTCCCCTGTCATTCTGCCTTCAGGGCCTCTATTGCCAGGCGATAGCTGTCCAGTCCGAAGCCGCAAATCACTCCCTTGCAGGCTGCGCTGATCATGCTGTGATGGCGGAACTCCTCGCGCTGGTGCACGTTGCTGATATGTACCTCGATGGCAGAAGCCTGTATGCCGCGCAAGGCATCGTGCAGGGCAATGGAGGTGTGGGTGTAGGCACCTGCGTTCAGCACGATGCCGTCCACCCGTCCGAAACCCACCTCATGGATGCAATCGATCAGCTCTCCCTCCACATTGCTTTGGAAGTAGAGAATCTCATCATCGGGATAACGCCGGCGCAACTCGTCCAGATAGCTCTCAAAGCCCCTTGCGCCATAGATGTCCGGCTCCCGTTTGCCCAGAAGGTTCAGGTTGGGACCGTTGATTATTTGTATTTTCATCTCTATATCGTTATGCTGTCACTTTACAGAACGACATCAAAGCCGGCATTCCTGACTGCGGCAACCACATCGTCTGCATTGTGCTCCCCCTCTACCGAAGCTATTCCTGTGGAAAGGTTGACAGCCACTTGTTTCACACCCTTCACCGAACTGATGCTCTTGGCTACCGTCGACAGGCAGTGCGAGCAGTTCATCCCCTTAATCGTATATTCCTTCGTCATTGCTGAAACGGTTGTTTGATTATGTCTATATCCTTTGATAAAAGTCACCACAAGCAGAACGGTCAATACGGCAGAACAAACGGTGGAGAACAAACGGAACTCAAACGTCTTCCCGGCCATAGCCTGTACATTTTCAATCCGGAACCAATCGGGCGGAAGCAGATAATCGATGGCCAAACCGAAGCCCATGGCACCGATGATGATTGAAGCCAAATAGATGACGGCTGCCCTGCGCCCCATTTCACGTGATATGAGCGTGAACGATGCGAAATTCGCTGCGGGACCCGCCATCAGCAATACCAACGCCGTGCCGGGTGAAAGACCCTTGAGCATCAAAGACAAGGCGATGGGGATGGAACCGGTGGCACACACATACATGGGAACAGCCACGATCAGGACGGCGAACATCGACAGCAAAGGCCTGCTGCCCATGACGGCGAAAAAATCAGTCGGCACATACACCGTAATCAATGCGGCGATGACAAGACCGGCCACAAGCCAGCCTCCTATGCTTCCCACAAGGTCGATGTATCCATAGCGCAGGGCATCGAGCAATTTATCCGGGAATCCTTTGTGTTCCATACGCTCCTCTTCCACTAAAGGACAACATGAAGGAGCAGCGGTCTTGCCCTCCGACCGACCCACTGCCATTCCCCCGAACACCGCAGTGACAAGCGCTGCAACGGGACGGATGACGGCAAAAGCCGGACCAAGCAACGACCAGGTGGCGGCGATGCTGTCGATGCCGGTCTGCGGGGTCGCAATCAGAAACGAAGCGGACGAAGCCCGTGAAGCACCGTTACGGCGCATGGCTATGGCCGTCGGCAAAACACCGCAGGAGCATAGCGGCAAAGGTATGCCTATGGCTGCCGCCTTCACCACCGATCGCCAGCCCGTGCCCGCCAAATGACGCGCGAACGTTCTCTGAGGCACAAAAGCGTGCATCAGCCCGGCAATGAAGAATCCCAACAAGATGTATGGCGACATCTCGTTGAGCATGAACAATAATGATTTTAACAACTCCATAGTCTTCAACCCTGTTTTCGTCTGCAAAGGTAGAGTTTTACCGCGGATTTCCCACCAATATGTACAAAAATAGGCAATAAAATTGAAGAAATCGGCGACAGAAGATGAAAATCAAAGGACAGAACACCCCAATGTCCCGATAAAAATGCTACCTTCGTGTGTTAAGAATACACCTATATACAGCCGGATACGTGTCCCAAGTTCAATTTTCCAATACCGGGAAGGTGCCTGTAGCCATCCTGAAGAGATACATCACTTATTTAAAACTCGAAAAATCTTTCTCGCCCAACACGTTGGACGCCTACCAGCGCGACCTGCAGAAACTGCTCAATTATTATGCCGACGAAGGCATCGACTTCCGCCAAGTGACGTTGGGACAGTTGGATCATTTCGCCACACACCTTCACGCGTTGGGCGAGAGGCAAAGGAGCATCGGGCGCACCCTGTCGGGCGTGCGTTCGTTCTATCGCTTTCTGGTGTTGGAAGGCGAGCTGGACACCGACCCCACCGAGCTGCTCGAGAGCCCCAAGCTGGGGCGCCATCTGCCCGAAGTGCTCACCACCGAGGAGGTGGACGCCATGCAACAGGCCATAGACGTAAGCACACCCGAGGGCACCCGCGACCGGGCCATCATCGAGGTGCTCTTCTCCTGCGGCCTGCGTGTGAGCGAGTTGTGCGGCCTGCTCATGAGCCACCTCTACTTGCAGGAAGGCTATATCCATGTGCACGGCAAGGGAAACAAAGACCGCCTGGTTCCTATCTCGTCCACCGCCATCCGCGAACTGGGAAACTGGTTTGCCGTGCGCAACACCATCGACATCAAACCCGGGGAAGAGGATTTTGTGTTTCTCACGCCGCAACGCGGACGCCACATGAGCCGCATCACCGTGTTCCACAACATCAAGCAATATGCCGCTGCCGCAGGCATCAACAAGACACTCTCGCCCCACACCCTGCGCCACAGTTTCGCCACCGCCCTGTTGCAGGGAGGGGCCAATCTGCGTGCCATACAGGCCATGCTGGGACATGAAAGCATTTCCACCACGGAAATCTATACACACGTCGACAGGCAACATCTGAGAGAGGAAATCCTCCTTCACCACCCAAGAAACCTTAAATACAGCAATTTTACAAAGAAGGACGAAACAGAGTAATGCAATTTTTCGTACCTTTGCAGGCGATTATCACTAAAAACTATCAGATATAACATCATGCAAAAGAAACAAAACGCCATTTTATTGGCTTTCGGCAGCGCAGTACTGCTGAGCGGTTGCGGAAAGTTAGGCAACTTAAGTGCTGACAACTTCAAGGTGACCCCCACTCCTCTGGAGGCTGTTGCCGGACAAGTGCCCGCCACCATTTCTGTCACCTTCCCCGAGAAGTACATGAAAAAGAAGGCTCAGGTGACCTGCATCCCCGTGCTGCGTTACGAGAACGGCCAGACCGAAGGCGTAAGCGCCACCTTCCAAGGCGAGAAAATCGAGGGAAACGCCACCAGCGTGAACTACAAGGTGGGCGGCGTATATAACATGAAGACCAACTTCCGCTACACCGATGACATGCTCCGGAGCGACCTTGTGATGACCTTCGACGCCAAGGTTGGCAAGAAGGCCAAGAAGGTGAAGCCCGTGACCATCGGCTACGGTGTATTGGCCACCAGCCAATTGCTGGGCCGCTGTCTGGACACCAGCAATCCCGCCGTGGCTCCCGACAACTACCAGCGCGTGATCAAGCAGAAGCAGGAGGCCAGCATCAAGTTCCTCATCGGACAGAGCACCCTGCGCACCAGCGAACTCACAAGCGTAAGCGTCAAGGATCTGGTGAACATCCTGCGCGAAATCAACGATGACCAGGAGGGACGCATGCTCGAAAAGCTGGAGGTTAGCGCCTACGCCAGCCCCGACGGCAAGTACAGCTTCAATGAGAAGCTGGCCGAGCGTCGCCAGGACGTGAGCGCAGACTATATGAAGAAGGAGTTGAAGAAGCTGAGAATGAACGCCGACATCAACACCCGCTACACCGCCGAGGACTGGGAAGGCTTCCAGGAGTTGATTCAGGCCAGCAACCTGCAGGACAAGCAAGTCATCCTCTCTGTGCTCTCGATGTACAAGGATCCTGAAGAGCGCGAGCAGCAAATCCGTAACATGAGCGAGGTGTACACCGACATCAAAGACGGCATCCTGCCCGAATTGCGCCGCGCACGCCTCATCGTGAACTACGAGGTGATCGGCCGCTCCGACGAGCAGATCATCGAGCAGTTCAAGCAGGACGCCGGCCAGTTGAGCGTGGAGGAACTGAACTACGGCGCCACCATGCTGATGGAGAACATGGCCGACAAGAAGGCCTGGAACGAGAAGACCACACAACTCTTCCCCAACGACTACCGTGCCTACAACAACCTGGCTGCCCTGGCCTACCAGAGAGGTGACTATGAGGAGGCCGCACGCCAGCTGAAGAAAGCCAAGAACGTGAACAACAGTGCCGCCGAGGCCAACGTGAACCTGGCTCTGCTGGCCTTGCGCGAGGGTAAGGTGGAGGACGCAGAAACCCTGCTTGCCCAGGGTGCCGCCGCAAACACCTATACCCAGACCATGGGTCTCGTGAACCTGGCCAAGGGCAACTACCACCAGGCCAGCGCTCAGCTTGAGGGTGCCAACACCAACGCCCAGGCCTTGGCCGAGATTCTCGACAAGGACTATCAGAACGCTGCAGCCACCCTGTCCACCATCACCCGCACCGATGCCACCACCAGCTATCTGAAGGCTATCCTGGCCGCACGCCAGAACGATGCTACCACCATGGCAGCCAACCTGAAGAACGCTGCACAACAGGACAACACGCTGGCCAACCGTGCCAAGCGCGACCTGGAGTTTGCCCAGTATGCCGACAAGGTGGCTTCGCTGCTGAAGTAAGCGACCATGCGCAGCTTCATAAGCATCCTGTTGATTTTCCCCTTACTGCTCTCTTGCGGGCGCAGTAAGGGGAAAATTCGTTTTGACGTCAAGCTGGACAACATCAACCAGGCCGACCTGCTTGTCTACAGTCCCTCGGGTGCTTTCGCCGACCTGGACACCCTGCATCTGTTGAAAGGCAAGTGCCAAAAGGACTTCAACATAGCACCGGGCACGCATACCTACAACATCATCTATCCCAACATGTCCATGCTCAGCTTTACCGCACAAGAGGGCATGACGTTGAAGATGAGAGGTAACGCACAGCGTTTGGGCAACGTAAAAGTGAAAGGGGCCGACAGCATCCTCTTCACCCCCACCACGCTCCGCCCCGAAGCCAACCGCATGCCCGAGGTGGGACAGCCCATGCCCCAAGACTCCGTGCTGCTGGCTTGCAAACAGGCCGACAAAGCCCTGCTGGTGGTCTTCTGGGCCAATTGGCAGGGAAATTCCGGCGGCCACCGCTATGCCTTGAACGACATCACAAGCCATCACGACTCTCTGGCCGTGGCTCTCAGCTATAGTCTGGACGTGGACCACAAGGTATATCAGTCCGCCACCATCAAAGACAGCACCCGGTGGGTCTCTCATTGCGACTTTCTCGGCTGGGACAGCCCCACCGTGAAAGCTTTCCGGCTGAACAACATTCCCTGTTATGTCCTTATAGATAAGGAAGGAAAGATACAGGCCTACGGTTCCGATTATGAACGGGACATACAGCCTCTGCTCAAAAAACAGGAGTAGAAATAAAAAGGGTTATCGCATTCGATAACCCTTTTTATTTCTACCCTTATCGGGCGTCACCACACTTTGATTCGGGTGCCCCCTATCGTTTCCACGGGGCCGGCCGTGGGGTTCTCCTGAGAGCGAGACTTGCCGAAATAATCCTTTGACAAATCCACAGGCTTGCCTTCGGGAGTCTCGTAGCCATAGTTGGAAAGGCGGGCCTTGCCCAGCCGGGCAGCATCCACGAACGTTGTGGGCACGTTTTTCAATGCCGCAGCATGGTAGGGCAGGATGAGATAGACCTCGTCGCCCGTCTCCTCTATGCGCACAGCCTCCACCTTCTCGTCCTCCAACGTCACACCCTGTCCGTCAGCCGCAGGGGCTGCACCGTTGCAGAAGAAGTTGCCGGCAGCCTTGATGGGCCACTGAACATTCGCATAGCCCTTCAATCCATAATTCTGTCCCTCACGTCCGCCACCGACAAACACATTATTATAATAGCGGTGGTCACCGTTCAGAATGCTTTTGAATCCCTTGATTTCCGTGGAGTGGTTCAGATGATAGGGCACATAACGGCCGTCATCATAGTTTTCCACGATACCGCCAATCAGGTTGTGGACATAGGCAATGCCGTCGCAGTTCTCGCGGATGGAATAATTCGAGAGCATGATGTTGTTGTCCACCGTCATCGGACCATGGTTCACCTCAGTGAACAGGTCCGTCCACCTGTTGTCGTAGAGCAGGTTCGACGACACTCTGCACCCCTGTGCCATCCAGTCGAGCCAGATGCCGTAAGCCCCGCCGTGGTGGATGCGGTTGTTGTGGATATAGGTGTCCAGGGCACCATGCAGCTTGATGCCCGCCATCTCGGCTCCGCCAAACTGGTGCTTGCTGTGGATGTTATAGATATGGTTGTTGCAGATTTCGCTGAAAGCACCTCCCATGCTGCCACAGATGCCTGTCTGCTCGCAATCGGAAATGGTGTTGTTGCGCACGATGTGCGAGCCGATATGCTCTTTGTTCCATCCGTGGCGCAGCACGTTGAAGATGACCTCGATGTAATGGTGTGTGCCGTCGATGCGCTTGTCGGTGCAGTCAAGGTTGTGGCCGCTGCCCCGCTCCTTGCCCAGGCTGATGCCGTTGCAGCGCGAGTTGCGTATCACGTTGTCCTCAATGATCCATCCCTTGCTCCAATGGGTGGCCACCATGCCCACCTGTTCGGCCGTCGGCGCCGCCCATTGGGTGGCCGCCTGACTCACATGGAAACCGCGGAAGGTGATATAGTCCAGTCCCTCGCGTGTGGGGTAGAAGCAGGTAGGGCGTACGGAAATCTCCACCACCTCCTTGTTCGGATTCACATCGCCGAAACGGGCATAGATGGTGGTCTTGCCGGCATCCACCTCGGCCCACCACCAGGCCGTGCTGCCCCGGGGGTCACGCACGGTGCGTGCCGTGTCGGGCTGCAGCACCTTTTCCAGGCTGCATGCCTCATAGAGCGACACATCGTTCAGATAGACGTCTGCGGTGTGGAACACGTGGGAAGCATCGTAGGGCCACAGCCAGTCGCCCGTCAGCCTGTCGTTGAAGGGGTTGTAGTTGCCAAAGATTTTGTTGTCCACCTCAGCCTTCCACACACCCTTGGCCCGTTTGTCGGCCTTCCATCCGGTCACCGGCTCGGAGCCCTTCAGTTCGGCCTTCTCGCCCTCGGCCACACGATACAGGATGCGCTTGTCATCGCTCTCACCGCCGTAGAGGGGGTCCACCCACTCGCGATACACGCCGTTGTGCACCGTCACCGTGTCGCCTGGCAGAGCCAGTTGTGCCGCCCGGTTGATGGTGCGCAGAGGTTGTTCCACACTGCCCGCAGCGGCATCGTTTCCGGAGGGGGAAACATGGTATTCACGCGCCATGAGCGCCGTGGCACCACAAAGGCAAAAAGCCAGGGATAAGAAACGTTCTTTTCGCATACGAAATGATTTGAGTTATGTTTTTTAGGGATAATGTCTCGCAGGGACACGTCATTCACAGGCAAAGATAGTAAAAAAATCCACGTATGAAAAAAAGCATCATGAAAAGACTTGAAAAAAACATCAACATGTTTAAGGCAAAACATGAACACGTTTTTGAAAAACATGAACATGTTTTGGCTGCTTCACCGCAATGTTTTTCCAAAGGCTTTACGGTCGCAGGAAAACCGGCCTTGGGAATCACGGACGAGACGGGGATGCGCCATGCCGCCGACACCTGCTTCATCACTCCGGGCTGCTGCAAACAGCTGTCACGCGACGAAATCTTCGAGATACTGAAGGAACGCATGTAGAATCACTTAAATAAAAAAACGAACATGAAGATGTTTTCAACCCTTATGCTGGCCATGACGATGCTCATGTCCTGCACGTTAAACGCAAAAGAAAACGACAAGAGTATGACACAAGAAGAAAGCGGAAAAATCCTGTTTATCAACGGAAGTCCCAACGCGGACGGGAACACGGCCGCCCTGGCAAAAGTGCTGCTCGAGGGCAGAGAGTACGAGACGCTCAACCTGAACGACTATCGCATCAACTTCTACGGGCAGAAACTGGAGGGAGACCAGTTTGAGGTGGTGCTGGACAAGATGAAGAAGGCCGACATCGTGGTGATGGGCTCTCCCGTGTACTGGCACAACATCTGTGCATCGGTGCGCGCTTTCATCGAGCGCTTCTACGGCTTTGTGCCGGAGGGCACGTTCAAGGGCAAGAGATTCTTCTTCCTCTATCAGGGTGCCGCACCCACCCAAATGATGATAGACGACGGCGAGTACACGATGAAGCGTTTTGCCATGATGTACGGCTTCTCCTACGAAGGCATGGCCAACGGCACAAACGAAGCGAAGGACCTGAAAAACAAGCTTGAAGAATAACCGCTCTAAACAGAGCAACAACCAGCCGACACTGGGAAGACCGGGTGTGGAAGTGAACTATATCAACCATAAGCAGCATCCCGCAAGTTTTACGTCTGACTTTCGGGTTGTTGCTCTTTTTTATACCTGCGGATAAATCGGCATTAATCAAAAGAAGGCAAACGAACCGAATGGTTTTATTATTTAACCAAATTAACATTTATTCACCCCCCCCCGAATAAAAATCACTAAAATATCCTTATCTTTGCATGTCATAGGGACATAGAAATAAATGTATATACACTCATTCTTTAAACGATTGAAATATGAAGAATCTATCAAAAGCATGTAAGAAAACTCTGACCGTAACCCTCACACTCCTCATGGCGAGCATAATCGGCAGTTGTGGCCCCAAGCGGGTGGACAATCTTAAGGATGTCACTGTAACTCCTTATGAAGCCAGCAATGGCCGATATCAAGTTATTATTAAAAACACAGACAACAGCTACGGTGTCGCTGACAAGGACGGCAACATTATTCTGGAACCCAAATACTCGGAAATCAAAGCCTATGTTTGTGACTCCATTTCCAATGACAGATTTCTTGTGACTGATGCCAACAAGAAAAAAGGAGTTTTCAACATGGCCGGAAAAAAAGTGATACCCGTGCAATATGATGAGGTCGATTTTATAGATTATGGGACTATCAAAGGCTTTTATGTCATAAAACATTTCGTGTCGAACGACAAGTATGAAATCAACAATCACACCATAGTTGATGACGAGCAACACAGCAAATGGGGATTCATCGACTACAAAGGAAAAGAACTTGTACCCTGCGAGTTCAAAAGTTTGAATTACAAAGGTGACGGTTATTTTATCGGCCGAAAATACCATGACAAGAAAGGAAACGAATTCGAGGGTCTTTATAAAGACGGGAAAGCCGTGATTCCCGCCGAATATCACGATCTCTATGTCAGTAACTCAAAAAACGGTGCCGTAGGTATCATCAGAAACAAGAAAGGAATCACCGACCTCGACAAATATTTCGTCTTCGATCTTGATAATGATGCAAAAAAAACAGAGTTCATCTGGGGAAAAGCCAATGTGACCGACCATTACATACGAGTTACCAGTGTGATGAACGGGAAATACACGCATAGCATTTATGATTTCCAAGGCAATACGATTATTGCCCCCGGAAAATTCCAAGAGATTGGTGAACAAGACGATGTATTCATATGCAACGAGGCCAGCCGCGGTAGCAACTCTATCCTCACAAACCGAACCCTCAAAACTTTATTTCAAGAAGAGGGCATATCCCTCCGTTTTGAAAGCGGAGTGATTATAGCCTATAACAGGATAACATACAAATATGGAGTCGTCAACCGCGAAGGCAAGTGGTACATTCCTTGTGAATACGACAAAATAAGAATCGAAGACGGCAAAATCAAAGCCATCAATTTCGGCAGAAACCGTGAGGACGCAGAATACCCGTTCCCCGATTAATTTTCTAAAATATTTCAGGAAACAAAACTTGGAAGTTGGCCTGCATTCTGCGGGCCAACTCGTTTGTTTCTATACCCAATCGTGAAGCCACCCGGGCGTAATGTTCGCGGATGGGGCGCGGGTCATCATCGGTCTCAAGCAACAGCCGATCGGGCGGACATTCCAAAAGGGCCTGAGGCACATAATGAAGGCCGAAACTGATGTAGAAGCCCTCGTCCACCAGCAACCGAAGACGCCGGGCGTTACCCCGATAACCGTGCCATATCCAGGGCTGGCGGCAGTGCATCTGCCGGCGAAGCATGAGGCAAGGGTCCAACCGGCGAACGCAATGCAGAAAGAGGGGAAGTTCCCGCTGCTCACTGAGGACTATGCAATGGCGAAAAGCCCGCAGCTGCACATCCATGGGCGTGGGGCAAAGGCTGTCAAGCCCGCACTCGCCAATGGCAATGATGCCCGAAGGGGGAGAAACCGTGAAATCGGCATCTGCGGCATACCAGGGATGGATGCCCCAAGTGTCGATACCGTCCTGCACCACCCGCTCGTCGGATGAAGAGGCGGGGCGATGGGTGTGGAAATTGATGAAGGTCATGGCACAGGGTCGTAACCGCTGCCTCCCCAAGGATTGCAGCGCAGGATGCGCCATACGGCCAGAATCAGCCCTTTGACAGGGCCGTGCTTACGAAGCGCCAGAATGGCATATTCGGAACAAGTGGGCGTGAAGCGGCACGAGGGAGGAGTGAGGGGAGAGATAAACCGACGATAAAAGCGGATGGGAAGAATGAGCAGCCACGACAACAAACGTCCCAAGGATTTCCACGCACGGAGAAAAGGCTGCAGCATATTCTTAAGGAAATGACGAATCATTCGGCGGGAACCTCCGCCACCTGTTCGGCCACACGGACAAGCAGATTACGCATCTTGGCCTCCACCTCGGCAAAACTCCGGGTATCGGTCGGCAACCAAAGGAAAACAACCGCCAAACGGCGGTCGCCAAGTTTGTCAAGCAACAGATGTTTGTTCAGGCGGTAAGCTTCACGCACCAGTCGCTTGGCACGGTTGCGGTCCACGGCATGACGCAACCTGCGTTTGCTCACACTCACCATCACCTGCACCCGTGCCTCGCCCGCCGTCTCCACGGGCATCCACACCACGCGCAAGGGATAGGCGGCCAAGGATTTTCCCTGGGGAGAGAAGAGCTGCCGGATGAGCGTCCTGCTACACAGCCGCTCCGACTTACGGAAACGGAAATCCTTGTCCATCTGTGTGGATAAACCCTTCGGAAGGAGGGCGGTTACGCGTTGGCGTTCTTTATAAAGTCGGCCAAAGCAGCGGTGATGCTGGGATACTTTTCCGTGGGTGCCTCCATAGCAATATCCAAGCCCACCTCTTTGGCCACACGAGCCGTGTTGGCTCCGAAAGTGCCGATAGCGGTAGTACCTGAGAACTTATCCTTGAAATCAGGAAAATTCTTGAGCAAAGAGTGAACACCCGTGGGGCTGAAGAAAATAAGAAGGTCGTAGTCAAAAGGCTCGTCTGCGGTGAAATCGTTGCTCACAGTGCGATACATGATACCCTCGGTGTGCTGCAATTTCTTGCTCTCCATCATCTTGGCGATGTCATCGTTGTGAACATCACTCATGGGAATGAAATACCGCTCGGTCTTATGCTTGACCATGGAGGGCAACAGGTCGTCCATCTTGCCGGTGGCACCGAAGAAAACCTTACGCTTGCGATATTGCACATACTTCTGGATATAAAGGGCTATCTGCTCGGAAACGCAAAAATACTTCATATCCTCGGGGATAGTGACGCGCAGCTCTTGAGCCAGATGGAAAAACTTGTCTACAGCGTGGCGACTGTTGAAGACAATGGCGGTGAAGTCCTGCAAATTGATGTGTTGGGCACGAAACTCTTTAGCCGAAACGGCTTCCACCTTGATAAAAGGGCGAAACACGATTTCCACACCGTACTTGCGTTCAATATCAAAATAAGGAGACCTTTCCGAAGAGGGCTTGGGCTGAGATACCAAAATCTTCTTTATCATCTTAAAACCTTAATACTTTACAATCAGCTTTTCTGTAATAAACACCAATATTTTCCATAATGCCAGCAAGGGCACGATTTCTAAGGTGCAAAGGTACACAAAAAGATGCAGAACAAGGCTAAAACGGGGAAACAAAATGGTACGCGCACGCCATGCCAGCATCAGTTTGCCCGCAATAACCACACCAAACAACACCAAAACTGCATAAAAGGGCGAAAGACGGAAATAGAGAAACACCATACTCAACGGAAAAATGGCGGCACTCTGCAAAAGACCAACCAAATCCACCGACTGGTGCCAGCTGTCGCGCTGCAGTGGAGTGAAGAACACCCACCCCACAAAACCCTGGACCATGCGTTTGAGAAAAAAGAGGATAAAAAACGTGCCCATGTAGATGAACAGAAGCAGATAGGGCGACACCTGACTCAAAAACAGGTTGTAGTTGTTCTGCGCCACCACAAACATGATGAGCCCTCCCATCACGCTAAGCATAACCATCGTGGAAAACGTGACCAAAGGGGCAAAACTTATGGGGTCGCGCATGATGGAACGCTCGTGAGGGGGATAGAAAAACTCGCGCAACTGGTGTACAATCTGGTAACGGCTGTGGTTGAGCGAATAGATGAGAAGCAGCAGACATACCAAAAGGCTGCCCGTGACATAATCATCCCGCCCAAGCTGATAGCCCAGCGAAACGCCTCGCTGACCATGAAAATGAGGAGCAAGCTCGGGATGATAGAGGGAATCACCCGAAAAAGGACTTTCTTTAGGAGCCCGGCCGAAGGTGAAGAAAGCGGCATCGTTGAGTTGCCTGGCGGGCAGACCGGGTATCTCCAACGTGTCGGGACACCGGCTGGGATGACGCTCACGCTGACGCAGGTGCACCTGAATCACCGAATCGATACGTGAAGGCGAACAGCCCTGCATGTTGTGGCTGATGCGCCAAGCCAACGGCTTACCCGCATAGAGGTCGGTTGCGGAAGGTACAGAATCGGCAGAAGCGGGCATCATCATCTCCATGACTTAAATCTTGGCCTGACTACGGGCATCGGCATCCCACAAAGGTGTGGAGAACACCAGTTCCACGGCCTCCTCCGGTGTCTCTGCCACGCGCCACAACCCGAGATGAACCTCGCGCATGAAATGTTCCCGGGCCGAATGTTCCAAGTGACGCAGCAAGAGGTCGTAGAATCCCATCGTGTTGAGGATGACGATGGGTTTGCGATAGAGGCCCAACTGCTTGTTGGTGATAAGTTCAAAAAGTTCATCAAGCGTACCGCACCCCCCGGCCAATACGATGGCTGCATCGCTGTCCTCAGCCAGCCGGTTCTTGCGCTCGCTCATGTCCTGCGTGATAATCAGGCGCGTCATGCCGCGGTGGTGCCAGTCCTGCTCTATCATGAATTGGGGGATGTAGCCGATGGCGGTGCCTCCGGCTTCCAGACATCCGTCGGCTGCGGCCTGCATCAATCCCATATTGCCGGCGCCATTAAGCAAAGCAACGCCGTTGCGGGCCAGGAGCTGACCCACACGGCGTGCATCTTGATAATATTGCTCGTGGAGCTGCGTACTGCTGGCACAATACACAGCCACACTCTTTATCTGACTCATAAACCGAAAGCCTGTTTGATGTCGGCCACACGGTCCAGCTTCTCCCAAGTGAAGAGTTCCACCTCAAGCTTCAGTTCCGGGATGCCGTTGTAGCGGGACGTGAACACCTTGGTCACAGTCTTGGGTTCGCGCCCCATGTGGCCATAGGCTGCCGTCTCTTCATAAATGGGATTGCGCAGTTTCAGGCTGCGCTCGATGGCGTAGGGACGCAGGTCAAACAGCTCTTTGACCTTTTGTGCGATTTCGCCGTCCGTCATGTTCACACGGCTCTTTCCGTTAGTGTTGACATAAACGCTCACAGGCTCGGCCACGCCGATGGCATAGCTCAACTGCACCAGCATCTCGTCGGCCACACCGGCTGCCACCATGTTCTTGGCAATGTGGCGGGCGGCGTACGCTGCGGAGCGGTCCACCTTCGAGGGGTCTTTGCCCGAGAAGGCACCGCCGCCATGTGCGCCTTTGCCGCCATAGGTGTCGACAATAATCTTACGTCCGGTGAGGCCGGTATCGCCATGGGGGCCGCCAATCACGAACTTGCCTGTGGGATTGACATGGTACGTAATCTTGTCATCGAACAGACGCGTAATACGCTCATCGTTGATAACCTTGAGGGTTCGGGGGATAAGGATGTTGATGACATCCTCACGAATGTGCTGCTGCATGGCCTCGTCGGTGTCGAACTCGTCATGCTGGGTACTGATAACGATGGTGTCGATACGCACGGGGCGGTCCTGATCATCATACTCGATGGTCACCTGGCTCTTGGCATCGGGGCGCAGATAGGTCATCTCGCGACCCTCACGACGGATGTCGGCCAACACCTCAAGCAGGCGATGGGCCAGGTCCAGGGAGAGTGGCATGTAATTGGCCGTCTCATTGGTGGCATATCCGAACATCATGCCTTGGTCGCCGGCACCCTGCTCCTCTTCACTCTGGCGCACCACTCCGCGGTTGATGTCATCGCTCTGCTCGTGCAGGGCACTGAACACACCGCAACTGTTGCCCTCGAACATATACTCGCTCTTGGTATATCCGATGCGGTTGATCACCTTGCGTGCCACATCTTGCAGATCGATGTAGGCCTTGCTCTTCACCTCGCCGGCCAAAACCACCTGGCCCGTGGTGACAAGCGTCTCACACGCCACCTTCGACATGGGGTCGAAAGCCAGCAACTTGTCGAGAATAGCATCACTGATTTGGTCGGCCACCTTGTCGGGATGGCCCTCGGAAACGGATTCCGATGTAAACAAATAGCCCATAACTGAATTAGTTTTTAATTTGTTAATTAATTAGTAATGGGAAAGAATCGGGGCAGGATGCAGGACAAAGCGCCGGGAGAATCCAACGTTCCCTTTGTCGTTTTAGCATTTTTTTCTGTGGTTGCAAGCAGCCCAAATCTATCCACTTCGTATGTTATCAAGCGCAAAGGTAGGGAATTTTTATCACATTCCCTATCCTTCACGCTAATTTTCCGCATACCTGATAAAAAACGCCGCGGCGTTTCCCTTCATTCGCCGCGGCGTTTGAAATGACTTCACGAAATGTCCTCTATCTGCCCCACGATGTCGTTGATGCCGCGAATCATCGTGCGGAACTTGATCAGGCCGACGATTAGGCCGGTGATGGCACCGACAAGGCATCCCCATGTCAGGCCGGGAAGCACTTCTGCCGCCTTGGAGCAATGCGGGAACTCGTAAACCAGCAACCATGTCACCCATGCCACCGCCACAGGTATGCCCACACACACGTATCGAACCTCACGTTTCCTGAAACGCACCAGCTTCCTGGACGCCTCCACCAAGTTGGCGACCGCAACATCTGCGGAAGCCAGCAAACGCTTGTTGAAGTAGA
Organism: uncultured Prevotellaceae bacterium; assembly: GCA_947176895.1. Lineage (GTDB taxonomy): Bacteria > Bacteroidota > Bacteroidia > Bacteroidales > Bacteroidaceae > Physcousia. Next base: position 18,211 of record CAMWSK010000021.1, on the reverse strand, counting down.
TGAATGTTCCTGCGACCAACAGCATCACTTCCGTGAACACAAGAAACGGGACGGACAGCGGGAAGAGTATCCCGAAATCCAAATACATGAGGACCATCACAAAGGGCATCAGCACCATCAGCCGAAGCAGATAGCGGTCAATCTTGTCCCGCTTCGAGGCCAGGATGTTGCGCATCAGTCGGTCGTTCACAATGCTCTCCCTGTCAAGCTTCGCCTTCAGCAGCCCCACCTGCCGGCGCATTTCTTCCATTTCCCGGGAGTCAACCAAGATAGTGTTGTTCTTTTCTTCCATAATTCCATGTTGTTATTTGTTATTCATTCAGTCGCGGTCGCTCATTTGCTTGAGCATCTCCTTTATCCTCACCAGGCGCACGGACACATTTTTCACCGATATACCCACGATGGCGCCTATCTCCTCGTAACTTATCCCCTCGAGCCACAGCATCACAATGGCGCGGTCGAAGGGTTTCAGGCGGTGGATGCGATTGTGCAGCATCTGTATCTGGCGCGTGTCCTCGTCAGTGCTCTCAAACAAATCAATGTCCATCGACAGACGCACCTCTTTGTTCCGCTTGCGCCTGCGGTCGGCAGAGATGCAGGTGTTGAAACTCACACGCCAGATCCACGTGCCGATCTTACTCTCATGCCGGAACATGGCCATGCCCTTCCAGAGGTTGATTAGTACCTCCTGAAACAGATCGTCGGCCTCATCGGCATCCTTTGCAAACATGTAGCACACAGAGTAGACTGAACTCTTGTACTGCTTCACCAAGTCTGCAAAATCTTTTTCGTTTTCTTTCATCTTACATTTCAAATGTCTTTGCTCTCTTATGACGAAGAGATGGCCGGAAAACTACAGAATGAATAGCTGTTTTTTCGTATAGAAGCAATAAGTCCAACTTCTGTCACTTGGGAAGTTGGACTCTATGATAACCTGTTACAGGCAATACACCTTGCTTGAGACTTACTCTTTATTCAGAATCTCCCGCAGGGGAACCATCACGAAATCGCGCTCGTGCATGTGGGGATGGGGAAGTGTCAGGTCGGCATCATGCAGTTCCAAGTCATCAAACATCAGCATATCGATGTCTATGGTTCTGTCGTGATACACTCCGTCGTGGCTTTTCTCCCCCCGCCCCAACTCACGCTCTATGCGCTGAAGCTCCTCCAGGCAGCGGTGAGGCATCATCATCGTGCGCACCTGGCAACAAGCATTGAGAAACTTGTGGGAACTCTCAAACCCCCAAGGCTCGGTCTCGTGCATACTGCTGACACGATAGACCACCCCCACCCGCTCGTCAATCAGAGCTATCGCCTGCCTGATGAGCGCATGGCGGTCACCCAGATTGCTGCCCAGGCTGAGATAGAGATTGTGAAGGGCAGCCATCAATCCTGCAGGATAAGCATGGCATCGCCATAGGTTCCGAAACGGTAGCGCTGGTCGCTGAGTGCCTCCTTATAGGCACGCATCACACGGTCGTAGCCTCCGAAGGCACTGGTGAGCATCAGCATGGTGCTCATGGGGGTGTAGAAGTTGGCCACCATGGCGTCGGCCAAATGGAAGTCGTAGGGAGGGAAGATGAAACGGTTGGTCCATCCGTCATACTCTTTCAGACGGCCATCGGCACTGACAGCCGTCTCCAGCACACGCTGGACGGTGGTACCCACGGCCACCACCCGATGGCCGTTCTCCTTGGCATGGTTCACAATATCGCAAGCCTCGCGGTTGACATGCATTTCCTCGCTGTCGGTCTTATGCTTGGTGAGGTCCTCGACATCGATTTCCCGGAAGTTGCCCAAGCCGCAATGCATGGTGACATAGGCAAGACGGATATCGTTAATCTCCATACGCTTGAGCAGACGGTTGGAGAAGTGCAGGCAAGACGTGGGGGCCGTAACGGCTCCCTCCTGACTGGCAAATACGGTTTGGAAATCCTCGAAATCGCCGGCCTCGGCCTCGCGCTTGATAATCTCACGGGGCAGAGGAGCCTGCCCCATGCTGAAGAGCACACGTTTGAACTCCTCATGGGAACCGTCGTAAAGGAAACGGAGGGTACGGCCACGCGAAGTGGTGTTGTCGATAACCTCGGCCACCATAGAGTCATCCTCGCCGAAATACAATTTATTGCCGATACGAATCTTACGTGCAGGGGAGACCAACACGTCCCACAGACGCACATCAGGATTCAGTTCGCGAAGCAGGAACACCTCGATGCGGGCGCCCGTCTTCTCCTTATTGCCATAGAGACGGGCAGGAAACACCTTGGTGTCGTTGAACACAAACACGTCATCCTTTTTAAAGTATTCCAGAATATCCGAGAACTGGTCACGATGCTCTATCACACCGCTCTTGGCGTGAACCACCATCAGACGGCAGTCATCGCGATAGGGCGTGGGATACTGGGCAATGCGGTCCTCGGGAAGCTTGAATTTGAATTGTGAAAGTTTCATATCCGGTTATCTTTATTTTTTTCTAAAATTTGTTCAAAATCGGCAATCCGGAGGCATTGGTCAATGCCCACATCACCGATACGCGTACGGCGCAAAGCCGTCAAGTGTGCCCCCGATCCCAAGGCCTGACCGATATCGCGGGCCAAGGCACGGATATAGGTGCCCTTGGAACACACGACACGCAGAGTCAACTGCATGGATTGGGCATCAAAGGAAACCGCCTCCAATTCATCAATCACCAGCACCTTGGGCTTAAGTATCCGCTCCACCTCTTCATGCCCTCCCTTGCGGGCCAGGTTATAGGCGCGATGGCCATCTATCTTTACGGCAGAAAAAGCAGGAGGTATCTGCTCGATACGTCCCATGAAACGGGGCAAAATCCGGTGGATAAGGTCGAGGGTGATATGCTCGGTAGGATAGGTGGCGTCTACCTGTGTCTCCAGGTCGTAGCTGGGAGTAGTCTGTCCCAACTGCAACGTGGCCACATACTCCTTGGTCCCGGCCTGCAGCCGGTCAATCTGTTTGGTGGCCTTACCTGTGCACACGATCAGCACTCCCGTGGCCAAAGGATCGAGCGTGCCCGCATGACCCACCTTCAGTTTCTTCACGCCCAGATAGCCACACAAGAGCCAACGCACCTTGGCCACCAGATTGAAACTCGTCCAAGTGAGCGGCTTGTCAAAATAGAGAATCTGCCCTGCCTCGAAATCCATGCGTTGCTGCTATCTATATTATTATATAATGAGTAAAACTAAAACAGGGACGAAGCGATGAGAATGGTTCCCACCACGGCACAATAGATGCCAAAATAGATGAGTTTGCCCTTCTTCACCAGATTTATCATCCACTTGCAGGCCAGACAACCGCTGACGAAAGCTGCCACAAAGCCAATACACAAGGGCAACGTGTCGATGCCTCCGAAGGCTTCCTCGCCCTTCACCGCTTTCATCACATCGAGCAAGGCCTCTCCCAAGATGGGGGGAATGACCATGAGAAAAGAGAATTGGGCCAGTTTCTCCTTCTTGTTACCCAAAAGCAAACCCGTGGCAATGGTCGAGCCGGACCGGCTCAGGCCCGGCATCACGGCACACGCCTGGGCAAGGCCGATAACGAAGGCGTCCCTCATGCCAATGGTCTCCTTCTGCCGGGGCTTGGCGTAATAGGAAAATGTGAGCAAAGCTGCTGTTAGCAGTAACATCACGCCCACAATCATCAGACCCGAACCGAAGATCTTCTCTACGGAATCCTTAAAGAACAGACCCACGACACCCACAGGAATCATGCTGACCAGGATATTCAGGGCATAACGGGTCTCACTATTCATCTGAAACTTGAACAATCCCTTGAGAATCCACACGATTTCGCTCCAGAGCACCACAAAAGTGCTAAGCACCGTAGCCACATGCACAGCCACCGTGAAAGCAAGATTTTCTTCTCCGTCAATGCCAAACAAATGGGCGCCGATAGCCAGATGGCCGCTACTGCTCACAGGCAGATACTCGGTAAGGCCCTGTATCAGACCCAACACCAGGGCTTCCAACCCGCTCATTCCCGGACCTCCCCATCCTTAACGTTCTCTGTATCCTTGGGCTTGTGCATGATGCCATAAATCATGGAAGCAAAACCTATGAAACATACCACGGGAGCCACCCGAATACGGCGGACACTGAAGATATCGGCATTGAAGCCATTCAGCGTCGTGCCATCGCCCGACATCAGGAAGAAACCCAGAATAACCACCAACACACCCACGGCAATAAGGATGTAGTTCGTCTTGTCGAAAGCAAAATTTTTCATCTATGATCGTTTATAGTTTGTCTGCGTCTATTCATACAAATCACCCTCTCGCATACTCAGGAAATGACTCACACTATAGAATGTACAGGCCGATGTCAGCAACAGGCCGCATCCCAGCACACATACACCCGTAAACACCAAGTCTTGTTTAGTCAGAAGCGCGGCTGTCTCGGCATCAAATTTATAGAAGTAAACCATAATGCCTGCCAACACTCCGTCTGCCAGCACACCTGCGATCAGTCCTATACACAAAGAGCGGCGCATGAAGGGGCGACGGATAAAACCCCAGCTGGCACCCACAAGCCTCATCGTGTGGATAACGAAACGGCGAGAGTAGACACTCAACCGAACGGTATTGTTGATAAGCACGATGGTTATCAGTGCCAAAGCCAAAGAGATGGCCAGGAAAATATAACTGAACTTATGCAGATTGGCATTCAACCGCTCCACAATATCCTTTTGATACACGACATCCATAATCTGCGGAAGGCTTTTCAACTCCTTGCTGATCCACAAAAGGCTGTCGGGGCAGGCATAATCAGCCTGCAAATACAATTCCAGCATGGGAAGGTAGGGATTGATGCCATCCAAAAATTCCGAAGGGTCAAGGCCCATGGCTTCCGTCTGCTCCCTCAACACATCCTCCGCACTCACAAACACCACATCTTTAATCCACACGTTGGCTTGCAATTCCTGCTGAAGAAGTTGGGCTGTGCTATCAGTCATCCCGTCACTCAGAATAGTGGTTACGGCGAAACTTTGACGAACATTCTCGCTCACACGATTGGCGAAGAGCATACATAAAATAGTGAGTCCAAGCAGGATGAGGACAAAGGTAGTGCTGATGGTGCTGGTAAGCGCCTGCCACTGCAACGAATATAAACGCTTCTTTTTAGACATGTTCTACAACTGTTCCTTTAAGGGTTGCACTGCTGCTTTCGGTCACTCTCACCCACACCCGGTCACCAACGTGATGACCGGCCCGGTCAATAATGACCACCTTGTTCTGTTCCGTACGGCCGAAGAGCTGCTCCTTCGACCGCTTGCTCACGCCTTCAATCAGGATCTCATACTCCTTGCCCACGCAATTCTGATTGCATCGGGCGCTAAGTTCATTCTGCAAGGCAATCAGTTCGTTCAGGCGACGCACCTTTGTTTCTTCGGGAATGTCATCGGGCAGGTGCTTGCTGGCATATGTTCCCGGACGCTCGCTGTATTTGAACATGAAAGCGCTGTCATACCGGCACTCGCGCATCAGCGACAGGCTCATCCGATGGTCTTCCTCGGTCTCGCCGCAATAACCCGAGAAGATGTCGGTACTCAGCCCGCAATCGGGCACGATACGGCGAATGGCCGCCACACGCTCCAGATACCACTCACGGGTGTACTTGCGGTTCATGCGCTTCAGCACCTCGTTGCTCCCGCTCTGCACAGGCAGATGAATATGCTTGCACACATTGGGTTCCTCGGCAATAACGCGCAAGGTGTCATCACTCATATCCTTGGGATGGCTGGTGGTGAAACGCACACGCATCTCGGGCACTGCACGCGCCACCAGGCGAAGCAACTGTGGGAAGTCCACAGCCTTTCCGTCTGCATCGGCTCCATGATAGCTGTTCACATTCTGCCCCAGGAGGGTGACCTCCTTGAATCCCCTGTCGCGCAAGTCCGTGGCTTCACGCAAGATGCTCTCCACATCGCGGCTTCGCTCTCTGCCCCGGGTGTAAGGCACTATGCAATAATGGCAGAAATTGTTGCAGCCGCGCATGATGCTCACGAAACCGCTGATGCGCTGGACGCCGAGGCGCTGAGGGACCACATCGCCGTATGTCTCGCTCAGAGACAATTCCACGTTGATGGCCTTCTGCCCTGCTTCCACTTGGGCCACCAGGTCGGGCAAAGCCATGTAAGCATCGGGGCCGGCCACGATGTCCACGCCATATTCCTCTATCAGTCTTTCCTTCACACGCTCGGCCATGCAACCCAGGATGCCGATAATCAGTTTCTTGTCACGCTTGCGCTGCAAGCTGTGGAGAAACTCGATGCGGCTGAGAATCTTCTGTTCGGCATTGTCGCGCACCGAACAGGTGTTCAGAAACACGGCATCGGCCTGTTGTATGTCCTCACATGTCTCATATCCTGCCATTCCCATTACCGAAGCCACCACCTCGCTGTCAGCAACGTTCATTTGGCATCCGTAGGTTTCTATCAGCAGTTTCTTCATTCTGTTTGCGTACTTATTTATTTTAGGCACAAAATATGCGAGTGCAAAGATACAACTTTTTTATGCGGTTTTTGCGTTAAATAAACTTAATTCCCGTTTTGCCGGGTGTTAAATCCGAACTCCGGTGTTTTTCTGCAAGGCAAAATAGGAATCGGAAGGCGATGCACAAAAAGGAACCGCGCATCAAGGAAATAGTTAACACCAAGACGCTCTTGAAAAACATGAACACGTTTTTAAAAAACATGAACATGTTTCTGAAAAAGATGAACATGTTTTGCCCAAAACATTCACATGCTTTTGGAGCACCATAAACAAAACCTTTTGAAAAAACCACGGCAACTCTTTCCGGTAGGGGGATTTGCAGCGGACGAGTCGGGATTCACCGCCTGCAAAACGGCAAAAGACACCGGCTTTTCAGTTGATAAGCAGGTTTTTTCCTCTTTTATCAATTTTATTTGTATATTTGCGCAAAATTACAACTAATTATTACTATTATCATGGAATTTAATAGAATCTCAGCAGCTGACGCAGCTGCCCTCATTCAAAACGGACAAACCATTGGATTGAGCGGCTTCACCCCCGCCGGAACAGCCAAATGCACCACAGCAGAATTAGCCAAGAAGGCCGAGGCCGAGCATGCGGCAGGCAGACCCTTCAAGGTGAGCGTGTTCACGGGTGCCAGCACGGGGCAAAGCGGCGACGGCGCATTGTCCAACGCCCAGGCCCTTGACTTCCGCGCTCCCTACACCACCAACGGCGATTTTCGCAAACACGTCAATGCCAACGAGGTTAACTATAGCGACCTGAACCTCTCGAACATGGCCACCCAGATTCGCCAGGGTTATCTGGGACAGGTACACTGGGCCATCATCGAGGCCTGCGCCATCGAGCGTGTGGGCAACAAGGCACACATCTATCTGACGGCTGCCGGAGGCATCAGCCCCACCATCTGCCGCCTGGCCACCGAGGGTATCATCATCGAGCTGAATGCCTTCCACAGCCCCAAGAGCAAGGGACTGCATGATGTGTACGAGTTGCAGGACCACCCCTTCCGCACACCCGTGCCCATCCTCAAGGCCGGCGACCGCATCGGCAAGCCATACGTGGAGGTGGATGCCGACCGCATCGTGGGCGTAATCGAATGTGATGTGCCCGACGAGGCCCGTGCTTTCAAGGATGCCGACCCCATCACCACCCAAATCGGACAGAACGTGGCCGACTTCCTGCTCGGTAACATGCGCCAAGGACTTATCCCTCCCACCTTCCTCAACCTGCAGAGCGGTGTGGGCAGCGGTGCCAATGCCGTGCTGGGTGCCTTGGGCCAGTGTCCCGAAGTTCCCAACTTCAACATCTACACCGAAGTGCTGCAAGATGCTCCCGTGCAGCTGATTCGCGACGGACGTGTGCTCAGTGCCAGTGCCTGCTCGCTCACCGTGACCAACGAATGTCTGTGCGGCATCTATGATGATTTCGATTTCTTTGCCGACAAGCTGGTGCTCCGCCCCTCTGAAATCAGCAACAATCCCGAGGTAATCGCACGCATCGGCGTCTGCTCGCTGAACACAGCCATCGAGGTTGACCTCTACGGCCACGTGAACAGTACAAAGATTTGCGGTACCCGCATAATGAACGGTATCGGAGGAAGCGCCGACTTCACCAACAACTCCTACCTCAGCATTTTCACCTGCGGTTCTACCACCAAGGGCGGTACCATCTCCAGCATCGTTCCCTTCGCCAGTCACATCGACCACACCAACCACTTTGTGGATGCCGTGATCACAGAATACGGCGTGGCCGACCTGCGCCACAAGAGCGATATGCAGAAAGCCGCCGAACTCATCAAGGTGGCCCATCCCGACTACCGTCCCCTGCTTCAGGACTATCTGGACATGGCAGCCAAGCGCGGCGGCCACACCCATCACGTGCTCAGCGCAGCCTTTGCCATGCACGACACGCTGCAGCGCAAGGGTGACATGCGTCTGACCGACTGGGCCGAGTATATCAAGTGATACCTGCCAGCATAAAAGGAATAACACCCACAAAGTTGGGATGTTATTCCTTCTCTTTTTACAAAAAAACATAACTCATCAAATCTAAAACCTGAGCGTATGAACATCCTCAAACCCTTACTAACCCTGTTCCTGACCGCCGCTTTCAGCGCATCGGCCTTTGGCCAGTTGCTCACCCCCGAGCCTCAAGACTTGAAATGGACCAGAGGAGAGTTGTCCGTGAGCCAACCCATAACCCTGGTGGGCTATCAGACGGCCGACCAAGATGCCGTGGCCGCACTGAAACAAGGCCCCTTCCAATTCGTCAACAAAGGCGGTCTGAAGCTGATTATCGGCGAGCGCGGCGACAAAGCCGTGAAGGCCTACAAGAAACTGATTCCCGAAAAAGCCGAGGGCTATTACCTGAAGATTACGCCCAACGAAATAGTGATTGCCGGCGCGGACGAGAGCGGTACGTTCTACGGCGTGCAGAGCCTGTTGCAGATGCTCAATGCCGGCCGACTGCCTCTGGTGGAGATAACCGACTTCCCCTCGGTGGAATGCCGCGGTGTCATCGAGGGCTTCTATGGCAACCCCTGGAGCCATGAGGACCGTCTGCGCCAGTTCGACTTCTACGGCAAGACCAAGATGAACACCTATGTCTTCGGTCCCAAGGACGACCCCTATCACCGCGCCCGTTGGCGCGAGCCCTATCCTAAGAAGGAGGCTGCCCGCCTGAAAGAACTGGTGGACGCAGCCCACCGCAACAAGGTGAAGTTCGTTTGGGCCATCCACCCCGCCGGCGACATCAAATGGTGCTTGGAGGACTCGGTGAACGTGGCCAACAAATTAGAGAAGATGTACGACCTGGGCATCCGTTCCTTCGCTGTCTTCTTCGACGACGTTTGGGGCGAGGGAGCAAGAGGTGAGAAGCAGGCCGGTCTGCTGAACTACCTGACCGACGTGTTTGTGCGAAAGCATCACGATGTGGAGCCTCTTATCATGTGTCCCTCACAATACAACAAGGGCTGGAGCCACGGCGACTATCTGAACACCCTGGGCACACAAATGTACCCCGAGGTGCGCATCATGTGGACGGGAAACTCGGTGGTGGACATGATTGAGGCCGATGACATGGAGTGGATCAACGGCCAGATCAAGCGCAAAGCCTTCATCTGGCTCAACTATCCCGTGAACGACTACTGCCAAAGCCGCCTGCTGATGGGAAAGACCTATGGCAACGGACTGGACATCGCCGACATGGTGAGCGGCTTCTGCAGCAACCCCATGGAATATGCCGAAGCATCCAAGGTGAGCCTCTACAGCATCGCCGACTACACATGGAACATGCCCAAGTATGACAGCGAGAAATCATGGGAGCGGGCCATGGATGCACTCATGCCCACCGCAAAGCGCAGCTTCGAGTTCTTCTGTGCCGACAACATCGACCTGGGCAAGACCGGGCACGGCCTGCGCCGCAAGGGCGAATCCGCCATCTTTGCCAGCGCAAACAATGACGACAACCGCGGCATCTATTTCGCCATGATGCAGCAATATGCCGCCCAACTGTTGGCCGACAGCGTGAACCATCCCGAGATGTTGCGCGAAATCAAACCTTGGGTGGAGAGCTGGAGCTTGTTAGGCCAACGCGGAAACCTGGCACTAAACATGCAAAACAGCCTGGACGACTTCGACAGTATCGCCTTCATCGGCCAATACAAGGCCTACCTCAAGGCCACACAAGCCCAGAAAGCCATCACCAGCCGCGACTATGAGGGCAGCATCGTGAAAGCCAAGCCCGTGGTGAGCGGCGACGTCATCACCCCGTGGGTGGAAGAAAAAGTGAACACCCTGATAAAAGATTACCGCAAGCGGTATACCTATGGCAGCGATATCTTCCCCGTGCAGAGCATAGCCGACGGAGAGTACTTCATCAAGGTCAACGGCCTCTACCTCACCGACGCACAGGCACAGGCCGACCGCACAGGCGACCGTCCCGAGTTCGTGAAAGACCGCGACGTCATCAATCCCCAGCGCCAACAATGGCTCATCGAGCAGGAACCCAAGACCGGCCGCTATAAAATCACCAACAAGCAGGACGGACGCTACATCAACGAGCGCGGCACCTTCTGGGCCAGCAAGACCAGCAACCCCTACGATGCCCAATGGCACACCTTCACGCTCACCAAGCAGGACGGCAAATACAGCATCCAATGTGGCGGAGATGCCGGCAAGAAGTTCTGGAGCCTTGACGGCAACCACATCGGCAACAGCCAGGAAGAACAACTCATCTTCGAGATTGTTCCTGTGAAATAAACAGGTTTTATAACAAGCAACAAGAAAGGAGGCAAACACTCAACCGGGTGCTTGCCTCCTGCCGTTTTCGTATACCTGTAACGCCGTGGCGGTTACACCAGATGGCGGATAAGTTCCTCGCGGTCGCCGGACAGATAGTCGATGACGGGAATCTCAATCATCGTGTAGGCTCCGGGCTGCTGCTTCATCACGGCACGAGCCGAGTTCACCAGCACCTGGGCGGTGAGCGCGGGATTGTTGATGCGCATGTTGAAGTCGAAGAGCTGGTTGTGGGTCTGCGCACTCACGCCCTTGCGCACCATGTTCACGCCATGACCCACATCGTTGATGTCGGCCACACAGGCCACCTGCTGCACATGCGTCTCGTCATTCACGAAATAAGGGTCGGCCTTCACGGCTGCCTCCACGGTGGCGAAGTCGGCACCTTCCTCCAGCTCCACATACACCATGCGGCGATGGATACCTGTGCCCAGGGGGATGGTGATGCTGAGCGCATCGCGCACACCCTCGACGGCCTTCACGGCCACGCTGTGACCCATGGAACGGCCGGGACCGAAGTTGGTGTAGGTGATGCCCTGGGGAGCGAGGCCCTCAAGCAGGGCGCGTACCACGCTGTCCGAGCCGGGATCCCATCCTGCCGATATGATGGCGGCGGCATGTCCCTGCTTGGCGGCTGCGTCAAGCGAACGGCGCAGGTCTACAATCTGCGTATGAATGTCGAAGCTGTCCACGGTGGAGATGCCTTTGGCCAGCAATGCCTTGGCGGTTTCCTCCACCTTGCGGGTGGGGGTGGCGAGGATGGCCACGTCCACATGGCCCAGCTCGGCGATGTCCTTCACCACGGCATAGGGGGCCAGCTCCCCGGGTTTGTTCTCAGCGCCGTTGCGGCGCACGATGCCGGCCACCTCCATGTCGGGGGCTGCCTGCAGGGCTTTCAGGGCATAGCGGCCGATATTGCCATAGCCCACGATTGCTACTCGTATCATAGTTTTCGGATAAAAATAGTTGAGACTTGTGTTAGTTGTCGGCGGAGAACATGGGGTCCCAGGCGGGCAGGCGCACGGGCTTCTTCTTCAGCAGGTCGAGCACCTTCGGGCTGCAATACTTCTTGTTCACCACCACGCGGAACATGTATTCGCGGAACCATTCATTGGTCATGATCAGATGGCCGCTGTAGCCGTAGGAGGGTCCCCATGAGTTTTCCACCTTCCATTTCAGGGGCTTGCCTTCCTCGTCCAGGTCCACGGCCATCAGGGTCATGGCATGGGAGCTGCCGCTGTCGAGGGTCTGGATGCGTTGCTTCTTGTTCATCCCGAAGGTGGTGCCGAAGATGGGGCCGTAGTCGTAGTTGTCCACATCCAGCAGACCGGTTGCGCTGTTGAGCTGCTTGCCCACATCACAACTGAAATACATCATGGCGCTGTCCTTCAGGCTGGCGATGGCCAGCCGGCTCAGCTCGTCGATGTCCAGGTTGACGTAGAGCCAGTTGTGGCCCTCGTAGGTGTGACGGTCCATGTCAATCTCATAGACCTGGTCGAAGGGGCGGCTGGGGTCGTTCATCAGCATCACATAGTCGTTCTGCAAGTCGTCGTCGGTGCCGCAGGCCTCGGCGTAGAACTCCAGCGGGGTGTACTCTTTCAGAGGGGCCGTCAGCTTGCCGTCCTTGCCGCGGGGTGCCCACTTGAAGGTTTTCACGGGCTCGCCATAGGCCAGCACCAGCATGTGATAGACGGTCTTCAGCTGCTCCACCTTGTAGGCTTCCAGCTGTTTCACGCTCGCTCCGGCCTCGGCCTTCTCGCGGATGTTGATGGCAATCTCGCGCAGCTTGCGCGTGAGGTGGCCGCTGAACTCAGAGGTGCTGTTGCTCACATAGGTTTCCTGCACCACATCCGAGGGCACCAGGCCATACTTCACCACCAGGTCGGCCACGCCGGTATAGGTGCCGCCGTCGCTCAGGGGATGCTGCATCAGCCATTGCACCTGGCGGCTGTCGAGCGCCTCCTTACGGGTGTCGATGATGCTTTGCAGGAAGAGGTTGGATTTCTCCAGCTGGTCATAGAAGAACGTGTAGCACTGGCTGAAGGTGAAGCCGGGCAAATCGAAATGCCTGGCGGCGCGGTGGCGGAGCACGTTCATGCCGGTGAACATCCAGCAGCGTCCGCTGCTCTGCTGGTCGGTGATGCCCTCGTTTTTCACCTCGTTGCTGAACCATGTGTCGCGCACATGGGGGTTGTTGGGGCGCAGGGCGGCCTTTTTGATGGAGCCGGTCTGCACCACACCGGCCAAAGCCTGCTGGGCGGGAGTAAGCGGGGTTTCGCTGATCCGGCTCAGCACTTGGGGGGTAATCTCACTTTGGGCGTACATGGCGCCCGAGCACATCAATGCGATGGCCAATAAAGTGTTTCTCTTCATTCGTGTCGGCTTCTACTTATATAATTGTATAGTCTTCAGCATGCTCTTAAATGCACACTTTCAAGAGTGCAAAGATAATTTTTTTTCGGAACAGAGAAACAGAATCACCAAGTTTTTTCTGAGACACCCCCGAGTCCCGGACCATCCGCCCCCCCTCTATTGCATACCCCCGGGGGCAAAAAACTCTCACACGGCAGCAAAACATGAGGATGTTTCGGGAAAAACGTGTTCATGTTTTTCGAAAACGTGTTCATGTTTTTCAAAAACATCAAGATGTTTTTTCGGGGGCTTGGAGGGGGCAGGGATTTTACAGACAATCACAATTCATCAGACTCACGTTATATTTACATGATAACTGAAATCTTTAGTTATAAAATTGGTTGAGAAACAGACAAAAGTGAATCCGGTGGGGTGAATTTTGCCAACAACATTAAAGTAGCTTTTAAATACAGGTTCCTACCACTTTCAAGGCCCACGAAAGAGCCCGGCATGAACTTTCATGGCATCTGTCTTGCCGAAGTCAGAATGCAGATTGGCAGATTCAAATAGAAAACTGCGTTTTCATTTGCTTCTGCGCTCGCCTTTCACTAACTTTGCCCCCAAAAACCACACATTATATATAATATATGGCAGAAAAGACTTTCAAACGGACTACGGTCACCACGGCTCTTCCCTATGCCAACGGTCCCATCCATATCGGCCACATGGCCGGCGTGTACGTGCCCGCCGACATCTATGTGCGCTATCTGCGCCTGCGCGGTCGCGACGTGATGTTCGTCGGCGGTTCGGACGAGCACGGAGTGCCCGTCACCATCCGCGCCCGTAAGGAGGGAATCACCGTGCAGGAGGTGGTGGACCGCTACCACAACCTTATCAAGGACTCGTTCGAGCGCTTCGGCATATCATTCGACGTCTACAGCCGCACCACCAGCGACACCCATCACCGGCTGGCCGCCGACTTCTTCAGGAAACTCTACGACGAGGGCAAACTGACCGAGATGGAGAGCGAACAGTTCTATGACGAGCAGACGCAGCACTTCCTCACCGACCGCAACATACGCGGCGAATGTCCCCGCTGCCACAACCTGGATGCCTACGGCGACCAGTGTGAGAAGTGCGGCGCCACGCTTTCGCCCGAGGAACTGATCAACCCCTATAACGCCGAGACGGGCAACCCCCTGGTGAAACGCAAGACGAAGCACTGGTACCTGCCCCTGGACAAGGACCAGCCCTGGCTGGAGAAATGGATATTGGAAGACCACAAGGAATGGCGCCCCAACGTCTACGGCCAGTGCAAGAGCTGGCTGGACGGCGGCCTGCGCCCGCGTGCCGTGACACGCGACCTGGACTGGGGCATTCCCGTGCCTGTGGAGGGGGCCGAGGGCAAGGTGCTCTATGTATGGTTTGACGCGCCCATCGGCTACATATCCAACACGAAGGAACTGTGCGACGCCCGGCCCGAGAAATGGGGCAAGTGGGAGACCTGGTGGAAGGACGAGGACACCCGTCTGATCCACTTCATCGGCAAGGACAACATCGTGTTCCACTGCATCGTGTTCCCCGCCATGCTGAAGGCCCACGGCGGATATATCCTGCCCGACAACGTGCCCAGCAACGAGTTCCTGAACCTGGAGGGCAACAAGATTTCCACCTCGAAGAACTATGCCGTGTGGCTGAACGAATACCTGGACGAACTGCCCGGCAGGCAGGACGAGCTGCGTTATGTGCTCACCGCCAACGCGCCCGAGACGAAGGACAACGACTTCACTTGGGCCGACTTCCAGGCCCGCTGCAACAACGAGCTGGTGGCCGTGTACGGCAACTTCGTGAACCGTGCCCTGCAGCTGACTCAGAAATACTACGAAGGTGTGGTGCCCGCCTGCGGCGAACTGACCGACTTTGACCGGGAGACCCTCGGCGAGTTCAAGGATGTGAAGGAGAAGCTGGAGAACCTACTGGAGAACTTCAAGTTCCGCGAGGCGCAGAAGGAGGCCATGAACCTGGCCCGCATCGGCAACAAGTACATCGCCGACAGCGAACCCTGGAAAATCGTGAAGACCGATCCCGAGCGTGTGAAGACCATCATCAACATCTCGCTGCAAATCAGCGCCAACCTGGCCATCGCCTTCCTGCCCTTCCTGCCTTTCTCCAGCGAACGCCTGCGCCAAATGCTGGCCATGGACACGCTGGAATGGGACCGCCTGGGCAGCACGGACCTGATAGCCGCCGGCACCACCCTGCCCAAGCCCTCGCTCCTGTTCAGCAAAATCGAGGACGAGACCATCCAATTCCAGCAGCAGAAGCTGGCCGACACCATCAAGGCCAACGAGGAGGCCAACTACAAGGCTCCCGCACTGAAGGAGACCATCACCTTCGACGATTTCCAGAAACTGGACATCCGCGTGGGTACCGTGCTGGAATGTGAGCGTGTGCCCAAGATGAAGAAGCTGTTGAAATTCAAGATTGCCGACGGCCTGAACAACCGCACCATCGTGAGCGGCATCAGCCAGTGGTACGAGCCGGAGCAGCTCATCGGCAAGCAAGTGCTCTTCGTGGCCAACCTGGCTCCGCGCGAGTTCAAGAACGGCCTGGTGAGCGAGGGCATGATTCTCTCTGCCGAGAACCATGACGGCACCATCTCCGTCACCACCACCGAGCACCCCGTGAAGCCCGGCAGCATGATTTCGTAAAAGAATCCCAAGACGTTAACCCAAATCGGTCATTAGGCTGTTATGTTGATAACGCCAATAACCGATTTGGCCTTAATACAATCAGGGCTGTGTCGTAGGTTACCGCCATAAATAAGCGACCTAAAGAACATGGAAATTCGCGAGAAATTCGTAACTTCAAAACCTATATGGGCAGAAAAGCAACTACATTAGATGAGCAGATAGCCAAACTGCGAAGCCGAGGAATGAATATCTCGGATGTCGAAAAAGCCAAAGAGGTTCTTTTCGACATAGGATATTACCGTCTTGGCTTTTATTGGTTCCCATTTGAAACAACTTATCCTGAGAAAGATAACAGAGAACATGATTTTGTAGACGACACAGATTTTGACAATGCCGTAAAGTTGTATTATTTCGATTTCAATCTGCGAAATCTTTTTCTAAAGGCATTGAGCCGCATAGAAATCGCTTTCCGTACCAAAGTTATATACATTGTTTCCAACGGGAATATTGACAAGCCGGCATGGTTCGCGGACGAAAGTGTCGTAACAGATAAACAAGCCACTTATTATACGGATGGAGGTTATGTCCCGATACGGGATAAGAACCCGGTATTGAAGCTACATCACATACATTATCCGGAGGATAAGTATGCCCCGGCATGGAAAGCGATTGAATATATGACAATCGGCGAGGTGGCCCATGTGTTCCGGGCGATAAAGGACGAGGATATGAAACTGAAGGTGGCCGGAGAATTCGGATTAAAGACTACTATAACCCTTCAGAATTATCTGGAATTAATCAAGAATATCCGTAATGTCTGCGCCCATAGTAACGTCCTTTTCGATTTCACTCCGGAGAAATCAATCAGAAAAGGCCCGGCAATGATGAAGGGGATAGGGAATAACCAGAATCTAAACGGAGCCACCCGAGTAATCCTGTATATGCTGAAACAGGTATCGGTCAAGCGTCATGATGAATTGCTCAATGAAATCGATGCCTTGATAGCCAAGTATTGCAAAACGCAGACGGTAAAGGATATAATAATGAATATAAGTGGGTTCAGAGACCTGCATAAAGAATAAATTAAAAACTTTCTTCTTGATTTTTTTGTTGTTTCAATAGAAATCAATACCTTTGCACCCACAAAGGTGCCGGTAATGACTAAGGCTTATTACCAACACCATAAAAAGGGAAAAAGAGGCCGCACATTTCGCTGTGCGGCCTCGCCTTTTTTAGTAAGATCTTTAGTACAATAACAGGGCGTACCTCAAAAGAGATGCGCCCCGTTTGTAATATAATAATGATTTATCAGTATCTAACGTTTAGAACTCAAAGCCAAACTTGAACCCAATGGAATGCAGCGTTGAGCGTTCTGTCAGATCGTATGACCATCCCCAATTAAAGTCCTCCTTGTGCGTATACATTGTGTAAACAAAAGCAAAATCAATGGCAAACTTGTTTGTCACGGGCATACTTACACCAATAGAAGGTTCGACATAACCTCCTTTGAAATCTCCTACGGAACCTCCACCCTTAAAGTCAACATAAGGACTGATGCTTTTGTTGAGGATATTGGCACGAACCTGGCCGAAGATAGGTGCAATGACGGTTGCTCCATCCGTTACTGATGAGGAAGATACATTCACTCCGATACCGGCACCGACGAAAAAGTACGGGTTTATCTGGATACCATGTGATGTCGTCAGGTTAAATGAGGTGTTGTTGTCTCCATCACAGAACGCTGATCCCAATCCAATATCGGCAAACCCTTTGTATGCCATGTGACGGTCTCTGAAATTGCTTTGAGCAAATACGTAGGTGCAGGCAAAAAATGCCAATGCCACAGTAAACAGTCTTTTCATAGTTGTGTTGTTTAAATTCAATGATGTTTGGATACGAAAAAAGGCGTGCAACCATTCTGTTTGCTTGTTACTCATTATGGTTACCGCCAAGTGACCAGTACATCAACAAACATAGAATAGCCCACGCCTTACAAGCGTGAACTTCCAATCTGCTTGTTCCTGATGTACGAATATTGGCGGTATTCTAATGAGTGAGAACAAGAGCTAAAAGCTCAATATGTTTATATGCTCGTTTCAAGTTTTTGAGAATGGAGACGCTTCTTCGATTGTTAATTGTTCTGTCGCCTGAGGCGACGTTTCTTCTCAACTGGCGGGAAGCCCTTCCTTTTCGGGGCGTTTCCCTTAGCGTTCCTTCTTTTCCTGTCTGTTTTGTTGACCTCCTTTTTTACGTGTTAATCCTATGGATATACCGCAAAGTTATGAATATTATTTAATATTACTGTCCGCTAAACTATAAAAAGTCGAGTCCAACTTCTTGAATGGAAGAAG
>CAMWSK010000020.1 GCA_947176895.1 uncultured Prevotellaceae bacterium | reverse complement strand
TTCTTCCATTCAAGAAGTTGGACTCGACTTTTTATAGTTTAGCGGACAGTAATAATAAACAATCAAAAGAAATTTTCAAGAAACTTTGAATTTTGACATGATACAAAATACGGGCTGATTCCATTTTACAGGAATCAGCCCGCATTGTTTAGTCCATGTTCGCCAAGAAAATCACTTGACGGCAAAAAAAGATTGTTCTAATCAACCGCAAACACAGCGGCAACAAGAACGTCAAGAGACGCACCGACAAGGCGGTCCTATTTGTTCAGCGTCCAGCTGAAGCCGTCCTTGGTGTCCTTCACCTCGAAGCCAAGCTCGGCCAGGTTGTCGCGGATTTGATCGCTCAACGCCCAGTTTTTCTCAGCCTTGGCCTGCTGACGTTGCTCAAGCACCATATCCACCACATGGCCGAAAGCCTCCTCACGCTGTTTGTTTCCGGCGGCCGTGTCTTCATGCAAACCCAGGATGTCGAAGGCAAAGGTGCGGAAGAGTTCTATCAAAGCCTGAGCCGTTTCCTGCTGAATGCTTGCCTTCCGGTCGACAAGCTGGTTGATGATGCGGCAGGCATCAAACAGCGTGCTGATAACGATGGGCGAGTTGAGGTCGTCATCCATAGCCTCGTAAAGGCGCGTCTTCAGTTCTTCCACCCATTTCATCTCCACCATCAGCTGGCCTTTCACCTTCTGACCTTCGGCCATGCGTTGCAGATTCTTCCATCCCTCCATCAGCCGGGCGAAGCCCTTTTCGGCAGCCTGCAGGGCATCGTTGCTGAAATCCACCGTGCTGCGGTAATGAGCCTGCAGGATAAAGAAGCGGATGGTCATGGGACTGTAAGCCTGGGTGAGCAGAGGATGAGACCCGTCGAAGAACTGGGGAAGGGTGATGAAGTTGTTATAACTCTTGCCCATCTTCTTGCCGTCGATGGTAATCATGTTGTTGTGCATCCAATAGCGCACCATCTGGTCGCCCTGACTGGCCACAGCCTGGGCAATCTCACACTCATGATGGGGGAACACGAGATCCATGCCTCCGCCATGAATGTCAAAGTGGTTGCCCAAGTACTTGCGTCCCATGGCCGTGCACTCGCAGTGCCATCCCGGGAAGCCATCGCTCCACTTGCTGGGCCAGCGCATGATATGTTCGGGCTGGGCAGCCTTCCAAAGAGCGAAGTCGGCCTGGTTTCTCTTCTCGCCTACTCCGGCCAACTCGCGACTGGCATCCTTCACGTTCTCCAAAGAGCGGCCACTGAGGATGCCGTACTTATAGTCCTTGTCATACTTCTCCACATCGAAGTATACACTGCCGTTGCTCTCATAGGCATACCCGTTGGCAAGAATCTCTTCCACCAACTGCTGCTGCTCGATGATATGCCCCGTGGCATGAGGCTCGATGCTGGGACGCAGACAGCCCAAAGCGTCCATAGCCGCCTCGAAGCGGTTGGTATAATATTGAGCCACCTCCATAGGTTCGAGCTGTTCCAGGCGTGCTTTCTTTGCAATCTTGTCCTCACCCTCATCGGCGTCATGCTCCAGATGCCCCACATCCGTGATGTTACGCACATAGCGCACCTTGTAGCCTTGATGCAGAAGATAGCGGAACAGAAGGTCAAAGGTGATGGCGGGACGGGCATGTCCCAAGTGGGCATCGCCATAGACGGTAGGGCCACAGACGTACATACCCACGCGGCCCTCCACGAGGGATTTGAAGAGTTCTTTCTTACGACTGAGCGTGTTATATATCAGCATGATTCTTTCTTTTAATTTCGTTTATATTATTCTTCCTTCCGGTCGGCAGCGATGAGTTCCAACAAGTGCTCCACCGCCTCCTCCTCCGGGATATTCTTCTCCACACACTGCTTCCCTTTATATAAGGAAATCTTGCCGCGTGCGGCACCCACATAGCCATAATCGGCATCAGCCATCTCGCCGGGTCCGTTGACGATACAACCCATGATGCCAATCTTCAAGCCTTTCAGGTGCTGCGTGGCCTGCTTGATGCGTGCGATGGTTCCCTGCAGATCATAAAGCGTGCGGCCGCAACCGGGACAAGAGATATACTCCGTCTTCGAGAAACGGGCGCGGGCGGCCTGCAGGATGCCAAGGCCAAGCTGCTCGTCGGGTATCACGATGCCATCCATCAGTCCGTCGATAAACAGGACTCCCAACTCTATGGCCGCATGCACCATGTTGGTGTCGTCATGAAAGGCCAGCACGGGATTGTGCAAACCGAGGTTCTCCAAAGCGAAGACCAAAGCGCGATGCTCGCCCAAACGATTGGCGGTGTGTGGGCGACTTACCACAATCACCTCGGGATGACTACGCAAGAAGTCGGCCGTCTCAGCATTCAAGGTAAAGGGATTGAGCACAACCACGCCCTCGACAGGTATCTCTGTCCACACCACGGGCACTTGTCCTCCACCCACATCGCCCACGCGGGTGGTCTGACGGCGTTCGGGCTTCAGCCAATTGTAGAAGGCCGGTATCTGAACATCCTCGGGGTTGATGGGCAGGTCGGCATCCTTGCGGACACCGGTCACATAGTCCACGATGTCGCGTGCCACGGGAATCTCCGCTTCAGGTTCTTCGCTCAGGCTCACACGAATGGTATCTCCCATGCCATCCTGAAGCAGGGCACCGATACCCACGGCACTCTTTATCCGCCCGTCCTCTCCCTCACCGGCCTCGGTAACGCCCAGGTGCAGAGGGAACGTCATGTTCTCGCGTGTCATCCGGGTTACCAGCAGGCGCACGCTCTGCACCATAACCACCGTGTTGGAGGCTTTGATGGAAATCACCACATCACGGAAATCCTGCTTCACACAGATGCGGAGGAACTCCATACAACTCTCCACGATGCCCTCGGGCGTATCGCCATAGCGCGACATGATACGGTCGGACAAAGAACCATGGTTCACGCCGATGCGCACAGCCGTGTGATTCTCCTTACATATATTAAGGAAAGGAGTCAGCCGGTCCTCTATCTTCTGAAGCTCGCGGGCGTACTCCTCGTCGGTGTACTCCAAGCGGCGGAACTGGCGTGCAGTGTCCACATAGTTGCCGGGATTGATGCGCACTTTCTCGCAATAGCGGGCAGCCACATCGGCCACGTTGGCGTTGAAGTGCACATCGGCCACCAGGGGCACGTTGCACCCGGCGGCACGCACTCCGGCATTGATGGCCTGCATGTTTTCGGCCTCACGCGTGCCTTGTGTGGTGAGGCGCACATACTCCCCCCCGGCCTTCGCGATACGCAAGGTCTGTTGCACGCTGGCCTCCGTGTCCATGGTGGAGGTGGTGCACATGCTCTGCACACGGATGGGGTGGAATCCGCCCATGGGCGTGTCGCCCACCTGCACGATATGGCTGAAACGGCGGCGGTAGTTAAACAGATTCATCAGTTCACCTTGTTCTTAAACTGCACATTGGCCAGTTCCTCGTTGGCACGCACGATTTTCTGTTTCAGTCCCTCCTTGAAGTCCTTCATCCGCATGGCCAAAGCCTCATCGCCAAGAGCGAGCATCTGTGCGGCCAGGATAGCGGCATTCTGAGCGCCGTTCACGGCCACCGTAGCCACAGGGATGCCGGGAGGCATCTGCAACATGCTGAGCACGGCGTCCAGTCCGTCGAGCATTCCCTTGATGGGCACACCAATCACGGGTAGCGAGGTGCTGGCCGCAATCACACCGGGCAAGGCGGCCGCCATGCCGGCTCCGGCAATAATCACGCGCACGCCGCGACCCTCGGCCTCACGGGCGAACCGCTCCACCTCTTGGGGAGTGCGGTGGGCCGACAGGGCGTTAATCTCGAAGGGAATATCCATCTCGTCGAGGAACTTAGCTGCTTTCTCCATCACGGGGTAGTCGCTTGTGCTACCCATAATAATGCTTACCATATTCCTTTATATATTTAGTTTCTAAAATATAAACATCACAAGAACCGCACTGGCCAGCCCCACCAGAGTGCCCGCCGTGGTCTGGACCACGGTATGCCGGCGCATCAACACCCGGCTGCTGCTCACCAGTCCGTTCATCACTATTGCCCCACAGACCCAAGCCGTGGCGTCGTAGTCCATCAACAACGAGTATGAGAGCAGACAACCGGCCACACTGGCCGCTGCCGCACTCTGTGTGCTGATGTTCCAAAACAGGCCTATCATCAGGCAGATTGTCTGATAAACCACGGCCACCTGCAGATAAGCCACCAGGAAGAAAGGCATACGCAGGCGGTTGAGCATGAAGATACAGAGCACAAATCCCAACAGAGTAATCAGGTAATGCACCTGGCGCAGGACGCGCGGGTAGCGATCCATAACGGTTCCAGTCACAGCCACGTCGATGGCCTTACAAATCAGATGGGGCAGCACAAGGGTGTAGAGTGCCACCATCAAGAGCACCAACATGCGCAACTCGCGCGACAGGTTATGAAGAAACGTGAAGTTGAGCAACACGAACACCGCCACCAGGGGATAATAAGTCTGACGGAACAGCAGCGAGCAGAGGCGGGCAAAACGCATCAGCAGGTGCATCATCTCTTTTTCAAGCGCATCGGGAATCTGACTCTCCACGCCCATTTCACTATCCCTTTGGTCCATCATCTGAGTCGGCTTTCCGGTATTCCCAATTGCGTCCTATACTTGGCCACGGTGCGGCGCTTCACGCTGAAGCCCTGTTGCTGCAACAGGCTTGTCAGCTTTTCATCACTCAGCGGGGCACTTTTCTCTTCTCCGTCCACCAGGCTCTTCAAGGCCGAAAGCACATTGCGCACGCTCACCTCCTCCCCGTCCTGAGACAGGGAACCGGAATAGAACCAGCGCAGGGGAAAGATGCCATGCGGAGTCTGCACATACTTGCTGTTGGAGACACGGCTGGTGGTGGAGACATCCAGTTTGGTCATGGCACTCACGTCCTCCAGCCTCATGGGCTTGAGTTGCTGCTCGTCACCCGTCATGAAGAAAGGGAGCTGCAGGCGTACGATGGCCTGCATGGTGAGTAACATCGAACGCCGTCGCTGTGCCAGAGCGTCAATAAACTGTTGTGCGCTGGCTATCTGCCCCTTCAAATAGCGCACGGCTTCCTGGTCGGATTTGGTCACAGTGGGCATATCCATGGCGATATCGGCATCCCGGCTGAGCACCAACTGGGGCAGATCGCCCTCATTAAGGCTCAGATGAAGCCGTCCGTCATCATCCAGCGTGATCAGGAAATCGGGCACTGCGGTGGCCGCTGTGGTCTGAGGCTCGTTGCCAAGACTTCCTCCGGGACGGGGCGTCAGACGGCGGACGCTTCGCTGCAAGTCCTGCAACTCGGCATCCGACAACTTCATGGCCTGCTGAATGCGGCTCCAGCGCGTGTGGCTGAAGTCGTCCCAATAGCGGCCGAAGAGCGTCAGCAACCGCTCACGGCGGTCGCCCGACACGTTACGTCTCACCTGCAGCGAAAGGCATTCACGCAGGTTGCGCCCTCCCACCCCCGCAGGCTCCATCTGCTGCACCACGTGGGTGAGCAGATATTCCAGTTCCCGCTCGTCGGTGACCACATTCTGATAGATATCCAACTCGTCCTGTATCTGCAGAAGCGGGGTACGCAACATGCCATCCTCCTCCAACGAACCTATAATATAACGCACCACTTCCGTCTGATGCCCGTTCAGCCGATACTCAGGCAACTGGGCCACCAAATGGTCAAAGAAAGTTCCTCCCACATCGGCCGGTTCTTTGTGGACCGCCTCTCCCCCGCCGTTCATGGCACGGGGCACATAGTCGTCATCACCCTCGCCGAAAGAATCCTCGTGCGCAACCGCCGTGCTGCCGTCCGATGCGGGAGCAGCAGGGGGGGCACCTCCGGCCCCGTCGCGCTTTTCCAGCCAGTGGTTATCCTCCAGTTCCTTGTTGATGCGATCACGCAGTCCCTCAACCGGCAACTCGGTGAGCCTGGCCACCAGCACCTGCTGGGGCGAAAGCACCTGCTGCTGCGTCTGCACCTGTCGGGTGCTTTGACTATACTTACTCTGCGACATCGCTATATTCCCGGAGTACCTAATTATATAATATGATGTACAAAGGTAGTGCATTTATTTCAGAAAACATCTATCTTTGCATGGCAAAATCCAACGTATTCCCACGCCCTCATGCAACCCGACAGACTCCATCCGCTCAAATTCCGGGGCATCGCCCCTCCCGAACGCTTCACCTATCCTTTTGCCTACCGGCCCCACCCGCTCGTCCGGCTGGCCGCTGACCGGCTGATGGAGCAGGTGGATTGCCATCCCTCATGGGCCGAAGAACTGGCGAAGGGCAAGATGCTGGGGGTGTTGGTGGTGGAGGGTGGCTATCTGGCAGCCTTTTCGGGCACATTGTGCGGCCGAAGCGACCTGCCCTTTTTCGTACCCCCGGTGTTCGACATCCACACGCCCGGCTGCCATTTTCAGCAAGAAGAACAGGAAATCTCGGCCATCAACCGCCACATCGACCGCATGGAGCAGGATGAGCGAACCCGGGTTCTCCGGAATCAGCTACAATCCCTGCAAGAAACGTGTCGGGAACAGCTCCATCAGTTCGCTGACCAAATGGCCGCCGACCGCCGGGAACGCCACCTGCTGCGCTGCACCGCCCTCAGCATGGAGCAACAGGAGGCCCTCATCCGGCAGAGCCAACATCAGAAGGCCGAACTGCGACGGTTGAAAGCCCACTGGAAAAAACGCATAGAGGAGAAGCAGAACGAGCTGGATGCCCGGCTTGCCCCAATCCGCGCACTCAAGGAAGAACGCGCCCGCCGAAGCGCCCGCCTGCAGCAATGGCTGTTCCAACATTTCGCGTTTCTCAATGCCGAGGGCCACACGCGCAGCCTCTCCCGCATCTTCGAGGGGCAGACTCCCCCTGCGGCCGCAGGCGACTGCTGCGCCCCGCGCCTTCTGCAATACGCCTACATCCACGGCCTGCATCCCCTCTGCATGGGCGAGTTTTGGGTGGGCCGGTCGCCCGCAGGTGCCCCACGCATCCACGGCCACTTCTATCCTTCCTGCCAGTCACGTTGCCATCCCATCCTCGGTTGGATGCTTCGCGGGCTGGACGTTGACCCCAACCCGATGGCACTGCATCAGCAGCAACTTGCCTCGCAGCTGAGAATCATCTACGCCGATGCCCACATTGTGGTGGTGGACAAGCCCTCGGGGTTGCTCTCCGTGCCGGGCAAGGACGACCTGCCCAGCGTGCAGAGCATCATCGCCGAACGCTTCGCCCATGAAGGCCCCATGATGGTTCACCGGCTGGACATGGACACCAGCGGACTGATGGTGGTGACACTCACCACGCAGGCCTATCATCATCTGCAACAGCAGTTCCTCACCCGCACCGTGGAGAAACGCTACCAAGCACGTGTCAGCCGCCCGCTCACACCCGGACAGGAAGGCGACATCACCCTGCCGTTGGCGGCCAATCCGGATGACCGACCACGCCAGATGGTCAGCGACGAGCACGGGCGGCACGCCCACACCCACTATCGGGTGACCTCGCCCCACAACGTGCTGCTTTGGCCGCACACGGGACGCACCCACCAGCTGCGGCTCCACCTGGCCCACCCACGGGGGCTGGACAGCCCCATCACGGGCGACGCGCTCTACGGCACGCCGGACACGCGCCTGCATCTGTGTGCCGACAGTCTTTCGTTCACGCATCCCGTCAGCGGACTTCGGCTGCATTTCCGGCTCGACCACGAACCCTTCCCGGAAGAATAAGCACACGACTTTCTTATTTTCGTCGCACAACGATTCCCCGTCTCAAAGCTTCCGAAAACATGAACATGTTTCAGTCAAAACATGAACATGATTTTGAAAAACATGAACACATTTTTTCCAAAACATTCACATGTGCTTTGAAGACCCTACAAACGGTATAAAACAACATGAAACACACAGTTTGTTTTATTGAGATTTCATCGAACTCATGTTATACTAGTTAAAACGTTTTTTTACATGGCTTCTTCATGTTGTTATTATCGAAAAAATCTATTCCTATTTGCACACTCAGACGAAAAAAACGTACCTTCGCGCAAAATTATCAAATTACTATAATAACATTATGAAAAAAATATATCTGAAAGCATTATTATGCTTATTAACAACTGTGTGCACGATTTCTCTTTGGTAGAAAATAAAATCCAAAAGTTTCCATTAAAAGAGAAAGACGAAATAATGCAAGGACTTCTTATTGCTAAACTGACGCAAGATGCAATACAAGAAAGTTTTCTTATGACGAGAGGGCTTTCTCTTAAATCATTTGCTTGTAATTTAGCTACAGGTGGTATTGCAACAGTATGGGGAGAAATGGCTGCAGGAGTTGCTATTTTCTGTGGAGCGAGTGCAGTAGTTACCGGAGGTGCCAGTGTTGTTGTAAGTTTAGTTGGTGGTTCCTTACTAAGTTCCGTGGCGTGTTAAATGCGAGTATTCTCATAGCAACTTTAGCTTATGGATTGTGTTTCTTTGTGTTATTCTACATTTACGTGAATATACAAAAGAAAAAACAAGGACAAAAAAAAGCACAACGTTATGGTATCATATTGATTATGGTACATACGGTTTGCTTGATTTCTCTCATATTTGTTGTGCCGGACACTTATGTGCCTCCATTGATTTGGCTATCAATGGGTATTCCTGTAGGCTGTGTCAAAGTCTTATAAATAAAAAATATTCGGATTCTAAGACGAGAACGGCTTAAGCATCAGAGGAATGATTAGAGAAAGGACTTGTCAGGCGGAAAGGGAATCATACTCTTCCGCCTGATTGTTTTTTCTTTATAAATCATTTGGTTACCATAATTGTATCAAACTCTATGATTCTTATCTGGAAAGTCGTTGTCGTGGAACTGGGAACTAGGATTTCACACACAGAACTCCGCGCATTAGTTCTAAACAAAACGTAAAAAGCAGGGACTAACGCTCCACAACTGACAAGTATTTCGTATCTTTGCAAGAAATTAGCGTTTTATAACGGAAAAACAACACAAAATCTACCTATGGACAAAATCAGCTATGCCCTGGGATTGGGCATCGGACAGCAATTGAAAAGCATGAACATCCGCAACTTCTGCATGGAGGACTTCAGCCGCAGCATCGCCGACGTGATGAACGGCAATGAAACGGCCATGACGGCCCGCGAGGCACAGCAGTTGCTGAACGAATACTTCGAGAGCAAAGCCAAGGAGGACGCACAGCAGGCCATCGCCGAGGGAGCCGCCTTCCTGAAAGAGAACGGACAGCGCGAGGGCGTGGTGACCACCAAGAGCGGACTGCAATACGAAGTGCTCACCGAGGGAACGGGCAAAAGCCCCAAAGCCACCGACCAGGTGCGCTGCCACTACGAGGGCCGCCTGATCAACGGCGACGTATTTGACAGTTCCTACCGGCGCGACGAACCCGCAGATTTCGGTCTGAACCAGGTAATCGCCGGATGGACCGAGGGCGTGCAGCTGATGAAGGAGGGTGCCAAATACCGCTTCTTCATCCCCTATGTGCTGGGCTACGGCGAACGTGGCGCAGGCAGCCAGATTCCTCCCTACAGCACTCTGGTGTTCGATGTGGAGCTGATTAAAGTGCTGTAATCAAGACAACAACAAGAAAGAATCACACAAAACAAATAAAACCACAAAACAATGAAAAAGACAACGATGGCTGCCGTGGTTCTGGCAGCAACAGCAATGGTAGGTTGCGGCAAGGGAAGCATCTCTATGGGCGACCTGAAGAACGTGAGCCTGGAAAAGAGCGAGCAGAACAAGGAACTGGAGGCTATGGGACTGTCAACCGCCAAGGTGGACACGCTCAGCCACATCATGGGCATGACCCAGACCAATGGTCTGAAAGAATATCTGGCACAGGCCTACAAGATGGACACCGCCAAGATGGACAAGTTCTATGAGGGTATGCTCAACTACTTCAACACCAAGGACAACAAGCAGGAAGCGGCCTACACCGCAGGTATGCTCATCGCCGCCCAACTCGACATGAACATGCGCTCCCAGGACTACCAGCTCTCCGGCAACGACAGCACCGAAGTGATTAACCGCAAGCAATTCCTGGCAGCCTTCATCAACACGGTGAAGGGCGAACGGAAGGACACGACCATCACAGAGCAAAGCGCCATGTTCATCGCCCGCCGGCTGAACGAGGAACTGCGCCAGGCCGTGACACAAAAGTGGCAGAAGCAGAACGAGGACTTCCTGGCAGAGGTGGCCAAGAAGGACGGCGTGAAGAAGCTGAGCGACAACCTCTACTACGAGGTAATCACCGAAGGCACCGGCGAAATGCCCAACGACAGCAGCACCGTGAAAGTAAACTACGAAGGCAAGCTGGTGGACGGCACCAAGTTCGACAGCAGCTATGACCGCGGCGAGGCCACCGAGTTCCCCGTGAACCGCGTGATTCCCGGATGGACCGAGGCACTCACCCACATGCCCGTGGGCAGCAAATGGAAGCTCTACATCGGCCAGGACAAAGCCTATGGCGCACAGCAGAGCGGCCCTATCCGCCCCTTCTCTACGCTGGAGTTCACCGTGGAGCTGCTGGAAATCGTAAAGTAAACGCTTGACCAACAAGAATAATACCCAACCTTATGCGTAAGTCTATCGCAGCAGCGGTGGTTGTCGCAACCACCCTGCTCGCAGGCTGCGGCAAGGGGACTCCCAAGGCCGACCTGAGCAACGAACAGGACACGCTGGCATACGCCTTCGGCGTGACCCGGGGCGACAACCTGAAAGAGTATCTGGTTAAGAGCCTTGACATGGACACCACGTACATGGACGAGTTCATCAAAGGACTCTGCGAGGGCATGAATGCCGATGACGACAAAAAGAAAGAGGCCTATCTCATCGGCATGAACATGGGCATGCAGGTGAAAAACGAACTGGTGAAAGGACTCAACTACGAACTCTTCGGCGAAGACACCACACGCTCTGTCAGCATCAACAACATGCTGGCCGGGCTGGTGAGCGGAACAATCAAAAAGGACCAGATACTGAACCCCGAAGAAGCCCGCGAGACGTTTAACCGCCTGCTCCAGAAAACCAAGAAAGACCAATTGGCCACCAACTATGCCGAATGGAAAAAGGAAAACGAGGACTTCCTGGCACAAGTAGCCCAAAGGGACAGCGTCAGGAAACTGGCCGACGGACTTTACTATGAGGTGATAGAGGAAGGCACAGGCGAAGTGCCCGTGGACACCGACCGCGTGAAGGTGCACTACGAGGGACAACTGATCGACGGCACGCAGGTAGAGAGTTCCTACCAGCGGGATGCCCCTCTCACATTCCGCATCAACGAGGTGATTCCCGGATGGACAGAAGCACTGGTCCACATGCCCGTGGGCAGCAAATGGCGGCTCTACGTGGGACAGGACCAAGCCTATGGTGAACGCGAAGTGGACAATGCCATCAAACCTTTCTCCACGCTGGTGTTCACACTGGAGCTACTGGGTATTGAAAACACAACCCCTCAAGAACCTACAGCAGAATGAAAACCATCAAGATACTTGCTCTGACGACCCTGACGCTATGCGCCGCCACCGGTTTCGCCGGCCCCAAAGGCAAGAAGAGCAGCAAAAAGGAAAAGGCCGAAAAGGTGGACACGCTCTCCACAGAGCAGTTCAGCTACGCTTTCGGCAAAATCAACACTACGGGACTGAAATCGTTTCTGACTCAACGCATGGGCGTGGACACCACGTTCATGGCCGACTTTCTGGAAGGTTTCGGCCAGCCGGAGCTGACAGAAGCCGACAAGAAGATGAAAGCCCGCCTGGCCGGTATCGAAATCCGGCAACAGGTGGAAAACCAGATTCTTCCCCAGGCTGCACGCAGCATCAACGATTCTGTCGATGTCGTTGACCACGACCTCTTCCTGCAAGGATTCAGCGACGGCATTGCCGACAAACAAAACCCCATCCTGCCCTTGAGCACAGACAGCATGCGGGTGTTGGTGGAAAAGCAGATGGAATATTACGAACAGGCCAAATACCGCAACAACATCGAAGCCGGCGAACAATTCCTGGCCAAGAACAAGAAGCAAAAGGGTGTGGTGACCACTCCCAGCGGCCTGCAATACAAGGTAATCACCTCAGGCACCGGCAAAAAGCCTACGGCCACCGACCGCGTGACCGTGAACTATCGCGGCACGCTGCTGGACGGCACCGAGTTCGACAGTTCCTACAAGCGCAACGAACCCACCACCTTTGGTGTCAACCAGGTAATCAAAGGTTGGACCGAGGCATTGCAACTGATGCCCGTGGGCAGCAAATGGGAACTCTACATTCCCCAAGAACTGGGGTACGGCAACCGTTCCGCAGGGAACATCCCTCCCTACAGCACCCTTATATTCGAGGTGGAGTTGCTGGAGATTGCCGAATAAGCAGAGACTTCTCCATAGGGAAAAGGAAATAGCAAAAAGACACGAAACCGCATTGTTTCGTGTCTTTTTCATTTAGCCCCTACTTGTTTTTGGATATTTTTCGTTATCTTTGCTATCAATAATAAACAAAATATCCTTTTCTGCAATGGAAAAAATAGATGACCTGGATAAAAAAATCCTGGAGATTATCTCAAACAACGCACGAATCCCGTTCAAGGATGTGGCTGCGGAATGCGGCGTCAGCCGGGCAGCCATACACCAACGTGTGCAGCGCCTTATCGACATGAACGTCATCATCGGCAGCGGCTACCACGTCAACCCCATCTCACTGGGCTACAACACCTGTACCTACGTGGGCATCACCCTGGAACGGGGCAACATGTATCAACGCGTAAGTGAGGAACTGAGTAAAATTTCTGAAATCGTGGAGTGCCACTTCACTACAGGCCCCTACACCATGCTCATCAAACTCTACGCACGCGACAACACTCATTTGATGGAACTGCTCAACAACAAGTTGCAAGAGATTCCCGGCGTGACAGCCACCGAGACACTCATCAGCCTGAAGCAAAGCATCAAGAAAGAGGTGCCCATCGGCAATCTCCACAAGGAAGTGCCACCAACCATCACAGAATGAACTGTCCGGAAGCCTTCAACTGGAAACGCAGAGCCAATCAGATTCACGACAGCCGCCCCATGCGGCAGCGCAAGCCCATCATCGGCATCACGGGAAACTATGGTGCCAAGGGATGTGAATTGGCCGACGGCTATTGGCTGTCTGTGCTTGCCGCCGGTGGCTCGCCCTTGATTATCCCTCCCTACGAAGACCCTGAGGCCATGGCCACAGTCTTGGAAAGCGTGGATGCCCTGTTGCTTTCAGGGGGCGGAGACCTCAACCCTCTGTTCGTGGGTGAGCAACCTTCACCTGCCCTTCACGGCATTACCCCCCAACGCGATGAAGTCGAACTGCAACTTATCAGCATGGCCCTGGATATGCAATTGCCCATCCTGGGCATCTGCCGGGGCATTCAGATGCTGACGGTGGCCATGGGGGGAAGCATCTATCAGGACATCCAAGAGGGTATGCCCTTCCGTGCAGGAGCTGTCAAGCATAGCCAGGACCTTCCCCGCGAATGGTCCAGCCATTCGGTATGCGTAGAGGAAGACACCTTATTATATAGGATACTCCGAAACCACGAAGTGGCCGTAAACTCGTTTCATCACCAGGCTGTGAAAACGACGGGAAGCCATCTGAGAATCTCCGCTACTGCCACCGACGAAGTGATAGAAGCCGTGGAGAGTTGTGAAGGCAAACCCATCTTGGGCGTACAGTGGCATCCCGAATGTTTCATCCTGCGCGGAGACCATAGCATGATGCCTTTGTTCGAATGGTTAGTGGACGAAGCGCGTCTCTATCGCCGGACGGTAGAGATGCACCGGCAGATTCTTTCGGTCGACAGCCATTGCGACACCCCCATGAAGTTTCACACCAAGGAGGAACGCCTCACCACCTTGCCACGCATGTGCTACGGCCACCTGGACGCAGCAGTCATGGTGGCTTACCTGCCTCAACAGGGACGAAGTGGTGAGGAGCTGGAAGCGGCCACACAGCAGGCCGACAACATCTTGTCGGAGATTGACCGCTACGTGGCAGAGAATGCCCCGGAAACCGTTTTGGCATCAACTCCCGACCAAGTGAGGAAAGCCAAACGGGAAGGAAAGCGGGGCATCATCAAAGGTATTGAAAACGGCTATGCGCTGGGTAAAGACCCAGGCAATGTCGAGCGCTTCGCCCGACAGGGAATAGCCTACATCACCTTGTGTCACAACGGAGACAACGATTTGTGTGACTCCGCCCGGGGCCATGGCGAGCACGGGGGGCTCAGCCCTTTGGGGAAGAAGGTGGTAAAGGAAATGAACCGATGCGGGCTGATGGTTGACCTCAGCCACGCAGCCGAAAGCAGTTTTTGGGATGCACTGGAACTGAGCCGGACACCCATTATATGCAGCCACTCCAGTTGTCGCGCCCTCACCGACCATCCCCGCAACCTGACCGACGAACAGATGCGGGCATTGGCCAAGGCCGGAGGCGTAATGCAGATAACGCTCTACGAAGGTTTTATCCGGATAAACGGGCAGGCCACCATACACGAAGCCATCCGACACATCGAGCATGCCATCCGGACAATGGGAATAGAACATGTGGGGATTGGCACGGATTTTGACGGAGACGGGGGTGTACCCGGTGTGGCACATGCCGGCGAACTGATGAATCTGACCCGTGAACTTCTGCGCCGTGGCCACACCGAACAAGAACTGCGACTATTGTGGGGGGAAAACCTCATGAGGGTGTGGCAGCAAGCCCTTGACCAGAAAAAGACAAACGAATGAAGCAATCAATCCTCTTTCTCACCTTTGCCATGGCACTCACCGGGCTGGGCAGTTGTGGAAA
Organism: uncultured Prevotellaceae bacterium; assembly: GCA_947176895.1. Lineage (GTDB taxonomy): Bacteria > Bacteroidota > Bacteroidia > Bacteroidales > Bacteroidaceae > Physcousia. Next base: position 30,884 of record CAMWSK010000020.1, on the reverse strand, counting down.
AAGCCAACAACAGACGAACAACGAAACGACCGAAGAGAGAACACAGCAAACGCCCTGTCCCTCGTTCGAGGCCGACAGTGCTTTTGCCGACATCCGGAAGCAATGCGACTTCGGCCCCCGTGTGCCGGGCACACAAGCCTGGAGGCTTTGCTCCGAGTGGATAGTCAACCGCTTTGAGCAGGCAGGTCTGGACGTGGAAGTGCAGAGCACGGACGTGACTGTGTGGAACGGCACCCAAGTGCCCTGCCGCAACATCATCGCACATCTAAACCCACAAGCCTCTGACCGGATATTGCTCTGCGCCCACTGGGACAGCCGTCCCTGGGCCGACAACGATCCCGACTCCGGGAATCATCACACACCGGTGCCGGCAGCCAACGACGGAGCCAGCGGAGTGGCCGTGTTGCTGGAACTGGCACGCCAAATGGCCGGCGACAGCACAATGACCACCGGCATCGACTTTGTATGCTTCGATGTGGAGGACTACGGAATTCCCGATTGGGCAGAGTCCACAGGCGAGACAAGCGACACGTGGTGTCTGGGCTCCAGATATTGGGCACACCACGCCGGACGAAACGGTTACCACGCTCAATTCGGGATTCTGCTGGACATGGTGGGAGGACGTGGCGCGACCTTCCTGAAGGAACTGGTGTCGCTCAGCGTGGCCGAGCCCCTTGTAAATCTTGTATGGGACACGGCCGAAGAAATAGGCTACGGAGACTATTTCCTTAAGGAAAAAGGCGGAGCCATCACCGATGACCATGTGGAAGTGAACAGGCTGACACGTATTCCCTGCATCGACATCATTCCTTATTATAAGAATGGGGACTGCAGTTTCGGACCCACATGGCACACCGTCAACGACACACCGGAAAACATCGACCCGCAGGTGCTGAAAGCTGTGGGACAAACCGTGATGCAAGTTATCTATAATTATAACCAAAGAAACTAACGGACACACCCATGACCATAAACGAAATACAAGACGAGATAATCGAGGAGTTCACCGAACTGGACGATTGGATGGATCGCTACCAACTGCTCATTGATTTAGGCAGCGAACAACCGCCTTTGGACACGAAATACAAAACGGAACAGAACCTGATTGAGGGGTGCCAGAGCCGCGCATGGCTGCAGGCCGACCTGGTGGACGGACGCATCCGCTTCCAGGCCGAAAGCGAGGCGCTGATCGTGAAAGGCATGATTGCCCTGCTGGTGCGCGTGTTCAACGACCAGACACCTCAGGACATTCTGGATGCCGACATCTATTTCATTGAAAAGATTGGACTGCGGGAACACCTCTCCCCCACCCGTAGCAACGGACTGCTGGCCATGCTGAAGCAAATGAAGCTCTACGCACTGGCATTCAAAACCAAGGGCGCATGAGGATAGGAAACATACTGCTGCCCGAACAGGCTGTGTTGCTGGCTCCCATGGAGGATGTCACCGACATTGGTTTCCGTTTGCTTTGCCGCCAACTGGGTGCAGACATGGTGTACAGTGAGTTCGTGGCCAGCGATGCACTGGTGCGTCAGGTGGGCCGTACATTGGAAAAACTGCAGGTGAGTGCCGAAGAGCGTCCTGTGGCCATACAAATCTATGGACGGTTTGTAGACACCATGCGTGAGGCGGCGCAAATGGTGGTGGAACAAGCCCACCCCGATGTGCTGGACATCAACTTCGGATGTCCCGTGAAGCGCGTTGCAGGAAAAGGTGCGGGGGCAGGCATGTTGCAGAATATCCCCTTGATGCTGGAGATGACCAAAGCCGTGGTGAATGCCGTGCCGGGCACACCCGTGACCGTGAAGACACGACTGGGATGGGACAACGACCACCGTATTATCGTGGACCTGGCCGAGCAGTTGCAGGACTGCGGCATACAGGCACTCACCATCCATGGCCGCACTCGGGCACAGATGTACACAGGCGAAGCCGACTGGACACTTATCGGGAAGGTGAAAGAGAACCCGCGCATGCACATTCCCATCATCGGAAACGGCGATATCACCACGGCCAAACGTGCCAAGGAATGCTTCGAACGCTATGGAGTGGATGCCGTGATGGTGGGTCGAGCCTCTTTCGGACGTCCATGGATATTCCATGAGATAAAGAATTATCTGGCCGGCAAACCGTTTGAACTGAGCACGCAAGAAAAGATGGACATCCTGAAACAACAGGTAAAAACCAGCACAGACCGCCTGGACGAATACCGGGGCATCCTGCATGTGCGCCGCCACCTCGCGGCCACACCTCTGTTCAAGGGTATTCCTGATTTCCGTGAAACGCGTATCCGTCTGCTACGAGCCGAGATGGTGGACGAGATATTCCACATCATGGACCACGACATCATGCCAAGACTATCGGAGCAAAGACTCTGACAAACGCATAGAATTAGGCCGGCTTTCTCCTATTATTATAAGGAAAAAGGCCGGCTTTTGCTTGGTCGGCGTCTTTCTTTTCCTTAAATTTGTGTGTTGAACATTACAATACATTCATACCTAAATCAGAATTACATGGCAAACAATCAAGAGAAACTCTTCTCTGACTTCACTGCCCCCTCACGTCAAGAGTGGATTGACAAAATCAACGTTGACCTGAAAGGCGCTGACTATCAGAAGAAGATGGTGTGGAGAACCAACGAGGGCTTCTCCATGGAGCCTTTCTATCTCAAAGAAGATGTGGAAAAGCTGGCCACCGTGAACGCATTGCCCGGTCAGTTCCCCTATGTGCGTGGCAACAAGGCCGACAGCAACAGTTGGTACGTGCGCCAAGACATTGAGGCCAATGACGCAAAAGAAGCCAATGGCAAAGCCCTGGACGTACTGAACCGTGGCGTCGACAGTCTGGGATTCCGCATCCCCGGCAAGAAGGTAAGTGCAGAGTTCGTGGCACAGTTGCTCGAAGGCATCTACCTGAATTGCGTAGAGATTAACTTCATGACCTGCCAGTGCCACACTGCCGAGTTGGCACAAATCCTGGTGGATTATGTCAAGGCTAAGGGCATCGATCCGGAAAAGGTAGTCGGTTCCATCAGCTTCGACCCCATCGAAAAGATGTTAAGCAAAGGAAAAGACACTTGCGAGGCCTTGCAATCCCTGAAGCCCATCGTGGAGACGTTGAGCGTTCTGCCCAACTTCCGCGCCGTGGCCGTCAATGCCTACAAACTGACCAACGCCGGTGCCTACAGCTATCAGGATTTGGGCTACGCCTTGGCATGGGGTAACGAATACCTGCAACAGATGACCGAGGCAGGCATCGCTCCCGAGTTGGCCGCACAAAGCATCAAGTTCAATCTGGGCATCAACGGGGTCTACTTCATGGAGATTGCCAAACTGCGTGCCGCACGTATGCTGTGGGCGGAAATCGTGGCTCAATACACCAACGACAAGGAGAGCGCCAAGATGCACATCTGTGCCTATACCACGACATACAACCAAACCATCTTCGATTCCTATGTCAACATGCTCCGCTCTCAGACCGAGGCCATGAGCGCAGCCTTGGGTGGTGTGGACAGCATGGTGGTGGTTCCTTTCGACCATCCCTACGAGCAACCCACCGAATTTGCCGAGCGCATCGCACGCAACCAACAGCTGTTGCTGAAGGACGAATGTCACTTCGACCGCATGGTGGACGTGGCCGGAGGTTCCTATTTTATTGAGGAACTGACCGCAGCCCTCGCAAAGCAGGCTTGGCAATTGTTCCTCAATGTTGAGGAGGCCGGTGGTTTCTTGGCCGAAGTAAAAGCCGGTAACGTGCAGAACGTTATCAACGACACCAACGCCGCCCGCCATGCCAATGCCGGCAAGCGTAAAGAGTTCCTGTTGGGTACCAACCAATTCCCCAACTTCACCGAGAAGAGCGAGGGCAAGGCTCCCGTACAATGCTGTTGCGGTTGCGGCAGCCATAAGGAAGAGGAGAGCACGATTCCCGCCATCAAGGCCACTCGTTTGGCCAGCGACTTTGAGCAATTGCGCCTCACGACCGAACAAGCTGCCAAAGTGCCCGTAGCCTTCATGCTCACCATCGGTAACCTGGCCATGCGCCAGGCCCGTGCCCAGTTCAGTTGCAACTTCCTGGCAGCAGCCGGTTATCAGGTAATCGACAACTTGGGCTTTGCCACCGTTGAAGAGGGCATTGAGAAAGCCATGGGGGCAGGAGCCGACATCGTGGTGCTGTGCTCCAGCGATGACGAATATGCCGAATACGCCATCCCCGCGTTCAAGGCACTGAACAATCGCGCCATGTTCGTGGTGGCCGGTGCACCCGCCTGCGCCGAAGAGTTGAAGGCTGCCGGCATCGAGAACTTCATCCACGTGCGTGTGGACCAGCTGAAAACATTGAAAGAGTATAACGCTAAACTGGGAATCTAATACTATGGCACGCAAATCATTTAACCAAATAGATATTTTTGCCGGCATCGAGGCCAAGAACGGTCAGCAGTGGCAAAAGGAGAACGGGATTACTGCCAATTGGAAGACTCCCGAACAAATCGATATCCAACCCGTATATACGAAAGAAGACCTGGAAGGCATGGAGCATTTGGACTTCGCTGCCGGCATGCCTCCCTTCCTCCGTGGCCCGTACAGCATGATGTACCCCTTCCGCCCGTGGACCATCCGCCAGTATGCCGGATTCTCTACAGCCGAAGAGAGTAATGCCTTCTATCGTCGTAACCTGGCCAGCGGCCAGAAGGGTCTGTCCGTAGCCTTCGACCTGCCCACACACCGTGGCTACGACCCCGACAACCAGCGTGTGGTTGGCGATGTGGGTAAGGCCGGTGTGAGCATCTGCTCGCTGGAGAATATGAAGGTGCTCTTCGATGGCATTCCCTTGAACAAGATGTCCGTGTCCATGACCATGAACGGTGCCGTGCTGCCCATCCTGGCTTTCTACATCAACGCCGGACTGGAGCAGGGTGCCCAGCTTGAAGAGATGGCCGGAACCATCCAGAATGATATCCTCAAGGAGTTCATGGTGCGCAACACCTATATCTATCCCCCAGCCTTCTCCATGAAGATTATCGCCGACATCTTCGAGTTCACCAGCCAGAAGATGCCTAAGTTCAACAGCATCTCCATCTCAGGCTACCACATGCAGGAGGCCGGTGCCACTGCCGACATCGAATTGGCTTACACCTTGGCCGACGGCATGGACTACCTGCGTGCAGGTATCAATGCCGGCATTGACGTGGACGCTTTCGCACCCCGCCTCAGTTTCTTCTGGGCTATCGGCGTGAACCACTTCATGGAAATCGCCAAGATGCGTGCAGGCCGTTTGCTTTGGGCCAAGATTGTGAAGAGCTTCGGCGCCAAGAACCCCAAATCCATGGCTTTACGTACCCACAGCCAGACATCAGGCTGGTCGCTCACCGAGCAAGATCCCTTCAACAATGTGGGACGCACTTGCATCGAAGCCATGGCCGCTGTATTGGGACACACCCAAAGCCTGCACACCAACGCTTTGGACGAAGCCATCGCTCTGCCCACCGACTTCAGTGCACGTATCGCACGTAACACACAGATTTATATTCAAAACGAGACCCAGGTGTGCAAGCACATCGATCCTTGGGCCGGTTCCTACTACGTAGAGAAGCTCACACAAGAGTTGTACCACAAGGCTTGGGAGCACATCCAGGAAATCGAGAAACTGGGCGGTATGGCCAAAGCCATCGAAACCGGCCTGCCCAAGATGCGCATCGAGGAGGCTGCAGCCCGCACTCAGGCCCGCATCGACAGCGGCGTGCAGACCATCGTGGGTGTGAACAAGTATCGTCTGGAGCACGAGGACCCCATTGACATCCTTGAAATCGACAACACCGCCGTGCGCTTGGAGCAGGAGGCAGGTCTGAAGGAACTGCGTGCCAACCGCGACGAGGCTCAGGTGAAGGCCGACTTGGAGCGCATCACCGAATGTGTGCGTGAGTTCAACGAGAGCAAGAAGAGCAAGGACAACCTGCTCGACTTGGCTGTGATTGCAGCCGGCCATCGTGCCACTTTGGGAGAAATCAGTGATGCCTGCGAGGCCATCGTGGGACGTTACAAAGCAGTAATCAGAACCATTTCAGGCGTGTATAGCAGTGAAAGCAAGAACGACAATGACTTTGAGCGTGCTTGTCAGCTGACCGAAGAGTTTGCAAAGAAGGAGGGCCGTCGCCCCCGCATCATGGTGGCCAAGATGGGCCAGGACGGACACGACCGCGGCGCAAAGGTGGTTGCCACCGGTTATGCCGACTGCGGTTTCGACGTGGACATGGGCCCCTTGTTCCAGACTCCTGCCGAAACGGCTCGCGAGGCTGTGGAGAACGATGTGAACGTGGTGGGTGCCAGTTCACTGGCTGCCGGTCACAAGACTTTGATTCCCCAGCTCATCGAGGAACTGGCCAAGCTGGGACGCGAGGACATCATGGTCATTGCCGGTGGTGTTATCCCCGCCCAGGACTACGACTTCCTCTACAAGGCCGGCGTAGCAGGCATCTATGGCCCCGGCACTTCCGTTGCCAAGGCCGCTTGCGAAATCATGGAAATGCTGTTGGATAAGGAATAATCCGGCAAGTTAATACGAGACAAAGGGGGCTACGTCAGCATTGACGTGGCTCCTTTTTGCATTTTCTTTCTTGACTTTTCAAGCGAAAAGCCTTATCTTTGTTGGAGTAACGTCAAAATACTCCAAGATGTGAAGCACAAAGCATCGCTCCTTTCCCTGCTTGTTGCGGGAAGTCTGCTTGCAGGTTGCCACACGCACACCCACGTGCCCGAAGGCGAGTTTCTGATTGAAGGCCACGTGACCGGCGTTCCCGATAGCATCATCATGCAACTCATGCGAAATGAAGGTAGGTTGTTGACGACCGTGACTTACGACACTATCATCAACGGACGGTTCACCTTGCGCGACACGATTGGAGACACGGAAGCGCATAGGATGTGCCTGGTAGCTCGAAGCACGGAATTTCCCAGCACCAGTCTGGATGTGTGGGTTCAATCGGGCAAACGTGTCGTGGTGAAAGGCAAGGACAAGTTGATTCAACTGTGGAAAGTAAACAGCGACGTTGCCGAACAGAAGTACACTAACGACTTCATGGCACTATGCCCCGACAACAGAAGACGCATCAATCAAATTAGTATAGAGGAAAACGCTCTTCACTACAAGCACGGACTGACAAGCGAAGATCGCGAGAAACCGGACTCGCTATACACTTTAGATAATAAGGAGGAAAGCATCATCTCCGATGCCGAACTGAACTACATGCTCACAGCCCCCATCTCGTCCGTCTGGTTGGACTATCTGGTTCGTTACACGGAAATGAATCAGGCATCCCCTGAATTAGGATACCACGACAGGATACAAACCTTATATACCCGCATGTCGGAGGTCGACAAGGCGACACCGGCGGGACAGGCCATTGAAGAATACATGAACACGTTCCAAACCGTGGAGGTCAACAACGACATGGCGGACGGGGACCTGTACGATGTCAACGGCCAAGTCCATCATCTTGCCGAGTTCAGGGGCAAGTATATTCTGCTGGACTTCTGGAGCATGGGCTGTGGCCCTTGCCGCATGGCGATGCCCGAGATAAGGGAAATCGAAGAAACCTACCGCGGAAAGATGGAGGTAGTAAGCATCAGTACCGACCCCGACCAAGCATGGAAAAAGTTTGTTGCCGAGGAAAAACTGCAGGGCAACCAGTGGAACGAGTTGCGGCGCGGCAACACAGGACTGGCCGCGGCCTATCGAGTAAGCGGCATCCCCCACTTCGTGATGATTTCCCCCGAAGGCAAAATTCTGGAGATGTGGAGCGGATACGGCGAAGGTTCGTTGAAAAGCAAGGTCGCAGAACTGGTGAAGTAGGCCCCTACCCCTATTCTCGTGACTCACTCTTTTTTGTTTACTTTGCCAATGTTGCCACCTTTTTCCCTTCGTTTGCGCAGTTTCCACTCGCTCCACAGGACACCACACAACACAGGATGCAGTTTCCCGTAGTATTCCGTAAGACACGAATAGTGCACTCGCTTCAAGTTCACCGTTGATATGGCGCAAGAATATTTGTACTTTTGTCCTCACAAAAACTAACAACTACCGAAGAATGAAACAGATTGATGTAAAGGAACTGAAAGACAACTTCTTTGAAACGATTGGCAAAGAGTGGATGTTGGTGACGGCGGGCGATGCCGAACACTTCAACATGATGACGGCCTCATGGGGCGGCATCGGCTGGTTGTGGAACAAACCCGTGGCCTTCGTTTTCATCCGCCCGGAGCGCTACACCTATGAGTTTGCCGAACAAAGCGACCTGCTCACGCTATCGTTCTTGGGAACAAGCAAGGATGCCCGCCAAATCTACCAGATTTGTGGTACAAAATCCGGACGCGACATGAACAAAATAGTCGCCTGCGGACTGACCATCGAACCAACCGAACAGGGTGCCGTTGCCTACAGCCAATCCCGCCTCACGCTCGTGGGCCGCAAACTCTACGCCGATGATTTGAAATCCGAGTGCTTTATCGACAAGCAACTTTTGGACAGATGGTACACCGTGAGCGAAGCCGCCAAGCAACGCGATAGCGGAATCACCAACGGCCTCCACAAGATGTATGTGGTGGAAATCATTGATGCATACGTCAACGAATAAAGGGTATACCCAAGCGGAAAGGGGGAGTGTCCGTCGCGGATGTCCCCCTTTCCCTTATTGTTTATCATAACAAAACACTAAAACTAAATTTTTCTTCTACCGCTCGGTGTAGCGTTCATATCGGAATGCGGGAACGCCCAATCCCATCATGGCACAGAGTTTGTGCCCGCGGGGAATACCCAACAGCTTGCGGGCCGACCGCTTGCCTTTCATTTTCATTGCCACACCGATCAGTCCCATGTAAACCTGCGAGATGCCATGAGCCTCGGCCATCAGCGAAGCATTCTGGTAGGCCAGGTTGCAGTCGTGCATGGCAAAGTCATACCCCGAAGGAGCCGAGAAACAGAGCAAGACCGTGGAGTTGCACGTGCAGGGCCGTTCACCCGCCAGCCAGCTGCGCTCAAAGCGTTTCAGTTCCAAGCCCCCTTTATACAGGTCGGGAGCCAGCAGCCGGGTGAGCGGAGCCACGGGGCGACTCATCAATACGCCCGCCAGCCTCACGAAGAAACGCATCACGCTGTCCTCCACCGCCCCGACAGCCTCGGCATCACGTATCACGGTGACCCGCACATTGCGGGTGTTCTCTGCCGTGGGCGCATAGCGGGCGGCCTCCAGTATGTCGTCAATCGCCTCTTGGGGAACAGGCTTGCGGGTGATGGTCCGATTGCTTCGCCGGCTGCGTATCAGCTCCATCAGCTGCCCGGGCGTGGGCAGGAGCTCGCGCTTCACCTCGTGTATCTTACTCTCGGGAAAGCTGCTGTGGCGGATGCAACCACCCAGGCACACATCCACGCAATGCCCGCACTCGATGCAGTTCTGCTGGCGCTCCACCCGGGGCACCCGGCCTTTCCCGGCCAGGAACGACTCCAAAGGACACACCTTCACACAGCGTCCGCAACGCGTACATTTCCCTTGCTCTATCGAAATCTCAATCATTTTCCGATGCTTCCTTGAAATGTCCATACTCCTCCACCACGCGCTCCATGGAGATATCCAACAACTGCATGCGACGGAACAAGTCGGGCAGATAGCCGTGGAAAAACTCGTCGCGCTGCAGGCCGGAAATCTTCTCTTTCGCTCCCAGAGCCACAAAGTTGCCCATGCCGCGGGCCACCTGCACCACCTGGTTCTGTTGCAACCACTCGAACGCACGGGTCACCGTGTTCACGTTCACTTCCATCTCCACAGCCGTCTCGCGCACGGAGGGCATCTTCTCCTCCTCGGCGTACTCGCCGGCCAGGATGCGGCGGCACAGCTCGTCGGCTATCTGCATATAGATGGGGCTGTTATTCTTAAACTTCATAATCACAATCTTTTATTTGGTTAAGGGTTGCGCCGGCCGGTGAGCTGGGCATTACGATACAAGCGCCAGGCTCCCCACCAGCAACCCGTCAGAATGAGCAAATGAACAAAGGTAAACCCATACATGAACCAACCCCAATCCCTGGGACTCGGTTCATAGGACTCGAAAATGGTGAAGTTTCCGGACAAAAGAAACACCATGGCGAAGAACACAGCACAATGAACCAAAGTTCCATAGAGGACTCCGCGACTGAACTTATAGGCCGAAGCCAAGGCATAGACCGACAGGAAGGCGACACCCCAAACCATCATCATCACAAGCACGATATACACGGACGGAACCAACCCACCGGTTTGCCTGGAAATCCCGCTGTTCACCTTAGCAATATCGCTCCAGAAACACGAGAATGAGACACCATCATAGTCGTAGAAGACCGTACTTAAAGAGTCGAAGCCCAAGAACATGGCCGTGAACAGATAACGAATCAAACCCAAAAGGACAACCAATACCTGCCCCAGCAGGAAAACACCTACCGTGACCAGCAACACACGCCACAGGAATTTCATTTTTTGCGACGCGGGCAGCATAAACTCACTGAGTCGGTTGGCCCTGTCCTTCAGTGTGTAGCACATCTGGCCGATACTGAACAGCTGAACCAATCCGATGATGAACTGGGTGGCACGCGCTGCCTCGCGGTTTGTGCGTTCAAACTTACATATAAGCATCGGCATTTCGGCGTTGCCCCAAAAAGACGCGTAGACCAGGCTGATCAGATAGATAATCGTAGGAACAGCCGCCCCCAATGCCAACATCCACAGGAAACGGGTGTAGGTGTTGCGGTGTATGGCCAAATCCCAACGGGCAAAATCAATAATCTTTTTCATAATTCTATTTCTTTTATCTGTTAATCAATCGTTCACTCTCTCCCCACGGTTTCCACGAACAGGTTCTCCAAATCCACGGAATCAGCACCTATGGCCTGCTCCAGCAGCACACCCTTGTTGCTCACAATCACCACGTGGTCCAGCAGGTTTTCCACATCATGCACGTTGTGAGTGCTGACAATCAAAGTCTTTTGCGGATTCATCCCGGCCACCACTGCCCTGCGGAACTGTTTTTTCGAGAGGATGTCCAACCCATTGGTAGGCTCGTCCATCAGCAGGTAGCGCGTGTTGGAAGCCAAGGCCACAGCCACATACACCTTCTTTTTCTGACCCATCGACAACTGCCCCAGGTGCTGCTCCGCACCCATACCGAACTCGCCCAACACCATGTGCAGCGTCTCGACGCTGAAGTTGGGATAGAAAGGACGGATGGCCGCCACATACTGCCTGAGGCTGACGTTGGGCAGGGCAAACTCCTCGGGCACGATGAAGATGTCCTGCAGGAAAGCTACCTCGCGCTTATGGGGCATGTGTCCGTCCACATCCACCATTCCCTCCGCAGGACGCAGCAGTCCGCTGATGAGATAGAGCAATGTGCTCTTGCCCACACCGTTCTTTCCCAGCAGGCCATAGATGCCGCCGTCCTTAAACTCAATGGAGAAATTCTCCCACACCTTCTGGTTCTTCCGATAGCCAAAGGTGATGTCTTGCACATGTATCATAGCGTAATAGTTTAATAGTACACTGCAAAAGTAGATAAGTTTGTGGATATACGCAAACTTTTTCATAATTATTTTTTGAAAATTTATACATGGAGGCCAGCTTGATTCCGAAAAACTCACAACAAGCTGCAAATCAACCGCTAAGAAACGTCGAAAATTATTTAGAAAAACATCGCGGTGTTTCGCCTCACTCATCGCGATGTTTTACCCAAAACATGAACACATTTTTGAAAAACATCCTCATGTTTTAAAACGAACGCCGCAAGTCTCATTTCGAGACCTGCGGCGTTGTATAATTATATTATGTAATATGTAACCTTTGGCTTAAGCCACCTTGTTCAGTTTCTTCAGAATCGAGAAGATGAAGACGGCGGAAACCAGACACACGCTGATGAGCACTCCCCAAACCACATAAAGCTCGTGACCCCACAACCAGCCGGGAATCGAGATGAGGAAGTTGCCGATGGCGGTGGCAACAAACCATCCGCCCATCATCATGCCCTTGTACTTGGGAGGAGCCACCTTGCTGACGAACGAAATGCCGATGGGCGAAAGCAGCAGCTCGGCCACGGTGAGCACGAAGTAGGTGCTCACAAGCAGGTTGGGAGATGCGAAGGTGGCCGTGCCGGCAGCCGTGGCGGCCAGCTGCTCGGCCTGGGGAGGCAGACCCCAAGAGCCAATCAGCAGGATGACGAAGGCGCAGGCGGCCACCAGCATGCCCAAGCCAATCTTGGTGGGAGCCGTAAGCGTGATGCCTCTCTTCTCCAGCCAACTGAACACCAGCATCACCAGAGGCGTGAGAGCCACCACGAAGCAGGGGTTGAACTGCTGGAAGATGGGAGCGTCCACGGCAACGGCCTCGGTGGCGTTCATGCCCTTATAAACCAGAACACCTCCTGCAGCCAACAAGGCAACGGCAGCGGTGATTTTGCCTTTCGCGCTCTTGGCCTGGAAGATATTCAGGAAGCCGTAGAGGGCAACGATGCCAAGCACCAGGTTCCACACGTTGAACATCAGACTCATCGCACCGGTGGCGCTGGTGGCCGTGTACTCACGTGCGAACTGGTTCATGGTGATGCCGTTCTGGTGGAATGCCATCCAAAAGAAGATCACCACGGCGAACACCAGGCAAAGGCACACGATGCGCTCCTTGGTTTCGGCGGGCGAAAGCTCGGGCTCTTCCGCCTTGCTTTCGGTCTTCTCAACCTCCTTCACATGGTCGGCATGGGCATACGTGCCTCGGAAGGCGCGGTAGATGATGATGGAGATAATCAGCGAGATGCAGGCCACACCAAAGGCATAGTGGTAAGAGTCGGCCTTGCTCACGCCATACTCACTCTGCATCCATGCCATCACGCCCAGCGCTGCGGCGGCAGCGAACATGGAGCCGAGGTTGATGGCCATGTAGAAGATGCTGAAACCCTCGTCGCGCTTGGCGGAATAGCGGGGGTCGTCATACAGATTGCCCACAAGCACCTGCAGGTTGCCCTTGAACAGACCGGTGCCCACGCACACACACAGCAGGGCCAACGCCATCACGCCCAAGGCAAACGTGCCGGAGCCCAAAGGCAAAGCCAGCAGCAGATAGCCCAGAAACATCACAAGGATGCCCGTAGTGACCATCTTGCCGAAACCGTAACGGTCGGCCAGCATGCCACCAAAGAGGGGAACGAAATACACTACGCCCAGGAAGATGGCCTGGATGGAACTGGAGGTTCCCATAGAGAACCCGAAGTTGTCCTGCAAAAAGAACAGGAACACGGCCAACATGGTGTAGTAGCCAAAGCGTTCACCCGTGTTGGCAAGCGACAAGGCCCACAGGCCTTTAGGATGTCCTTCAAACATTGATTTAGTTGTTTTTGGTTTTGTTTATAATATTATTTTGATAGTTTTTTAGCATGAAAGCATCACAAAGATAAAGAAAATTTAGCGTTTTTGGCAAAATATGGACACCAAAGCATAAAAAAACCGATAACTTAACAACTATTTGCCTACCTTTGCACCTGTTTTTAGAGTAAAGAGCATGAAACCAAGACTGTTTGACTGTTTGAAGGGGTATGACAAGGACACCTTCATGAAAGATCTGATGGCAGGCATCATCGTGGGCATCGTGGCCCTGCCCCTGGCCATCGCGTTCGGAATCGCCTCGGGTGTGACTCCCGAGAAAGGTATCATCACCGCCATCATCGCGGGTTTCCTGATTTCGCTGCTGGGCGGCAGCAAGGTGCAGATCGGGGGTCCCACGGGTGCCTTCATCGTCATCATCTATGGCATCGTGAACAATCCCGAATATGGCCTGCAGGGCCTGCTGATTGCCACCATGCTGGCCGGCGTCATCCTCATCGCCCTGGGAGCCTTCAAGCTGGGCACCGTCATCAAGTTCATCCCCTACCCCATCATCATCGGCTTCACGGCGGGTATCGCCGTCACCATCTTCACCACACAGATGGGCGATGTGCTGGGCCTGACCCAGCAGGCCGTGAGCGCCACGGGCGAGGCCATCACCATCCCCCTGAAGACGCCCGGCGACTTCATCGGCAAGTGGATAGCCTATGGGCGGAACATCAGCACGTTCAACCTGTGGAACTTCATCATCGCCATCGGCAGCATACTGACCATCATCTTCTCGCCCAAGATGCTGAAGAACGTGCCTGTGCTGAACAAGATTCCCGGTTCGCTTTATGGCATCATCGCGGGCACGGTGGCCGTGTTGCTGCTGAAGGAGTTTGCAGGCATCACGGGCGTTGACACCATCGGCGACCGCTTCCAGATTCAGGCCAAGCTGCCCGAGATGGCCGTTCCGGGACTCTCGTTCGAACTGATTCAGAAGATGATGCCCGTGGCCTTCACCATCGCCATCCTGGGAGCCATCGAAAGCCTGCTCTCGGCCACGGTGGCCGATGGCGTGATTTCGGACAAGCACGACAGCAACATGGAACTGATTGCCCAGGGAGTGGCCAACATGGTCAGCCCCCTCTTCGGAGGCATCCCCGCCACGGGTGCCATCGCCCGCACGATGACCAACATCAACAACGGCGGACGCACCCCCGTGGCCGGATTGGTTCATGCCGTCGTGTTGCTGCTGATTCTGCTGGTGCTGATGCCCCTGGCCAACTACATCCCCATGGCCTCGTTGGCCGGTGTGCTGGTGATTGTGAGCTATAACATGAGCGGATGGCGCACCTTCAAGGCCCTGCTGAACAGCCCGAAGAGTGATGTCACCGTGTTGCTGGCCACTTTCCTGCTTACCGTAATCTTCGACCTGACCATAGCCATCGAGGTGGGACTGGTGCTGGCCTGCGCCCTGTTTATCCACCGCGTGATGGAAACGACGGAAATCAGCGTCATCCAAAACGAGCTGGACCCCGGCATGGGCACCGATGTGGACACCCACGAGGAGCACCTGCAGATTCCCGAAGGCTGCACCGTATATGAAATCAACGGCCCTTATTTCTTCGGCATCGCCAACAAGTTTGAGGAACTGAGCTCCCAGCTGAACCGGAAACGCCCCTTGGTGCGCGTAATCCGTATGCGCCGCGTACCCTTCATGGACTCCACGGGTATCCACAACCTGCAGACCCTCATCAAACAGAACCATGCCGAAGGTACCCACGTCATCCTTTCGGGTGTAAGTCCCAAGGTGCACAGCCAACTGAAAAAGGCAGGCTTCTATGCCGTGATGAGCCAGGAAAACATTTGCCCCAACATCCAGACGGCACTGGAAAGAGCCAAGGCACTGGTGCAGTAAACAGCGAGGCAAAGATATACAGACGGCCCCCGGTTTCTCGCGAAACCGGGGGCCGTCTGCATTACCGGACTCATCCACCATGGAGTGACATGTCTTCTACACCTTGAACCCGGATTGCCCGTTAATCAGCGACAGAAAGGTTCCAACGTGTCAAAGACACGTCCCTACTTTGAGGCAGGTTTCACCTTATATATAAATATAATTGGAGCCTCATCCCTGCGGACGAGGCTCCAATTATATTATGCGACATCTGCGATTATCCTAAGAAACTGAGCAGGATGCCTGCGGCTACAGCCGAACCGATCACGCCGGCCACATTGGGACCCATAGCGTGCATCAGCAGGAAGTTCGAGGGATCGCTTTCCTGTCCCACCGTCTGGCTCACACGTGCGGCCATAGGAACGGCACTCACACCTGCACTGCCAATCAGGGGATTGATCTTCTTCTTCAGGAAGAGGTTCATGAACTTGGCCATGAGCACACCACCCGCACTACCGATGCCAAAGGCCACAATGCCCACCACCAGAATACCGATTGTCTGCAAGTTCAGGAAGGAAGATGCGGTGGCCGTGGCACCCACGGTCAGTCCCAGGAAGATGACCACGATGTTGTTCAGCTCGTTTTGAGCCGTCTTGCTCAAACGATCCACCACACCGCTCTCCTTCATCAGGTTACCCAACATGAGGCAACCGATGAGCGTGCCTGCAGAGGGAACGATAAGCGTAACCACGACAGCCACGATGATGGGGAAGATGATACGTTGTTTCTTGGTCACGGGACGCAACTGCTCCATGCGGATCATACGCTCCTTCTTGGTGGTGAGCGCACGCATGATGGGGGGCTGGATCACAGGCACCAGAGCCATGTAACTATAGGCCGCCACCGCAATGGGGCCAAGCAACTCGGGAGCCAGCTTACTGGTAAGGAAGATGGCAGTGGGGCCGTCTGCTCCTCCGATGATGCCGATGGAACCGGCCTGTGCGGGAGAGAATCCGAAGCCGGGGATGTCAATCTGGGTGACAATGAATGTGGCAAAAATACCAATCTGTGCGGCAGCACCCAACAACAGGCTCTTGGGGTTGGCAATCAACGGACCGAAGTCTGTCATGGCACCTACGCCCAGGAAGATGAGACAAGGATAGATGCCCGCCTTCACACCTATATAGAGGATGTCGAGCAGACCTCCGTGAGACATGATGTAGCCGTAGCTGTGGTAGTGGGCGTTGCCCTCATCAAGAAAGTCGGCCCACAATTGGCTGTCGTAGATACCTGCACCGGGCAGATTGGCCAACATCATGCCAAAAGCAATGGGCAGCAACAGCAAAGGCTCATACTTCTTCACGATAGCCAGATAAAGCAACACGCAGCCGATGCCTATCATCACCGCATTCTTCCATCCGTCACCGACGAAGAAGGACACGACGCCCATCTCCCGGAAGAAGTCGGTCAGGCCCTCGCCGACGTTGATATCCTGCGCCATTGCCGGCACAGCCATCAGCAGCATCAAAGCCACGACACCTAAAAATCGATTAAACAGTTTCATAATGATGCCTCCTCTTTAACTTACTCAAATTCTACCAAGACATCACCCTGCTGTACCTGCTGATCGCTCTGTACCAACACAGCCTTCACCTTACCGGCTTGCGTGGCCTGAATATCATTCTCCATCTTCATGGCCTCCAAGGTGACCAGCACGTCGCCGCGCTGCACATCCTGACCGGCCTTCACCTTAATCTGCTTGATGGTGCCGGGCAGGGGAGCCACCACAGCACCGGCATCAGCCGCAGGAGCGGCATGAGGGGCAGGAGCAGGAGCGGCAGAGGGAGCAGCCTGAGAAGCGGCCTCACCCTGAATCTCCACCAGCACATCGCCTTGATTCACACTTTGACCCGGCTGGGCCACCACACGGGTCACCACGCCATCCTGGTTGGCAACGATGTCGTTGGCCATCTTCATGGCCTCCATCACTACCACCACGTCGCCGCGCTTCACCTTCTGACCCTCTTTCACAGCCACCGAAGTGATGGTGCCGGGCAGAGGGGCAACAACATTCTCCGACACCGAGCTGGCGGCAGGACGTGCCACAGGGGCGCCACCGGCAACTGCGGCCGTGGGACGAACCACATGAGGGGCAACAGCCTTTGCCTGTTCGGGAACTTCCACACTATATGCCTTCCCGTTCACGGTGATGGTCAACCGGCCGTCACCTTTCTCGTCTACCTGGGCTTTGAAATCCTTACCGTTGAGTTTGAAACTAAATTCTTTCATTGACTATAACTTGTCTGTTGGTTTTATTCTACGTTATTATTATCAAAAGTGGGGTTCAATTCGCTGTGCCAATGGCTCTCCGTCTCGCGCAGAGTGAGCACACCGCTTTCCTGGTCGTGGACGTCTTTCCGATAAAGATGAAGAGCCACAGCCACGGCCGCCAGTTCCTCCTCCGAAGCCGAAGACAAAGGCTTCACCTGTGCTTTTGCAGACACAGCAGGATTGTTTCCAGCCTTGCTAATCAAGCCGAACAGCAGCAAGACAACCACCAGAATCACCAGTATGGAGAATACGGTGGCTATGGATATTCCGGCCAACATCCACGTGTCGACCGTAATGCTTAGGAATGTCATATTCTGAAGTTATAATTTGATTTACAAAGGAATGTTGCCATGCTTCTTGGCAGGATTGGTCAGTTTCTTGTTCTTCATCTGCTCCAGAGCACGAATCACGCGGAAGCGTGTGTTGCGAGGTTCGATAACGTCATCGATATAGCCATAGCGGGCAGCATTGTAGGGGTTGGCGAACAGCTTGGTGTATTCGTCCTCCTTCTCCTTGATGAAGGCCTTGGCCTCTTCCACCTTGCCCTCTTCCTTCAGGGCTTTGGCTTCCTTGGCATAGAGCACACTGGCGGCACCTGCGGCACCCATCACGGCAATCTCGGCTGAGGGCCAGGCATAGTTGATGTCGCCCCGCAGCTGTTTACAGCTCATCACGATATGGGAACCGCCATAGCTCTTACGCAACGTAACCGTGATTTTGGGTACGGTAGCCTCGCCATAGGCATACAGCAACTTGGCACCATGCAGAATCACGGCATTGTATTCCTGACCTGTGCCGGGCAGGAAGCCGGGAACGTCCACCAAAGTCACAATGGGAATGTTGAACGCATCGCAGAAACGCACGAAGCGGGCGGCCTTACGGCTGGCATTGCTGTCCAACACACCGGCCAGCTGCTTGGGCTGGTTGGCCACGATGCCCACACTTTGACCGTTGAAACGGGCAAAGCCGATAATGATATTGCGGGCGAAGTTGGGCTGAATCTCGAAGAACTCGCTGTTGTCGGTAATACCGGCAATCACCTCGTACATGTCATAGGGCATGTTGGGATTCTCGGGAATAATCTCGTTCAACGAATCCTCCAGGCGGTTGATGGGGTCAGTGCACTCCACGTGAGGAGTGTGTTCCAAGTTGTTCTGAGGAATGTAGCTTATCAGCTTCTTTATCATGGCGATGGCCTCCTCCTCGGTGCTGGCGGTGAAATGGGTCACACCGCTCTTGGTACCATGCACGCTGGCGCCGCCCAACTGCTCCTGGGTAACCACCTCGCCCAACACGGTCTTCACCACGGCAGGACCCGTGAGGAACATGTAGGAGGTGCCCTCCATCATCAGCGTGAAGTCGGTCAGAGCCGGGCTATATACGGCACCGCCGGCACAAGGACCCATGATGGCACTGATTTGGGGAATCACGCCGCTGGCCATGATGTTGCGCTGGAAAATCTCGGCATAACCGGCCAAAGCGTTGATGCCCTCCTGCAGACGGGCACCGCCCGAGTCGTTCAGACCAATGACGGGAGCACCCACCTTCATGGCAATGTCCATCACCTTGCAAATCTTGCTGGCCAACATCTCGGACAGGGAGCCGGCACTCACGGTGAAGTCCTGGGCAAACACATATACCAGACGCCCGTCGATGGTGCCGCTACCCGTCACCACGCCGTCGCCCAAATAGTGTTTTTTCTCCATGCCGAAGTTGTAGCAACGGTGCTCGACGAACATGTCCATTTCCTCGAAGCTACCCTCGTCCAGCAACATGGCGATACGTTCGCGAGCCGTGTACTTACCCTTTGCATGCTGCTTTTCGATGGCCTTCTCGCCACCTCCCAAACGAGCTTTCTGGCGCAACGCCACCAGTTCCTTGATTTTTTCTGTCTGTGTACTCATTTTATAAGTGTTATAAGTTTGATTTAATCGAATAGTATGTGCAAATTTAGGCTTTATTATTTACATTACCGCTCTTTCCGCTCACTTTTTTCGCTACCTTTGCACCCATAAAACAGAACTATTTTATGGATAATATCACTGAACTGAGCACAAAAAGTGTGCCTCGGCTGCTATGGCAATATGCCTTGCCGGCCATCATTGCCATGACGGCAACCAGCATCCTGAACATTGCCGACAGTTATTTTATCGGAAATTATGTGGGCGGATATGCCATCGGTGGCATGACGGCCACGCTACCTTTCATGAATCTGGCCACCGCTTTCGGTGCCATGGTGGGCGTGGGAGCCGGCAGCGTCATCAGCATCCGCCTGGGCCAAAAGGACTATCACACCGCCAACCGGGTGATGGGCAATGCCATGACGCTGAACCTTATTATCGGACTGGGAGTGACCTTTGTCTGTCTGGCCTTCCTTGATCCTCTCCTTTATTTATTTGGCGCCACCGACAATTCTCTGCCTTTTGCGCGTTCCTACATGTCGATGTTGCTTTATGGCAACGTTTTCAGCCACACATTCTTTGGCCTGAACAGCATCCTGCGTGCGACGGGGCATCCTTCCATTGCCATGCAATGTAACCTGCTTGCCGTAACGCTGAATTGTGTGCTCGACTACGTCTTCATGGTCCATCTGGGCATGGGCATACAGGGAGTGGCCCAAGCCACCGTCATCTCGCAGATTGTGGCTCTTGTGTGGCAGTTCCATATCCTGAGCAAACCCACCGAAGTAATTTATTTCCAACGTGGCATCTATCGTCCTGACCTTCGTATCATCCGCCAGATTCTGAGTATCGGGGCCAGCCCTTTCCTGATGAACGCCTGCGCATGTATCGTGGTGCTGTTCATCAACAACCAAATGCTCACCTATGGCAGCATGTTGCCTGTCAAGGATGGCGGCGACGTGGCCGTGGCGGCTTACGGCATCGACAACCGCGTGGTGTTCTGCTTCCTGATGATTGTGATGGGACTGAACCAAGGCATGCAGCCCATTGCGGGCTACAACTGGGGTGCCCGGCAGGACCATCGTGTGTGGCACGTGCTGCGCCTCACCATCCTCGGCGGCACGCTGGTCACCCTCTGCGGCTGGGTCGTGGGCACCTTCTTTGCCGAGGAAGTGGTGCGCTGCTTTGTCAGCGAACCCGATGTGGTGGCCATCGCAACCCACGGCTTCCGCATCGATGTGGCCGTGTTCCCCATCGTGGGTGCCCAGATGGTGATCAGTAATTTCTTCCAAAGCATCGGCCATGCGGGCAAGAGCGTGTTCCTCTCGCTCTCGCGCCAACTGCTGGTTCTGGTTCCCGCCCTGTGGCTCCTGCCCCAATGGATGGGTTTCGACGGCGTATGGTGGGCCATCCCGGTGAGCGACATGGTCAGCTTTATCTTCGCCCTGGGCATGTTCATCTGGCTCGTTCGCCACATCAAGCAACGCAAGGCAAAGGCCCGGACCGCACAATGAAACGCATCGGACTGCTCAGCGACACCCATGCTTATTGGGACCCGCGCTACGCCCAATATTTCGAGGGCGTAGACGAAGTGTGGCATGCGGGCGACATCGGTTCGCTGGAGGTGTTGGAGAATCTGCAACAGATAGCACCCGTGCGTGCCGTGCACGGCAACATCGACGGGGGTGACCTGCGCCGCCTGCTGCCCGAGAAATTGCGTTGGTCGTGCGAGGGACTGGACGTGTTGATGACCCACATCGGAGGCTATCCCGGCAAATACGACCCCCGCATCCGTACGTTTCTGTACAACCGTCCGCCCGGCCTCTTCATCTCGGGGCACAGCCATATATTAAAGGTGATGCCCGACCCTCAACTGGGCCTGCTGCACATCAATCCCGGAGCCGCCGGCCTGCAGGGCTGGCAGACCGTCCGCACGCTGGTCCGTTTCACGGTGGATGAAGGCAAGCCACGTGATTTGGAAGTAATCGAGCTGGCACGATAACATCCGTTTGACTTTATCGGGACAACAACGAATTTTCATGCTATCAAGCAAAAAACAACGCAGGCGATGGGCATTCCCACCGCCTGCGTTGTTTTTGCTTGTGCCTGCCTTGTCTTTACAACCTCTTCACGCCCTTCTTGGAAGCGTCCACCATGGGATTGCCCTTGTAGCCAATCTCGCCGGTGCCACTGACACGGGCCTCCAGATGTTCCTCCGCAAAGCAACTGATATCGCCGGAACCTATCACTTTGGCACTTACATGATGGGCTTTATGATCCTTGGCATTGATATCACCGGAACCGGTAACGCTGTAAGTAGCCTCGTATGTGGCCCCTTTCAGGGAAACATCACCCGAACCCACAACACCAATCTCGGTGCTCTCCGAGGTTACCTTGCCAAGTTTCACATCACCGGAACCGGAGAGAGAAACACGCAGATGACGACAAGTGATGCTACCCACTTCCACATCTCCCGAACCGGCCAGGTTGATGGTCAGGTCATCGCTCAGACGAAGACCCTTCTTAATCTCGATATCACCCGACCCCGACAGACTTATGTCCGTCAATGATTCCGCATAGACACGCACCTCAAGTTTCTTGAAGGAAACACTGACATTGTTCTTGAAACCCACACACAGGGTGCCTCTTTCCACATGGATGTCCAAGAGCTCCACGATGTTATCGGACGTGTACACCTCCACACGCGGAGCACCCGGCTTTTGAACGAACGTCATGTCCGCACTGCCCGCCAAACGGATCTTTTTGAAATCCGTCACGGGAATTTCTTTCGTTACATAGACCTTGCTGGCTACCACCTTTCTGGTTTTTCCGGCCAAGGCGAAACCGGATGCGTTACTCTGTGAATAAATCAACGAGCCGAGCAGAAAAGCGGTGCCCGACAAAAGTGCTACTAATATTTTCATAGTCTGTTTGTTTAAATCAATAGCGATTTGGCGATTGTTTTAATGTGAGTTCAGCGCGTCCAGCATGCGCTTCAGTACCACGGTGGCAGAAATCTCGCGGTTGGCGGCCTCGGGAATCACCAGCGAAGTGGGTGCTTCAATCACATCGTCGGTGACAATCATGTTGCGGCGCACGGGCAGGCAGTGCATGAAATGGGCATTGTTCGTTACGTCCATCTGGCGGGCGCTCACCGTCCAATCGAGCATCGTGTCATAGTCGTTCAGTACGCGTCCGTAGGCCTCTATACGGCTGACACCCGGGCAGCTCCAGTTCTTGGCATAGACGAAATCGGCATCTTTAAAGGCCTTCATCTGATCATACTCGATGGTGGCACCCTTCGTGAACTTGGGGTCCAGCTCATAGCCAATGGGATGAGTAATCACAAACTCGATTCCCTGAGGCAAAGCCGCACCGGGAGCCTGGGCAGCCAGCATCCATTGGGCAAAGCTGTTGGGCACGGCCTGAGGCAAGGCACGGGGATGGGGTGCCCAGGTGAGCACCACCTTCACGGGTCTGTCGGCAGGACGCTTGGCGGCCCACTCATTGATGGTAATCAGGTCGGCGAAAGCCTGCAGGGGATGTACGGTGGCCGTCTCCATGGCAAACACGGGACGACCGCTGTACTTCACAAACTGGTTGTAGACGGTCTCGGCATAATCATACTCGCGGTCCGTGAGGCTGGCAAAGGAACGTATGCCGATGATGTCACAATAACTGCCCATCACAGGAATGGCCTCCAGCAGATGCTCGCTCTTGTCACCGTCCATCACCACGCCGTGCTCTGTCTCCAGTTTCCAGGCCCCGGCATTCACGTCAAGCACAATCACGTTCATACCCAAGTTTTGGGCAGCCTTTTGGGTGCTGAGACGCGTGCGCAGACTATTGTTGAAGAACACCAGCAGGGCGGTCTTGTTGCGCCCCTTCTCCACATACTTGAAACGATTGTTCTTTATCTCTGTGGCCTCGGCCAATGCCTGGCGCAGACTGCCCAGGTCTTCTACGTTCAGAAATGACTTCATGTTTCTTGTCGCTTAAGCTATGTTCAACATTTATTACTTTGTGTTCTGATTGTGCTGTTCACGAATCTCCACACGACGAATCTTTCCGCTGATGGTCTTGGGCAGAGAATCCACAAACTCCACGATGCGGGGATATTTGTAGGGAGCCGTAACACTCTTCACGTGGTCCTGAAGTTCCTTCACCAGCTCGGGGCCGGCGTGCTCACACCAGCCCTTGCCCAACACCACGGTGGCCTTCACCACCATACCCCGCACCTCGTCGGGCACACCCGTGATGGCGCATTCCACCACGGCGGGATGGGTCATCAGGGCACTCTCCACCTCGAAGGGGCCGATGCGGTAGCCGGAACTCTTGATCACATCGTCCGTGCGACCCTCGAACCAATAATATCCGTCCTGGTCGCGCCAAGCCATGTCTCCCGTGAAATAGTAGCCATCGTGCCAAGCCTCACGGGTAAGTTCCTCGTTACGATAGTACTCCTTGAACAACCCTATGGGCTTTTTCCCCTCGGGCACACGCACCACGATTTCGCCCTTTTCGCCATCCTCACACAATGTGCCATCAGGACGTAGCAGGTCTATCTCGTATTGGGCATTGGGTTTGCCCATGCTGCCCGGCTTCGGCTCCATCCAAGGCATGGTGCCCAGCGTCATGGTGGTCTCGGTCTGCCCGAATCCTTCCATCAGACGGATGCCGGTCAGTTGAAGGAACTTCTCATAAACGGCAGCATTCAGCGCCTCGCCCGCCGTGCAACAATAGTGCAAAGAACTGAGGTCGTATCGGCTCAGGTCCTCACGCACCAGGAATCGGTAGATAGTGGGAGGAGCACAGAACGAAGTGATGTGGTACTTCTCTATCTGGCGCAACAAATCATCGGCATGGAACTTCTCATGATCATAAACAAAGACACATGCCCCGGCAAACCACTGGCCATAAAACTTGCCCCAAACGGCCTTGCCCCATCCCGTGTCGGCCACGGTCATATGAAT
The DNA here is from genome assembly GCA_947176895.1 of uncultured Prevotellaceae bacterium. GTDB lineage: Bacteria > Bacteroidota > Bacteroidia > Bacteroidales > Bacteroidaceae > Physcousia. The sequence goes on along the minus strand of CAMWSK010000020.1, from coordinate 6,414 downwards.
GCTGTCAGGCGAAAGGTTGTGCCAGAAGAGACCTGTCGTCAGATGCCCCAACGCATAAAGATGGTCGTGTGCCACCATCTTGGGTTCGCCGGTGGTGCCGCTGGTGAAGTACATCAACAGCAGGTCGTCATTGGAATTGACAAACGCAGGACGCTGGAAAACGGGTGCCTGAGCCACCTCTTTGTGCCAGTCATGGAAACCTTCGGGCACCAAGGGTCCCACACTCACCAGACATTCCACCGTGGGGCTTTCGGGCAGCGCCTTCTGCACCTCGCCCAGCACATATTCTTCACCCACACAAATGATGGCCTTCACCGAGGCCGATTGGTTGCGATAGACGATGTCGTGCTTGGTGAGCATGTGGGTGGCGGGTATCACCACAGCCCCCAGCTTGTGCAAAGCCAACATCACGAGCCACCATTCCAAGCGGCGCTTGAGGATAAGCATCACCATATCTCCGCGCCCGATGCCCAAGGTCTGCAGGTAAGCGGCAGCCCGGTCACTTTTTTCCTTCAGATCGGCAAAGGTCAGCCGGTACTCCTCGCCATGGTCGTTCGTCCACATGAGCGCCAACCGCTCCGGCTCTTCTTCGGCCCATGCGTCCATCACATCGTAAGCGAAATTAAAATTCTCGGGAATGATAAATTCCAGATTCTTATTATAATCCTCCTCGCTTGTGAAGGAGGTTTGTTTCAAATATCTTTCTATCATTTTTATTACACAATAACACAAAGGAACTTCACAGGTTTGTCGCCCAAGGCATTCATGCAATGGGGATGCGACGTGTCGAAGTAAACCGTGTCGCCGACGCCAAGTTCAATGGTCTTGTCGTCTATGATAAATTCCAATCGCCCTTTCAGCACGACAATCACCTCCTGACCCGGGGCACTGTTCTTGCGGTGGCTCTTGCCCTCGGGCAGAGGGTCGACAATGGTATAAAACACATCCATCGTCCGGTTCTTGAAACCCGAAGCGAGGGAGTGATAGCTATAGTCGTCGCGATGCTCTACGAACTGCGACTGGCCTGCACGCGTCACGAAATAGGCCTGCATACGCGGTTCGCTGCCGAAGAGCAACACGTCAAGTGCGATTCCATAGGCCTTGCTGATTTTGTTAAGATAGTAGACCGAAGGATCACTCTCGCCACTTTCTATTTTCATATAATGCTCCACGGTGGTGTCACACACCTGAGCCATTCGCGTCACGGGGATACCCAGCACATCGCGCAAGCCCTTCAGCCGCTCACCGATCTGCTTGTTATTTCTTTTCTCCATATTAAAAGGTTTAAATCGTCTGCAACACATGTTGCAGGCTCATGATAAACTGATTGGCCTCTTCTATGCCGAGACACAAAGGAGGCAACAGACGCAACACGTTGGTGCCGGCACAGCCTGTGAAGATATGCTCCTCGAAGAGCAGGCGCCCGCGCACATCCTTGTAGGGAATATCCAGCTCGATACCTATCATCAGGCCCTTGCCGCGCACCTCCTTCACGTGAGGCAGCTGTGCGTTTTGCAGCGTCTCCAGCAGATAGCGGCCCACGAAGGCGGCATTGTCCACCAGCCTCTCCTCCTCCATCACATCAAGCACAGCCAAAGCCGCGGCGCAAGCCAAGTGATTTCCGCCGAAGGTCGTTCCCAACATACCGTAAACGGGTACGAACTTAGGGCTGATGAGCACGCCGCCCATGGGAAAACCGTTGGCTATGCCCTTGGCCACGGTGATGATGTCGGGACGGACATCAAAATGCTGGTGGCAGAAGAACTTGCCGCTCCGGCCATAGCCACACTGTATCTCGTCGCAAACAAGAACGGTGCCCGTCTCGTCACACAAGGCGCGAAGCCCCTGCATAAACTCCCGGGTCACCAGACGGATGCCGCCCACCCCCTGCATACACTCCACCATGCAGCAGGCCACATCACCCTTGCGAAGTTCCGCAGCCCAGGCCTCAAGGTCGTTGATGGGCAGGAAAGTCACGTGGCCGTTGGCGTTGATGGGAGCCACAATCTTGGGATTGTCGGTGGCCTCCACAGCCAGCGATGTGCGCCCGTGAAAGGCCTTCTCGATGCTCAGGACACGCGTCCGTCCCGTGTGGAAGGAAGCTAACTTCATGGCATTCTCGTTGGCCTCGGCCCCGCTGTTGATAAGGAAGAGCGAGTAGTCCTCATAGCCGGAAGCCTTTCCCAACCGGTGGGCCAGCTCCTGCTGCAGTTTGTTCACCACGCTGTTGCTGTAAAAGCCCAACTGCTGCACCTGGTCGGTTATTCCCTGTATATAACGGGGATGAGCATGGCCGATGCTTATCACGGCATGGCCGCCATAAAGGTCCAGATACTCCTGCCCCTTGTCGTCCCATACATGACAACCCTTTCCCTTTACAATGTTGATCGGGAAAAGAGGATATACGTCAAATAGTTCCATTGTTTCTTCGTTATGTTGATTCTAAAAAGCACTTGCCTTCAGTCCCAAGCCCGCTTTCTCGTCCTGCCCGAACATGAGGTTCATGTTCTGAACGGCCTGACCCACGGCACCCTTCAGCAGGTTGTCGATGGCTGTGGTGACCACCACCTTGCGCCCGAACATGCGGGTGCAGACCAGCGCCTTGTTGGTGTTCACCACCTGCTTCAGGTCGATGTCACTCGGGGTATAGTGGGTGAAAGCGGCAGAGGCATAGAAGTCGCGGTAAAGCTCCGCCATCTCTTCGTCCGAACATTCGCGGGCGAGTTTTATCACCTGGGTACAGAAAATGCCGCGGGCGAAGTCGCCACGATACGGGATAAAGTCGATGGTGATGCCCTCCGCGCCGGCAGGCTCACTCAATGTATCCACCACATGAGGAGCATCTGCGGGCTTCAGCTCGTTCAGTGTTTGCGTAATCTCGTGGAGATGCTGATGCGTGAAGAGCTTGTAAGTGGACATATTGTTGTTGCGCCACGAGAAGTGTGTGGTGGCACCCGGCTTCTGTCCGGCTCCCGTGCTGCCCGTAATGGCGTTCACACTCACATCGCTCTGCAACAAACCCGCCTGTGCCAAAGGCAAAAGGCCCAGCTGGATGCACGTGGCAAAACATCCGGGATTGGCCAAACGGGTGCATCCCATGATTTGCTCGCGGTTCATCTCGGGCAGGCCGTAGACGAATCCGTCGGCAGGCCCCTGCCCCTCCCGGGTGATGTGGCGAGGCCCGATACGGAAATCCTGGGCCAGGTCAATAATCCTCACGCCCGGGGGCACGGGATTCTCCGCCAGAAACTTCTCGCTCTTGCCATGCCCGAAGCACAAGAAAATGACATCCACCTGCTCATACGGATGCACATCCGAGAAGCACAGGTCGGTATCGCCCACCAGACCTTCGTGCACGCTGCACACCCTGTTGCCCGCATTGCTCTCGCTGTGCGCCCAAGCAATCTCGGCATTGGGGTGGTTCAGCAACAAGCGAATCAGCTCGCCTCCCGTGTAGCCTGCGGCTCCAAGTATTCCTATTCTTACCTTATTCATACCTATTGTATCTATTGCGGCGCGGTGCCAGAATCCAAAGCAACAGGTAAAGCCAAAGACCACAGCCCACACACCAAATAAAAGCGAAGAAAGCCAGGCGAACCAGCAAGGGGTCGATGTCGAAATACTCGGCTATCCCGCCGCATACACCCGCAATCTTGATGTCCGTAGAGGACAGATAGAATCTTTTTCCTGCCATATTATATAATAATAAGGAGAAGGCTCAACGCTCCTCATCGGGATGAGCCAGATAATAGGCACGCAGTGCGGTGGACGACACCTTGATGAAGCCCTTGGCATCCTCGCCGGTCCAGCCCTTGGCCCCCTCGCCATACTCGCCCAGCTTGTTCTTCACCAGGTCATCGGGGCTGTCCACGCCCACGGTGCTGAAGCTGTAGGGGCGCAACTCCAGCGTCACCTCGCCGTTCACGTTGCGCTGGCTGCTCTGCAACATCGCCTCGATATCGGGCATCACAGGCTCCAGATACTGGCTCTCGTGAAGGAACATGCCATACCAGTTGCTCACCTGGTCCTTCCAATACTGCTGCCATTTGCTCAGCGTGTATTTTTCCAGGAAACGGTGAGCCTCGATGATAAGCATGGGAGCGGCCGCCTCAAAGCCCACACGTCCCTTGATGCCGATGATGGTGTCGCCCACATGGCAGTCGCGACCGATGGCATAAGCGGCACCTATCTTTTCGATAGCGTTGATGGCAGCTATCTTGTCGTCATACTTCTCACCGTTCACACTCACAATCTCGCCCTTCTCAAAGCCAATCTTCAACAGTTCCGTGCCCTCCTTGACAGGATGCTTCAGGAAAGCGCTCTCGGGCAATCCCTGCTTCGAGTCAAGAATCTCGCCTCCGCAGATGCTGGTGCCCCAGATGCCCACATTGTAAGAATATTTCAACTTGGTGAAATCGGCGGCAAAACCGTTTTTGTTCAAGTAATCAATCTCCTCCTGACGGCTCAGGTTACCATCGCGGGTAAGCGTGATAATCTCCACGCCGGGAGCCGTCACCAGGAAAGTCATGTCAAAGCGTATCTGGTCGTTGCCCGCACCCGTAGAGCCATGGGCAATGGCGCCGGCGCCAATCTCCCGGGCATAGCGGGCGATGGCCAGAGCCTGGAAAATACGCTCGGAACTGACCGAAATGGGATAACAGTTGTTACGTAGCACATTGCCGTAAATCATATAGCGCAGGCTCTTGGCATAGTACTCCTGCGTCACATCCAAGGTCACATACTTCGTTGCGCCCAACTTGTAGGCGTTCTCCTCGTTCTGCTTCAACTGCTCGGCACTGAAACCACCCGTGTTGGCACAGGCGGCATACACCTCATAACCCATCTCCTTGGCCAGATACATCACGGTGTAGCTGGTGTCCAGGCCGCCACTGAAGGCAACCACAACTTTTTTCTTTCCCATATCTTTAAGTAAATCTTTTTTATTCTAATCCGCGCAGCACCAGCTGCTTCATCACATCCTTGAACACCACCAGCGAGGTAGGCTCGCCCCGATGCCTGTCGGGGTCGTAGAGCATGCCGGTGCAGATACAGAACTGATGGTCCTTCTCCTCAAGAATCTCATGATTGATACATCCCTGACAGCCCTTCCAAAAGCTCTCGTCGGTAGTCAGCTGACGGAAACTGACAGGCACATACCCCAGGTCCGTGTTCATCTTCATCACGGCATCGCCGCTCGTAAGACTGAAAATCTTGGCATGAGGCCAGCGCACGCGGGCCAGCGTGAACGTATAGTCCTTGATGCGGCGTGCGATGCCCAGCCCCTGAAAGTCGGGATGAACGACAAGTCCGCTGGTGGTGACGTAATGCTTGTTGCCCCACGTCTCGATATAGCTGAATCCGGCAAAACGGTCGCCGCACAAGGCCAGCACAGCCTTGCCCTCGCGCATCTTCGTGGCCACATACTCGTGGGTACGTTCGGCGATACCCGTTCCGCGACGCTTCGCAGCCTCGCGTATGGTGTCCAATATCAAATCCACATAGACCTCATGCCGGGCATCGGCAATCACAATATCCACATCAGGTGAATTTTGTTCCATTCTCTCCTATCCCCTTATCAATCTATATTCAAGTTTGTTGCCCCGGCCAAGGCATTCAAAGCGTAAGTACGTTCCACCTCCTCGTCCAAGGCCACCATCACGGTGTCGTCACCCGCTACGGTTCCCAACACGATGTCCAGCTGAGCATTGTCCAGGTCATACGCCACATGGCCGGCATGGCCGGGAAGCGTCTTGATGATAGCCAGGTGGCCACTGAACTTGATGCTCAGCACACCGCTATGGTGCAAGGCACTCACCGTGGCGTGTGTATCGCTCACGCCACGAAAAACCTGGGTACCGGGCAACATATAAATCTTGCGGCCGGAGGCAGCCAACACCTTCACCACACGCATCTCCTTGAGGTCGCGGCTAAGTGTGGCCTGGGTGCATCGCACACCACTCTGCTGCAAGGCCACCATCAACTCGTCTTGAGTGGCAATCTCTTGACTGCTTATCACCATTTTTACCATCTCCAGTCTGGCTGACTTTTTGCTCATAATCTTTCTGTTTGTACTTTCTTTTTGTTATATCTGTGCAAAAATAGGCAAGAAATACGGATTATACAAGAAAAACAGGTTATATTTCCCTAATATATGCAAGAAAGACCATTTATAAAAGCAAATACGCATGAATATGCGCACGGGGACAATCTGCCGCACTCATCGCCACAAGGCAAAAAAACACATGAACATGTATCGGAGAAAACATCAACATGTTTTTCAAAAACATGAACATGTTTGAGGCAAAACATCAACATGTTTTCACCAAAACATGAAGTCATTTATTTCAATATGTGCAGATGTGCAATTTATTTAAACAAATCTTTGCCTTCTATTCTCTTTCCAAGAGAGAGACA
>CAMWSK010000019.1 GCA_947176895.1 uncultured Prevotellaceae bacterium | reverse complement strand
GATATACAATCTCATGCGCTGCGTAATCCGGCAAAAGGATATATAGAATTTCGTTGTTCATCATATTTATAATAATAGCTTGAGTAATTCTTCGTGGACTTGCCCGTTTGTTCCTGCCACTTGGCATCCTTGAGCCGGGTCGAGTGCCTTTCCGTTCCAGTCGGTCACTTTTCCTCCGGCCTCTTGCACCAGAAGCATCCCTGCCGCATAATCCCACGGATTCAAATATACCTCGAAATATCCGCCTTGTCTGCCGCAAGCGGTATATGCCAATTCCAATGCGGCAGAACCCAGCCTTCGGACATCTTGCGAGTTTTCATAGACTTTGAGAAACCTTGCGAAGTTTTCTTTCGCCAGTTCTCTTTTAGCAGTGCCGATACCGATGATGGTTTCCGAGAGCTTTCGGGCAGAGGAAACGTGTATGGGTTTTGCGTTCAAGAAACAGCCTTCTCCTTTGGCGGCATGGAAAAGCTCGTCATGAAACGGGTCATAGACAATACCCAAAACAATCTCTTTTTCGCGACAAAGAGCCAACGAAACCACACTATGCTGATAGTCGTGCATGAGGTTGGTTGTGCCGTCAACGGGGTCAAGAATCCAGTAGCAGTCCGTATTCATCCGTTGCAAGCCGGTTTCCTCTCCGAGAAACTGGATGTCCGGCGCGAGTATATATAATTCCTTTTTCAGAAAGTCCTGTACAGCCACGTCAACTTGCGTGACGTAATCGGCCACCCCTTTTTCTTTCACATGGGCTGCCATTTCCCTGTTTGTGATTATCCTCTTGGTCTCTTTGACCAGGCTGATGATGCGTTGTATATCCATGTTTATCTATAGGTTTAATTCAATAGTTTTAGCAGGTCATCAACAGAAACATCCATTCTTTTGGAAACTTCTTCCAAAGTCATTCCATCAGAGATGAATCTCTCTATGACCATTTTCATTTCCTCTCCGACTTCTATCAGATGACCATCCAAATCATAGAAACGGATTACTCGCTGTCCCCAATCATGTTCAACGACTCCATCCAATAACTCGATTGTTGGATTGTCATTCAATTTTTGCAGGAATCCGTCAAAATCATGTTCCTCAAAAGCAAGTTCGACATTATTGGGCTTTTTATGGATCTTGTCTTTAGACATGCCTATTAGCCAATCGAAATCCTGTTGCAAGGCCAGACCACAAGAGAACAGGATGTTTCGGCCATAGTCTTGACTGACCTCCAGCCCGAATATATCTTCGTAGAAACTTCGGGCTTTATGGATGTCTGACACAGATAATAGTGTACAACAATATCTCATAATACCCGTTTATTTTTTCCAACGTTTCAGATGGGGAAAGAACTGACGCATCTGTTCTTTTGCCTGCTCGGGTGTCAAGTTTAGTCCGGTGTGCTTGTTCATTTCGTCAGTAAACTGAGCGCAAAAGTCAATCATCTGCTCCATCGTACAATCAGCCGGGCCAACGAATGCCCCATCTTTGTAACAATACATGCAGTAGTCTTCATTTAGAGAGCCATCGGCGTTTGTACCATAAATCTCAGTAGCCATCGGCATACCGCAACTTTGACAAAATTTTTGTTCCATATCGTTTTCCTTTTTTCGCTCCTCAGTCCAAAAGAGCGGGTTATTGAATGCAAAAGCGCGGACTACGATACCACATCTTAGTTTGTAGGTCGTAGGAAACCTTTGATGCAGATGTGACAATAGTAGCCCACGCTATATGCGTGAGAACCACTATGCTATCTCTTGCATCGGTTTCTGAATTTCCTACGTTCACAAACTACAAGATGAGCATAACGCTTCTTCTTTTTTCTTATGTCTTGGAAAGAGTTGCCCCTATCCGAATGCAAAATTAGTTATTTTATTGATGTTTTGCATTATATAGAGCGGAATTATAGCTTGAATCCTCTACTTTTTCTTGGCTCTTCCGCTGATTGTCGTAAACCTTGCCGAAGTTTCTCCCATTGCTCTTTGAACCATCTTTCGCCTATTTGGAAACTTTCCCTATCTTCGACTTCGGGTTGTCCGCTCAGCCAATGCCCCCTCGTCCTTGTGCAGGAAGATTTTAGAAGTCGCTGTTACCTATTTGAAAATGTTTCTGTCGGGCAACGAAAGCAAAGCCATTGCCCGTTTCTACGGACTGTTCCATGTACCAATATCCTATGCCTAACGGTAACTCTCCGCAATGGATGAGTCGGGTGAGCTGTTCGTTATTCCACATCTTCCACGCACCGGATAAAGCAGGCGGAACCGTTGGCTCCTAGCAATGGTTCCATTTCACCCGGACTGAAGTCGAGGGTAAAATAGTTGACATCAAGATAGCATTGGCCGTTCGTTACCTTTTGACACCAGTACACCGCCCCCGACCTCATGTATACGTCCTCGAACATCGGTCTGTACATGAGTGTTTCCCAGCCGTTTTGATACTCTGAATACCTTTTGCTTCGCCACGCGTATTGCAGTGCGCCCGGAAGACTGATTCCGGAGCCGTACCAGGATTTTTCCGTTCTGCGTCTGCCATAGCCGGAGGCGCCTATCGGAAAGAACAGATTGTTTCCATTGTCTTTATTGTACACGAAGCATCCGCGCATTCCATAGCTTTTATCTCCATCTCTGTAATAGCCGTACACCTCATTGACTTTTTCCAATGTTTCTGTTGCCCCATCGCCATAGAGCACCCCGTAGCCAAATTCCCGGTCTGCGCCGTCACGCAAATTTTGATAATCAGCTACGGTCGCCACACGGACGTTGACTTTAGGCCCGTTCGGGTTGGTTACATCTGTCACCTCTATCTTCTTGTCTGAAAAACCCGGAGCATCTGTAGCGGTGTTTGCGAGAATGTTACTCCATGATTTGGCCTCACCGCCTGCCAAACGGAGCTTGTCGGAACCTACCGGCTGCTGAAAGCCGTAGCTCTTGTTGTTCTCTGCAAGAATGGCATCCTCCAAGTTCCCGTATTTGAAAAGCGATCCCTCCTCCAGCGGCGAAAGGGTTTCTTCAGAGGAGCTGTACAAGTTAAACGAGTGCCATTTTATTTTCCGGTCATTCAGTGACAGCGGCGCATACCCTTGGCGGACGAATATGCGGTGATGGCACGTGTAATTGTTGTATTCAACCAATACAACCGCTGAACGTACCGTCTTGCTGTCCGTACACGTCCCGTTGAAATCGATATAGAAGTCCATCGGGGAGTCGATAGTCCCGTGCACGTATCCATCTCCACCGGCTCCCCTGAGCCTGATCATGTTATTCTTGTCGGTTTCGACCTTTGCACGCCAAGGGCCTTTGGAGTTGTATGTTTCAAAACTGCCGGCATTTTCTTGAGGAAGATCTTTCATTACGACGTGGAAAGACTCCTTTTTATCCCAACTTCTCCATACCCCTTTGGGGTTTACGCACCGGCGTACCTGGATGATTGAAATGGTATCTATCAGGTTTTTGCCATCCTTGTCCTGAAGTATCTGCCCGGTAGTCTTGTCCAGCAGTCTCATCTGTAACTTCGCTTCGCGAGAATATGCCACGTATGGATTGTTCCCTGTATAGCCGCTTGTCGGAATCATCTGTTTCGGGCGCGTATAGAACGGCATTTTCAGATTCAGGCCTCCGCCTTCTACCTGTTCGACGGAATAGTTGCCATGGTTGCCGACTGTCAGATCGTCAAACGTTCGTGTTTCGTTTTCCTGCTTTTTCTGCCATTCCGTTTGATTCCAGTCCTTATCGTTTTTATAATGCTTGCCATCTCCGATAATCCAATTGTCGTCATACGCAAGTGACAGGAAACCATGCCAAACGGCATTACGTTGCCCGCCGACGGGGTAGACCCGTGACGTATCGGCATATTGGTAAGTGTCACCTTCTTCCAATGTGGGCCACCAGTGGTTTTCGATGATGCGCACTTCAAGTTTTACATTCTTCAGATTGCTGCCTTTGAGTTTGACAGGGATGGTGGCTGCCTGATTGTACAGATAGGAGATGTAGTACGGGTTCGGTGCGATAAGTTCCTTGTCTTCTTTGTATTCTATGTGCCAGTCGACATCGTTGGCATAGCGATTGAATCTTAGTGTCAGTTTATAGTGACAGTTGCGGCGTGCGTTGTAGTCTTTCTCAACGTCCTGCCCGAGCATGAAACGGTAGATGATCTTACCCTCTCCGGGACGGTCGCTCAGGCGTGCGTCGTAATAAGCCTCCACTTCTATATATGTGCCGAACTCGACTCCGTCCTTCGGGCAATAAGCGGTGTCTCCGGGTAAGCCGGGGGCATCAAGCGTTCCATTGCCGTCACTGTCCTGCCGCTTGTCCTTGATTCCGGGTCTCGATTTTTCGTTTCCCTGCAGGTTTTCATAGAAATACAGAGCCGGAGTGTTTTCCGTATGATAGTCGGCAATCTCGGGCGACTCGGGATTGGGTTGACCGGACGGCATAAGGCCGTATATGGGTTTTCCTCGCGAGACGAACGGCCACGATTCAAAAGCCTCGTCATCGGGATTGTCGGGGTTGCCGCTATAGTAATGGATTTCTCCGTTTTCATGCAGTTCTTCTTCCGGAGTCTTGCCGTTCGTTTCCCCGAATGTTTCCGATGTGTAGCCGGGCGTGTTTCCGCGCCCCAGGTAGCATGTCTTGGGGATATGCTTTATCTTTACCGATTTGAAATGTATCCGGATGCCATCATTCAATTTGGAGGCGTCGAATGCCACCGTCACTTTGGAAGCCGCACGGCGTAGCCAGGCGTGGAGCCTTACGCTTTTCTCATTCACCACAAGAGACTCGTCGTTCGCGGACAGGGCGGGTTCGGAATTTTTGGTAAAGAAGCCTATCATCTGGCCATTGTGGGCCACGTTTTCGGAATCCCATGTGAGGGGTATGTTCTTGAGTCCGTCAGCCGTCTGTATGGCTTCGGAATAAGCCGGATTCCCGAACAGGTCGGGGATGTTGGCCACGGCATACATGTAATACTTGCCGAAGGCGATGTCCTGCGGCAGCTTGAAAGTGGCGCGTTTGGTGCTTTCTTCCGCACTGTGCCCGTTCTCTGCATTTCCGTCATCACGATTTTCATCGGACTCCGTGTATTCTTTTATCTCCCATTTTTCTATCAGCTTTTTGTCGGAACCATACAACAGCACATACAGGTTGTTTATACCCGTCAAGGCATTTCCGGCAGAGCGTGTCCGGGTCAGTGCCGAGGCCATGGGTTTGAAGTCCAACGTGGCAAATATGCTTGCCTTGCCCTGGCCTGTGGTTTCGTCCGTTATGGAATCATCTTGACAACCGGTGGCTGCAAAGGCCATAAAAAAAACAATCATATATTGTGCAAACCTCTTCTTCATATATTTCCTGTTTATTGTTCTTTTTCAAGTGTCATCCCAATCCGAATATCGGGTCAAGTTTCACCTCGCCATATGGAATCACGTCCACCACGATTTCATTGCTGTTATACATGGTTATGTTCACCACGACATGGGTGTTGCGGAAAAGCGCCTTCAAGTTGGGCAATCGGCAGACGAATGGTTCCGTCCTTCCGGCGATATTAAGGGTCAAGGTGTACTCCTGCTCGCCGTCTGCCGCTCCCGCCTTGAGGTTCTTGCTCTCGGGCAGGTAGAAGGCGGGAGCCTTCTCTGCCACACCCGGTTTTGAATTGTCGGGGTAGTCTATGTCAACGGTCGGTGCTCCTATGGTTACCGCCCCGTCGTGGATATAGGTCATTTCCTTATTCGCTTTTTCCGGCAGCTCGTAGTCTTTCAACCAACCGGCGGCTTCCGTGGTGGCGTAGTCGTCATCCACGGACGAGGCTTCGGAAACCCTCTTCAGCCAGTCTGTCCAGGTTTCTCCCTTGAAGAGCTGCCGGTTCTGTTCGCTGTCCGTTACATGTGCCATCAGGAAGTTCTTGTCGGCATGGCTCGCAAGGGTAAGGCTCTTCACGGTCACTTCCTCGCCACGCCAGTTCATAAAGTTCACCATGAATTTGGTGGCGACGCGTACCACATGGAACGTCCCGTTGAAATTTCCTTTTTCAGGAAAATCTATCTCGTACATGGAGGACATCGGGATGGGTTTTCCGTCAGAATAGTCCGGAGCGAAATAGAGATTGTTCACCGCGACTTCAATGCCGGACATTCCTTCTGTATAGCTGTTGAAGAAAGCGCTCAACGCTTGATTCCCGTCTTCTGACGTTACACCTTCTACCGTGGATACGCTCTCCTCGTTGGCAAAGAGAAATATCTTTTTCTTTTCGTCAGGCCTCACCTTGAGTAAGATGGTTTTCTGTGCCTGCGCCCCTTCGAGCGAAAAGTGGCGGTTATGTTCCACCGTCCCGTCTTCATGCAGGACAATGACACGCACGCTGTTCATCTTCTCGTTGTCAGGCAGTTCGGCCGTACTTGTCCTTGTTTGTTCTATGGTGGCGATATTCAGGCACAAGGCGGCTTCCGTAACGTTGTCCGGCAAGGATTCTTCCCGACTGCTGCACGACACCATAAACGGCAGTGTGAATGCCGCCAGGCAGACTACAGTGCTATGTATAATGTTCGGTTTCATCAGTTCAATCCTTCTTCTTCTTCTTGGTTATTCGATATCAACGTTGCTCAGCACCACACGCCATGACAGAATCTGAATGACGCTGCTTACCCAATTGTGATTCTCGTCGAGAAAGAGGGTCATCACGCATTCGTCCAGACGGTCGAGGAACTCCTGCTCGTCCATCGGATAACGGTATTCCTTCTCGTAATATTCTTTTCCCATCAGGGCGTAGTCTGTCACCGGGATGCGGGCCACCGTCTTGCCTTCCTTTGTGGTGATGGTGAGCATCATTTTGTCGTGGTGTGTCTCCACCAGTCGGCCTACGGTGAAATCGGCAACGAGGCCTTTCACGTTGTTGGCGGCGCGTACACCCTCCTTGCCGATGCCGGCCTCAACATCTTGTATATCCCAGGGACGGTAGTTGATGTTCTCGTCGGCCACCAGCTCGTTGTCGTGTGCCATAAGGCCGTTTTCGTCATCGATGCGGAAGATGAAGCCTTCCTTGTCCACATCCTCTCCCGACAAGTGCTGCAGGATGACACGGACGTGGTTGGTGTTCTTGGTCAGGGGCATGGTGTAGTCGTAGCTGCCCCCGTCGTCGTTGACGGGCAGCGATACGTCCAGCGTGCCGTGGAAGAGACGGTACAGATGCTCTTCGCTATATGCGCCGGCCTCGTCATGTTTGCGGTTCAGCGTGCACTGCAGCTGTTCCATACGGGTTTCGCCGACACGGGCTTCGGGTACGGAGAAGGACTCTTCACGCCCGCCGTCGTTTTGAAGTCCGCACCAGGCAAGCAGCTTGTAGTCGCCGGCAGGAAGGTCAAGCAACATCGAGTAGTTCTCCGCCGTGCCCGGATCCATCCGTTCCTCTTGCTGCCATACCAGCACGCCCGATTCGTCGAAGGCATACAGGTGAACCGATGAGACCTCGTTGGCAAAGGCATCAGCCCACTTCAAGTTCTTGTCGTAGCGGAACTTGAGCCGGCAATACACCGAACAATCGCCCTCTTCCTCGTAGAGCCAGCTGTCGCAGGACGACATGGCCGACAGGCAGACTGACGCCATGCAGACCTTGGCTGCCACATTCCTTATCAACGCCCGTATATTCATACCGTTTACTCTTTCTTGAATGTATTAGCTTATATCTGTGTTACTTATTTTCTATATTTTTTATTATTAGCGTGAGTTCTGTGAATTTTAGTTGTCTGTACAATGCCCCCAGGCTCCCGAAAAAACATCAAGATGTTTTTGAAAAACATGAACATGTTTCTGAAAAAGATGAACATGTTTTTCCCGAAACATTCACATGTTTCCGGAGACTCTGCGAACGGCATCAGACAACTTGTCCTGTCCTGATTCCGTCGAACCCGCGTTATTGTTAAGTGTGTGGGAGACGGGGAGCCGCCTCCCACACTTTGTATGTGTCAGAAACGCCTTCGGGCGTCAGCTGTCATGTTACCATTCCAGTTCATAGTCTTCGTTAACGACACGCCAGGAAAGGATGTCGATTTGGGCTGCGATGAAGTGGTCGTTTTCCTTGGGCTGCTCGGGATAGATTACCTTCGTGGGATCGTAGACAGGAGTGCCGAGACCGGCAATCTTTGTCACGTTTATGCCATAGATGTGGTTGCGGACTACACCTGTGAGGCTGTTCAGATGCTTGATCTCGCTGTAATAGTATGTCATGCCGGAGTTCCATACCAGAGCCTTGTCGACGATTTCCTCGTTCGCAAGTTTGCCGTTAATCTCCTTGTCAGCCTCTTCAATGGCCGTTTCTCCTTCTTCCAAAGACCTGTACCACGTTTTGGCGGCAGCATCATCTGTCAGTTGGGCATATACATAACAGTTGTTCTGGCTGTTCTCGTCCTCCACCTGGGGTGCAACCAGAATCTCAAGGTCGTCGACACCGATTTCGGCTCGTCCGCTTTCTGTTGGATAATAGTAATTGTAACCACCGGCTGTCAGCTGGTTGAGGATGCTCTTTTTCAATTCGGTGAGGTTCTCGGCCTCCGTTTTAGACACCGTGTCGGCAAAGTGAACTCCAAGGTGTCTTACGATAGTGAAAGGCGTGCCGTCGGCCTTGCAAAGCTTGCCCTTAAGGATAAACTTTGTACGTTTCTTGGCCTTCCCTTCTGAGCCGTTTATGTCTGTCAGCTGGGCATTCTCGTTGGTGTACAAAGCATTGTCTTTACCAAAGGACGTTTTGATGTCGTTATACATGTGATACCGGTTCGTGGCATTCATCGAGTTGATGGCCCAGAAGCTACGGTGTGACGTGTACCACCAAGTCCCTTCCCATGCGGGATTGATTTTCTTGACCAGCCTCCCTTCGGAGGTTTCGGCAGACAGGCCCCAACCGTCGAGCTGCAGATAAACCTGCTCTCCTCCGACTTTGAGGTCATTGCCATCCTTGTCTTTCAGCGCCAGTTTGTTGTCGTTGTCGAATCCTATACTCTTGTCCAGGGTGATCCTCACCTTTGCCACGCTACGCTCCACATGGATGGTGACGGGGTGGGCTAAGGCGTCTTCCTTCGTCTTACACAGGTTTTTGTCCTCTATGAGGGTCGTGCTGAGGTTTTTACCTTCGCCTCCGACGGAATTGAACATCACGAATGTGCCTTCAGAGGTGAGCCCGGAATCGGCGTAATCGGCGAAAACAGCCTTCAGGTCGGTGAGGCTCTTTGAAGCGTTGTCCAGACCGGTGGGGTTCAGCACAGCCGCAACCCTTTGGGGAATCCCGTCGCCTTCCGCGGTGTTGATGACAATCGTGGCCTTGAGCTTGCTCTCGATGTCGTCGCCATTGTTTGTGTCACCGGACTGGTCCCCTTCCTCCGGAGTCCAGTCGTAGTAGTTTACATAACTGCCGTTTTGAAGTTTGACGTTGACGGCACCGCCAACGCCGTTGAAGAAATAGAAGCGGACACTGGTAACCTTGTTTTCGGCATTGTTCCCATCCTCGTAACCTTGGGCGGCACGCGTCCCCATCGCATTGGCGGACACCAGGTTTACGGCCATATAGCTCGTATTGGCCTCACCGCTACCGTTGCCCTCACCGTTGGGAGCAATCTGCTCCTGTGAGCATCCTGCCAAAAACAGGGATGCCAGCACAGACATGAACAATAGATTTCTTTTCATTGTAAATGATAAAATTAAAATGTTTGAAAATATGGTTCTTCTCTTTGGGTTGATATAATCGGTTTGAATGTCATTTCCGCCTTTCGTCCAGTTCTTTCAGCGTGAGCGCAGCCTTTTCCAGCCCCATCTCTTTCGCCTTGCCCAGGTGTCTGCGTGCCGTGTCGTAGTCCTCCTCGCGGACAGCCAGCGCACCCCGTGCATAGACGGCCTCGGCAGAGTCGCCGGCCTTGGCAAGATACCTGCGTGCCGTGGCGAAATCGTCGCGACGGATGGCGGCATTGGCGGCATTGAGGTTTGCAATCTCATCGTTCGGGAACATGCGCACGGCTGTTTCAAAGATGTCTGTAAACTCGTCCGTGCCCGGTTCATGCTTTGCGGCAACAAGGTAGAACTCGTTCTGGCTTAGCTTCTGCGGCTGTTCCCTCATGATGCGCCTTATCTCCTCCACGTCGCTGAACGTGCGTATGTTGTAGTCTATGCGGTAGTCTGTATGGCGCAGGGCGGGATAGAAATGTTGCAGCATGAAACGGTATTCTTCCGGATAGGCGCGTTTGATTTTCGCTTCCTTGGCGTCCGGTTCCAAGTCGCTGTCTATCATTGCCAGAATCTCCGCGCGGTGGTCGATGTTCGACCGTTCCACGTGGCGGCGCAGGCCCGCCCAGTCTTCCGGCTCGTGGTCGGTCCGGATGATGCTGTCTGCAAAGTGGTACAACCGGCCGATGTGTTTTTTCAGTGCGGCGGTACGCCCGATGGCCAGCTCCGTGTTGTGCTTGTAGGGGCTTTCCGGTGAGGCGAAACCCTTCAGCCACACGGATGTGATGGTGACATCCTTGTCGTTGCGCACGGAGTCTATGGTCGCCTGTATCTTGCCCAGTTCAACCGTGTTGCGGCGGTAATCGGGATAGATTACCGTCTGGTCCACCGGGAAGTCGATGTATGCCGACCCGGATAGCGAGCGGCTCTTCATCACTTCCGCCTTCGGCTGCACGAACACCAGCTCCGGGAAGAACGCCTCGCGGTGTCGTCCCAACAATCCTTCGTATTCCGCCACAATCTCCTGACAGCAGCCCCAGTCGCTGCGGTGGAATCTGAGTGTGGCCCCGTCCATCCATTTCTCGTAGGGAACATGGTTGCCATACGCCAGCTGTTCCGGTTTGCTTGATGCCTTGAATGATTTTTCCCTCTCACCCGAAATGGTGCTGATGCCGTTCCTTATATAGTAGTAATATCTGCGGTGTCCGTAGATGCCTACCGACGGCAAGTCGAGCGAATCCGTTCCATTGACCAGTCGCGGGGTGAGCAGTACGGCGCGATTGGAGCTCACGTCAAGCTCTGACAAATCGATGTCCATCGTAACGGTAAGGTACTTGCCATTGCGGTTCATGCTGAGGTTCCCGACGGATACGCCGGGTATGATGCTCGTTGTGGTTTGCGCCACCGCTTCAGACATGACTGTCATGCCAAGCAGGGTTGCCAGTATGAATGTCGTCCTTTTCATTTCATTGTAATTTAGAATAGGTAAACCAAGTTGATGGCCGCTTTCGTGGGACCCACGTAGTGATGTGGCTTGTCCGTCTCAACCTTCTTTCCGCATCCGGCACACCGGAAACGGTCGTAGCGGGTGTAGGAATAACCGATACCGATTTCCGTTTCCAGGTTCCAGTGTCGGCCAAGCACAAAAGCGTAGCCGTATGACACGCCGCCTCCGATGAACCACCCCTGATAGCGGGTGTTCTTCAGCTTGCCGAAGTCCGTTCCAAGAAAATCCATGTTTAGATTGATGCCGCCGACATTATACTGTCCGCCATGCAGATAGGCACCGAAATAGGCACCGCCAAAGCGATCGCACAGCCAATACCTGACTCCGGGTTGTATGGCCCAGTGTTTCCAACGTTTGTCATGCGACATGTTCCATGCATTGAGTTGCCCGGTAACTTCCATCGTCCATCTGGGGGCCAGTCCCGCTTCAATGCCCAGGTTCGGGTTTAAGGACGCATCGGAGAGCAGGTTGGTCTTGACCGCCACATTTTGCCCACAGACCGTTTGAGAGGCACCGGCAAAGACAATCGCAAGAAGTAGAATGACTTGTTTCATTATTCCTTGACCTTTTTTTATTGTTTCTATGTAGTCAGATAGTGTTTCACTGAGTAGTGTCTGAGACTGGCCCCCTTGGGATGCCAACCTTAGACACACTCACTGAAATGGTATCTATCGTTATAAAATTTATATTCTCTCTTTAAGAGAAGTTTTCCGGGCTGCAAAGGTACGAAAAAAGAGAAAATACTCCTCAAAAAGAAAAAGAAAGTTTTTTATCAAGACGGATTTTGTTTTGAAATCATGCCGCCCTGTTTTGCAAACGTCCTCAGGAGGATGTGTATTCCCTTGTTTTTCAACCGCGAACATCCGCGATACTTCTCTTAAAGAGAGAGAGATGCGTATTGGCATAACATTCCCGTACAGATAAAGGCGCACGGTTGCGCCTTGTTTTTTTTCCGGCAGGTTAAAAAGTCTTTTTGCAGACACAAACAATAGGCTGCGGCACATCTTCCGTCCGTGGGGCGGCGGTGGTTGAAGGTTCCACCCTGTTAAAGGACACTCAGCACAATGGAATTGGCCTTGTCAACAGACGATGTGTCAAGGGAAGCAAGATAGATTCGGGTGGTGCTTTCCGAATCATGCCCCATCGCCTCGCTGATGGTGGAGACCGGTATGTTCTTGCTTTTGGCTATGCTCGCCCAGGAGTGTCGCGCGACATAACTCGTCAATGGGATTTCCAGGCCGAGCCGTTCACCTATCTTTTTCAGCTTGTCGTTCACAAGGTGTGCGCCGTTCTTGTATTGCGTGCGGCTGTCCGTGCCGTTCTCCTTGATGATGGGCAGCAGATACGGACTGTCCCCCGTATCGTATTTGTCAATGATTCCTTGCATTGGCTTCTCCCATTTGATGAACAGCCGCTGGCCGGTTTTCTTACGACGGTAGCCCAGTATGCCGCCCTGAAGGTCTTTCTTCTTCAGGAAAGCCATGTCGATGAAGCTCATCCCACGGGTGTAGAACGAGAACATGAACAGGTCGCGGGCATAATCGAGCCGGGGGTCCAGGCTTAGGTCAAGATTCTTGATTTCCTTGATGGTCTTTGCCGAGAGGGCGCGTTTCACGGTCTTGTCTATTCCCGTGTACACATGGCGGAACGGAAACCGCTGCACGGTGAGTTCCTTCTCAACGGCACGGTTATAGATGGCGCGAAGGTTGCGCATATAGAATGAGGTGGTGTTCTTGCAGGCTCCGGTCTCTTTCAGCCAGTGTTCATATTCCTGCATGAGACCGGAGTCCATGTTGTCAATCGGGACTCCGCACTCACCTCTGAACCGTTTGAAGCTGTTGATGGCGGTGGTATATTTGGCTGCGGTCAGGCTTTTGCCAATCTGTGTCATGCGGCTGATAAGGTCGAAGGCGAAGGACATGAAACATCCGTCGCCGTCCGGTGCGTTGTACAGTTCTACAACCTTGTCCGTATGATACGGACTATCCGCTTTCTCAAGCCGGGCTATAATTCCCGACAGTCGTGAGACATTGGTGGCCAATACTTCGCGTAGCGATGACAGGTAGCTGTTCCTGCCCTCGTCGCAGCCGGGTGGCGTGACTATCCGGGAATCCGTGGCGTTCCATTCGCAGGAAAACAACTTGTAACCTGTATGGATTTGTCGGGTCAGACGGTTGTGGGTGATCTGATAAAAGAGCGTCCCGGCCTTGTCCGGCTGGGACGATGCCCTGAATTTGATTTTTACTGTAGCCATATATTGTGATTGGTTTGGTGTTTCCGCTTGTAAAGGAAAGGCGGGCGCGTTCAGTCTCATATAACCTGACAGAAATGTCCGGTAAACGAGAAAAAGCCGCAAATCCATGATTTGCAGCTTTTCTGTTGCCGGAATCCGGCTTTCAAAAGTTCAAAATGCGGGAAAGATGTGGCTTCGTTGTATTTATGCGCCTTTCTGCCGGGTCGCTTATTCCGTGGTCACCTGTGCCACGGCTTCCTCGGCTTGCGTGAGCTGGCGCTTGCATTGGGCCAGCAGTGTGTGTGCCTCCTTCAGTTGCGCGGCCATCTTGTCGATGGGTGTGTCGCCGCGCTCCATGCTGTCGGCCATTTCCTCCAGCCGGCGCATGGCCTGGTCGTAGGTGAGGGGGTCTTTCTGTTCCATGATACCTTAATTTATTACAGGGATTTCTTTATCGGGGGTTAACATCCTTCACGGTGGTCGTCAGGCATGCGTCCTGCATTTCCACCTCGATTTCTTCTCCGGAAGCGAATGTTCTTCCCTGCGCCACGATTTCTCCGTTCCGGCGCACGATGGCATAGCCGCGGCGCAAGGGCAGCGTGGGGTCGAGGGCACGAAGGCGCTGGTCGAGAAGTTCCAGACGGTGATGCTGGCGTTGCAGCGCGCTTTGTGCGGCATAGCCCAAGCGCATGCCGACACGTTCCAGTCGCTGGCGTTGAAGTTGCAGGGCGTGGAAGGCGGCAGCCGGGATGCGGTCGGCCAACAGGTTCACACGATCCAACTGACGCTGCAGGTGCTCCACCAGAAAGGCCGCCACGGCTGTGGGGGTTTTCAGGTGGGTGTGGGCCACGTAATCCAACACGGTCTCGTCGCGGTCATGACCGATGCCGGTAATCACGGGCAGCGGAAACTGGGCGATGCAGGCGGCCAGGGGATAGCTGTCGAAGTCGCTCAGGTCTGTGCTGGCACCCCCGCCCCGGATGATGACCGCCACGTCCCATTGCCCGGCCTCGTCGGCTATCCGGCATAGGGCGGCTGTCACGCTTTCCTCCACATGCTGCCCCTGCATCACGGCGGGAAAAAGCCGTACGCGGAAAGCCAGTCCGGCGGAATTGTGCAGCAGTTGGTTCCGGAAATCGCCCCAGCCGGCTGCCTGCTCGGCACTGATTACGGCGATGCGTTGCACCCGTGCGGGCAATGCGAGGCTCCGGTTGTCGTAAAGGATGCCGTCCTGCTCCAGTTGCGCCACGATGCGTCGGCGCTTGAGCGCCTGTCCGCCCAGCGTGAACTGCGGTTGTACATCCAGAACGTTCAGGCTGAAGCCGTACTGCTCGTGGAATGTGGGGTCGACCCACAGCATCAGGCTCATGCCGGGGCGTACGTCCTGTCCGGTCTCTTCCGCGAAATATTGGCGGAGCCGGCGCCACTGCGGCGCCCAGCATGTGATTCTGGCGCGGGCGACCACCTGGTCTGTGGCGGGATTCTTCTCGACCAGCTCGCCATAGAAATGGCCGTTGGCGGCCGTTCGTCCCTCGGCCAGCTCGCCTGTCACCCACACTTCGTGGGGCACTTGTTCGTCGACGGCACGACGCACCAGCAGGTTCAGCTCATAAAGCGATAGGGCGTCCATCCTGTTTCTTAATGTGGCCCGCTTATTTCCTGTTTGGTCTTCTTGCCGTGGCGGGAGCGGGTCTCTCCTCCACGTGCAGGCTCACTTCCGTATCCCGGCATCGGCTTTGGAGCCACGCCTCCAGGCGTTTCCTGTTGTCAGCCGTCAGGGACTGGCCGGGCCGCAGGGCCACCCAGGCCGTGATGCCGGACACCACAGAGTCCTTGCCCACGAAAGCACGTTGCGTGCGTGCCACCGACACCTCGCCCACCTGGGGAAAGAGCGACAGCATCTCGCAGCCCAACTGTTGTGTGAGCAATTCCATTTTCAGGTAGCTGTCCAGGCGTTCCTCCAGGTGTTCGGCCTGTTCTTCCCGGGCACGCAGGCGGCTGCGTACGGCTTCCATCTGTTCGTTTTGCTGTGTTGTCTGCAGGTGCTGCTGTCCTTTCAATATCTGTTGCATCAGACTGTCTCCGCGTGTTCCCTGATACACCTCCAGCCGGCATTTTTCCAGTCCGTAGTGGGTCAGGCGCTCGCGTGCGCACTCCAGGCGTTCCGTGCTGATTTCCTTGCCTACGGCCACCACGCGGATTACGCCGGTCTCTTCGTCCATTGTCTGGCTCAGCAGTTGTGTGCCGTTCTGTGCCAGCTGCTCGGTGACGAAGCGCGATACAGAGCGTTGCCGCATGTTTTGGCGCACCAGCAGGGTGGTTGTCCACACGGCGGGAAGCATTGTGGCCACCACAACGCCCCACACATACCTTTGCATGCGGTGGATACGTTTCGCGTCCACAAACTTGCGGTGCTTGAAGCGGAAAAGGCTGACGCCCATCACCGTGGCCACGCAGATGAACACCGTGTTGATAAAGTAAAGGTAGAAGGCGCCGAAGAAGTATTGCAGATTGCCCGTTGCCAGTCCGTAGCCGGCCGTGCAGAGCGGGGGCATCAGCGCCGTGGCGATGGCCACCCCCGGCACCACGTTGGCGTTGCCCTTCGTGGACATGGCCACGATGCCGGCCGCGCCGCCGAACAGCGCGATGAGCACGTCATAGAGCGAAGGCGACGTGCGTGCCAACAGCTCGCTCTGTGCCTCGCTCAGCGGCGTGAGCAGGAAGTATAGCGTGGCCACGCAGATGCTGACCAGTGTGGCCACCAGATAGTTCTTCATGGCGCGGCGCAGAAGGTCATCGTCCTGGGTGCCGATGGCCAGTCCCATGCCGATGATGGGGCCCATGAGCGGGGAGATAAGCATGGCGCCTATGATTACTGCCGTGCTGTTTACGTTCAGTCCCAGTGAAGCAATCAGGATGGCGAAGGCCAGCACCCAGATGGTGGCGCCGCGGAAACTTACGCCTTCCTGTATCTGCCTCACGATCTCGTCCTCGTTCCGTTTGTCGGGCAGGGCGTTAAAGATTTTCTTCAGCTCGGCCAAAGCGTGTTTTGCAAGGTTGTTCATATCGAGTGTCTTGTGTGCTTACATCACGTCGCCCATGCTCTTGAGCTTCCATTCTCCGCTCTTGCTCTTGATCACGGTCACCTTCTCGCTGATCTCTCCCTCGTTGCCGCGTTTCATCTTGACGGTCACCACGGCCTCGTCGTCTTTCCGTTCCACGTCGCCGAATTTCCATGTCACGTCCTTGAGCATCTCCCGAAATGTCGGAGCCACCGACTCCGCCATCTTCAGTTGCCGTTTGATGGTCTTGGGCAGTTCGCCCTCCAGCTCTCTCCAGCTGTCGGCGTCCTTCAGTTCCTCGTCCATATAGATGCAGTCCATCAGCTTTTCGGCGTCGCCCTCTTTCAGCGCGGTGAGCGCGTCGTCCACCACCGCTGTGGGGGTGTTGCCTCCGCAGGCCGTCAGCGTGAGCGTGAGAAAAAGGCCGCAGAGAGCCGTAAGCGTGCAAATAATCTTTTTCATAGTCTTTGTCTTTTAAAGGGATAATACCGGTGGCACCCATGCGTGTGCCGTATGCAAAGATACACAAAAAACGGGTTCGCGTCAAACCTTTCCCCCTTGATTTTCGCGCCCCTGCCCTGCGGCTCTTTCGCAGGGCAGGGGCCGCCTTAGGCCAGCCTGATCTGAGGTTCCGTGCGCAGCCATATCAGGAGCAGGAGCAGAATCTGTTCCTCTGTAAGTCCCCGGAGGCGGCAGGTGTTGAGGAAGACGTTGTAGGCGTCGCGTTCGGTTTCGGGCAGATGTGCGGGCAGGCCGATAACGCTTTGCACGTTCTCGTCGGCCGGCAGGCCGCCGTTGAGCAGGCGGGTGAACTGCAGGCGGAACCACCATGCCGGCCGGCGGGGCAGCCGGTGTGCGGGCAGCCGGCGTGCCTGCCACATGAGAAACTGGCAACAAGGGGGAAGGTTGGCCACAAGGGGATGGGGATGCTGGTTTTTCATGGTTTTCTTATATATATTATAGGTGTAAGGGGAATGAGTGGTTGGAATGGGTGGGTTAACAGGGTGTGCCGAGGGCGTCGAATATCATCTGCACCTGCATGGGTGTCAGCCGGCGGCATGAGTGCGGTTTGTAGCCTGTTTCTTGCAGGCGGTCCAGCAGGGTGGGGTGGTGCTTTATCCATCGCATCAACAGGCGGCGTGCCGCATCGGGTGTGTCGGTCGGGGCGTAGGCGTGTCCCAGCTCGGTGTGGGTGCAGCCCGTCAACAGATTTAAGGATTTCCGGTTAATCATTTTTGTAATAATTTATTTGTCGGTTATATAATATAAATGATAATTATAAGCGAATGTGCACCTCGTTTTCGACTACAAAGGTAGGCTAAAATTCGCGTATAAACAAGCGTTTTCGCTGATTATTGCTCATTTTTCTTTCTGGGCATAGAGTATCAGTTAGTTGGTGGAATACATATTATATTTATAATATTATTGTAGGGCCCGTGTTCTAAACATGCGGATGTTTTTGAAAGCTGCGTCGTATTATGACACAAGGAAAACGCCGGGAGGTGTGTCCCGGCGTTTTCCTTGTCGTTCTTGATTTCCGTAAGTAGACGGGGCCCGCGTTTTATGCGGGCTCCGGGTGTGTTCAGAGTCGGATTTTTGTGTTGGTGGAACGGCCTTCCAGCGTGCAGTTGACGATATACACGCCCTTGGCGGTGTGGACGGGCAGGGTGATGGTGTCGTCTTTGCCGGTGGCGGTGGCCACCACCTGTCCGCGGAGGTTGGACACGAGGATGCGCTTGCTGCGGCCCTGTGTGCCGGGGCAGGTGACCTGCAGGCTGCCGGGCAGCACGCTCACGCGGGGAGTGGCTTTGCCGGTGGCGGCGTTGATGCCGTCGGGTCGG
Source organism: uncultured Prevotellaceae bacterium (assembly GCA_947176895.1). Classification (GTDB taxonomy): domain Bacteria; phylum Bacteroidota; class Bacteroidia; order Bacteroidales; family Bacteroidaceae; genus Physcousia. The sequence goes on along the minus strand of CAMWSK010000019.1, from coordinate 29,117 downwards.
CTCTCTTCGTACTTGCTCACGCGGAACACTTTGGTCTCATGCGATCGCACGCGGGTGGAGAAGCTGACATCCGTGGTGTCGGTGTAGGCGTGGGCCCACAGGTCGCGCACGGCGTATTTCTGTCCGCTCTCCAGATAATAGTCGGCCAGGTCGAGGGTCACTTCGCGGGCCGTTGTGCCGCGGTTGAGCACGGCCAGGGCGATGTCGCCGTTTTCCAGGTCCTTCATGTAGATTTCGATGTTGTTGTTCTGCTCGGTCTTCATCAGCAGTGCGGCCTGGCCCATGCGGTCCTGGTTCACGGCAATCATCTCTTCGTTGGTCAGCATGGCCAGGTCGTTCTTCTTGTTGGTGCGGATGCGGGTTTGTGCCTCGGTGCTGAGTCCGGAGTTGGCGAGCGCCTGATCGCTGTTCCACAGGCGCACGTCGTTGCAGATGGTCAGGGGGCTGGCGAACATGCACCACAGGGAGAACTGCGAGCGGTATTCCGTAGCGTTCATGTAGTTGCCTTTGGTGTCGTTGTTGCTTGACTTTCCGGTGCCCCACAGGCCGGCCATCATCATGTCGCCGTCGTTGAAGCGGTTGACGCCGGCGTAGTAGCCGATGTTCTTCATGATGTCGATGACCTGGATGGTGCCGCAGTGTCCGCCGTCGTAGCGTTCGTGGTCCCAGATGTCGCGGGTGTCATAGGAGATGCGCCAGCAGGTGCCTCCGGCATCGGGACCCCAGAGCCAGGGGTCGCGCTGCCCCCATTCGCATATATAGAAGAGGATGTCGCGCCCCGAGGCCTTCAGGGCGTCGCCCATCAGCTTGTAGCGGCGGGATGTCTCCTGCCGGTCGCCGGGCACGCCGCAGGCATCGTACTTCAACAGGTCGAAGCCCCAGTCGGCATATTGCTTGGCGTCGATGGTCTCGTAGCCGTAAGAGCCGAAGGCACCGGCGCAGGTGCTTCCGGCCGCATCGGAGTAGATGCCTATCTTCATGCCCATGTCGTGCACCCGGCCGGTCAGGTAGTTCATGCCGTTGGGGAACTTCGTGGTGTTGTATTGCGGTTTGCCGTCGCTGGCGCGTCCGTCGGCGTGCCACAGGTCGTCCAGGCAGATGTAGTTGTAGCCGGCGTCCTTCAGGCCCAGGTCCACGAAGGCTTTGGCCGCGTCAATCACTTTGTCTTCCGACACGTTGCCCTCCAGTGCGTTCCACGACAGCCATCCCATGAAGGGTGTGGGCTGCTGCAGGTCGGCGGACACGGTGAGGCTGATGGCTTCTTCCACGGGTTCCCCGCCCTCTTCGGCTTGAATCTTCACGGTGTAGGTGTAGTCTCCTTCTTCGGCCACGATGCCCTCCACCAGCTGGCGCTTCTCGTTGTAGGTGAGCCCCTCGGGCAGACCCTCTACAGAGAGCTTGGCGTCGGGGTCGGCGGCACGCAGCTTGTGCATGAAGCGCACGCCGGGCTGCGAGAACATGCGGGTGGCGCAGGCCAGTTTGGCCTCAAGCACCTCGGGGGATACGATTACCGGGGGCACGTCGTTGTTGCCCGAGTGCTCGAAGTAGGCGTTGCACCAGTCCACGTGGTCGCCCTCGTTCGAGCCGTTGGCGTCCACGGTGAGGATGAGGTACTTGAAACCTTCGCAGTGCACGTCTATTCCCACCGATTCGGGGTCGTCCATCGAGATGGATCCGCCGGCCAGGGTCTCCTCGGCCTTGCCGCCTTTGCCCACGATGGAGTAGGTGCACCGGCCGCCCCGGGACACCTCGTCGTCGATGCCCAGGCGGCTCACGAACCAGCTGGCGCCGTTCAGCTGCACCACCATCTGGGTGGTGGCGTGGGCGCCCACGCCGCTGGTGTAGACGGTGTCTTTCAGGGTCAGGGGGTTGCCGTCAATCGAGGCGTCTACCTGTGCGGGGTGTCCGGCCCATCCCGTGGTGATGTTCTCGAAGCCCACCAGCTCTGTGAGCAGGGCGATGGCGCCCATGCCGGGCTTGGAGGGCGCCGTGGGGGGAGTGACGGTCACCGGCTCCACGCCGCTGTTCATCTCGTTTTCGGTCACGGTGCAGGGGGCTTCGCCCGATTCGGAATCGAAGCGGGTGTTCACCCAATCCACGTGGTCGGCCCAGATCTGATTGTCCGAGCCTTTGGTGATGTCCAGGATGAGGTAGTCGTAGGCGGAGAGGTCGGCGATGTCGATGCTCGCGGGAGCCTCGTCGTTGCGGTCAACGGTGCCGCTCTGCAGCGTGGTCCGGATCTTGTCCGCGTCCACGCCGATGATGGCGTAGTCGGCATGGCCGTGGCTGGCCTGCTGCTTGGCCTGGTCGTCGATGCCCACGAGGGTGTGGAAGGCGGAGGCTCCGTTCAGCTTCACGATGAACTTTGACTCGGCATGCACGCCCACGCCGTTGTCATACACGGTGCCGCGGATGGTGAGGGGCGTTCCTTCGGTGGCCAGGTTCTTCTTCGGCTGGCGGCTGTCGCCGCAGGTGCCCTTCGAGAGGTCCATGTCGTTGAGGTAGTAGGACGCCGCTTCGGCCTGCATGGGCGTGGTGGCTTGGGGTGTGTCGGCAAAGGGATTCTCTGCCCGGCTGATGCTTCCCGCCAGCGGCAAGGCAAGTGCGAGCATCAAGGCACAGGGGATAAGTGTTTTTTTCATAATAAAAATGGATGTATGTTCGTCGCTCCAAAGGTAGCGAAAATATTTCTTTTTGTGTCGTTTTTGAAGAAATTCTCGCATGCCCAAACAAAAAATTCCATACCTTTGCAACGACCGGGCGACGCGCCGGAAAACAGGTGTGCGAGTTCTTGCGAAAACATGAACATGTTTCTGAAAAACATGAACACGTTTTCAAAAAACATGAGCATGTTTTTCCCCGTCCGTCGCGATGTCTTTCCCGGGGTGGCAAACCGGGTGGGAAAACAGATGAAAGGATAAGAAAACTCAACACTGAAAGATATGGAAAACATGGATTGGGCCAACCTGGCGTTTGGCTACCGCAAGACCGACTACAACGTGCGTTGCTACTACCGTAACGGGGCGTGGGGCGAGATTGAAACCTGCAGCGAGGAGACCATCCCCCTGCACATGGCCGCCACCTGCCTGCACTACGGGCAGGAGGCTTTCGAGGGACTGAAGGCCTACCGCTGCCCCGACGGCAAGGTGCGCGTGTTCCGCAGCGACGAGAACGCCGCCCGCCTGCAGAGCACCTGCCGCGGCATCATGATGCCCGAGCTGCCCACCGAGATGTTCAACGAGATGGTGGACCGCGTGGTGCGCCTCAACGAGCGCTGGATTCCCCCCTACGAGAGCGGTGCCACGCTCTATATCCGCCCCCTGCTCATCGGCACCGGCGCCCAGGTGGGCGTGCATCCCGCCGAGGAGTATCTGTTCCTGATCTTCGTGACCCCCGTGGGTCCCTATTTCAAGGGCGGCTTTGCCGGCAACCCCTATGTCATCACCCGTGCCTACGACCGCGCCGCCCCCCTCGGCACCGGTATATATAAGGTGGGAGGCAACTATGCCGCCAGTCTGCGGGCCAACCATGAGGCGCATGCCAAGGGCTATGCCTCCGAGTTCTACCTCGACTCGAAAGAGAAGAAATACATCGACGAGTGCGGCGCCGCCAACTTCTTCGGCATCAAGAACGACACCTACATCACGCCCAAGAGCACCAGCATCCTGCCCTCCATCACCAACAAGAGCCTGATGCAGGTGGCCCGGGACCTGGGCATGAAGGTGGAGGTGCGCCCCATCCCCGAAGAGGAGCTGGAGACCTTTGAGGAGGCAGGCGCCTGCGGCACCGCCGCCGTCATCAGCCCCATCTCTTGCCTGGACGACCCCGACACGGGCAAGCGTTATGATTTCGGCTCGCAGCCCGGCCCCTGGAGCACCCGTCTGTTCCACGCCCTGCGCGGCATACAGTACGGCGAACTGGAGGACAGGCATGGCTGGACACGTGTGGTAATCGGATAAACAACAGCATAACACGTTTCGGAATGACACTCTATCCCCAACTGATCATGGACGCACTGGCCACGGTGCGCTATCCCGGCACGGGCAAGAATATCGTGGAGATGGGCATGGTGGAGGACGACCTGCGCATCGCGGGCCTCTCCGTCAGCTTCTCGCTCGTCTTCGACAAACCCACCAATCCCTTCCTGCGCTCTTTGGTGAAGGCCGCCGAGGCCGCCATCCACGCCTACGTGGGCAAGGAGGTGGAGGTGACCGTCAAGACCAAGACCCTGCAGCAGCCGCAGGACAAGGAGGCGCCCCTGCTGCCCGGCGTGAAGAACATCATTGCCGTGAGCAGCGGCAAGGGCGGCGTGGGCAAGAGCACGGTGGCCGCCAATCTGGCGGTGGCCTTGGCCGTGAAGGGTTTTCGTGTAGGCTTGTTGGATTGTGATATCTTCGGCCCCTCGGTGCCCAAGATGTTCCACACCGAGGACGCACGCCCCTGGAGCGAACCCGTCAACGGGCGCGACCTCATCGTCCCCGTGGAACAATACGGCGTGAAGATGCTCTCCATCGGCTATTTCGTAAGCCCCGAGCAGGCCACCCTGTGGCGCGGAGCCATGGCGTGCAACGCCCTGAAGCAGCTCATCGGCGAGGCCGACTGGGGCGAGCTGGACTATCTGGTGCTGGACACGCCTCCCGGCACCAGCGACATCCACCTCACGCTTGTTCAGACCCTCCCCGTCACGGGCGCCGTCATCGTCAGCACGCCCCAGCAGGTGGCGCTGGCCGACGCACGCAAGGGCATCAACATGTACCAGAACGACAAGGTGAACGTGCCCATCCTGGGACTGGTGGAGAACATGGCGTGGTTCACGCCCGCCGCACATCCCGACGAGCGCTACTTCCTCTTCGGGCAAGGGGGTGTGGAGCGGCTGGCCCGGGAAATGAACGTGGAACTGCTGGCGCAGATTCCCCTGGTGCAGGACATCTGCGAGAGCGGAGACAGCGGCCGGCCCGCGGCACTCGACCCCGCGACGCCCGAAGGACAGGCCTTCGCGCGGTTTGCCGACAACGTGGTGGCCGCCACCGAACGGCGCAACGCCACACAGGCCGCCACCCGCGTGGTGGAGACCAAACACTGAGAAGCCCGTCAGGGATTTCTCTGCCACGTCCCTACAGTGCGGATGATGTAATGCGGGAGTACATCTGTGAGTTCCTCCGGAACCGGTCCCTTATAAATAATATGAAATTATGCTGATTGATACGCTTCTGATTCTCGTCGGCTTCCTGCTCTTGGTGAAGGGGGGGGACTACCTGGTGCTGGGTGCCGTGAACATTGCCCGCACACTGCGTCTCAGCCCCATGGTCATCGGGCTCACCGTCGTGGGCTTCGGTACTTCCATGCCCGAACTCTTGGTGAGCGCCCAAGCCGCGTTGAAGGGCAGTCCCGGTATCGCCATCGGCAATGTGGTGGGCAGCAACATTGCGAACATCGGCCTGATACTCGGTCTCTGTGCCCTCATCTATCCCCTGAACGTGAGCAAGAGTTCACTCAAAATACACCTTCCTTATTTGATATTGAGCGTGGTCCTGCTGATGGCCGTCGGCATGACGGGCACGATACGTCGCGTCGAAGGTCTGCTGTTCCTCTGCATCCTTATCGGTTATGTCGTGTGGCAGGTGCGTGGCTCGCGCCGCCATCCCGACCCCAATGCCGCCGAACAGCTGAAGGAATATCCCGACTGGCGCTTCGGCAAGGCCGCCATCGTCACGCTGCTCAGCTTCGCCGCCCTTGTGCTGGGTGCCAACGCGCTGGTTAAGGGTGCCACGGGCTGGGCGCTGAATATCGGCGAGTGGGCCGGGGCCGACCCGGCCGACATGGAACGCATCATCGGGCTGACCGTGGTGGCCGTGGGCACCTCTCTGCCCGAGCTTTTCGCCTCGGTGATGGCCGCCCGGCGTCATCAGGCCGACATTGCCTTGGGAAACGTCGTGGGCAGCGTCAGCTTCAACGTGCTCTGTGTGATAGGCGTTTCCGCCACCATCTCTCCCATCCGGAACAGCGACGCGGGTTTTCTGGTCAGCTATGCCGTGATGGTGGGCATCTCGTTGTTGCTCTATCTCGCGTGCTTCACCCACCGTTCCATCACGCGTGCCGAGGGAGGGCTTCTCTTCCTCTGCTATTTGGCCTATTTGGTGTCGCTGGGGGTATAAGAAGACGCTCTGCTATTCCGATTCAGGGAAGTGATTTACGAACTTGGATGCCTCGCCGTCCAGCTTCAATTCCATGCAGGGTGTGTCGAGGACTTTGGTCTTCTGCGTGTAGTCTTTGCCCCATGTGCAGAAATAGTAAGCGCGTTGCTCTTCGTTGAAGTAATAGGTGTCGAAGTCAACCCCTTCGGAACTTGGCTCGTCTGTTGCTGATGCGGCCAGGATTATTTCGTTGTCGCCTTTCACGAAGAACAGTTGCTGCAGGAAGGTCAGGCGGCTGTCGTTGTTGGAGCAAAGGTAGTATTTGCGGTTTTGCTCGTCCTGCAGTTGGAACAGGCTGGTCACCTTGGTGCCATCTCCCAGGAACTTCACTTCATAACCTTTGGAACGCTTGCAGATGAAGTAGGCCCACCAGGGATTGTAGTTGTATGTCTGCCCCAAATTGAGGGCACCCGCGCGGTGGTCGGGGCTTTGCATGTCTACGATATAACGGATGTCCGGCGCGTAGTAGGCCGCACACATGAGGAACCACTCGGCGTAAGTCATGTCGAGAGGAATGGCATGGTTGTTGAAGTAAGCGCATTCAAGGCCTAAAATTCCAATGGCTTGTTGCACCGCACTGTCGGGATAGAACTTCGCTTCCCTGCATCTGTACCGCTCGATGCGGCTGATACAGGTGCGAATCTCCTCCTCGTTCTCCTCGTAGCGCACCGGTATGCCGTGCTTTTCCGCGATGGAGTCAAAGAAAAGACTCAGGTCCTTCACGCGGTCGAAGTCGTGGTATTGGCAGGTGGCGTGCTTTATTTCAAACTCATCCATGTCCAAGTCCGGATCGGAAACCACGTTGCCCCGGGCGGCGTTTTCGGTTTCGACTGTCTTTTCTCTGTTTTCGGTCCCCTTCCCGTTCCGGTCGCAGGACAGGAAAATGACGGCGGTGAGGCCCAAAACGATAAATGAAAGGTGAGGATTGCGCTTCATGATTGCAGGTGATGATGTCGGGTGTTTGTCGCTGTTGATAAGGTGTGGGGCATGTGTCTCCCTTGCAAATGTACGTAAAAAACGGGAGGCCGGTGCTTTCTTATCGTATTATTAGGGATACATTCTGTTGGGGTGGCCGGCTTTATCCCTTGGGAAATCGGGTGTTAAATAGATGAATGTATAGGAGAATATCAGATTTGATAAAATGTTATTTCCGGTATTGCTTGTGTGAAACGTATAGTAAATCAATTATATAAATGTAATTTGATGTTGTTGTGTGATATTTGAATATTAAAAAAGTAATCAAAATGTTTGGTTGTGATAATTAAATGTATTATTTTTGTATCGTAAAAATCAAATAAGTGGTACAAATGGATGCAAAAGTAATATTGAACAAACTTATCGCCAAGTACGGCGGCACGCAACGCGCGTTTGCCGATGCCATCGGGGTGTCGCAGCCCACTGTGGCCAGCTGGCTGGCGAAGAACGGCATTCCGCGTGGCGGAAAGATGCGCATCGTGGAGGCTTTTCCCGAAGTGGACATGGCGTTTCTGGATGGCAAGAGCGGCATCATGGTGAGGGAAACCTATCCTCAGCAACGCTACATCCATCCGCTGGAGGAGATGGGAGCGCCTTTTTATATGAATCTTCCCGCCACGGCCGGCCAGACCTTCGCCGGCGACTATGATGCCGAGGCCGAGCGCATCGTCATCCCCGGAATGGTGGTGGATGCCTATCTGCCCGTGAAGGGCATGAGCATGCATCCCACGCTGCAGAACGGCGACACCGTGGGCGTGAAGGCGCTTAAAAGTGTGGACAGGTTGCGGCCCAACGACATCTATCTGGTGATGACCACGGACAACGAGCGCATGATCAAGCGTATCCGCGAGATAGATCGGGGCGAGATGCTCACCCTTTATAGTGACAACCCCGACTATCCCCCCTTCCAGGTTCAGAAAGAACAGGTGTGTGGTGTGTGGAACGTGGTGTGTGTAATCAGAAACCTCTAATACCTTATCTATTATGGCACGTATAATCAAAGCAATGGCTCAGCAGTTGAGCAAAGAAGAGTCCCGTCAGGAGTTTTGGTCCACCGCGCTGGATATCGCCAGTGCCTTGGCCGCCACCGCCGCCTTCATCCTGGCTCTGCAGTTTTGTTAGGCGAGGATATAAAACAAGCGTCCCGCCGCCAGGCAGGACGCTTGTTTTATATCTTGTCCGGAAGGGCACGGTTATTTTACCAGCATCTTTCGTCCGCCTACGATGTAGACACCGCTCTTTGACACTTTGTTTAGTTTTCGTCCGCTGAGATCGTAGATGGCGTTCTTCGTGTTGCTTTCGGCTTCGATGTCGTGAATGCCGGTGGCTACGTACAGGATGGTCACCTTGATATTCGCGTCTACGCAGGCAAGTTTGTCGCTCCCCTGAATCTCTTTCAGGTCGTAGCCGGCGATGGCGTTGGCCATGGGCGTGTAGTCGGTGCCGGCCTTCACCAGTTTCTTTTCGTTGGCGAGGATGTTGCCCCGGGTGTCCACACTTTCCAGTTCGACCTCGAAATAGGGTTCCACGAAATATTCGTAGATGAGGTAGGGGTGTCCGGGGGCGTTCCAGCCTACAAGGTTGCCGTTTTCCACTCCGTCCCAACATACTTGGTTGCTTCCCTGTATCTTCCACGACCCGTCGGCGTTGAGGCTGAAAGAGAAGCTGTCGCCCTTGTCGGAAACGATGACAGGCACGTTTTGGGTGGAGAGCTGGGGCACGTACTTGCCGGTGTACTCATTCTTTACCTTGAATCTTCGGGTTCCCTCCAGCGTCCAGGTGTGGAAAGGGTCGGCACCCTCGATGCCGGTGCTGCGGTTCACCGTGAGATCGCCGGCCTTTACTTTGCGGAAGCCCTTGCGCCCTCCGTTGTCGGCATCGGAGTTATCATAAATCAGATAGCTGTGTCCGGACTCGACCTTGTTTACAGGTTGGCCCACAGCCTTCACACCGCTGTAGGCCTCGGTGGCATAGGTGGCGGTGACCACAATGTCGCGGTCGGGCGTCAGTGTTGTGCCGTTTTCGATGGTGGCGTTCTCGTAGGTATAATAAGGAACGTCCGCGAAGTCGATTCTGGTGCTTTCGCCGAGGTTCACCTTATTGTTGTCCACGGAAATCAGTGCTCCACGGGTGTCCCGGCATTCGATGGTGACCGTGTAGGCGTTGCGTTCGTAGGTCACGTTGGCCGTGTTGTCCTCTACCTCGATGGCCTTGAGGGCGTGGTTGTCGATGACGGGCGCGAAGTCTCCTGGTTCGGCGTCCGTGGCAATGCCGCGCAGGAACGTGCCCAGATCGTTGCCGTTCCCGTCCTTGCAGATGTAGGTCATGGGGCGAACTTCGGTGATGTTCCAGGCGGCGCCCATGGGACGCACGGCGTTGGTGTTCGCGTTGATGCCGGAACTGATGACGCCGGGCAGCACGGGCGATGCGTAGGGCAGGGGGAAGATGTTCTTGCCGTTCACGCTGAGGGTGAAGTCCCCCTCGGCAGCGTTTTTGTAGATGACCACATCTTTCGCCTCGGTGCCGATGCTTACAGGGAAGCCTACTCTTCCGTTGACGTTGGCGGCCGGACTGCCGATGAAGCGTTTGGTCTGCAGGTTCTGCAGTTGCACGGTCTGGCTGTTGTCCTGGTTCACGGTCACTTGTGTCACCGTCCACACGTTGCTTGCCCATTCGCTGAGGCTGTGGGTGAGGTTGGCGTTTTTTCCGTCGTCGGCGATGCTGATGTTCTCAAAACCCGCCACATTGTTGGTGAAGATGAAGTGTTTGCCTGCCTCCATGGTTGCGAAGGCGGGATGGCCGGAAGGCTCTTGCTCTCCACCATCGGCGGGCGTACACAGCCACAGGCCTCCGTTGCCGTCTGAGGGATTGTTGTAGGCATTTATGGCGTAGCCTTGTCCGCTCAGAGCCGCGTTCATCCATATGCCGGAGACTTGGTCGCTTCGAATGGAATAGTAGTAGTTGCCGTCGGCCTGACCGTATCCGTTGTCGCCGAGGATGAAGTTGTAGTTCTTCTTGTCCGTATCATAGTTCCACCGCCCGCCGGTGCCGTTGGTTGTAGGCGTGGCGTTTACCGAGCCTTCGGGCAAGGCTTTGCATACGAGGGCATACTTGTTGGCGTTGGCGGGATCTTCCTCGAAGGCCCACAGCTGCCAGTCGGCATCTGTACTCTCAAGGTCGGCTATGGGTGCGTTGCTCCAGAGGCGGCAGGCCTGTGCTCCCTTGTCGTTGTATTGCTCGATGAGGGGTGAGCCGTCGCGCAACAGTTCGATGCAACTGCCCTTGCGGGTGTTGTCGGCTGTGGCACGTGTGGTGATGCGATAGTAGTATTTGTTTGCTGCGGTTGACGGTTTGGGGTAGACGGTACCCTGTTCCTCTTCGTCCAGGAAGTAGTAGCGGGTATATTGATAGTTGTTATAGTCCAGCAGCTTGCCGTCTGCGGTCATGCGTTTTTGGAAATCCTCGAAGCTGCGTGCGTCTTTGGGTGTCCATCCGGCCTCGGCCACGGCAATCAGGCGGGGCAGAGCCAGCCATTCCAGATACTTGCGGTCGCTCACATGCTCGGTCCAGAAGGTGCCTTGCACGCCGATGTAATACTTCTCTTGGGCACTTCCGATTTTGTCGTTTACGGGGTGACCCCAGTTGTACACTTTCTGCACATCGTCCACGTTATAACCTGCGCCGGGAGGGTCTCCGGCACGTTGCGTGCGGTTGATATAATAGGGAACTTGGGGAGTGTAGATGCTTTTGAGCCTCAGGTCGGCGGCCTTGTTGGCTGCGGCATCGGCTCCTGTCCAGCAATAAATCACCGGATCCACCTCGGCCACGGACTTGGTGTCGGCACTGCCTGCGGTGATTACCTCGTTCCACATGGCCACTTGGTGCCCTTTCGAGCGGATGAACTGTCCTATCTCGTTCATATAGCGGGACTGGAGCTGGTGATAGCTGGTGAGCCCCAGCTCATTGTACAGCGCCTGGCACTGGGCGTTTCCCTCCCATGCACCGGTGGGGCACTCGTCGCCGCCGATGTTTATGTAAGGTGCATCGGGGAACAGCTCCATGATTTCTTCCAGAATGTTCTTGGCGAACTGAACGGCCTGTGGGTTGGCCACATTCAGCACATCGCTTGAGATGCCGCCGTTTGACCATACGTTGTGGCTGCCATCGGGGTAGCAGCTGAACTCGGGGTAGGCGGCCATTGCAGCCACGAAGTGGCCCGGCATGTCAATCTCGGGGACGATGTTGATGTGGCGTTCCTTGGCATAGTCCACCACTTCGCGAATCTGTTCCTGGGTGTAGAAGTAGGGGCCGTAGGGCTTGTTGAGCCAGTACTGCACCTTCTGGTCCATGTCGGTGACGATGGAGTTGGGCGCGATGCTGCCCACTTCGGTGAGCCTGGGATACCTCTTTATCTCCACACGCCAGCCCTGGTCGTCGGACAGGTGCCAGTGGAAGTTGTTCATCTTATAATAGGACATCACCTCGAGCATACGTTTCACGTCCTCCACAGTGAAGAAGTGTCGGGACACGTCGAGCATGAAGCCGCGATAGGCAAAGCGGGGTTCGTCGACGATGGTTACCACGGGCAGGGCATATTTCCCGACCTTCGGGTCTTTCACTCCCGCCATCACGTTGGCCGGCAACACTTTCTTCACGGTCTGGAATGCGAAGTAGAGACCGGCGGGAGTGGAGGCTTTCACCTCTACGCCATCGGTGGTCACCTTCAGCGTATACCCTTCTTCGGCAAGCCGTTTGTTAAGGGCAATCTTGATCAGCGCGTTCTCGGCTTGGTCGGTCACGGAGGCCTGATAGCCGGTGGCCTTGTTGAAGGCCTCCACAAACTTGTCCGCCTCTGCTTTCATCTCGGGAGAAAGCCCTTCCGCACTGATGCCGAAGGCCTCGGGAAGTACCAGTTCGCCCTGGCCGGCGGCCATGCTCTTGGGTTTGGGTGTCAGGTTGATGAAATCCTGTGCCATAGTGATGCCCGGCATCAGAAGAATCAGCAGCAAGAACAATCCTAAAATTTTTGTTTTCATAGTGATAATAAGGGGTATGGGTTTATACTCTGTTATCCTTACAAAGATACAACAAAAAACTTAGAATGAAAGAAAAACGGTGAAAGAACGTTGGGATAAAGCACTTTAGTGAAAAAAGTTATGAACTCACGTCAACTTGTCAGTGTCTGTCCCCACCGACAATCCTTTTGTCTATCAGTAATTCGAAGGAATACCATACAGAACGGTTCAGGTTGTCACTGAGATAGATGGAAAAACTGTTATTCCCTTTCTTCACATCCATGCTCCTTGAATTACTGTAGGAATCGTTTCCGCTAAAAGCCTTTACCTGCAAATCAACCGTCTCTTCCCTCAAACCGTAGTAATCAAAGGAGAGCCAGCCAGTATCGAATGTAAAAGAGGTCTTCTTTACAATGAACGGCTGTATGTTGTTCAGCAAGCTCTTGAATGAAGCAAAATCATTTTCAGCCTTTTTCCGCAAATCTTTTTCATCGGTCAAACAGGTTTTCAGGCTGCTGACCTCATTATTGAGGTTGGCTATGGTATTATTCTTGTTGCTGATAGTCCGGTTTGCCTGTTTCAGATGTGCTTGGGTATTCTTTAAGCTATCATTCAGAAAAAACAGGCCTACACCACAAAACAATATCAGAACCGTCAATGTCAGGACGTAACGGTACTGTTTCTTCTGGTGCAGTACTTTTCTGTTTTCTTCCTGAAGCTCAAGATTTTTCTCTTTGAGTGCTTTGTTCTCTTCATTCAATCTGCTCAGAACACCTTTATAGCTGTTCATACGGACCGTATCATAATCTTCGTCTTTGTAGATATAAGTAAATCCGTAGGAATATGATGCCCTTACTATATCTTGCACTCCGTCTGATATGCAGTGTTCTTTTATCGAGTCTTTGGCAATGGCGGGCTTGCTTTGGGTATCCAGCTGATATGGCGGTTTGTCGTTCTTCTGTTTGCATGACGCCATTGTGAAGACAATCCCGAGAGACGGGAAGGTATAAAAAAGTATTCTTCTCATATCAGTAAGCAATTTTAAGTGTTCTGGTGATTATATGAACTCCATTTACGGTGTAGTGCACTTGTACATTTTTTGATATAGAATCTATATTAGGATTTACTTTGAAATTGTTCCTGTTTATAAGGATTCCGTCAGTACCCTCCCATTTGCCAGAAGGTATATTTGCGTCTTGACCGCTTTTTTTCTTGATCGATAAAGTGTAGTCTACACCACATTGTATTTGATTGTTCTGAGGCGATGGTACTATGTCGATTCTGCAATCACTAAAATTATCATAAACGGTGGATGTAGACTCTTCTTCTGTTTCATTAGCAAAATTCTCCTCTCCTCTGTCATGCTCTGTTGCTGCAGATACAGTATCCGTTTCCATTTGATTTGCCTGTTCTTCGGTTACAGATCCGGACAACTGCGAAACAGCATAACAACAATAACCACACATAATAGCGACAACAAGCAATAGTATAAGATTGCCCATGGCAAACCATGTCTTTTTTGAATGCTTAGACCTGTTTGCAGGATGATTCTCAGAAGATTTCTTGCCGACTTTTTCATCCTTGTCTTGAAATCGGCCCGCCAACAGGCGAGTCAGTTTTTTGAAAGGTTCGTCAATCAAATCAACAGCACTTGTCGCTTCTTTTATCTTGGCATCCAACCTGCTCTTTTCTTGTTCACATTCTTCCAACCTCGCCTGCAAGTCCTCCAACTGCTTCTTGTATTTATTGCTTGCTGAGGATGCGGCGCAGGAAAGTTCTTTTTCGAGTCTTGCAACTTCATTGGAAAGATTGTTTTTACTTTCGGTCAGTTGAGTGTTGGCAGTCTTAAGTTGCGCGTTCTCGTTCTTTATCGGCTCCACCTCTTTCAAAAGGTTGTTGTATGCCACACTTGCCGTTCCGTATTCGGGAGAAACAAGAATCCTTTTGCTCTTCAACGTCTCACGAAACAGCGGGCTGTCCACTTCTGCCAGGCTGAACTTCGCTTCGGAATCGGAACTTGAAAAGCCTTTCAGATTACCGAATTGCAGTTTTTCCACGTTCTTCTTAAATGCGGCCTTGATGAAATCTACGGCAAGGTGGTTCTTGTATGAAGCAGTTGAAATCTGCTTGACCAAAAACCTCTCTTCTCCCGTTTCCGCGTTGATAAGACACGCCACGCATATCTGCCTGTAAATGGTATCGAGAATCTTATAGAGCATCTGCACGTTCGTGCAATATCTGTCGGCGAAACTGACCGTCAACCCGAAATATGAGCCGGGCCGCCCCTCGGCGTTACGGACATTCTTTTTGCGCAGGTAGGTGTAGAACGAGCTGCCGTTCACAACGTCTATCTGAAGCATGGAAGACACCTCCACCTTCGCGTCATGATTGTAGAATCCCTTTATATAGTCGAGTTCCCTGTCACAGCCACAGACTTCATAACCGATGGGAACTCCGTGGACATATAAATCAAATTGTTCCATAGATGATTACCCCTTAAAACATTTCATCAGCGCGTTCCACAGCATTCTCGGATACTGTTCCTCGCTTTCCGTATATTTAAGCGTGTTCTTCTCATAATATCCGGTGCAGAAAGGCACGAACTTATAGTTGTATTTGCGCCACAGGCTGGTTATGGGATTCCGGTTCGCAAACAGTCTTGCCAGTCCGTCATACTCTTCCCGCATCAGTCTCTCGGCCGATGAGATGTGGATTCGCCCGTCATCGAACAGCTCATCCTTTTGGTCAACCTTGTTGTATAGGATGATAAAGCGGTCGGTGTTTTTAACAAGTTGCGCCTTGCAGTTCGATATTCTTCTCACGTACGACTTCTTCACGCTGTTGTTCACGTCCCATTCCGCTTCCGTTATGAAAGCCCAAATCTTGCGGTTCTTCAACTTTCTGATAATCTCTGTCATATACGGAGGGAAGTTTCTTGCGCTGACATCCTCCGGGTCAAAATAATGCTCACCGGGAGCTTCGAGAAACTGGCAGACCGTAGTTCCGTTCTTGATGATTTTTACCAAGAGGAAGTCCGTAAAGGCATTGCCCGAAAGAGCTTCTTTTGTGTCAAGGTCTTTCAGAAACTTCTCGCACTTCTCTTTGTATTTCGCATCCGACTTGAATGTCTTGTCCACTTTCACCGTGTAGCCGCAGTCGCGCAAATATCTCGACAGCCGGACCAATGTCATCGACTTGCCGCTGCTGCGTGGTCCGAAAAGCATCACTATAGGCGACTGCTTGTCGGCAATCGTTATGTCATTCTCATCTATGCCTGCCGGTGTGACTGTGTCATCCTGAACAGAAACCGTTTCCCGACGGTCATCCACTTCCGTGCCAATAGACTTCACGTCAATGTCATCCACATTGATTTTTACTTCTGATGTATCCATATATTCATTTAATTATAAGAGTTTTCATCACGTTTGAAGGCAATGTCAAAGAAAATAAATGCGGCGATATCCACCAGTATGGATAGAATCACATAATACCAGAACGAAGCCGGATATTTCCCTTGTAGGAAGTCAACGAAGAAAACATCAATGACAGATGCCATTCTCTTGGTACGGGTTTCAACGTTCTCCTTTGTATAGACCGTTTCGTCATCCGATTTTTTGTCGAAATCGACGAAAAGTTTGTTTGTCGAGATAATGTTGTATCCATCCTTCAGTTCCTTTTCGCACTGTCTGATTTCCGCTTCCGACAGGCTACCCGTTGAAATGTGGTCCTGTATGGAGTCATTGAGTGCCGCCAGTCTTGTCTTTTGCCTTTTTGCCGCATCAACAGACTGAGTGCTGATTGTGTGAGTCTTCAAGGCGTCTGCCAGAGCTTTGTTTATTTCAACCTGATATTTATTGAGTATCGCAGGGTCTGCACTATTATAATTATTGATGTCTTGAATAATGCTTGATTTAAGGATTTTATTGATGTTGTTTATATGCTCGCTAATCTTCTCACCGTTACCTCTCTTGTATGGCGGCTCATCGCCATTGAACTGACGTACGATGTGTGCACGTTCTTCTTCCACGGCATCTTTCATTTTTGTTCCGATAGAATCTAACACCATAGTAGAAGACATGCCCCTGTCCACAATCTGCGACAGATACTTGTTTGTCGTCTCAATGTCCTTCGTAATGACAGAACCGATTTTATCGTTATAAAAGAATGTATGCGTGTTCGTCGGCATACTCATGAGCAACCAAAAGAACACAACAAGCAAGATGCCGCCAAACAGCTTCAACCGACGGTTGTCGATAAAGGCAGGCGAAGCTAAAGTGTCCACAATCATCTTCGTACCGAATGAAGCCACCACGAAGAATGCGATGGTAATACCCCACACCAGAACTTCCGGCCACCCCGCAGGCAGCAGCAAGTGTAGCGATTGTTCAGTTGCCCAGCAACTGATTCCGGCAAGTATCAAAAAAGCGATGATACAGCCAATGACTCTGAATTTTTCCATTTCTTTTTATTTGCTTTTAGTTATTAAAATAATGTGTTTCTCTCTTCGGCTACGCCCCGCCGTTCACGTGCGGACACAAAAAAACGGCGCAGGTCTGCCATTTTCCACTACAAGGCTTGCGACGGCCTTCAAAACACAAATGGGAGAAGCCTGCACCGTATGGGGCGCAGCTCCTTGTGTTTTGATATGCTCGTATTCCTTGTCCGAGGTCGCAATTCGTAGTGGAAAGTTGAGCAAATAAAAAGATGTGCTCCTTGCGGAGGGCACGGTCACAAAGGTAGGGAATAAATTTTGATTTGCAAGCGGAAAATAATGTTTTCTTTCCTGTACATATTGAAAAAGAGGAGGAAAGAAAACAATTCATGGGTAGACTGGCTGTAACATTTGGTGGCTTATTCGTGGCTACATTCCTAATTATCTTTAAATTTAACATTGTTTGAAGGGAGAAATGCGTGAATCGGCTTTGGCGTGTTGCAGGAATTATTAACTTTGTAGTTAGTCATAAACAGATAAAAAAACGTATAGAAAATGGGATACGAAAGAAACTATCGCGACACCACCTATGAGGTGGCCGAGCGCATGACGATGAATCGTGTGTATGGATGGATGGCTCTGGCCTTGGTGGTCAGTGCCTTGTCCGCAGTGTTTACGGCCGGAAGCCCTGCCATGCTCCGCTTTGTGTTTGGCAGCCGGTTTACTTTCTTCGGACTGATTATTGCCGAATTGGGCTTGGTCTGGTACCTCAGTTCGCGCATCATGACGCTGAAGTTCGCCACCGCCGCCGCCCTGATGGGCCTGTATAGCGTGTTGAACGGCGTGGTGCTCAGTTCCGTGTTGCTGGTGTATGCCGAGGCCACGGTGCAGGCCGCCTTCCTGGCTACCGGCGTGACGTTTGCCGTGATGAGTGCCATCGGCTATTTCACGAAGACCGATCTCACGCGCATGGGTTCCATTCTGCTCATGGCCCTTGTCGGGGTGATTGTGGCCACTGTGGTGAACCTGTTCTTGCGGAGCGACGGCCTGACCACCGTCATCACGTATGTGGGTCTGCTCATCTTCATCGGCCTGACGGCCTATGACACGCAGAAGATCAAACAGACGCTGGCCGTGCAGGAGGAGTATGGCATGCACGTTGACGTGCGCAAGATTGCCCTGATGGGAGCCTTGAACCTTTATCTTGACTTCATCAACATGTTCCTCTACATCCTTCGTCTGATGGACAGGGACTGAATAGTTGAATAGCGGAAACGGGAAAGGGGATGCGCCGTGTGTTGCGGCGCATCCCCTTTCCCGTTTCCGCCTCTTCCGTCTATTCGTTCCATTGCTGCTTGCGGAATTTCCATGCCGACATGCCTACTGCTGCGGTGAACACACGCGCGAAGTGCTGGGGGTCTCTGAACCCCAGCCTGTAGGCGATCTGCGTTGCCTTCATGTCTGTGTTGATCAGGAAGAAGCATGCTTTGTCTATCTTCAGGCGCATGAAATATTTCATGGGGGCGCAGCCGGTCTCCTTCACGAATTTGCGATAGAAGTAGGAGGGCGAGTAGCCGCAGAAGGCCGTGAAGTCGTCCAGCGTCAGGTTCTTTTCCACGTTCTCGTTCATGTACTGCACCACATATTTTATCACGTTCTCGGAGTATTCCTTCGGGCGGAAATCCTTGGGAAGGACGTCGTTCAGGCAGAAGGTGGCCATCAGATGGGCCAGGCAAAGGTTGGCGTAGTGCATGTTCCGCAGCGTGAGCCCCTCGTTCAGGGTTTGGAAGATTTCCTCGAACAGGTTCGATTTCTCGCCGGGCTGGAAGTCCTGCGAGGCATGTACTTCCGTGGGTTTGTCAAACCCCTGTGACAGGATGGCGGCCTTGCTTCCCCTGATGTGCATCCAATAGATGGTCCAGGGGTTGTCGTGGTCGGCATAGTAGCGGTGGGGAACCCCCTTGGGCAGGATGATGAAATGGTTCTCGGTCAGTGCCATCCGCTTGCCGTAAAGTTCAATCCACCCCACGCCCTTCGTACAATACTTAAGCACCCATTCGTCGCAGCCGTTGGGGCGGTAGATGTAGTGGTAGGCCGCCGAGGGGAAGTACCCCAGGGCATAAATGTACAAGTCGCTCGTGAGCGGACTGTTTTCCATCATTTCTACCAGCTTGTTGTTCAAGTGGAGAAAGCGTTCTCCCCGAAATCCCAGTTCCATCTCTTTTTTTCCGTAAAAGTAGGGAATTGGTGGCATTTCTGCAAGTTTCTTGGTCGGGATTCTGCTTTTTATGCTTGAAAATCGGCTTTCAAGGACAGAAAAGTGCAAAAAAAGCGTCATTTTTTGCAGAAGCAATAAATCGCCAATAAAATGGCATAAAAAAGTCAACAGCCTTTCTTGAGGTATTCTCTATATTTGCATCGTCCGACATGGAAAAAGTTTCGGAAACGAGCGTCCAAGGACGAGAACAAACAGATAGAAAGTGCTGAAATTATGATAGCTAAAGAAAGAGTGCAAACGGCTTTGAATTATCAGAGTCCCGACATAACTTCCGCTGGCTTCGGCGTGACCATCGCCACAGGCTTCCGTCGCCGGGTGCCCGTCAGGCAATTTTCTGTGGACCCGCGCACCCTGCTCCTCACGCCCGGGATGATTCTTCGCGAGATGGGCTATGGCGGGACAGAGGCACCGGCTGCCGTGCAGGATATGGTGGTCTCCATGCTCCATGAGGTGAAGGCCTTGGCCACCCCCTCGTTTGCCTTCGTCCGCCTGGGCGGCGTCCTGACGCAGAATCGCGTTCGTCTGGAGGACGGCACCACTTTCACTCCGGGAAAGATTATCGCCCGTCTGCTTGGCAAGTCGCAGTCCTTCGTCCTTTTCACCGCCACCGCCGGAACGGCTTTCCACGACTATCAGCGTCGGGTGACGGCAGAGGGCGACATCCTGCGCAGCTTTGCCGTCGACACCATCGGCACCTGTCTGGTGGAGGCCGTGTGCGACCGCATGGAGCTTCAGCTGGAACTGGAGATAGCGCCCCTGCGCCATACCAACCGCTTCAGCCCCGGCTTTTGCGGATGGAAGCTTGCCGAACAGCGCACCCTCTTTAACCTGCTCGGGGGACACCCCTGCGGCATCAGCCTCTCCGACATGTGTCTCATGACACCCGAGAAGTCTGTCAGCGGCATCGTGGGCCTGGGCACCGACGTCGGTTCGAAACTCTGCGGATGCCAGTTCTGCGACCGGACCACCTGCAGCAAACGAAAAAGACAACAGGCATGAGAAATAACCCTTACTCACATTCCACACCGGAACACGGAAGCGTTCTATCGGGCCGTCCGGGCATTTCATGCACGAGGCACACGCACAGGTGTGCGCCGGACCGGCCGGGCGTTTGTTTAACTTCGTTGTAGAGTCTCATCTTTCCCTGAAAACTCAACGTCCCGGTGGCCTCGGCCCCGGGAGACTAAAAGGGACACGGCAGCGACGTGTCGGGAAACCGACAATCATGGGTTTGCATCCGGCACGGCAAACGCCGTGGAATGTGTGAAACAGCGCCGCAGTGAACGAATCGGTTCACTGCGGCGTTTCATATTATACATCGTGATGTTTTCCGGAAAACATGTTCATCTTTTTGAAAAACATGTTCATGTTTTTGTTGAAACATGTTGATGTTTATAAGGCCGGGGTCACTTCGGTGATGACGGCATCCTCCATGACCCACCGGGACAGGCTTTGCTCTTTTGCCTGGACGCACAGATAGACCATCGTGCCCCCGGAGCCGTTCTTCATGCAACGGCTGTGGCCTGTGGACACCCGCACGATGGAGCCGGCGGAGATGTCGAAGGCGGCGGCATCCACCTGGAAACGGCCGCTGCCGGAAAGGATGATGTAAATCTCCTCGTTCTCCTTGTGGTCGTGGAAGAAGGGCACGGCTTCGCCCGAAGCGAGGGAGCCGAAAGAGATTTCGCATGAAGTGGTGCCTGCGGCGTCTTTCAGAAAGGCCTTGCCCGTGAAGTCCGAGGGGGTTCCGGCTGAGGCGTGTGCATAACCTTCGCCTGCGCTGATTTGCTTAATTTCGTTCATGATGTTGTTGTTTTGTGATAATTGTATTAACTTTGCAATGGGTTGTCACTATCTTTCGGATAGTGCAAAATTACAACGCAAAATAATATGAAACAAGAGGTTACCACGAAGTAAGACACTTACCTTCGGGTAACTGATATTGATTGTCAAGGCGAAAGAGATGGAAGAACCGGTTAAAAAATTTTCTGATGTGGAGCGTTGCCCGATAAGGAACGTGGTCTCGCACTTCAGTTCCAAGTGGGGCATCCTGATACTTCTGGTTTTGGGTGAGGTTCCGAACGTGAGGTTCGGCGAGCTGACGCGGATTCTGCCCGACATATCACCGAAGGTGCTCAGCAGCACGCTGAAAACCTTGGAGGCGGACAAACTGGTTTCCCGCAAGATCTATGCCTGCATTCCGCCCAAGGTGGAATACAGCATCACCGAGAAGGGGCGCTCGCTATTGCCGATTCTGCAACAGCTTGCCGCCTGGGGAGCGGCTCACTTTAAATAACGTGAGTTCGACGAAACCGAAAAAAAACGAAACGGTCATCAGGCCGTGAATAAAAGGTACGTCCCTACATTGTGGTTGAATGGAATTTCCCCACAGGTAAATTCATCGAACTGCCGTTAAATAAAGAAAAAGAGCCGTTGGATTGTTATGTTTTTCCTGTAATTCCCGGTCAGGATTCATTGAGCTTGCCGCTTATTCGGGATTATTTCCTATCTTTGTAGTTCACAAAAAACCGATTTACTCTTCTTGACGCGCATGTTCTTCCGCCTCATCCGTGGGTAGGAATCGACGTGGCGAAGTCGTCAGCCTGACCATAACAATTCATCACTATTAAAGTATATTCTTACATATGAAAAAAGCGTTTCTTCCGGCATTGCTGCTCTGCCTCTGCGCAGCAGCCTACTCCCAGCGACAACCGCAACTGTCCATAGGGCTTTCGGGCAATGGCTACGTGACCTCCCGCAGCGAAGGCGCCCGGATCACCAAAGAGGGTCTGGCGCAATGGACCGATCCTGAATCCGTGGTGAGCACCTATTTTTATCTCCACAATCCCTCTAAGGCCGATCTCTCGCTCTATGCCAAGGGTCATTCCCAAATCAAGGTGAGTTGCGGCGATCGGCAATTCCGTGTCGATTTGCAGTCCGACACCTTCACCTGCGTGCCCGTGGGGAGCATCGACATCACCCGGCCCGGCTATGTGCGCGTCGACCTGCAGGGGCTCACCCGCCAAGGCGCCGAGTTCGGCGAAATCAAGAGCCTCCTTGCCGACAATGTAGGGGCGGAAAGCGCCTATGTGAAGGATTTCTCCGACTATTGGGGACGACGCGGCCCCTCGGTCCACATGGGCTACGCGCTTCCTGAGGGCGACACCGAGTGGTTCTACAACGAAGTGACCGTGCCGCAGGAGGGTGAGACAATGCACAGCTACTACATGGCCGCCGGCTTCGGCGAAGGCTATTTCGGCATGCAGTTCAATTCCCCCGAGGAGCGCCGCATTCTCTTCTCGGTGTGGAGCCCCTTTGACACGCAGAACCCCAACGACATCCCCGAAGACCAGAAAATCAAGCTGCTGCGCCGCGGCAAGGATGTGCATATCGGCGAGTTCGGCAATGAGGGTTCGGGCGGGCAGAGCTATCTGCGCTATCCCTGGAAAGCGGGAGAGACCTATCGCTTCCTGATGCAGGTGAGACCTGACGGAAAAGGCAACACCAACTACACAGCCTATTTCTATGCCACCGACGACAAGGAGTGGCGGCTGATTGCCTCCTTCATGCGCCCCCATACCGACACCTGGTATACCCGCCCTCACAGTTTCCTGGAGAATTTCAATCCCGAGCAGGGCTATCTCCCGCGCAAGGTGATGTTCGGCAACCAGTGGGCACGCAGCAAGGAGGGGAAATGGACCCGCCTGACCAAAGGCACTTTCACCCACGATGCCACGGGCGGGGCCGGTGTGCGCCGCGACTATCAAGGCGGAAAGACCGACGACGGACGTTTCTACCTGAAGATGGGCGGCTTCTTCAACGAGTCGGTACCGACGGGTACAAAGTTTGAGTGCCGGCCCACCGACAGCCGCGCCCCCAAAATCAACTGGAAGGCTCTGAAGAAACTCTGACCCGCATCCCCAAAAGAAAAAAAGTGCACCGAAGCCTCAAGGCCAAGCGGTGCACTTTTTCGTTTGCCCGATAAAGGTGAAGGCAGGGTCGTCCTCCCCCGTTTTTGTGAATATTACTACATCCTGAACATTGTTCATGTTCTCGGCCGAATAATTGTTTCGGGTTCCTTCCGATTTTATCAAACTCAACTTATAAGATATAAAAAGAGAGGCTGCGGCGTAAACCTTAATTACGACGCAGCCTCTTCGGAATCTCCTGCCTCCGTCTTATTTCTTCAGCTTTTCTTTCAGCAGACGTCCTGTGTAGCTGTCTTCTGCGCGTGCCACCTGTTCGGGTGTGCCCTGCACCAGGATGCGCCCGCCTTCGTCTCCTCCCTCGGGTCCCATGTCGATGACGTGGTCGGCACACTTCACCACGTCCAGGTTATGCTCGATGATGATGATGGTGTGGCCGTGGAGGATGAGGGCGTTGAAGGCGGCCATCAGCCTCTTGATGTCGAAGACGTGCAGGCCCGTGGTGGGCTCGTCAAAGATGAACAGCGTGGGCTGCTGCTTTTCCTGGCTGAGGTAGTAGGCCAGCTTCACGCGCTGGTTCTCGCCTCCGGAGAGTGTGCTGCTGCTTTGTCCCAGCTTGATGTAGCCCAGTCCCACGTCTTGCAGGGGTCTCAGCCTTCGGACAATCTTGGGTTGTTGCAGCTCGGTGAAGAACTCGATGGCCTGGTTCACCGTCATGTTGAGCACGTCGAACACGTTCTTGTCACCCACCTTCACCTGCAGAATCTCTTGCTTGAAACGCTTGCCGCGGCACGACTCGCAGGTGAGGTGTAGGTCGGCCATGAACTGCATCTCCACGGTCACGGTGCCCTCGCCCTTGCACTCGTCGCAGCGGCCACCGTCGGTGTTGAAGCTGAAGTGTGCGCCCGTGTAGCCCATGGCGCGGCTCAGCGGCTGGTCGGCGAACAGGGCGCGTATCTCGTCCCATGCCTTCACATAGGTCACGGGGTTGCTGCGCGAGCTTTTGCCGATGGGGTTCTGGTCGATGAAGTCCACTCCCGCGATAGCCTCCAGGTCGCCGCCCAGGCTTTGGAACTCGCCGGGCAGCTCACAAGGCTTGTCGAAGTGGCGCATGAGGGCGGGGTAGAGTATCTTGCTCACCAGGGTGCTTTTGCCGCTGCCGCTCACGCCCGTGACGCAGGTGACCACGTTAAGCGGGAAGTCGGCATCCACGCCCCTGAGGTTGTTGGCGCGTGCCCCCTTCAATGTGATTCTGCGGTTCCAGGGGCGTCGGCTGCGGGGCACGGGAATGCTGTCGCGGCCCGTGAGGAACTGCATGGTGTGGCTGCGGCTCAGTTCCTCGTCGGTGAGCCTGTCGTTCTGCGGCGGTCCCTGATACACCACTTCGCCGCCCAGGCGTCCGGCCTCGGGCCCGATGTCGATGATCATGTCGGCGGCGCGTATCACCTCTTCGTCGTGCTCCACCACCACCACGGTGTTCCCCAAATCCTTCAGTTGCTTCAGCACATGGATGAGGCGCTGCGT
Organism: uncultured Prevotellaceae bacterium; assembly: GCA_947176895.1. Lineage (GTDB taxonomy): Bacteria > Bacteroidota > Bacteroidia > Bacteroidales > Bacteroidaceae > Physcousia. The sequence goes on along the minus strand of CAMWSK010000019.1, from coordinate 4,773 downwards.
GTCGCGGCTGTGCAGGCCGACGGACGGCTCGTCCAGGATGTACATGCTGCCCACCAGGCTGCTGCCCAGGCTGGTGGCCAGGTTGATGCGCTGCGTCTCGCCGCCCGAGAGGCTGTTGCTCGGGCGCGAGAGGGTGAGATAGCCCAGCCCCACGTCCACCAGGAAGCGCAGGCGGTTGCCAATCTCGGCCAGCAGGCGGGCGGCCACCTGCGTGTCGTGGGGAGTAAGCTCCAGTTCCCTGAACCATTGGCTCAGGCGGTCGATAGGCATGTCGCAGAGGTCGCTGATGCTCCGTCCGCCCACCTTCACATACAGGGCTTCGGGTTTCAGCCGTTTGCCGTGGCAATGGGGGCAGAGGGTCTTGCCTCGGTAGCGGGCCAGCATCACGCGGTTCTGTATCTTGTATTGGGCGGCTTCAAGCATTTGGAAGAATGCGTCGATGCTCACCGGTCCCCATTCCTTCTCCTCCTCTTTTGGCTTGCGTTGTCCGGCACTGAGGGTGGCGGGGAACGTGCCGTGCCACAACCAGTCTTTCTCCTCTTGCGTAAGCCGGTAATAAGGCTTGTGCACGGGGAAGCCGCGGTCGGCGTTCAGGCGGATGAACCAGTTTTTCCACTCGCCCATCTTCTCGCCCCGCCAGCAGACCACGCAGCCCTCGTAGACCGACAGGGTGCTGTCGGGTATCACCAGTCTTTCGTCGATGCCCACGATGCGGCCGAAGCCCTGGCAATGGGGGCAGGCGCCGATGGGCGAGTTGAAGCTGAAGAGGTGGTCGGTGGGTTCCTCGAAGGTGATGCCGTCGAGTTCGAAGCGGGTGTTGAACGTGTGGATGATGCCTGCGGGATAGAACTTGAGCATCATCTCTCCGTTACCCTCGCGGAAGGCGGTCTCGGCGGAGTCGGCCAGGCGGGCGGTGTTCTCCTTCTCGTCGCCCGCCGCCATGCGGTCCACCACCAGCATCACCCGGTCGCCCTCGCGGGGTTGATAGTCGTCCAGGGTCATCATCTCTCCGTTCACCTCCACGCGGGCGAAGCCCTTTTGGCGCAGTTCGTCGGGCGAGGAGGTGGTGGGGCAGAGCACGGCGAAGCGTGTCCGGGGGCTGTAGGAGAGCATACAGTCCACCACATCCGTCACGGTGTCCTTCTTCACTTCCTGCCCGCTGACGGGGCTGATGGTCTTGCCCACGCGGGCGAAGAGCAGGCGCAGGTATTCATAGATTTCGGTGGTGGAGCCCACGGTGGAGCGGCTGTTGCGCGTGCTCACCTTCTGTTCGATGGCGATGGCCGGGGGCAGTCCTTTGATATAGTCGCACTCGGGCTTGGCCATGCGCCCCAGGAACTGGCGGGCATAGGCGCTCAGGCTCTCCACATAGCGGCGCTGTCCCTCGGCATAGAGCGTGTCGAAGGCCAGCGAGCTTTTGCCCGAGCCGCTGAGTCCCGTGATGACCACCAGACTGCCGCGCGGCACTTCCACGTCGATGTTCTTCAGGTTGTTGACGCGGGCGCCTTTTACGATGATGCTGTTGCTTTCGTTGTTCAAGGCTTACAACTTTACTTTCTTGGTGTTGGCTTTTGATTCGTTACCCACGCGGTCCAGGGCGGTGACGACAAACGTCCAGCGTGTCTGTCCGCCCATGTAGTTGAGTTTGACGAAGGGTTCGGTGGTGATGGCCACAATCTTCTCGGGGTTGTCGGTGTTCACCTTCTCGCCGGGGCCGAAGGCGTAGACCACATAGCTGCGGGCTTTCTGCATCTCGTCCTTGCCTCGGGGTGCACGCCAGAAGAGCACGGGGCCGTCTGCCGTCCACACCACCTTCATCTTTTTCACCTTTTTGGGGGCCTTGCTGTCCAGCCAGGGATAGAGGGGCTGGAGGGCGGGGGTGCGGTGATAGACGGTGCGCAGCGTCTGGGCATAGCCGGCGTTGTCCACGGCGGCCTTGGCATACCATTGGCAGCTGCCCTGCACGTTGGGCATCTGGCGCTGCAGGTCATACTTCTGCTGTGTCTGGTCGCGCAGTCCGTTGCCCCGCGTGTCGGCATATTGCAGGGTGCGTTCCACGTCCTGCCCGATATAGAGGTTGCGTCCGCCGGCGTTGGCGTTCCACCAATAGGTCAGCTCCACGTAGTCGGCCGCCGGGTGGCCTGCCTGCCAGTAAATCTGGGGGATGTTGTAGTCCACCCATCCGTTCTTTATCCAGGTGAGCACGTCGGCATACAGGTCGTCGTAGTTCTGCAGTCCGTTGGTGCGGCTGCCGTTGGGGTCGCTCTTCTGGTTGCGGTAGATGCCGAAGGGGCTGACTCCGAACTTCACCCAGGGCTTCACGCGGTGGATGGTCTCTGAAAGCTCCTTCATGAAGAGGTTCACGTTGTGCCGCCGCCAGTCGTTGATGTCCATGTCGCCCCCATAGCGCTGATAGCTGGCATCGTCGGGGATGCGAACCCCGGCAACCGGGTAAGGATAAAAATAGTCGTCGATGTGCAGGCCGTCCACATCATAGCGGCGCACGATGTCGGCGGCAATGAAACTGATGTAGGAGCGGTTCTCGGGAATGGCCGGGTCGAAGATCAGCAGGCCGTCGTAGTTGAAGAAACGGTCGGGGTGCTGTGCGTAATAGGGGCTGGTGAGTTGGGGCGTGCCCTTGGTCTTGGCGCGGAAGGGGTTGATCCAGGCGTGCAGCTCCATGCCTCGCTTGTGACACTCCGTCACCATCCATGCCAGGGGATCCCAATAGGGGTCGGGCGCCATGCCTTGCCTGCCGGTAAGGTACCGGCTCCAGGGTTCGTAGGCGCTTTCATAGAGGGCGTCGCCCTCGGCCCTCACCTGAAACAGGATGGCGTTGATGCCCGAGCGTTGCAGTTCGTCCAGCTGATAGGTGAGCGTCTGCTGCATACGGTCGCGGCCCATGCCGTTCCACTGGTTGTTCACGCATTGGATCCAAGCCCCGCGAAACTCGCGCTTGGGCTGCCATTGTGCCAAGGCGGCACCCGCGCCGGCCCACACCAGAGCCAGCACCAAAAACAAAATTTTTTTCATATCCGAGAACAAAGATACTACAAAAAAAACGAAAAAGAAAGACAATCGCCGAAAGAACATTGGGATAAAGCACCTTAGCGGGGCGGGGAAAAATCATAAAAAAGTCCATTTCCTTATCTTGAAAGTCTATTGGACGGTAAAGGGGGAAGCCCTAACTTTGCAACATCAATTTGTTAAACGGTTATCTTATGCAACAGAAACAGGGTTTTTTATGGCTGATATGCTGGGTGTCGGCGATGGGTGGCCTGCTTTTCGGCTACGACTGGGTAGTGATAGGCGGGGCAAAGATTTTTTACGAACCGTTCTTTCATATCGGGCAATCGGCGGCCTTGCGTGGCTGGGCGATGAGCAGCGCCCTGGCGGGATGCCTGTTCGGGGCGTTGTTCTCGGGGCGGTGGAGCGACCAATACGGGCGGAAGAAGATGCTGGTCATCGCCTCTTTCCTGTTTTCCCTGTCGGCTTACGGGACGGGCGCGGTGGACAGCTTCGCTTGGTTCATCCTGTATCGCATCGTGGGCGGTGTGGGCATCGGCATCGCCTCCAACATATCGCCGGTGTATATTGCCGAGGTTTCCCCGGCCAAGGTGCGCGGACGCTTCGTGTCGCTGAACCAGCTGACCATTGTCATGGGCATCCTGCTGGCGCAGCTGGCCAACTGGATGATAGGCAATGCGTATGCCGGTGAGGGCGGCATGGTCAATGCCGAGAGCACGGAGTGGGGCTGGCGTTGGATGTTCTGGGCCGAACTGGTGCCGGCCCTGCTGTTCTTCGCCCTGTCGTTCGTGATTCCCGAAAGTCCGCGCTGGCTGTTGTCGGTGGGGCGCGGCGGGGAGGCCCGCCGGATTCTGGCGCGTATCGGCGGAGAGGCGTATGCCGCCTGCACGTTGGGGGAGCAGGAACAGGCTTCGCCGGAATCCCCGGCAGGCCTTCACGTCGGGTCGCTGCTGGGCAAAGAGCTGCGCGGCGTGCTGGTGATAGGCGTTGTCCTGGCCGTGTTCCAACAGTGGTGCGGCATCAATGTCATCTTCAATTATGCGCATGAGATTTTCTCGGCTGCCGGCTACGAGGTGTCGGATGTGCTGATGAACATCGTTGTCACCGGCTGCACGAATGTGGTGTTCACCTTTGTGGCCATCCACACGGTCGACCGTTGGGGCCGCCGCACCCTGATGCTGTTCGGCTCCGCCGCCCTTGCGCTGATTTACTTCTTCATGGGGTGCGCCTATTGGTGGGGCGTGGGCGGCTGGCCCATGCTGTGCCTGGTGGTGCTGGCCATTGCCGCCTATGCCATGTCGCTGGCTCCGGTGGTGTGGGTGGTGCTGGCCGAAATCTTTCCCGTCAGGGTGCGTGCGGCTGCGGTGGCCCTGTCCACCTTCGGCTTGTGGACGGCCTGTTTCGTGCTCACCTACACCTTCCCTTGGCTGAACGAGAAGCTGGGCGCTTCCGGAACCTTCTGGCTGTACGGGGGCATCTGTCTGGCCGGCTTCCTGTTCATCCGCAAGAGGTTGCCCGAGACAAAAGGCAAGACTTTGGAGGAGATAGAAAACGAATTGGTCGGGAAACATTAAATCAAATCGGAATAAGGCAGGCCGTGGGTTTCATGCCGTCTGCAGGGCCTTCAAAAAACACATGTGGATGTTTTGGGAAAAACATGCTCATCTTTTTCAGAAACATGTTCATGTTTTTCAAAAACGTGTTGATGTTTTTTCCGGGCTTCCAGGGGACGGGAAACCTTACGGG
>CAMWSK010000018.1 GCA_947176895.1 uncultured Prevotellaceae bacterium | reverse complement strand
TGATAGCCACCCTCGCGCTGCTGGAATCCTCCCTCGCGGCGCTGATAGCCACCCTCGCGGGGCTGTGCATAGCTGCTTCCCTCGCGGCGGGGACCGTAACTTCCTACGCGCTGATAGCTGCCTTCGCGGCGGCCATAGGCGTTGCCGGAGTTACCGTTGCTGCTGTAAACGGGGCGGGCGCTGTAGGCGCGGCGTACTCCGCCTGCACGATACTCTCTTTGCTGAGAACCGGCACCCTCTCGGGCACTGTTCTCTTTCTCGTCAGAGAAGTGTTTTCTCCAACTTTCGTCTTCTGTAATCATAATGTGTTTAGCTAAACGTTATAAAGTGCTTACATTCCCGTGTAGGTGTGGGGCGTGATTTGGCGCAGTTCCTGCTTCACGCTCTCGCCCACCTCCAGGGTTTCGATAAATTCTTTTATGGTTTGTTCGCTGATGCCCTTGCCCGTGCGGGTGAGAGCCTTCAGGGCCTCGTAGGCGCCGGGGTAGGCCTCGCGGCGCAGGATGGTCTGTATGGCTTCGGCACACACGGCCCAGCAGTTGTCCAGGTCGCGGTTCAGCGCGTCTTGGTTCAGCACCAGCTTGCGCAGGCCCTTCAATGTGCTTTGCAGGCTGATGAGCATGTGGCCCATGGGCACGCCCACGTTGCGCAGCACGGTGCTGTCGGTCAGGTCGCGCTGCAGGCGGCTGACGGGCAGCTTCCCGCTGAGGTGCTCCAGGATGGCATTGGCGATGCCCAGGTTGCCCTCGGAGTTCTCGAAGTCGATGGGGTTCACCTTGTGGGGCATGGCGCTGCTGCCCACCTCGCCGGCCTTTATCTTCTGGCGGAAGTACTCCATGGAGACGTACTGCCAGAAGTCGCGGTCGAGGTCGATGATGATGGTGTTGATGCGCTTCATGGCATCGAAGATGGCACCCAGGCAGTCATAGTTGCTTATCTGCGTGGTGTATTGCTCGCGCTCCAGCCCCAGGCTTTCTTTCACGAAGCGGTCGCCGAAGGCTTTCCAGTCGCGGGTGGGGTAGGCGATATGATGGGCGTTGTAGTTGCCCGTGGCACCGCCGAACTTGGCCGTGACGGGGCATTCCTTCAGCATGGCCAGCTGGCGCTCCAGGCGATAGACGAACACCATCACCTCCTTGCCCAGACGGGTGGGGCTGGCGGGCTGGCCGTGGGTCTTGGCCAGCATGGGCACGTCTTTCCACTCCTCGGCATAAGCTTTCAGCTGGTCGATGAGCTCTTGGAGCATGGGGTAGTACACCTCGTCCAAGGCATCCTTGATGGTCAGGGGCACGCTGGTGTTGTTGATGTCCTGGCTGGTGAGTCCGAAGTGTACGAACTCCTTATACCGGTCCAGGCCGCCGATCTTGTCGAATTGTTCTTTGATGAAGTATTCCACAGCCTTCACGTCGTGGTTGGTCACGGCTTCGATTTCCTTCACGCGCAGGGCATCCTGCTCCGTAAAGTTGCGGTAGATGTCGCGCAATGCGTCCTCGTTGGCGGGCATGCCTTCCAGTTGGGGCAAGGGCAGGCGGCAGAGGGCGATAAAGTATTCAATCTCCACGCGCACACGATAGCGGATCAGCGCATATTCAGAGAAGTACTCGGCCAGGGCAGCTGTCTTGCTGCGATAGCGGCCGTCGATGGGAGACACAGCTGTCAGGTTGTTCAATTGCATGGAATCAACTAAATATGGTAATATAATCTTTTGCAAAGATACGAAAAAGTTGCCTCATTAGGGCCTTTTGCCGATGAATTTATATAAAAACAAAAAAAGTCGCTCCATTCAGGAAGACGACCTCTCTTAACCTAAAACCAATTATTCGAATTTGTGGGCGCTGACGGATTCGAACCGCCGACCCTCTGCTTGTAAGGCAGACGCTCTGAACCAGCTGAGCTAAGCGCCCAAAAGCTTTGTTTTGCTTTTGCTCTGCAAAGGTAATGCTATTTTTTCAATCGACCAAATGTTTCCCCGTTTTTTTTGTCGGATGTGTGATGAAGTCCCCTTTTTCGTATGTCAATAAATGCAAACATTCCCTTTCAACGTTTAAAGACACGGCTTTGCCCACCGTTAGGGGAGTGTCTTTTTGTGTTAGTTGCAATTTGCTTATAATCAGACATATGATAAATTGGGGTAGAGCGTCTGGGAAGACATGAAAATAACGTCTTCATGTTTTTCAGAATCATGAAGACGTTTTGCCTGAAACAACCGCATGTTTTTGTCGGAACATGGGCATGTTTTTCCGCCGGATTCTGATATATAGTTTTTTTCTTTCCGGATTAACCTCCGTTAACGATTTCAAGATACAAGAGAAAGGAGGAAAGCCACGCTCGGGCTTTCCTCCTTTCTTCATTTATGGAATCCTTGTTCTGCCGCTTATTCGTTGGGCAGGGGGAAGTACCAGTTCTTGGTGTCAAGCAACTTGCTTCCAAGCGCGGGATTGCGCTTGGCCAGTTTGTTGGCCAGGTAGGAAGGATCGTTGCGGCGGTGGGCCACACGCATGAGGTCGAAGAATCGGCATCCTTCGAAGGCCAGCTCCAAAGCTTCCTCGTCCACGATAAGGTCTTCAACGCATTTCTGCACCAGGTCCTTGTTGCTCGGGTCGTAGATGTCTTCCTTGGTGAGTGTCTGCCCGTAGTTTTCCAGTGCCTTCTGAGCCACCATGCCCACATAGTTGAAAGCACTTTTGTGGCGGTCCGCCTTCATCAGATAGCCGGTTCCGCGGCTGTGGATGCCGTTGGTGAGCCAGCCGGGATAATCCAGAGCCTCGTTCACAAGAGACAGGCCGCTTGCATCCAGGCTGGGACGACAGAGAAGCATCTGTGAACTGTTGTTGCCTTGGAATTGGGTGGAGGTGAAGTCAAGGAAAGAGGGTTTGTTGGTGTTCTCGTCAAGGGCGATGTAGTTCACCACAAGTTCGCTGTTTTCCGGGTCGGGCCACTGGGCGAACGCTGTTGCGGTGCTGTCAATCAGTGCGGTCAGTTTCTTGATGGAGTCAGCCTTTTCCTTCTCGCTCTCAAATTCCACGTCGGCAATCAGTTGGTTTACCAATGCGTCCCTGCTCTCTGTGTTTTCGGTCACCTTGCCGTCCTCGTCCGTGAAAGAGTAGAGCCACTCGGTCACTTCATAGTCCTGGGTGCCCTCGCCGGGAAGCCAGCCGTCGGCATTGCACAGACCATCTTTCAGGATGGCAAAGGCATGGCTGGGATAGCCGGCGTTGCAGAGAGCCTCGGCAAAGCGAAGCCATACCATGCTCTTGCGATAGATCATGGGGAAGGTGGTCGTGAATGCTCCTCCGGGGTTCTGTTTGGTGATGAATTTCTCCTGACCGACGGTTCCGTTGCTGTAGAGCTGGTAGGTTTCCTGTATCCAGTACTGGCGTGCATCACCCACGTTGGGGTCAATGGTCAGTATCCAAGTGCTTTGGCTGGCGCTGCCGGAACCGATGTATTCCTCGAACGTCTGTGCCATGGCCAGATCCGTGTAGGCTTGGCTGTTGATAATCTGCTTCTTGTCGTATTGCGCGGTGAGTGATACGCTGGAGCTGGTGCTGGATAGCGAGTCGTTGCCCGAGGTGTACACGTTGATTCGTGCGTCATAGCCATAAATCTCGTTCACACCACGCAACACGGTTCCCCACAGCTTGTTGGTGCTTGAGGGAATGGCTGTGATGGATTCGAGCGTGCGGCTTTGTTCTCCACGTTCTGTCCAGGGGGTAGATCCTCCGCTACCGCTATAGCCGAAAGTCAGATAATCGGTGGCGACTTCTCCGTCGGCACGCAAACCCATGTAGCTGTATCCGGCAGGAATCACTCCGCCGGCAGGAATCAACGTTCTGACTCCGTTGTTGGTTCCGCTCAGGTAGTTGTAGTAATACTGGGCGGCTTTGGCACAACTTCCCTTGTCTCCCTTGGCCAGGAAGAGGTCGCCGAGAAGGATGTTGATGGGAATCATCAGTTTGCTGCTGTGTGCCACGGTAGAGGTATAGCCATAGTAGTCGTATTGGGGGAAGCCAAACTCAGCTTCCACCTTGGCGGCGGCTTCCAGCTCGTCCACAAACTTGCCGGCAAGGTCATCGATGGTCACCTTCTCGGGATGCTTGGCAAAGTCGTTGATGGCATCGCTGGTGAGCAGAGGGCGGGTGTAGAAGGGCACTTCCCCGTAGACCTGAACCAACTGCAGATAGGTCCAGGCACGGATGGCCGAAACCTGTGCGGCTTCCTTTTTCATGTAGGGATTCAGTGTGCCCGTGGTGCGTGTGCTGTCGTAGAATGCCAGATACGCGTTACAGGAGTTGATGACGTGGTAGTAGTCGGCTGCCTTCAGGTAGCGGTTGCTGCCGTCGACGGCGTTGGCCATGTCGTAGTTCAGGATGTTTGCGATGGAGTCGCTCAGATACGAGGTACCTCTCACCAGTTCACCACGCAACTCGCCCAGCAGGACATAGCGCTCGGCTATGTTCTGCATGGAACGGATAATACCCCAATAGCTGTACATGGTGTCTTGGGCCACCGTATAGGAGTGACGCTCGCTGTCGGGGGAGAGCATGTCTTCGCAAGACACTGCGCCGAAGCCCAGGCATGCGACTAATCCATATATTAAACTTTTCTTTTTCATGTCGTATGATTACAAGTTGATTGAAAGACCAATGTTGAAACTTCTTCCGTTGGGCACCATGCCTGTGTCGATACCTTGATACAGGGCATTGTTGCTGCAACTCATCTCGGGATCGGTGCCCAGATACTTGGTGAGGGTGAGCAGGTCGTTACCCTCGGCCCACACCTTCAGACCCTGCAGCCAGCTGCTGGTATAGGGAATGGTGTAGGTGAGACGGACGTTCTTGAGCTTCAGGTAGGAGCCGTCCTCTATCCAGCGGTCGCTCATGCGCTCGTTGTTGCGCCAGTCCGCGCTTTCCTGGTAGCAGGCCTTGGGCATGTTGGTCTGCTGGCCGTCATAGGTCCAGCGGTTGACGGCTGCCGTGGTCTGGTTGTAGGTGGTGTTGAGCCCCTCAAGCACGGAACGCTGGTAGTTGTAGATGTCGTTACCCAAAGAGTACTTGAAGTTCACGTCCAGGCGCAGGTTCTTGTAGGTAAGGTTGGTGTAGATGTTGCCGTAGATGTCGGGATTGGGGTTGCCGATCACCACCTTGTCGGCATTGTCAATCACGCCGTCGCCGTTCTGGTCCACGAAGCGCACGTCGCCTGCCTGGAAATTGCGGTAGGGATTCTCGCTCAGGCCGGTGGGATACTTCAGGTAATCGCCGTTGCCGGCCATGGAAGCCTCTGCATCGCTTGTCAGGATGCCGTTGGTCTGCCATCCGTAGAAGCTGCCGGCTGCATAACCTACGGCTGTGAGCACGTTGTCTGTGCCATAGATGCTGCTGGTGTAGCCCTCAAGCGTCTTCGTCACGTTGCCGTTGGCATCGGTAAGGGTAATCTTGTTGGTTGAGGGAAGAGAGGTGATTGTGTTGTTGTAGTGGGCAACGCTGGCTCCCAATTCCCACTTCCAGTTCTTGCGGTTGACCAGCACGGCGTTGGCGTTGAACTCGAAACCCTTGTTGGTGAGAGAGCCTTCGTTGGTCCAGTATTTCGAGGTCATACCGGAAACATAGTGAAGGTCTTTCAGTGTCAGAAGGTTGTCGGTCTTGTGCCAGAACAGGTCGATACCTGCTTGCAGGCGGTTCTTCAGGAACGAACCCTGCAGGGCGACATTGTACTTCGTGGTGGTTTCCCACTGGATGGTGCTGTTCTCGATATTCTTCAGGTAGAGGCCTACGATGTTCTCATATACCTGCTGGCTCTCCCAATAGGTGCGGGCCGCATAGTAGTCGAGGTTGTCGTTACCGCTCTGATCCACACCTGCGGTCAACTTCAGATAGTTCACGCCCTTGGGCCGGAACCATTTCTCGTTGGTGAGCACCCAACCCAACTGCAGGCTGGGGAACAGACCCCAGCTGACGCCGCATGCATGGAAGCCGTCTTTCGTGTTGTCTCCGAACTTGCTGCTTGCCTGGGAACTCAGGGTGAACTCGGCAAAGTAGCGGTTGGCATAGTTGTAGGCTGCGTTCAGATAATAGGTCATGTCAATCCAGTTGTCTTTTGTGCCGCCGTAGTTGATGTACTGCATGTTCTTCGACAGGTTGGGCAACTTGTCGTTCTCGTTGTTGTATCCGCGCATGTAGCTGTAGGAGTAGCTGTAGTTGTTGTAGCGCCAGCCGCCGAACACATCGATGGCGTGTGCGCCATAGGTGTTCTTCCACTCCAGACGCAAGTCGTTGTTCAGTGTCTCCTCCTTTGTGAACTGGGATTTCAGTACGGAAGTGATGTTACCCAAGTCGGTCAGCTGATACGGAGTTGTACCGGCGATGGGGAGGAAATACTTCTCGTTGTTGCGGTTCATCTGGTAGTTGAAACGATTGCTGATAGAGAACTGCTTCGTAATCTGGTATTTGGGCTTGACGTTGATGTTAATCTGCGTCATCTCGGCGTAGTTCTTGTTCTTGCCCTCACCGTTCTGTATCACCCAATAGGGGTTGCGAAGCGACTCGTTGATGCCCAACTCTTTGGGGAACTTGAAGGGGTTCTGTATGTAGTTGGTGCTGCTGCTGCTGGCATACTTTCCGGCATAATCATGTGATAACTGCAGACGTCCGGTGCTCTCGTCCAGATAGTAGGAATAGGGGCTGATCATGGGGCTTGAGACAAGACCCAGAACGTTGGTGGAACCGATGTTCTGCATGTCGTAGTTCTCGCTCCAGCCGTTGTCCAGGATGTTGTAGGCTGTCTGGTTGTAGGCCACGTCCAATTCGGTGCTCAGCTTGCTGGCAATCTTGATGTCGGTGTTGAAACGGATGTTCAGTCGGCTCATGTCTGTTCCGGTGATGGTTCCGTCGGCCTTGGCATAACCCAGTGCCAGGTTGTACATGCCGGTGTCGTCGCCACCGTCCACGCTGATCTTGTAGTTCTGGACGAAGGTGTTCTGATACATATCCTTCTGCCAGTCGGTATTGTTGTGGTAGACGGGATAGTAGAAGTTGTCGGGATTATCGCTCAGATAGGGGATGTGGTTTGTGTTGGTGAGGGTGAAATCGGGAATCGTGCTCACCAGGTCGCCCAGGTAGTTGCGGTATTGGTTACCGTTCATCACGTCCAGCTTCTTGGGGGTCAGCTCGGTTCCGCCATAGATGCGCACATTGATCTTGGTGGCCATGCTTTGTCCGCGCTTGGTTTTGATGACGATGACACCGTTGCCGCCCTTTGCTCCGTACAGGGCCGTTGCGTTCTTCAATACCTCGATGCTCTCGATGTTCTCGGGGTCGAGACCTGCAAGCAGGTTGTTGAAGTAGCCCTCGTGCAATGAGGTGCGTTCGCTTTGGGGGTCGTAGATGTTGCCGTCAATCACGATCAGGGGCTGGCTGGTGGCGTTCAGCGAGTTCACGCCGCGCACGGTCATGTATGCGCCCTGTCCGGGAAGACCGTTTCGGATGGTGGTGTGAACGGCACCGTTGAGCAGTCTTTCGATGTCCTCCTCCAGCGTCATGCTGCTGGTCTCGCTCAGTGTTGCCTTTGAGCGGCTTTTGATTTCGGTCGTCTGGTCATACTCGCCCCGGAAAGAGCCGGAGAGCAGGCTGACGTCGGCTGTTCCGTCTTTGCTGATGGCCGTTTGAACGGAATTGTAGCCGGGAGCGTTGACGAAGAGGCTGTTGACGTAGGTCGGCACCTCGATGGTGAACGTTCCGTCCTCCTCTGTCAGTGTGGAAAAACGGTCGTGGCCGAAAGCCTGTACACGCACACCGCCCAAAGCTTCTCCTGTGGCGTTGTCAACGATTTTGCCGGTGACGGCTTTCAGGGTTTCCTGCTTCTTCGCTTTTTCGCTTTCTGCTTTTCGCTTGTTGTACACTGCAACGGCATCTTTCTCTTCCTGGGTCTGAGCACTTGCATTCGCTACGCCCAAAGTGGCGAGAGCCAGCAGGCACACAGCCTTGTTGGTCAGACGGCGCTGCAGAAATTGCTTATAATTCTTTTTCATAAGTCTTAATCTTTGCTTTTGAGAATGATGCGGTCAATATTGATTGATGTGCGGAATCCCTTTCTGCGATCGCTGCTGGATACCGTTCTTGTGCTTATCGTGAGGGTAGGATAGTTGTGAATCAGATTCTTGTAGCTGTAGGGGAACTCAAAGTCCTCAAACAGGAGAATCGTGTCCACTTTCTCTCCTTCATAGACAAGATATTCTTTGGTAGAGAATGTGGCGTCTTTCTTGCTCGTCTTGGCGTTGCCGTCGTTGTAGTTGACGGTTGCGCCGAACCTGGTCTTTTCGTAGATGCCATCAGGAACAAGGATGGTGTCGGCGCTGGTGGCATAATAAGAGGGGACGCATACCACATAAATGTCATACTTGCCGCTCATGACCTCTGCTTCGCTCAACTCCTGATCGTTGCCCACAAGCTTGAACTCCACGCTCAGTGCGTTATTGCTTGAATTGGGCCTAAGAGCCAGATAGTTATCGTGAGACACGTGTCCGGTGGTGTCGACCCAGGCACTTGCCACGGCATTCGAGAAGCCTATGACGTCGTAGGAGTTTCTGACGGTGAAGTTTCCTCTGTTGTATATGGTGCCTGCGCCCACTTCGATGTTGATGTCCGGCTTGTAGAGCTTGGCGGGCAGGTTCCACGTGTCGGCAACGATGCCGTAGCCGTTGCTCAACTTGACTTTGTTTCCTTGGAACAAGTTCTCTTTCTGCCAAGTGTCATCGCTGCGGAGCGTGTCGCCATAGGTGTTGATGAAATAGGTGGCCTCGGCGCAGTTCTGCAAGAAGCTTTCCGGTGTCCATAGGCCGAGTCGGCCATAAGCGTTGGGCTGCAGGTTGACGTTATACACGATAGGTGTGAAGAAGTCCATGTGGAAACTCTTTTTTGTCAGAGAATCGGGGTTGCTTACTTCGCGCAGCAGGCCTGCGTTGTTCTGGTCTCCCTTTTCGCTGTCGATGTAGGCATCGGCATATTTGTAGTAGCCCTGCAGTTTTTCAAAGGCTTTCCGGTAGGCGTTGTCGGTGGGCATGAGCATCACATAAGCCGAGTCCTCCGCATTGATGGGTGCACAGAACCCTTCGTCGTATGTCAGGTATTGGTCGGTGTTGATGGTGCCGGGGAAGCGCTTTCTAGAGTACATCAGTTGGTTCATCACAAACACCACACTGTCCACGTAAGTGGGGTTTCCGTTCTCGTCGGGATTACCCTCAATGGAGCTGTTCTCATCGAAGAGGGTGGTGTCGTTCTCCACCAGGAAGTCATGGAAGATGAGCATGTTTTCCTTTTCTGCATTCGCTCCGTCCTTCAGATACTCATACAGGTTGTAGGCGAAAGGAACAGGCGATGTGATGGTGTGCACTATGCCGTTCTTTGCGGACACATTACTCTTGTCAATGTCAAGAGGACTGCCGCCAATGGTGTGGGCAGCCTTGTCAAACACGATTTTCTTGCCGTTGATCATGGTGACGGTATCCACCTGATTGCCTATTGTGCTCTGACGCCAGAGTGTGATGGTGTTGGCCATGAGCTGCTGGTGCAGGGTGTAGGGATATTCCTCCTGTATTTTCTTCCATTCATCCCATTGCTCCTGAGTGTAAGCATCGTTTGTGGGGATGAAGGCAGTCACGATCTGGTCGCCGTTGAGCAGGTCTTTGACGGTGTAATTCTTCTGGGGCTTGTTCTCGTCGCGATAATAGATGGCTTTCTCGGCCAGTTCTACGAAGTTGCTCAACTGGCTGTCGTCCTTGATGACGTCCCAGATAGTCTTATTGGTTACCGGGGAGTCTACTACGCCGTAGTGTTCGTCCCAGGTATCGGAGCAACTGGCGGCGGTCATGGCCGCCAGTGCTATCGAGATGAGTCTGATATATTTTGTTCTTGTTTTCATCTTGTTTTCTGTATGTGGTTACCAAATGTCCTCGGGAGTTTCTTCGTTGTCGTAAACCTCTTTGGCACAAAACTCCAAATAGTCCATAAAGAACTCCCACTGTGTGTTCTCCAATACTGTTTTGAACTTTATATAGTAGGTCTGGTCAGGATCCATTTCCTCTCTCACAATGATACGTCGTGAGCAGTGGTCCACGCTGCGTGCCGTCTTGGGACCTCTGAAGATGCAGTAGTATTGAGGACCTTTCATGTAGCCGAGGTTACGCATTCTCTTGTCGACAATGGAGTTGTAGTCCGGGTCAGAGGGATTCTCTTCTTCCCAGCCCATGATGGTTCGGCCTGTTGCACCTTGAAGTCTCATGTCCAAGGGGATACCCATAGCAGGAAGTGTTTCGGGATTTGTTCCGAAGTACACCTGACACATGCCGCGGTTGCCGCTTGCGCTCTGTATGGCGAAACGAATCTCGTAGATGCTCCTCATGGGTACGGGAGGCAGGGTGATGGTAAATTCATAGCTGCCACTCACATTAAATTCATCGGCTTGGTAGTTGCACCAAGTTGCATCTCTACCACTCGCACGATCCAGTCCCGGAAGGTAAGTGAAGAGAGTGCCTGCTTCAATGCTCAGGTTCGACAGATATTTATAGTCGTTGTCAATGGGGAAGCCCCAGTTCGCTTGTCCGGACATTCTTTTGGGGTATGTCAACTTGATGTTGTTGCTCAGGAGCTCCGGGAACATCGAGGTCGCATCAAAGCGGATGCGTTCTTTCTGCAGGTTCTCGCGGGTTTGCTGGTCATAGGCCAAGGCGGCGGGGCCGGTGGCTCCTGCGGGTGTGATGGGATAGATATAGCCGTTGAGCACTTCGCGCATGCCGGCATCGTTAACCAAGAATCCTTGCTTGGAGTCGTCACATCCGTTTTCCATATAATCGCCATCGCGCTCGTTGTTCAGACGAGGGAAGCGGTTGAGGTAGATACCATTGCTTTGCCTGCTCTCATAGAACTTGATGAGCCGACGTTTCCCCATCGTGGTCTGGTAGTCATACACGGGAATGCTCAATCGACCGGGGTTGTCAAGGTCATATCCTTTCTCTGTGTAGTGGATAACCAGACTGTTCTTGGGAATACGTGCGGGAATGATGTGGTAGGTGATGAACTGATACAGCGCGTTCTTGGGGTCGCTGTAGTTCTCGTCGTCTGTTGCATCGGGGTAGAAACCTTGTTTCACAACCCAATCCTTCACCAACCGGGCAAACTCTTCCTTGCTTGTTGTCTTGGGGTTAACACCCAGGTTGGCTTCCCAGAAGTCGTCTTGCTCAGCGAAAATGGTAAAGCCGTAATCCTTGTGATCCGGAATCTGGCAGAGCTTGAACAAGGCTTTGTCACTGGTAAGGTCTTGGATGGCTTCTGTCAGCACTAAATCCTCGTATTCAAGGTCACGTGTCTTGCCCAACTCTCCTTCCAGTCCGCAGGTGCTTATCAGTTGGGCTATGCCGGTGAATTCCTCACCTTTCTCGATAAACTCGTTCAGCAGGCCTGACAGGGTTTGGTTGCTGGGGGCAATCACATCATGCACCTGGTGCATCACACCGTTGATTGCCGGGATGTCTCGGTTTCTTACGTCCAGAAGCGAACCGCCGATGATTTTGTTGTCCTTATCCCTCGTTCCGTTGATATAGTAATTATTATTGTCATCAATGGCGATAATCAGACGACGCTCGTTGAGGTTGACCTCGTTGAATTCCTCATTGTTCTTGGGGAAACTGCTGGTATAGATACCGATATCGGTGTAATCATCTCCCGAGTCGATGATGCTGTTGTAGACAATCACCTTCTTGATGGAGTCTTTGTCATTCTCGCTTCGGAAGCCATCCCAAGAGGGGTTGATGATGACGCCCTTGCGATACAGGCTGTCCAGATATTGCTGAATGGCCTCGTTCGTGGGCGCAAACACGGTGTAGTGTCCGCGTGCAGAAAGCAACTGCTGCACGGTGGATTTGCTGCGTTGGCTGATGGGCACCTCTCCCAGAATTTTGTAGTATTCGCTATATGCCTCATGCTTGCTAAGATAGCTGGCTAAGGTCTCCTGCGTGAAGGTATAGCGGTCGGAAGTGTCAATTTCCTCTTGACAACTTTGGCTCACGGCTCCGGCCAAGACCGAGAGCAGGATGAAAGCATATTGTTTTATCGTTTTCATGATGTTTCTCTCTTTGTTTAAAAATCGTATATAGATTTGTTCCATGCAGGGTTCTGCTCCAGTTTGCCGTCACTGGCCTTTATCTCCATGTAGTATATCAAGTTATAGAGTCCGTATCTGCTGCCGAATCTTGTCTTCAGGATTTCAACCTCTTTCTGGTACTCGTTTGCCATGAACTGATCCAGCATCAAATCTACACCTGCCCGACCATTTCCAATGGGCAGTTCTTCGGTGTACTCGCGGGGATCTTTCGTGCCATTCTGACCACCTGCATGGCGCTCGGCGAAGCGAACCAGGTCGAACCAGCGCTTGCCTTCGCCGATGAATTCCAATTGGCGTTCGTTCATCACAGCAACTTCAAATACGGACACACCGGTAAGTACGCCTGTGGGCTGTGGCAGGTTGCCAAAGGTGGATGTATTGGGCTTTGTGGCATCATCGAGGGAACCCCATGAGCGGGAAGTTACGTCGCTCACATTTTCAGCGGGTTGAACGTTCAGCGCATTTGTGGCGTTGTCGTTGCAATACCAGCGGCGATGCAGGGCATGTACCAGTTTCATGGCCTCGTCCAGCTTGTTGTCGTCGGGAGTCAGACGATTCAAGCAAACCAGTGCCTCGGCTTTCTGGAGCATCACGTCGCTCAAGCGATAAACAATCCAGTTTCGATAGCCGTTGTCGCTGTCGTCAAAGTCCATCAGCATGACATCTTGTCCCTTGGGGTTCTTTTCAGCAGTGGGTGAGAATGTAGGTCTCATACTCTTCCATTTGAACACGCATGGCTGGCTCAAGGCATACTGCTCACTGGAAAGCTTGTTTTGGGCGCAATACCACATACGCGCATCACGGTTTAAGTAGTTTTGTCCACTATTGCCGCCGAAAGCTGCCAACAGAGAATTTGTGCTGGCCGAGAGATAGTGGTCGGCAGCACTTCCAAACATGTCAGACACCACACCGTTTCCGCGGTTGTCGGATCTGCTGAACTGCAACTCGAAGATGCTTTCATCGCTGTTGCCGTCATAGAAGATACTGCTGTGGGCTACGGGAGTGCGGAGTACTTTGTCACTGAAGTTCTGGAAGTCGTTTTTAATCAGATTCACATAGGGTAGCCCGTAACTGATCATCTCGTACCGGTACATCATACTGCTACCTCCGGATCCTCCTTTCTGGTCCAGCTGCTCTGCAAGTTTCTCCATGGCTCTGTCGGCATAGTCTGCCGCCAACTGGTAGTCACCCGTCACGGTGTGCTCAACCAAAGTGCCACCCTGTTGCCACACCTGCACCGCGTCGGTCAGGAGGCCGCGACCCTCATGCAGCGAAGCACGCCACAGATACATATCGCTAAGCATGGCGTAAAGGGCTGCGTTGGTAATCTGGCCTTTGGTGTCGGAAGTTGATGTGAAGCGGTTGCGGGCCTGGCCTTTCACGCTTTCCACATCGGCAATCAGAGAGTCCAACACCACCAATTGGTTGGTTGCGGGAAAGGCTCTGGTTTCGGAATCGTTGTTGATGACCTTTGTGGTATAAGGTATGTCCTTGAAAGCCCGAATCAGGTAGAAATAATTCAGTGCACGCAGGCCGATCATTTCCGCCTTCATCTGACGCCACTCCGCAGAGGTGAACTGAGGGTCTCTGTTCAAGACTTCCTCGCCATGTTGCAACACCTTGTTGCAATAGTTGATGGTGGTGTAGATGCCTTCCCAATCGAAGTATGTGTTTGCAGAGTCCTTTTCCAGTTGACCCAAGCGCATTTGCTGATAGCTCTGTGAGTTGTCTTTAAAACCCTGTTTGGTCATTATGGATCGGGGCCAAAGCTGGAAGTTGTCGGAACGAAGCTCACCCCAATAGGCAAGTTTGTTTACGGTGTTACACATCTGTTTGTATGCGCCGTAGCGCACACCCTCCAAGTCGTTTTTGTCCTCCCAGAAGTTTTCCTCTACCACCTGTGTCTGTGGATAAACGGTCAACCAATCCTGACAGGAGCTGGCAGTCATGGAGATGCCAATCACAGCTGTTGCTAATTTTATGATTCGCTTATTTGTTTTCATCGTGTTCTTTTTTAGAATCCAAGGTTTACGCTACAGGTGAACGAACGGGCACGGGGGGTCTTGCTGTTATCCGTTGCCACGGCATAGCCTCCGATGCCGACCTCGGGGTCGACACCCGTGTATTTCGTCCAGCAGAAGACGTTGTTGATGGTCGCGGACAGATAGAGGTTGCGTACACCAATTTTCTTCAGCTTCTTCGCATCGAAATTGTATTTCATCTGGATGTATTGCAGGCGCAGGTAGTCGCCATCCTCTACATAGCGGTCGCTGGGCAGGGAGTTGTAGCTGGTGACCTGTGTGTTGTTCAGAGCACGGGGAATCTCTGTGATGTCGCCGTTCTTGCGCCAGCGCCATGTGGTGGCGTAGCTCTGGTTCATGTTGCCGGTCATGGACTCGTAGTTGCCGCGTGCCAGGTTCACAATCTGGTTGCCCATGCGGAAGTTGAACGAGGCGTTCACCTCGAAGCGGCCATAATACAGGTTGATACCGAAACCGCCGTAGCATTTGGGGTTGGAGTTGCCCAGGTATACCATATCATACCGGTCGATGGAGCCGTCGTGGTTGATGTCCTCGTAGATGGCATCACCGCCACGGAAAGCTGTCTTGCTGCCCTCGTTGTAGCAGTAATACAAGGGAAGCGGGTTGCCTCTGCCGTCTGTAATCATGTTGCCGTTGGCATCGTAAGCGATGGGGCAGGTGCTGTTCTCTCCGCGGCGTGCGGCGGCGGCGGCAGTGTTGATGGGGTTGCCCTTGGCGTCATAACCTGTTCCATAGAGGGCTGCCTGGTCGGGGGTGCTGAAGGTGTTGCCTTGGGCATCCACCTCGGCGTAGCCATAGCTGCTGAAGCTTGCGACGGTGTAGCCGTTGTGGTCATAGTCGTAGCGGAACACTCCCTTTGACTTCAGACCGTAGATGGAACCTAAGGCGTTGTTCAGCTGCACGCGTTGGTTGTATTGCAGGTTCGTGGGATTCCATGTCTCGGAACCGTTGAGGTTTTCGAGAATCAGGGCGTCCATGTCCTCCACGGTATTGAAGTTCTGCGACACGTTGCCGCGCAGTTTCATGGAGAACTTGCCGACCTTGGCAAACTTCGACGTGCTGGCGTTCAACTCCCATCCTTTGTTGCGCATTCTTCCGGCATTGACCCAAGAAAGGGTGCTGAAACCGTTGGCGCTTGAGATACGCTTGTTCTGCATCAGCAGGTCTGTGGTTTTCTTGTCATACACCTCGAACTCGAAGTTCAGCAGGTCTTTGAACAGGCCCAGGTTGAAACCCATGTTCCATTGTTTCGTCTTTTCCCATCGCAGGTTGATGAGAGAAAGGCTGCCGGGGGTAATCACCGTGTGGCCGTTGTAGTATCCGTCGCTTGAATACTTGTTGTATTGGGAGCCTCCGGCACCGCCGGTGTTGCCGGTTATACCCCATGTGGGGCGGAAGGCCAGCATGCTGATAACCTTTTGGGTCTTTTTCATGAAAGGCTCGTCACTGATGTTCCAGCGTCCGCCGACAGAGGGGAAGGTGCCGTATTTGTGGCCGCGGCCGAAAGCCGTGGAGCCGTCGGTGCGGACAGAAAGGTCTACGGAGTACTTGCTCTTGTAAGAGTAGTGCAGCTGCTCGAAGAAGCTGTGGCTGCGCCACTCGTTGTTGCTGGCACTGGCTGCAGAGAGCAGGGCAATGACGGTGGGGTCTGTGATGCCGTCGGGCACGTTCCACAGACCCAGGTTCTGGGTGGAGCTGTTACCCGAATACATTTCAAAGCGGGCCAAGCCGGAAAGGCTGTGGTCGGTGTTCTTGAAATGGCTGTAGTATTGCAACTCATGGCGGGTGGTGAACTCCAGAGACTTGTACTCGGAGTTGCTCACGATATTCCGCTGGTTGTTCAGGCCTCCTGCAGCGTTGTCGCCGCCATAAATCCAAGGCATGTTGCGAAGCTCGCTGGGAACGAAGTCGTCGGTGCTTGTGTTGTAGATGTTCAACTGCACGTCGCCCTTATAGTTCAGCTGGTGCTGGTCGCTGTCCTTGCCCCAAAGCTTGTAGGTGACGTCAAACTGAGGAGTCAGGTTATACTGCTTTTGCTTGGTCCAGGCCAACATGGCACGTGCCACGGGGTTGCCGTTCTCAAACATGTCCTTGAGATAGAAACTGGTGGTTCCATCCGGCTGGTCCTGTCCGGTGATCTGCTGCACGCCGTTGGTGTGGTCGAGTCTGGCAAAGAGGGGGAACATGTTGAAGTAGTCTCCTGTCAGGTTTCCCTGGGCATCGTAGGCCATCACACTCATGTTGGGCATTGCCTTGTAGGCGCGTTCCAGAATGTCGTTGCCGTAGTTCTTGTGGTTGTTGGTGAAAGTCATGTTCACGGTTGCGCGGAACTGGATACGGTCGCTCACCTGATAGTCCAGTGTGGTGCTCTCTGTGAACTGATCCATCTTCTGGCCTATAACGGAACCGGTGCTCTTGTTGTAGCCGGCACCGATACGGAACTGGGCCTTCTCGCCACCTCCCGAGAGGTTGACATAGTAGCGGTGTTCCTTACCGAACTGTTTCACCTGGTCCACCCAATCGGTGTTGTGGTTGAAGTGGTTGTAGATGTAGGGCTTTTCAGGATTGTAGTTCAATTCCACGATGCTGCGCGAGATGCTGTTGTCCTGCTGGGGATTGTAGTAGGACTCCTTCAGCATCATGGTGTAGCCGTCGCCGTTCAGCATCTTGTAGCCATCGGGCTGCCAGGTGCCGTTGAACTTGTAGGAGAAATTCACCTGCGTGGGACCGCGACGTCCGCGGCGCAGCTTAATCTCAATAACGCCGTTGGCGCCTCTTACGCCCCATTTCGCAGCGGAAGCGGCATCTTTCAAAACGGTGATGCTCTCGATGTCCTCCGTGTTCACGTTCAACAGGGTAGAGAACTGCTCCTCGTTGTCCATATCCTCGAAGTTCACTGTCTGTGCGTCTTCGGGCAATTCAAAGATGTGGTCGTTTACCACAATCAGGGGCTGTGCATTGCCGTTGATGGTGGTGGTACCGCGCAGACGCATGGTGGTGCCGGAACCCAGGTTACCTGAGTTGGCCACAATGTCCAGACCTGCGATTTGGCCTTGAAGCGCCTGGTCGACAGACTCGAAGGCCAGACCTTCCAAGTCATCCATCTTCATGGTGGATACGGCACCGGAATATTCGCGTTCAGGGATGTCCAATCCGGTGGTTGCCGACTTTTTCTTGGCCGTAATCACCACTTCGTCCAGCGTCTTTACCTCTTCGGACATGTTTACCTTGTACACGGATTTTGAAATGGGAGAGAATTCCTTGTCCTTATAACCCATTCCGTGGAAAACCAGTTTGTTGCGCTGGTTCTTTATGGTCATGGTGAAATTTCCGTTGTCATCGGTGATGGCACTGCTCACAATACGATTGTTGGAGTCCACCTCTTTAACCTGGATGCCCGGAACACCACCGAACTCGTCAGAAACCGTACCGCTGATACGTCTGTTCTGAGCGTTTACCGGCAGAGTGAGGATGCCGGCAACCAGTATCAAAAGAAATTTTATATATTTATTCATGGCAGTATGGTTTATTTGATTGCATAACGTTTGAGATACCTGCGGCAGTTGCTTTCCGTTTGCCATAGACTTTCATAGGTTCCGCCTTTGAGGTCCACATGGTTGAGCACGCCGGGAATCTGATGTATAACGGCGAAACTGGATGACTCAATCTGTACGGATTGCATGCTTTGCTGTGCCACGGCCTTGTTGCAGTACACGTCACGGGTCATCAGGTTATATCTGCCACCCACGGTCAGCCAGTCTCCGCCGTTGACATCTTTGATTTCCAGTTTTCCGTTGTCGCGCTGTATTTTCACCTTGTTGAACAAGCCTTTATCTCTGTCGTAGCTCGAGCTGACACGCTCGCTTTCGGCAATCTTGCTTTGGTCCACAAACACGCTGTTGTCAAGGAAGTGGTAGCGGATGAAGTTGGTCAGGCAGGTAATCTTTGTCTGCAGTCTCAGACTGTCTGCCCCGTGAACCAGCGTCTCGCCGTCCTCTTCTTTCTCGCATTCCTTATAATCGTTCTTGATGTCCTCCCATGAGGGCAACTTCGCGTCTTTGATGGCTTTCTCGAGTGCGGCGGCCGTGGGCACGAAGATAGTGTAGCGATAGTTGCTGAAGAACGTCACGTTCTCATCAACGGCGTAGGTGCCTTCCTGAGACAATGAAGAGAATATCTCATACTTTCTTTCCGTCTTGACCTGAATATTGGGATCCTCGTTATCGTTGACCAGTCCACACTTGTGGAGGATGTTGTTGTCGGGTATGCAAAGCTCGTAGAAACTTTGGAAATCAGGATCATCCATTTTCCCGTCGTTGGTGAGCATGGAGTAGACGCTGCGGGGAGTGGCCACCATGGGACTGTCCAGGATATAGGTTCGTCCGTTCTGCTGTCTGTGGAAGTCCGTAACCTTGTTCTCGGTAACACCATTGTTGACGTTTTCCAATCCGTTTGCTTCGTTCTCCAGCTGGAATCCTCCCTGCACTTTCACGATTCTTCCGTCCTCGCGTGTCACGCGCATGGGGCTTCCGTTCTTGGAGAGATAGTATTCATCCACATCGGTGTCGATTTCCTCCCGCGATTCGAGTACGAAGGTATGTGTCTCCAGAATGTCTTTCAGACGGTTGGATACCTCTTGCCATGATGCGTTATATGAGGGGATTCTTTGTTTGATATCACCCGTCTCGGGCGCATAATATTTCACTGTCGACCTGATGGGGAAGCTGTTGTTTGTCACCGTAATTTTCGCCAATTCCATCACACGGGGCTGTAAGCTCTTGAAACTTACGGGGTCGTACAAATACTGCATGGCATCATCCGTGGGCAGGAAGAGGGCAAAGCGGCTCTTCATGGCTTTCAGGTAGGCATAGTAGTTGAGGTTGAGGTATTGGTTTTCTCCATCTACGCTACCATAATATATGGCCCATCTCATCACCAATTTGTCGTTGCTGATGTAGGCCGGTGCGGTGACAGAGGTGTAGTCTGCCGGGCCGTATACCCGGTCGGTGAGATAGATGGCTCCGTTACTGGCCAGCAACGTGCCGATAATGTGTTTTCTGTCATCGTCATAGAAAATCTGCTCGTTGGCATCGTCGCGAAGCTTGGTCATCTTGCTGGGCACGGCATCCGTGAACTTGGCGAACATGATGACATTGATGAGCGAGCGCAGGGTGGCCCGGGGAATCTGGTCGATGTTGCGGAAGAGCTTCTCGTAGTCCTCTTCGGTATGTGCAGGCGAGTAGGTGACCGTGGGGTCGCAGAATGTCTGAATCAACTGCCATCCTCCTCCGTTGGGAGAGAAATAGTCCCAAAGCGCATCGTCCACGGGGACATACATCGAGGACATGTTATACTGGGGATTGGACTTCTCTTCATAGTAACCGTTCCATGCCGGGTCGAACTTCAATGTTGTCTGTGTGGCGGTATTGTCCTGGAAAGGCAATCCGTCGGGGTCGCTGTTCAGAGCCTTGCCACCGAAACTTCTTTCCGAGAAGTAGCGCTTTACGAAGATGGAGTCTTTCCATTCGATGCCCTTAGATGCCATGATGCCCTCATAGGCGCGGGTGATGGTGGGGCTGTAGAAGGGAACGCTCCAGCGGTCGATCATGTGACTGAAGATACGGGTGCGTCCGTTGGTGCGCAGAACTTCCGCCATGCTGGCCAAGGGCTTCAGCACGCCACTTGTGGTGTTGACGTATCCGTTCTCGCATACAGCGTCCTGCTTAAGCAAACGGTGGTCGTAGATGTGCACGTCACTGGTAACTCGTTCCTGGTTGGCAAAAATCTGGAAATCCTCGGGAGTGACTCTGTTACGGGTGAGGTACTCGTTGGTGAAATGAATCATCATCGAGGGGGTGGAGTCGGTCACCAGATAAATGCCTTTTCCGCCGTTCTCCGTGCGGAAACGGCTCCAATAGTCTTTTTCCCCGTTGTTGATGTTGTAGTTCACGGGCAGGTCATCGCCGCTGACATAGGTGATTGTGTCGGTGGTCTCCACATCGGTGTAGCGGCGCAGGAGCATGCCTCGCGATGCGCTGCTGGTACCGCTGCTTGACAGATTTTCCATCACCATGGCATTGTTGAGCATGCTGGTGTGGATCAACAGCTTTTTTTGAGCCTCACTCAGGTTCTCGTAGCTTGTGGCACTTGACCAAGGGTCGCTCTTGGGCAGCAGGGCATTGCTTTCGAAGAACTTCTCCCAAGCGTCGTCATCGGCCACGAACAGGGTCTTTGAACCGGTCTTTGAGAGCACGTCAACCCATCCGCGGTTGTTGTCGGCATCTTCTGCGTTGTTCACATCGGGGTCGGCCAACAATCGGAGATAATAATTGTTCTGGCCACTTCTCTGCAGTTTTTCGTAGATGCTGACGTCAAGCCATGTCGGCTTCTGGTCATCCAGCAAATACTCATCCTTGCATGATGAAGTTACACCGCTGACTGCTAGCAGAATAAGTATCCAGGCTCTGCCTCGGCTTACTTTGCTAAAACGGTTTTTCATACACATTGATTTAGATTTTTATGTTTTAGATTTATCTTTTTCATAGTTTATTTCATACAAATCTAATCATTTTCTTATTCCTTACATAGAATATGGTGGGAAGAAACCTGTGATTTAATATTTTTTAATATTTTGGAATTTAATAAATTTAACCTTCCCTCTTGTCGTTTGTCCCGCTTTCCTAAAGATTGTGGCATCCACACCATGGAGTCCGGTGCGTGGTTGTTTTTCATACCCTTTCTCCTTATTATATAGGGCTTATGTAGGTCCGTTGAATTTTCATTGTCTGTAGGTCTTTCCTCCCTCAAAGTCCCCGAAAAGAAACATCAAGATGTTTTGGGAAAACATGAGCATGTTTCTGAAAAACATGAACACATTTTTTCCAAGACATCCACATGCTTTTGAGAACTTTGCAAACTGCATTGAAACATGCGGTTTGCTTTATTCTGGTTTGTTGAGCTATGTTGGTGTTTTGGGGTTATTTATGCGGGACATGTTTTACAATTTCAAGGAATGATGTCACACGCTTTTTATAATCTTTTCGTTCTTTTTGTTTGCTTTTCGTCTTTCTTTATGAAAAGATGAAACGTTTTTGTGTCTGATTTCTTAAAATATGATAAGGAAATTGGGGAAACGGGTTCCCGTTTGATAGATATATTGTTTTTCTCGCCAGTGGTTTGAACGAGTAGTCACGTGGAACCTTAGCCCCTCCCGTCTTTATCTATCAGCGCAAAAATATTTTCTTTTTCATCAGGATGAAACCAATGGATGGCGGGGTCTTTCGCAAACCATGTGAGTTGCTTCTTGGCGTAGACCCGTGTGTTTTTCTTCATGCGCTCCACAGCCATGTCCATCGGCCACTCGCCGTCGAGCACCTTGAACATTTCCTTGTACCCCACGGTGTTGAGGGCGTTGGCTTCACGGTGGGGGAGCATGGCGCGGGCTTCCTCCAACAATCCGTCGGCCACCATTTGGTCCACACGGCTGTTGATGCGTCGGAAAAGTTCTTCCCGCGGCCTGTTCAGCCCGATCTTCAGGATATGGAAAGGACGTTTCTTCTTTTCGTTGGTCCGGAAGGACGTGTAGGTTTGTCCGGTCATGCGGCAAAGTTCCACGGCATGCACTACGCGGCGGGTATTGTTCCGGTCTACGGTTTCCGCGTATTGGGGGTCACGGTGTTGCAGTTCCCGGAACAGCGCTTCCAAGCCATGTTCGGCCAAGTCTCTCTTCACTTGTTCGCGTGTTGCCGGGTCAATGGTGGGGATGTCGTCGATTCCTTGGCACACGGCATCTATATACAACATGGCCCCTCCCGAGAGCACAAGGCGGGAGTGATTGGAAAACAGCGTGGAGAGGAGCCGGATGCACTCTTCTTCGTAGCGTGCCGCGCTATAGTAGTCGTGGATGTCCAGCGTGGCTACGAAGTGATGTTTCACCCGCTCCAGTTGTTCGGGGGTGGGGGCTGCCGTGCCGATAGAAAGACCGCGAAACAACTGACGGCTGTCGCAGTTGAGGATGGGGCAGGCGCAGTGCTCGGCAATCTCCAGGCTTAGCTCGGTTTTCCCCACTCCCGTGGGACCCAAAAGCACGATGAGTGTGTTCATTCGCTCAGGATATCGAAGCCCTCTTCGTCAATCTCCTCGCTGTCGAAGCCGTCCTCTCCGTAGAATTCCTCACCCAGTTCTTCGCTTACTTCCGTCTGTTTTTGGGGAATCTCTATTTCCTCGTCTACCAGCTGTCTGGGCGCTTTTCCTTTCTTGCTGCCGACCTCGCCACAGGCATCCACCTCTTGGCCAAAGGATGTTTCTGTGAGTTCCAGAAGGAACATCCGACGGTTTTCGGGGTCGAAGCGGTAAGTCAGGTGCTGCCCCTCGTCTTCCAGAAACTCTCCCAGTTCGGTGTCGCTCATGAGCAGCACGTCCTCGTCGATGTTCACGTTGCCCTCATCGCTCAACAGGATGCGTGTCTCGGGCTTCCAGTTGTCGTCGCAGATAAAGAAACGCTGACCCGGAAGCTCCTGATAGCCGCAGGTCCGGAGTATCAGTTTGTGCAGGGTGAGAAAGGTGGAACCTGCATCCAGACGCAGTCTGATACAGAAATCCTCGCTCTCGGCACTGATGACGGTAAGGTGGAGTATCATGTGGTTTTATTTGTTGGTTCTGATGAAGCCGCGGTTTGACACGTTGTTAATGAAATCAAGGATATAAGTGATTTCGGGAGTCATGCCGATTTCTTCTTTCACTTTCTCCAGGTTCTCAAGCAACTTTCCGCCGCCCATGATAATCTGGTAAGCACGGTGGAGCTGGCCGATGACCTCGGGGGTAAAACCACGGCGGCGAAGTCCCACCAGGTTCAGCCCGCAGAAGGATGCGGGGTCGCGTGCCGTCATGCTGTAGGGCAGGATGCTTTGTGCGGAGCGTGTTCCCCCGCCCACCATGGCGTAGGAGCCTACGCGGCAGAATTGGTGGAGCAGCACGTTGGCCGATAGAATGGCAAAATCGTCGATGACGGTCTCTCCGGCCAGCTTGGTGCCATTGCCGATGATGCAGCCGTTGCCTACGATGGCATCGTGGGCAATGTGCACCGTCTCCATGAGCAGGTTGTTGCTGCCCACGATGGTCTTCCCTTTAGCGGCTGTTCCACGGTTGACGGTCACGTTCTCGCGGAAAGTGTTGTTGTTCCCAATCTCGACCGTGGTATATTCTCCTTTGAACTTGAGGTCTTGGGGAATTGCCCCGATGACGGCTCCGGGAAACAGCCTGTTCCCGTTTCCTATTCGTGTGCCGGGCAACAGTGTGACACTGTTCATCAGTGTGTTGTTGTCGCCGATGACCACATCTTTTTCAATGACACAGAAGGGACCAATCTCGCAGTTCTCGCCAATCTTGGCCTCGGGATGAATGTAGGCTAAAGGACTAATCATAGCTTGGTTTGTTGGGGTTGTGTTCATACTATTTGTTTTTTACGATCTGGGCGGTAAGTGTGGCCTCCGTCACACAGTTCTCGCCCACGAAAGCGTATGCCTGGATGGTGGCGATGCCGTGGCGCAAAGGCGAGACAATCGACACGCGGAACAACAGCGTGTCGCCGGGCACTACCTTCTGGCGGAACTTGACATCGTCGATTTTCAGGAAATAGGTGCTATAGCGCTCGGGATCTTCCACATCATTGAGCACAAGCAGGCCGCCCACCTGTGCCATGGCTTCCACAATCAACACGCCGGGCATCACCGGCTCTGTGGGGAAATGGCCTTGGAAGAACGGTTCGTTGGCGGTGACGTTTTTCACTGCCACGATGTGTTTGCTCTTTATTTCCGTCACTTTGTCCACCAGTTGCATGGGATAGCGATGGGGAAGCAGTTGGCGGATACGTCGGTTGTCTATCAAAGGGGTCTGGTTCGGGTCGTAGTGGGGTGCCTGTACTTCATGCTGACGAATCTCCTTGCGCATCAGGCGTGCGAACTTGTTGTTGATGGTGTGGCCGGGGCGGGTGGCAATGATACGGCCCTTGATAGGTTTGCCGATGAGCGCCATGTCGCCGATGATGTCCAGCAGCTTGTGGCGGGCGGGCTCGTTTTCCCACACCAGGGGCTTGTGTTGGATATACCCCATCTCGTTGGCATTGTGCTTGGGTGCGCCTGTCAGTTCGCAGAGCTTGTCAAGGTTGGTCTGGTCGGTCTGCTTTTCGTAGATGACGATGGCGTTGTCCAAGTCTCCCCCCTTGATAAGCCCGGCCATCAGCAGTGGTTCGATTTCCCGTACAAACACGAATGTGCGGGCTGCGGCCACCTCTTTCTCGAAGTTGCTCATGTCATCGAGCGATGCAAACTGAGAGCCGATGAAGTGGGACTGGAAATCAATCATCGTAGTGATGGAGAACTGGTCATCGGGCAGCAGCGTGATGCAGCTTCCGGTTTTCTCGTCCTTGAACTCCATCTTGTGCTTGATTACATAGAAGTCTTTCGAAGCCTCCTGCTCCTCCAGGCCAACTCGTTTTATTTGTTCCACATACTGAATGGCACTGCCGTCCAGAATGGGAAACTCGGGCCCGTCCACCGTGATGTGCACGTTGTCCACTCCCATGGCATAGAGGGCACTGAGTCCATGCTCCACCGTGCTGCACCTGGCATCCTTTTTGGCCAATACGGTGCCACGGGTGGTCTCCACCACATTTTCCGCCACGGCATCGATGACGGGTTGTCCTTCCAAATCTATGCGTTGAATCTTGTAGCCGTAGTTCTCCGGGGCGGGGTTGAATGTCACCGTCAAAGGAAGCCCCGTGTGTAGTCCTTTACCTCTGAGAGAGAAACTGCCGGCCAATGTAAATTGCTTGTTTGTCATCCTTTTTCTGCTAAAGTTTTCTTGAGTTCTTCAATCTCCCGTTTCAGTTGGTTCACCGTGGCGCTGAGCTCGGGCAGCTGCTTGAACACAACGCTCGAGCGCCAGAAATTCTTGGCGTCTATGGCAGGAGCGCCCATGAGTGTCTGTCCGGGCTTCTTGATATTGCTTGAGATGCCGGTCTGTCCTCCGGCCATGGTGCGGTCGGCCACGGTGGCATGTCCGCCGATGCCTACCTGCCCGCCAAACATGCACCACTGACCTATCTTGGTGCTTCCGGCCACGCCCACCTGAGCGCTCATCACCGTGTTCGGACCCACCTCCACGTTGTGGGCAATCTGCACCATGTTGTCCAATTTCACACCTTTACGCACATAGGTGCTGCCCATGGTGGAACGGTCTACGCACGTGTTGGCACCGATTTCCACATCGTCCTCGATGGTTACGATACCTATCTGGGGAATTTTCTCATAGCCCTCTTCGGTGGGGGCAAATCCAAAACCATCGGCCCCGATTACGGCACCCGAATGGAGGATACAGCGGTTGCCTATCTTGCAACCGTGGTAGACACTCACATGAGGGTAGAGCGTGCAGTTCTCGCCCACGCAGGCTCCGTCGTAAATCACGGCATGGGGATAGACGGCTGTGCCTTTGCCTATTTTTACCTTCGCGCCGATGTAGGCGAAGGGGGCGATGTAGCAATCTTCTCCGATTTCGGCATCGGGATCGATGAATGCCAAGGGGTCTATGCCCGTCTTCTTCGGTTTCATGCTGTCGTAGACGGCGAGCAGCTTGCCCACGGTCTCGCGGGCATCGTCCACACGTATCAGTGTGGCACTCACGTCTCCCTCTACCTTAAAATCTTTATTTACGAGTACGATAGAACTTTTTGTCTCGTAAAGGTAGTGGGCATATTTGTCATTGGCCAGGAAACTGATGCATCCGGGTCTGCCTTCTTCAATCTTCGCAAAGTCGTGTACGGTTGCTTTGGGGTCGCCCTCAACAACTCCTTCCAGCAGGCCGGCAATCATTTCTGCACTAAATTCCATGTCGCTTGTCTTTTATCAGCAGATACCTGCATTCTGTAATTCCTGTTTCATTTCTTGTTGCACCTCCTGCGCCTTCTGTGCGGCCACGGCTGCAAAGTCCTCTGTGGCGTCGGCATAGATGATGGCGCGGCTGCTGTTCACAATCAGACCGCATTCCCGGGTCATGCCATATTTGCACACCTCGCTCAGTGAGCCTCCCTGTGCACCGATGCCGGGAACCAGCAGAAAGTGGTTGGGCACAATCTTGCGGATGTCCTCGAAAGCCCGGCCTTGCGTGGCACCCACCACATACATCATCTGCTCATCGCCGGCCCACTCCTGACTTTTGCGCAGTACCTTCTGGAACAGCTTTTCGCCGTCCTTGTCCTCTGTGAGCTGGAAATCGTGGCTGCCCTTGTTGCTGGTCAACGCCAGCAGAATCACCCACTTGCCCTCATAGCCCAGGAACGGGGTCACGCTGTCGGCACCCATGTAGGGAGCCACCGTCACGGCATCCAGCTCGCACTCCTCGAAGAAGGTGCGGGCATACATGGCGCTGGTGTTGCCGATGTCGCCGCGTTTGGCATCGGCGATGATGAACTGGTCAGGATAGTTCTCGTTGATATACTTGACGGTCTTCTCAAAAGCTATCCAGCCCTTCACGCCCATGCTCTCGTAGAAGGCCAGATTGGGCTTGTAGGCGATGCAATAAGGTGCCGTGGCATCAATGATGGCCTTGTTGAATGCGAATATAGGGTCTTCGTTGTCCAGCAGGTGAGCAGGAATCTTCTTGATGTCTGTGTCCAAACCAACGCAAAGGAACGATTGCTTTTGGCGGATGTTCTCGATAAGTTGTTGTTTGTTCATATGGTTTGTCTTTTATTATCTTGTCGTTTATATACTAACGGGGCCGGGCATGTCACAGCTCGGCCTCTTTCATGCGTTCGGCATTCTCGGCAACAATCAGGTGGTCGATGCAGTCCTGTATCTGTCCGTCCATGAAGGCGGAAAGGTTGTAGACGGTGTATCCGATGCGGTGGTCGGTGATACGTCCCTGAGGATAGTTGTAGGTGCGGATTTTCGCCGATCGGTCGCCCGTGGACACCATGGTCTTGCGGCGTGAGGAGATATCGTCAAGGTATTTCTGGTGTTCCTTGTCATAGATAAACGTGCGCAGACGTGCCAGAGCCCTTTCCTTGTTCTTCGGCTGGTCACGCGTCTCGGTACACTCCACCAAAATCTCTTCGTCCTCATTGGTGAAGGGGTTGCGCCACATGTATCGGGCCCGCACGCCCGATTCCACCTTGTTCACATTCTGACCTCCTGCACCACTGGAGCGGAATGTGTCCCATTTGATGGCTCCCTCGTTGATTTCCACGTCAAATTCCTCAGCCTCGGGCAGCACGGCCACGGTGGCTGCCGAGGTGTGGACACGTCCTTGCGTTTCGGTGGCCGGAACGCGCTGCACACGATGGACGCCGCTTTCATATTTCAGTATGCCGTAGGCTCCTTCGCCCGTCACGCTGAAGATGATTTCCTTGTAGCCGCCCGACGAGCCTTCCGTGAAACTGCTGACGGCCATCTTCCATCCTTTGACTTCAATATACTTGGAGTACATACGGAAAAGGTCTCCGGCAAACAGGGCAGCCTCGTCGCCACCCGTGCCGCCGCGAATCTCCATAATCACGTTCTTGTCGTCTTCGGGGTCGCTGGGCAGGAGCAGCAGTTTGATGTCTTCCTCCAGATGGGGCAGGGCGTTTTCGCTGGCGGCCAATTCTTCGCGCAGCATTTCCTTGGTTTCCGGGTCATCCTCCGCGGCCAACATTTCCTTGGCATCCGCCACGTTTTGCAGATGGCCCATATATTGCTTGCGGGCTTCCATCAGCTTGCTCAAATCCTTATATTCTTTGGTGAGCTTCACGTAACGCTTCTGGTCGCTGATGACGTTGGGGTCGGTAATCAGTGTGCTCACTTCCTCAAAGCGGCTCACCAATCCCTCCAGTTTGCTCAATATGTTGTTCTCTTCGGCCATTTCATCAATAGTTGAACTCGCCAAACTCGCTCTTGATGGTCAGGCTCTTCTTGCCCTCCTCAATATGGCCTACGATTTGTGCGTCAATGTTAAAGCTCTTGGACAGGGCAATTACCTGTTCGGAATCTTCGGGACTTACATATACCTCCAAGCGGTGGCCCATGTTGAACACCTTGTACATCTCGCTCCAGTCGGTTCCGCTGGCTTCCTGAATGGCGCGGAACAGGGGAGGGACGGGGAACATGTTGTCCTTTATCACGCGGCAGTTGTCGTTCACGAAGTGCAGCACCTTGGTCTGGGCGCCACCCGTGCAGTGCACCATGCCGTGGATGCGGGGACGCATCTCGTCGAGCATCTTCTTCACCACGGGAGCGTAGGTGCGGGTGGGGGAGAGCACCAGTTCGCCGGCCGAAACAGGGCTGCCCCCCACAGCGTCGCCAAGCATATATTTGCCGCTGTACACCAATTCCTCGGGCACCATGTGGTCGTAGCTCTCGGGATACTTCTCGGCCAGATACTTGCAGAACATGTCGTGGCGGGCGCTGGTCAGCCCGTTGCTGCCCATTCCTCCGTTGTATTTCTTCTCATAGGTGGCCTGCCCGCAACTGGAAAGACCTACGATTACGTCTCCCGGACGGATATTGGCATTGTCAATCACGTCGGAGCGCTTCATGCGGCACGTCACGGTGCTGTCAACGATGATGGTGCGCACCAGGTCGCCCACATCAGCGGTCTCTCCGCCCGTGCCATAGATGCCGATACCCATCTCACGCATCTCGGCCATCAACTCGTCTGTACCGTTGATGATGGCTGAGATAACCTCGCCGGGGATGAGCATCTTGTTGCGTCCGATGGTGCTGGACACCAAGATGTTGTCTACAGCTCCAACGCACAGCAAATCATCGGTGTTCATCACCAGGGCGTCCTGTGCGATGCCTTTCCAAATACCGGTGTCGCCTGTCTCGCGCCAATACATGTAGGCCAGCGAACTCTTGGTGCCGGCACCATCGGCGTGCATGATGTTGCAGTACTCGGGGTCACCTCCTAAAATGTCGGGGATAATCTTGCAAAAGGCTTGGGGAAACACGCCCTTGTCAATGTTCTTGATGGCTGCGTGCACATCTTCCTTGGCAGCGCTCACGCCGCGCATCATATACCTCTGGTTGCTCATTCTTACAGATGTTGTACGATAGTTCTTCTCGTACAAAGATAGTTAGAAACTTTCACACTGCCAACTTTTCCCGCGCTTTCTTCATCAATAGAAAAAACGCCGCAGTGAATCCTGTGAAACACCGCGGCGTTTTAAGAAAACATCGCGGCGTTTTAATGGATTCGCCGCGATGTTTTTAAACTATCGTCTTAACCAAGAAAACTGATGAGCACACCGGCTGCTACAGCCGAGCCGATAACACCCGAGATGTTGCTGGACATGCAATAGTTCAGCACATGGTTCTTGGGGTCGTACTTCGTGCTGATACCGTTGCACACGCGGCTGGCCATAGGCACGGCACTCAATCCGGTGGCACCAATCAGAGGGTTGATTTTCTTCTTGCTGAAGAGGTTGAAGACCTTCACCATGAGGATGCCGGATGCGATGCTCAGGGCAAAGGCACAGAAGCCTCCTGCCACGATGCCGAGGGTCTGCACGTTGATGAAGGCATCCACCGTCATGGTGGCTCCCACACACAGGCCCAGGAAGATGGTGGCTGCGTTCATGATGCCGTTTGAGGCAGCATCGAACAGGCGGAACGTGTCGTTTCCGATTTCTTTAATCAGGTTACCGAACATCAACATTCCCACCAGACTTACGGCCGTGGGTACGAAGATGGCCACAATCGTGGTCACGGCAATGGGGAAGATGATTTTCAGCACACGCATGTTCTTTATCTCAAGCGTATTGGGATACATCTTGTCCTGATCCTTCATGTTGATGCGAAGCTCCTTTTCGCTGCAGGTAAGCTTCACCACAAGGGGGATGATTACGGGCACGAGAGCCATGTAGCTGTAGGCGGCAATGGCGATGGGGCCCAGCAAGTGAGGTGCCAGCTTGATGGTGGTGAAGATGGCTGTGGGGCCGTCGGCACCGCCGATGATGCCCAGTGAGCCTGCCTCTTGGGGAGTGAAGCCGAAGAGCAGGGCGGTCAGCAGCACGGCAAAGATACCCATTTGGGCGGCTGCGCCGAAGATGGCCAGCTTCAGGTTGCGAAGCATGGGACCGAAGTCGGTGAGCGCACCCACGCCCATGAAGATGATGGGCGGCAGCAGTCCGCTTTTGATCAGTGCATAGTAAAGGTAGTTCATCAGGCCGAGGTCGTGGGCAATCTCATGAAGAGGCATCGAATAGATGTTCTTCATTTGGCCGTTTACCTCCACCATACCCTCGCTGTTGGCCTGGATAACGCCCATCTCTCCGCCGGGAAAGTTGGCAATCAACACGCCGAAGGCGATGGGCACCAGCAGCAGTGGCTCATATTTCTTCACGATACCCAGATAGAGCAGCGTGAAGGCAAGCAGATACATGACGATGAACAGCGGGTTCTCGGCAATGGCCTGAAAGGCTGTCATCCCGTATAGCTTGTCAATGATATCGTAAATCATGTCCATGTGTCCGTCTCCTTAATTTATTTACGTGCAATCTTTATGATGGGGTCATCCTCTTCCACACTGTCGCCGCTGTTCACCAGTATGGCTGTCAGCACGCCGTCGAAGTCGGCACGGATGGCATTGTATGTCTTCATGGCCTCGATGTAGCCGATGACGTCTCCGGCTTTCACCTCGTCGCCCACCTGCTTAGCTACTTCCTGGCCGTCCTTCACACGATAGAACTTACCCTCCAAGGGTGCCAGGATGTCCTCGCCTTCACCTGCGGGTACTGCTGCCGCCTGTGCTGCAGTCGTAGCTGCGGGAGCCTCACCGCCATAGGCGATGTTCACCTGATAGTTCTGTCCGTTCACGCTCACGGTGATGGTCTTGGGCATTTCGGTGCCTGCTGCGGGAGCGTTCTTCTTGGCTTTGCGCTCAGCCAGGTCGGCCTCGAAGTCGGCTTTTGCCTTTCCGCTCTTGTATGCCTCGTACTGAGAGGGGTGCATGCTGTACTCAAACAATTCCTCGTCATCCTGTCCCAGCTCCCATCCGTTGGCAACCATCTTGGCCTTGTAGTCCTCCAGGTCGTCGGGGTAATAGCTTTGGGGGTCGGCGGTTTCAAAGGCTCGGCCCTCGGCCTTGGCCATCTCCACCAGCTCGGGGGCCACGGGACCGGGCAGCTGGCCGCTCTTGCCTAAGATCATATCCCAGATGTTGTCGGCAATCATGCTCCAGCGTTCCTTGCCCTTCTCCATCTGAATCACGTTCATCAATGCCAGATTCTTCACATACTGGCTGAAGGGTGTAACCAGACAGGGATAACCCACCTTGGGCCACACGTAGGCCACCTCGTCAAAGAGCTTGATGAGCAGCTGGTCGGTGGTCAGCTCGGGCTGGTTGTTCTTCACCTTCCACTTGTTCAGGCTCTTGAGGTTGTCGGCCAGGTCGGTCATCAGCGAACCCATCATGCCGCCGGGCAGGCCGGGCTTGATGAGCAGGGAGTTGTTCAGATGGTTCTGCTCGGGGATGTAATAGCCGAGGAAGTCATCGCACATTTCCTGTATCTGGGTGCGTACCTCCATGTAAGCCTCCATGTTGATTTCCTTCACCTGGAATCCGGCATCCTTCAGCATTTCCTGCACGGTGATGATATCGGCGTGGCCGGTGCCCCAGGAGAGGGGAGACATGCCCGTGTCGATATAGTCGCAACCGGCCTTGGCTACCTCCAAGATAGAGGCAACATTGAAGCCGGGACCGGCATGGCTGTGGTACTGGATGACGATGTCCTTCTTATAAGCCTTGATACCCTCGGTAATCTTGCCCAGCGACACGGGACGACCGATGCCGGCCATGTCCTTCAGGCAAATCTCATCGGCACCGGCATCGATGAAGGTCTTGGCCAGGTTCACATAATATTCTACGGTGTGGATGGGGCTATAGGTGATGCAGAGAGAGGCTTGTGCGATCATGCCGGCCTCCTTGGCATATTGGATGGAGGGAATCACGTTGCGGGGGTCGTTCAGTCCGCAGAAGATGCGGGTGATGTCGGTTCCCTGAGCTTTCTTGACCTTGTAGAACAATTTGCGCAGGTCCTTGGGGCAGGGGCTCATACGCAGACCGTTGAGGGCGCGGTCGAGCATGTGGGTCTGAATGCCGGCCTCATGGAAAGGCTTGGTCCATTCACGCACACTCTTGTTGGGGTTCTCGCCATACAGCAGGTTTACTTGTTCAAAACCTCCGCCGTTGGTTTCCACACGGTCGAAGCATCCCATCCGGATGATGGCCGGAGCCACCTTCAGCAGTTGGTCTACACGGGGCTGGTACTTGCCTGCACT
The DNA here is from genome assembly GCA_947176895.1 of uncultured Prevotellaceae bacterium. Classification (GTDB taxonomy): domain Bacteria; phylum Bacteroidota; class Bacteroidia; order Bacteroidales; family Bacteroidaceae; genus Physcousia. The sequence continues at coordinate 16,173 of CAMWSK010000018.1, read as the reverse complement.
CTGCCACATGTCGCGGAATACGAGGCTGAATTTTACTTCTCTTTTCATATTCTTTTTACCTTTTTGTTTCTGTTCGATTAGATTTTCTTGGCGGAAGCTACGGTGCCTTTCCCGCCGGTAAGCTGGCGCACGGTTTCCTGTAGGATGGCCATTGTGGCGGCATCGATTTTCGATGCGGGTGCCGTGGCGGCTTTCTGAGGCTTTTTCTCTTCCTCGGGCGCAATCTTGTTTACGGCCATTATCAACAACTTACCGCCATAAATCACGATAAGCAGGATGGCAAAAACTGTAAGCATACCTACAATCATCAGCTGCAGGCCGAATGCAATGTTTTCCATAAAGTGACTAAATGTTGAAAAATTTGACGCGAAGTTATGAAAAAAAGGCGACATGTTGCCGCCTTTTATCCTAAAAAATGCTCCTTTTTAGCGCTGAAGTGTCAGTTCGATTCCCGCACCCTTGCACTCTGCTCCCATCGGCGGGTTTTCCTTTAATACCCTCGTTTTTACCCGGATTATGGTTTTGCTCTCGCTGAGGATTGCGTTAGAGATGCGCCAAGCAACGTTTTCCAGCAACTTGCTTGGCTTCTCCATCTCCAGATTTACCAGTGCGGTCAGGCGGGCATAACTGACGGTATCATCCAACTCGTCCGACTGCATGGCCGCACAATCGTCCACCTCCACTTCCAAGGAAACGTAGAAGTATGCTCCGACGGCCTGTTCCTGGGGCAAAACCCCATGGCGTGCGAACACACGCTGGCGATCAATTATTATCGTCATCCGGCAAGTTGAATTCCGCGTCAGCGCCATCGTTCAGGTATTTCTTCAAGGCTCTCACCACACCTTGCTTCCAGGTATTGATGTTCTCATCCTCGAGCGAGAGCGAACCGACCAGATGCAACACGTTCTTCAGGGGCATATGGTAGCGGAGAATCCCGCTGATAAGTTTGGCGTAGTTCCAGTATTCTTTGTTGAACTTGCTTGACAATCCTTCGACTGTAGTCTTGTATCCGCGCTTGTTTTTGAACTGAAAGTCGTAGCGGTTCGTGCCATCGGGATTCTTCGCCTTGATGATGACCCCGTTGGTCACGCTCTTGGGGAGCAGGATGCCCTCGTCATCGTCCATCAGTCCTGTGAAAATCTCGTAGGGGCGACCGTCTTTCAGCCCCACGAAAGCCACCCATTTCTCTTTCTTGTTTTGAAAACGAACCACATCGCAGTCCAATTCCGTGGGGCGAATCTCTATCTCGTCCACACGGTTCGTGTCGATGTAGTCCCTTATCCACTGGCTTGCCTGCTGCTCATCGCCGTCGAAATAGCTGAGCACACCGCGGTAAACCTCTTCGTAAGTGTATTTTCTCTCTTCCATACGTTCCGTTTTTGCAAATGTACGAAACAATTTTGTGGGTTCAAAGTTTTACGCTAAATTTGTGCTAATCATAACATGTTGTAGGATGATGAACTTACTTGATTTGCTTAAGGGCCGCGCCACGGTGCGCAGATATTCCGAGCGGGATGTGGATGCCTCGCTGCTGAACCGGTTGCTGGAGGCTGCCGCCCGCACCCAAACGATGGGTAACTTGCAATTGTACAGCGTGGTGGTGACGCGTGACGCCGAGCGTAAACGTGCGTTGGCACCCGCGCATTTCAACCAGCCCATGGTGACGGATGCTCCCGTAGTGCTTACCATTTGTGCCGATTTCAACCGTACCACGCGTTGGTGCGAGGAGAGAAAAGCCAAGCCGGGTTATGGCAATTTTCTTAGTTTTCTGAACGCGTCTACAGACGCTTTGCTTTTCACCCAAACCTTCAGCTGCCTGGCCGAAGAGGAGGGACTGGGACTTTGTTTCCTGGGTACCACCATCTATCAACCCCTGGCCATCATCAACGCGCTGCACCTTCCCCGCCTGGTGATGCCCGTGGCCACGCTCACTGTGGGATGGCCCGCGGAGGAGCCTGCCTTGTCCGACCGTCTTCCGGTTTCTTCTTTCGTTCATGAGGAGACCTACAGCGACTATTCCCGCGATGAAATCGACCGCTTTTATGCCGAGAAGGAGAGCTTACCCGAGAATAAGCACTTTGTGGAAATCAATCAAAAAGAAACGCTGGCACAGATATTTACCGACATCCGTTACACGAAGAAAGACAACGAGGCCATGAGCAAGGGCTTGTTCGAGGCACTCAGACATCAAGGATTTATTGAAGAATAAGGGGCTGTGTCAAAATTCAATTCATCCACGAAACAGGGACGTGTTTTTGACACGTCCCTGTTTCGTGGATGCTGTTTCTGTGATAACGCCACAGCCCCCTTTTATCGCAGGCTTTGTTCTATTTCCTCCACCTGCTGCTGAAAGTTTTTGTCGGTCAACAGGCGGTTTTGTACCTGTTTGATGGAGTGGAGCACGGTGGCATGGTTGCGTCCTCCGATATATAGGCCTATCTTGCTGGTGGACATTTTTGTGGTTTTTGCAGCCAGATACATGGCCACCTGACGCACCAGCACGATGTTTGCCTTACGCGTTTTCGACATCACATCCTCTTGCGATACGCTGAAATAAGAGCAGACGGCATCCATAATCATTTCGATGGTGATGCTTTTTTTCTGCGCTTTCACCGATTGGTTTATCACCAGTTGGGCGATGCTGAGGTCGATGTCGCGGTTGAGTGCCATGGCATGAGCCTGAAGAGAGCAGATGATTCCTTCCAAATCCCGTATGCTGTTTACGATGTTGCGAGAGATGAAATCCACCACTTCATCGCTGATTTGCAAATCATCCTGCTTGATTTTGTTCTCCAATATTTTGTGGCAAAGCTCCTGGTCGGGGCGCTCCAGCTCGGTGGCCAGTCCCCATTTGAAACGTGTGATGAGGCGTTCTTCCATGCCGGGCATGCTGCCCGGAGCCTGGTCGCTGGTCATGATAATCTGCTTGCCGTTCATCTTCAGATGGTTGAAAATGTGGAAGAAGGTCTGTTGCGTGCCCGTAAGTCCCGAGAACTCTTGCACGTCATCTATGATCAAAACGTCGATGGTCTGATAGAAATAGATGAAATCGTTGATGCGGTTCTGCTGTTTGGCCGTCATGAACTGCACCTTGAAGTCGTGAGCCGTCACATAGAGCACGCGCTTCTGCGGGAAGTTTCTTTTGAACTGAATGCCGATGGCCGTCACCAGGTGTGTCTTGCCCACACCTGACCCTCCGTACACAAACAGGGGGTTGAAGGTGGTCTGTTTGGGGTTGTCGGCGATGCTGATGCCTACGCTTCGCAGCAGTTTGTTGCCGTTGCCCTCGATGAAATTGTCGAATGTGTAGTTTTCGTTGAGACGGGATTCCAGTTCACTTTCCACCACCTCTTCCACCTTCTTGGTCCTTCGGTTGATTTTCGTTTCAACGGTTGTTCCCGGGGTTCCCTCGACATTGGTGACGGTGTTGGTGGTGCTGTCGGCCAAAATCTGGTAACGAATGATCAGCTTCGTCTTGTATACACTCCAAATAACGCTATAGAGCAGTTGGCGTATGCGCTTCGTGTGCTCGATGGTCTCGTATATGAAACTGCTCTGCACACGCAGATAGATTTTGTTTTCCTCTTTGTTCAGGGATACAAAGCTAATGTTGGCCAACAGCGCGTCATACGCTTGCCGGTCAATGTTCACCCTCAGAATGCTGAGGCATTGCTCCCATTGCGCTTGGGGCGTTGGCTTTGTCATACCTGTTTGTTCCTAAATCGGTTAATCTTTCTTTTGTTTGCGTCCAAACACCGTTACGTTGACATAGCGGCTGGGATGCTTCTTGATGTCGTCGAGCAGCTGGGCGGCGTTGTTCAGCGTTGAGGTCAGGTTCCCGTACAGCAAGGTGTCGTTGAGCAACAGGCCGATGTTGTTGTCGGGCTGCGTCAGTTTGTTTGTGGCGGTGTTGACATTGTCGGCCGTTTGCTGAAGACTCTTGATGGTTTCGTCGATGTTGTCCATCGTGTTTTGGAAGTCTATCTTGGCCAGCGAGCCGGTCAGCGTGTCGACGTTTTTGCCTGCACGCTCCAACGTGGCGGCGATGCGTGGCAGGTCGTTGTTCATCAGTTTGTCCAGCCGCTTTGTGCTGCTGTTCAGGTTCTCCGTCACCTGACGTGTGTTTTCCAGAATGACGGCCAGGTTGGGGTTGCCGGCCAGGGTGTTCAGGGCCAGCACCAGAGTGTCAACGTGCGAAAGCAACTGAGCGGCCGAAGGCATAAGTCCTGCGGCGGCTTCCATCAGCCCTTTCTCTTCCGTGCCCGGGATGGTGTCGCCGGGGGCGTAGCAATCCGCAGGGTTGGCGCCCATCGTCATGTTCAGGGTGCAACCGCCCAGAATGGCCTCGTCCAGTTTGGCGATGGTTCCGCGGGGAATCTTCACGCCCTTGCTCACGTCGATTCTCACGACTACCCGGTTAGGTTTCTCATAGGCGATGTCTCCCGTGGTGCCGATGTTGTAACCGTCGGCATACACGGCGCTGTTTTGGGTCAGGCCCTTGGAGTTACTGAACAGGATGTAATAACTTTCGGCACTGTTGAACAGTCGGCTGGTCTTAAGGAATTTGATGCCAAAGAACAGAATCACCAAGGCGGCGATGCCCGTCAGCCCTATTTTCACTTCTTTTCTCATTCCTATTCGCGTTATGGTTATGTTAGTTTTGCTTGCTCCTTATACTTCTTGATGGCGTTGTATATGCTTCTCGACATCTTCGCTATACCTTCCTTCGAGTTCAGGAATTTTTCTTCTGCACGGTTGTTGATGAAACCCACCTCTATCAGGGCGCTGGGCATGCTCACTTCGCGAAGTACCAGGAACCCTGCCTGTTTCACACCCTTGTTGATGCGGCCTGCGTGGCTGGCGAATTGCTTTTGAATCATGTCGGCAAGCAGGACGCTCTGTTTCATGTATTCGTCTTGCATCAGCTCGAAGATGATGTAGCTCTCGCTGCTTTTGGGGTCGAAGCCCTCATATTTTTCTTCGTAGTCGTTCTCCAGGGTAATCACGCTGTTCTCGCGCTTGGCCACTTCCAGGTTGTCGGCCGCGCGGTGCATACCCAGGGTGAACGTCTCTGTGCCTTGGACGGTGGTTCCGTTGCGGCCCGATGCGGTGCTGTTGGTGTGGATGCTGATGAACAGGTCCGCCTTGTTCTTGTTGGCTGTCTGGGCCCGTTTGTCCAGATCCACGAACACGTCGGTCTTCCGGGTATAGACAACCTTCACGTCTTTCATGTTCGCCTCCAGCAGCCGGCCCAACTCGAGGGCGATGCTCAGGTTGATGTTCTTTTCTTTCGAGATGAAGCCAATGGCTCCGGCATCCCGTCCTCCGTGTCCGGCGTCAATGACGATGGTAAACGCATGGGCACTTACGGAAAGCCATGCTCCCAAAGCGCAAAGAGTGAGTCGGAATATATAGTGTTTCACAATATGCAATTTTCTACAAAGTTAGGAAAAAGGGATGATAAAGCAAAGCGAAGCACCCGAAAGTTTTTCGCTGTGCTTCGCTTGCTTTTGTGTGCCGTGGATCAGAAATTCATCTTCCATCGTGCTCCGGCCATCACCCAGATGCCTGGTTGCCTGATGTTCCCCAGGTCTTGGTATCTGCGGTTCGTCAGGTTGGTGGCCTGCACGTACACGTCATAGTGCGGATGGGTCCACTGAAGTTTCAGGTCCAAGGTGGCGTAGGGGGTGTAGTCCTCTAACCGGGGTGTGGGCGTCAGCCCCTCGTACACTTGGTACTGCCCCATGCGTTGCTGATAACGTACGCTCCAGGTGGCGCTCAGGCGGCTTACGATTTTGTGGTTGAGCCGGGCTGTGAACTTATGCCTCAGATAGTCGTCGGCATACAGGCTGGTGAAGATCGGGTACTTGCCTTCCCTCTGCTGATGGATGTATGCGTAGCCGAGGGAGAGGTTGCCGAGGAAACACCGTTCGCCGATAAGCTCATGGAAGTCAAGCGTCCAGTCGGTTCCCACGCCCATGTTGTCCAGTGTGAAGTTTTCCGCACGTGCGGATCCTCCGAACTCGGTCTTCACGTAGTCAATCATGTTGCGCCCGTGGCTGTAGAACAGGCGGAGGCGTCCCGACAGTCCGTGTGTGGGGCGCACCTGTACGCCGATGTTTGCCGCATGGTTCTCCTCGGCCTTCAGCTGGTCGTTGCCGGTGATGTCGGGGCTGCTGTAATATAAATCGGTGTATGTGGGCAGTCGGAAGCCTTTGTTGTATCCGGCAAACAGCTTCCATTGGCTGTTGGGCCGGTAGGCCAGGTCGACGCCGGGGTAGAAGCGGAAGCGGTGGTCGATGGCTGTGTTCATGTCGGCCATCACGCCGGCGCTTATCGTCCAGCGGGCGATGCGGATGTTGTGTTCAAGGTTGAAACTGACATCGGTGCGGTTGGCGTGTTTCGTGTAATACAGATTGCTGCCGTGCGCCTTCACCCGGTCCTTCTCCAGCATGTCCTGTCCTAAAGAACTGGAGAGGATGCCCTCGTTCCTGACTCCTGCCGAGAGGCTTGTTCTTCCGGCCACCCAATCCACGTGGCTCCCCATGCGTGCGCCATAGACATCGGACTGGTGGCTGTTGGTGGGCGTTCCGCGATGCCACTCGTAGTTGTCGTAGGAGCGGATCCAATAGGCCGACGAGGATAGATGCAGTTTCCCTTCGTTCTCGGCTCCCACGGCACACATGATCCGTTCGTTCTGCTCCCACTGGTCGTTGCTCGACCCGCTGTAGAAGGTGTTGGCCCCGTAGCTTTTCCGTGAGTAGCCCATTTGCCAGTTGACCCGCGTGCGCTCTTTCGTGAGGTCTCCCGTGTAGAACAGGTTTCCCTTCTTCCATGCATCGTTGAGCGTACCTCCGTCGCTGCGGCCTCCTCCGCCGCTGAGCCGGTGTCCCACGCTCGAGTGGCTGAAGCTTATCCGCCCGTCGCCTTGCACCGTTCCGTGGCTGCCTCCCTGCAGGTTCGCCTCCGCCGACCGGCTATGGTCTTTCCGGGTGACGATGTTGATGGCGCCTCCGAAGGCTTGTCCGCCGTACACCCGGCTTGCCGCTCCCTCGAGCACTTCGATGCGCTCGATGTCTGCCGGCGAGACGGGCAGGTCAAGGCTGTTGTGACCTGTCTGCGGGTTGTTGATGTTCACCCCGTTGAGCAACAAGGTCACCTGCTCATAAGTACCTCCGTTGATACTGATGTCCGTCTGGATTCCGAAGCCTCCCCGTTGCCTGACATCCACAGCCGGCAACAGCTTCAGCAGATCGTTTACACACTGCGCACCCGATTGTTCAATCTCGGTGCGTGTCAACACACTCACAAGGCGAGCCCCCTGCAACAAGGCCAGTGGGGACATGGTGTCGGTGATGGTCACCTCCTCCAGCTCTTTCTCATCGGCCTTCTGCTCCAGCGCCGGCACGTGTTCCTCGGCTGCGCGGGCAGGACAAATCGTGCTGAGCGTGGCTACGCTCAACACCCCGATGCGAATGGGCCTGCCCAGACTGGCAAACGCACTATAACCTTTGCGGTGATAATGCTTCCAAGTGAGGGCTGTCGCCTTTCGTTTTTGGTTGTAATACATAAATGAATAAATTTTTTTCTGCGCTTCTTGTGAAAACGCGGCGCAAAGATAAGGAAAAGACGGGAAACAGCGTATAATGACGGACAAGAATATTTCTGAGGGAAGAAAAGGGCATCGCGATGAACGGATTGAAACATGTTGATGTTTTGTCTGAAACATGTTCATGTTTTTCAAAAACGTGTTCATGTTTTCAGCCATACATGTTGATGTATTCCTTGCTCTATTGACACTGCCTATAGCAGGTATTGAAACAACCCAACGACATCGCTCGCGGATAAGACGGATTCGGCCTACCTTTGCAGCATGAGTCAAAAACGCAAAAGGAAATGACACAGCAATTATTCGTTTGGTTTTCCGTCGTCAGCATCATGCTGACACTATTCGTGTTCAGGGGAATGAAGAGACTTTGCACCCGGTATCACATCGTCCGTTATCTGCATCGTTTGATTCATTCCGTGTCGGACAGGGAAATGTTTTATTGCCCCGGAGACATCGCAGACGATGAGGAGCTATGAGACAGGAAAACGTAACGTCCGAAATCTCTTCACCGGATGTGAAGGAGGTGTGCGCGTTCTTGTCCGATTATGCCGCATGGCTGTGTGGCTGTGGCGCCACGTGCATACGCATCGAGAAGAATGTATACCGTATGGCTGCGGCGTTTGGAATAAGGGTGGACTTGAGCATAATGCCGTCACACATAATCTTGACAGGACGGGACATGAAGGATGGGGCTTCTTTCTCCCTGGTGCACACGGTCTGCCGTTCAGCCATCAGCTTCGACATGAACACCCGGCTGAGTAAACTCAGTTGGGATGTGGCCGACGGAAAAAGCAGCTATGGGGACGCCCTGTCGAGGTTTGAGGAAATCAAGCATACGGCACCGGCCAACAAGTGGCTGGTGCTGGTGCTGGCCTCGTTGGCCAACGCATCTTTCTGTCGTTTGTTCGGGGGCGATTCGGTCTCGATGCTCGTCGTCTTCGTTTCCACGTTTTGCGGCTATCGCATAAAACAGATGATGCTGGAGGACAAGGCGGATGTGAGGTTCGTGTTCGTCTGTGCGTCCTTCTTCTCCGCCGTCCTCAGCGCGGGCTGCCATCTGTTCGGATGGGGCGATACACCGGGGATAGCGTTGGGATGCAGTGTGCTGTACCTCGTTCCGGGTATTCCCTACATCAATTCGGCAAGCGACATGCTCGACGGACATTATCTGTGTGCCTTCAGCCGTTTCATGAACGGGATGGTGCTCACGGTATGCTTGTCCTTGGGACTGATCTGCGGACTTCTTATGTTAAACATTGACTTGGCTTGATTATGGGTATCATGACGGATTTGTTGCAGGACGGCTTTTTTGCTGCCGTCGCTGCCATCGGGTTTGCCGCTATCAGCAATCCCCCGCGCAGGGCCTACCCCTGCTGTGCCTTGCTGGCCGCGGTGGGGCATGCGCTACGCTTCGGGTTGATGCACAACGATTTGATGAGCATCCACATCATTGCTGCCAGCACACTTGCGGCCTTCTCCATCGGTGTCCTTGCCGTATGGCTGGCGAACCTGGCGAAGTGTCCTGCCGAAACATGTTTCTTTCCGGCTTTGCTTCCGATGATTCCCGGAATGTATGCCTACCGGGCTATCGAGGCGTTGGTGATGTGTCTGTATCATCAGGAGGAAGAGGTGTTCAACCATTGCCTCTATCTGTTGGCATACAACGGATTCACGTGTACCTTCATCATATTGGGACTGGTGGTCGGGGCAAATATTCCTGTCTTTTTGTTTAAGAAAATGTCGTTCAAGGTCACAAGATAAGGGTGCCGCTATCGGTTTACACGATAGCGAAGAGGTAGAGGGATAAATATTTTGGTTTCGCATCACGAACAGGTAATAATATTCGCTTGAGAACGTTACCTATAATATAGCACACAAATATGGAGATTAGACAACTGAGGTATTTCGCCAAAGTGGCGGAAACATTAAACTTTTCCGATGCCGCGAAGGCGTTGTACATCACGCAAAGCACACTCTCGCAGCAGATAAAACAACTTGAACAGGAACTGAACGCTCCGTTGCTTTTGCGCAACAGCCATTCCGTCAGCCTCACCGAGGTGGGAGAGGAACTGTTGCCATACGCACTGCGCACACTTCATGCGGCCGACCTTTGCGTCGACCGTATACACGATCTGCAGCAACTGCTCACCGGCACCCTTAATATCGGTGTGACATACACGTTCAGTCCCATATTGGCCGAGACCTTGCTCGTGTTCATGAAGCGTTATCCCCATGTGCGGCTGAACATTTATTACAAACCGATGGAGGAACTTATGGAATTGCTGTCTAACCGCAAGGTGGACTTTGTGTTGGCTTTCAAATCTTCGGTCTGTCATGACGAAATAGAATCGCACATTCTTTTCGACAATCATCTGGCTGTCATTGCCGGCGACAGCCACCCGTTGGCAAAAAAGGATAAGGTTAAGCTTGGCGAATTGGAGCCGTATGACATCGCCTTGCCTTCGAAAGGATTGCAGGCGCGTAACGCCCTGGACAAGGCATTGTCCAAGTATATGACAAAGTTGCGCGTGCGCCTTGAGCTTAACGAGGTCAACATTCTCCTGAAACTCGTCAAGCAGAGTCAGTTGGTGACGGTTCTTGCCGAAGCAACCATACGCAACGAACAGGGAATTAAAGCCGTTCCTCTGGATTTCCCGGAAAATGAGATGGCGGGATGTGTCCACGTATTGAGAAACACATACCGCAAACATTCAATGCAGGAGTTCATACGGCTGCTCAGCGAAGCCAATGCAGTGAAAGAACGCATACATGACTGGCTGTAATATACGTGTGGATGCGCTCCCGGGATGTGCCGGTCTCACAGCCGCATGCTATTCTATTTTTTCTTTACCATGATATCTTTCAGCTTGTAGTCGTCCACGAATGTGCTGAGGTCCACATGGTGGTTGATGCCGGGAATGCGACCGCAATCGGAATATTGCCAGATGACAAACTTGGGATTACCCTCCAGGCAGGGCGGCTCATCGCCGTAACGGGCAATCATGAACATGTAGTCCTCGAAGCAGCCGGCAAGATATTTGTTGTAGAAGTTGGTGCCTGTGTAGATGATGGGTTTTACACCATAATGCTTTTCTACACTGAGCAAAAATTGTCTCAGGTTCTCAATAAAAGTCTTATAGTTCGACCGCCCTCTTACTTCAACATCAATCATGGGCACCAGATCTTGATGCTTGAGGTTGGGCATGGCACGCTTGAGATTCATGAGCTGCACCATGGGGGAGGCCGAAGGGCTGTAGAAATGATAAGAACCGATGGGGATTTTTGCTCTGCGTGCCTCACGCACGTTGTCGTAGTAACGGGGGTCTATCAGGCTGGCGTTCTCAGATGCCTTGATATACGCGTAGCCGGCATGTCTGCCGCGTGCCACCTGCTGCCAGTCGATGTTGCCCTGATAACGGGAAACATCGATGCCTTTTATGTTGCCGACATAGTGGATGTCACGCTCAAGCACGGGTCGCATGCAGAGCAATTCCTCTGCCCGCAAAGGTGTGGGAAGTGGAAGGGGAGGCAGATAGGCGTCGGGAACGGGATCTGTCGGCACGATATCCTTCTTCTTCTTGTCTCCCCATGCCGGTATGACGCATACACATGAGAGAAGAAGTATGACCGGCCAAAAGGCAATGGTCTTCAGATGCTCGCGACGACTCTGCTGCAGTGACATGGTAAACGCGCCTTAATGGTTTTCGTAGGTTCCCTTCATGTCTATTTCCTGACGGTTGGCATCATAGAACTCATACTGCAGGAAAGCCAGTTTCTGATTGGGTATCACGTTTACTCCCATGCCATATTTCAATTTCCATTGGCGTTTGATGGACCATAATCCTTGGCTGAGGTAGGCATAAACGTAGGGATGCACGTGTAGCGTAAACTTCTTGATGTCTAATTTGTTTACAAGCATATCCACTTTCTCGGTCAGTTGGTCGGCAAACATGATGCTGCTGCGGATGGTACCTTTGCCGCCACATGTGGGGCAGGCCTCTTCCACGTTGACCTCTGTGGCCGGACGCACCCGCTGGCGGGTAATCTGCATCAGTCCGAACTTGCTTAGGGGAAGAATGTTGTGGCGGGCACGGTCCTGCTTCATGTTTTCGCACATGCGCTCGTAAAGCTTCTGGCGGTCTTCGGCCAAGTGCATGTCGATGAAGTCCACAACGATGATGCCTCCCATATCACGCAGGCGGAGTTGTCGGGCCAACTCATCGGCTGCACCAAGATTGACATCCAATGCGTTTGCCTCTTGGCCGTCTTTGGATTTCGCGCGGTTTCCGCTGTTTACGTCCACCACGTGCAAGGCTTCTGTGTGTTCAATGATAAGGTAAGCCCCATGTTTATAGGTGACCACCTTCCCGAAAGAGGATTTGATTTGGCGTGTGATGTCAAAATTGTCGAAAAGAGGCAGTTTGCCCGTGTATAACTTCACGATACCGGCTCTTTCGGGCGCAATCAGCGTGACATAATCTTTGATTTCGTTGTAAACGTCCTCGTTGTCTATGTAAATATTTTCGTATGAGGGGTTGAAAAGGTCGCGCAACATGGCCACGGTGCGGCTGGTTTCCTCAAACACGCAGGTAGGGAAACTTTTGGCTCGTTGCACCTTGTACATCGTCTCTTCCCAACGATTCAGCAAGATTTTCATCTCGGTGTCCAACTCGGCCACACGCTTTCCTTCGGCCACGGTGCGCACAATGACTCCGAAGTTTTTGGGTTTGATGCTTTGGATGACCTGCTTTAGCCGGGCACGCTCGGCGCTGGACTTGATTTTTGAAGAGACGGAGATTTTATCGTCGAAAGGGGTCAGGACCAGATAGCGGCCGGGAAAAGAAATGTCGCATGAGAGGCGGGGGCCTTTGGTGGAGATGGGTTCCTTGATAATCTGAACCAACACCTCTTGGCCTTGCTTCAGTGAGGTTTGCACGCTTCCGTCCTTTTCCAGGTCTGGTTCTATGTGAGCCTTGGAAATGGGATAAAGGTTCTTCTTGTCGCTGGCGACCTGTTTGAGGTATTTTGAATAGCTGTTGAAGTTTACCCCAAGGTCCAAGTAATGGAGAAAGGCGTCGCGCTCGTAGCCAACATTCACAAAACTGGCGTTAAGTCCCAACATCAGTTTCTTTACCTTAGCCAGATAAATGTTGCCGACGTTGAACGAGGCGGTTTGCCCTTCCTCTTGATATTCCACCAACTTCTTGTCCTCGGTGAGGGCGATAGAGATCTTCTTAGAGTCTACGCTTATGAATAATTCGCTTGTCATTCTCCAGGTGTTCATTTGTTATTTACGAAATAAAGAACAAACTTTCGCTCTTCCATGCCGCGAGAAGCTTGTTCTTTATTTCGTAATCACTCACTTATTTGCTTTTGTGTCTGTTCTTACGCAGTCTTTTTTTACGCTTGTGAGTAGACATCTTGTGTCTTTTTTTCTTCTTTCCGCTAGGCATAGCTATTATACTTTATAAGGTTGATAATTGTTTCTGCTTCGGTTTGCAAAATTAGGCAATTTCTTTGAAACAGAGAAACAAAACGCTCCTTTTTTTCAGCTGGCACGCTTGTCACGCATCAGATTCACCGCTTTCGTTGGCTACGCGCAGGATGAGCGTGGTGGCACCGATGGTCACAATGCTTCCTTCCTCCAGCCTGACTCGGTCCTGGTCGCGAAGGATGCTGTTCATGTAAAAGGTGCCGGTGTTGCTGGGAGCGTCTCGCAGGATATATTGTAGTTTCTTGTCTTTTCCGCGTTGCACGCGAATGATGCAGTGTTTGGTGTCTACGCTTGGGTCTGTGGTCTCGATGGGGGTGTTGATGTCTGTTCCACGCACGAACCTCCCTATCACATTGTCGCCCATCTGCAAGGGAATCACCTGCTTATAGTGGAACACATTTTCCACCACAACGATACTTCCGCACCGTTCGGCATTCTCATTTTCGTCAAAGGTCTCTTCCTTGCGTGTCGCTCTTAGTTGGCTTTTGCCGATTCTGATAGCAAACTGCTTGCTACATGTGGGGCATTGAAAGACGAGTTGTTGTCCGTCGGTGTATCGTGTCTCGTCAAATACGAGATAATTGTCGCATTTTGGGCATTTTACACGCTTCATCAGTTACCGTGTTTATATATCCAGGCTCCTTGGTATTCTTTGTCTCTCTGCTTGATGTCGGTGACTGCTGCATGTGCTTCCTCTGTAGTGGCGTACTCACCCACTACCACGCGGTTGAACTTACCCTTCAGTACGCGGGCGGAGTCAAATCCTCTTTTCTTCAGCACTTCCACGTAGTTCTCGGCATTCTTGTTGGAGACGTTGCTCGCCAATACGATGTAGTAGCACTCTCTCACCTGCTCTTCCACAGGAGCCGCGTTGTTGGTGACCACGATTTCTGTGGGGGTGTCAGCTCCGCCGATAACTTCCTCGGCATTTGTTTGTGCGGGCGCCTCCTGAATCGTTTCATTGACTTCCGCAGTTGCTTCGCCGGTCTCAATCTCTTCTTTCGGAGCCTCTTGTTCTGTCATCTCCATCTCTTTGGCGTTGTCCTTGGAGAAAGGGGTTACCGCTTCGCTAATCTTGGCGGGTGAAAGCATGGCGCTTTGCTGTTGTGCGGGCCGGGTGCTCATGCCTTCGTCAACGGGAGCCGACAATCCGAAAAGCACAAGAACGGCAACAGACATGGCTGCCACATATTTCATGATGCGATGTGGCAGACGGATGACAAGGGTGTGGTCGGTGTTGCTTATTACCTTTTCGCCCTTTTTCTTGCTGTCGCCGGGTGTGAGCTTCTTGATGTGGAAAGTATCCAGCGCATAGAAAGCCGGAGAGGCGATGCCTGATTCCGAGGGTGTGAAAAGCAGATGCCCGTCGGCATTGCCGGTGAACGTGCCAACGCATCCCAAATCTACATTCCCGGTGTCTTCAACCGTTTGATAGAAATCGGCAATCCACACATCCAATTTACTTTGGGCATCGTGGGCGCTGATGTTGTAAATCTGTTGTATGGAGGAGGTGAAGAATGTGCTCTCGCCCTTTGCCGTTTGTTCATTATATAGAACGATACGGGTGGGAGGGAGGAACAATTCCTCCTCCATGTCATATTTCGCTTCCAATTGTTTTACAACAAAGGTACCCAGGCCGGGAACTGTCAAACGGTCTCGGTTGAGTAAGATGTATTCTATGCAAAGTGCAAATTCCTCCATGATGCAAATGTAACTTAAAAAAAGTTTTTAGGACAGCCTTCCCTGAAAAAAAGAATATAACTTTTTTTCTTTTTTCTTTTTCTTCTGTTTTACTTGTTATTCTCCATCGAATTGCTTATGTTAGCGTGAGTACGATGAATTTTTCATTGTCTGTGAAAAAAATCCCCGCCTTCAAGTCCCTCGAAAAAACATGTTCATCTTTTTGAAAAACATGAACACGTTTTTCAAAAAGATGAACATGTTTTCCCAAAGACATTCACATGCTTCTGTAGGCACTGCAAAACGGCATGAAGCACACTCCGTTTGCTTTATTCTGATTCCATCAAACTTACGTTAAGAGAATCCGCATGTTAATGATACGCGCTCTTTCTTGTAACATGCTTATGATTAGTTAGTAATAGGGGATTTTGAATGTAAAAACAAAATGGTCGGTGAATGCTTGATGCTTGTTCTTGCATTCACTGACCAATATCTTGCAGTTAAAAGGGATAGCTTCTAATCTTGTGATGATTTTCCGTTTCCGCTTTTTGCTCCTTCATTTTGTTTTCTCATCTTGAACCGACGTCTTCCATGAGATTTTTTGCGTGTTGTTTTCTCTTCAGAGGTCTTTGCCTGTTCCTCATTGCTGGCAGCAGGCTGTTTGGTTGAAGGCTTTCTGCCCGGTTTCTTGCCTCGTCTTTGTCCGCCTTTGTTGTTGCTCCTGCCGTTCCCCCGTTTCCCTCTTTCTCCTTTGTTGTAGGATGGGGCTTCTCCTATTTCTTCCGGCAACTCAATGCGATCGACTTTTTTGCCGAGGAAATGCTCAATCTTCTGGAAAGCGGGCATGTCTTTCTCGCTTACCAATGTGATGGCAGCACCATCTGCACCGGCACGTGCCGTGCGGCCGATGCGGTGTACATAATCTTCCGCATCATGGGGAACATCGAAGTTGACGACAAGCTGGATGTCGTCAATGTCAATGCCGCGGGCTACGATGTCCGTGGCCACAAGGATGTCGATTTTGTTGCTTTTGAAAGCGAACATCACCTCGTCACGCTCGCTTTGCTGCAGGTCGCTGTGCATGGCACCCACCATGTAGCCTGCTCGTTTGAGGCTGATGGCAAGGTCCTTTACTTTCAACTTGCTGCCGGCGAAGATGATAACGCGTTTGGGTTCCTTCTTTGTAAACAGATTCTTTAAGAAGTTAATCTTTTGAGCCTCATAACAGATGCATGCTTGTTGGCAAATCTTCTCGGCAGGTTTGCTCACGGCTAATTTTATCTCTACGGGGTCGGTCAGGATGGTCTTTGCCAACTCGGAAATCTTTTCCGGCATGTAATAGGGGATTTTGAATGTAAAAACAAAATGGTCGGTGAATGCTTGATGCTTG
>CAMWSK010000017.1 GCA_947176895.1 uncultured Prevotellaceae bacterium | reverse complement strand
CTCTACGGGGTCGGTCAGGATGGTCTTTGCCAACTCGGAAATCTTTTCCGGCATGGTGGCGGAGAACATGATGGTTTGGCGCTTTTTGGGCAGGTTACGCTCAATTTGCATGATGTCTTCGCTGAATCCCATATCCAGCATGCGGTCGGCCTCGTCGAGGATGAAAAAGGATACATGGGAGAGGTCTATGTTTCCCAATGAGATGTGAGAGATGAGCCGGCCGGGGGTGGCAATGATGATGCTGGCCCCATGTTCAAATCCTCTTTTCTCTTGCTCGTAACGAATCCCGTCGTTTCCTCCATAGACAGCCACAGAACTCACGTCGGGCAGATAATAGGCAAAGCCCTGCATGGCCTGATCTATCTGCTGAGCGAGTTCGCGGGTGGGACTCATGATGACACAATTGATGGCATCTTGGGGGTAATTCCCGTCGCGGAGCATGCTCAATACGGGCAGCAGAAAAGCTGCCGTCTTGCCTGTTCCTGTTTGGGCAACGGCAATGACGTCTTTTCCCTCCAAGATGGCGGGTATGGCTTTCTCTTGAATAGGGGTTGTCTCGATAAAATTCATGTCGTCCAAAGCATCAAGGACGTCGTCGTTTAGGTCTAAGTCGTAGAAATCCATGTTTTTATCTTGGTGCTTTCTTGTATAAGTAGATAGATATAATTGTAAATAACACGTTGGGTAACCATACGGCCGGTATTACCGGCACGTTGGCATTGATGGCAAAACTTGAGGAGATTCCTTGCAGGAAGATATAGGTCACACTCAACGTGAGACCTACTCCAAGCGAGAATCCCATGCCTCCCTTTCGCTTCCGGCTGCTTAATGATGCTCCCATAATGGTCATGATGAAAGCGGCAAAGGCAGAGGCATAGCGTTTGTAGTATTCCACTTGAAAGGCTTTCAACTGTCCGGTTCCTCGGATTTTCTTTCGTTCAATGTCGTTGACCAGCTCCTTGTTCGTCATGGTCTCTTGTAAGCCTTTTGTGACCAGAAAATCCTGAGGCTCCATGTGGATGATACTGTCTAATTGGTTGTACGTCGTGATTTGCTCTCTTTCTCCACTCAGGTCGCGTATTTTTACATTGCTCAGGTTCCAATGAAATTGTGTGGTGGAGATGCTGTCGTAGACGATTCTTCTGGCTTCAAGATGTGATACCAGTTTCTTCCCCTCAAACTTGTCGAGCCAAAAGGTGTAGCCGGTTTTTGTCGGGCCGTCAAAGTGCCCAACATAGGCGATGACCCCCTTGTCTACCTGCATCATCACATTATCGGAGAATGTTGAGTCTTTCTTTTTTCTCTTATATTTATTCTCGAACTCCAATCGCTCTGCCGACCCGCGGGGAATGATGGTGGCTCCCAAATAGAAATTGGCTCCGGCAATCAGGGCTGCGGTAAACAGGTAGGGCGCCATCAGACGGCGGAAGCTGATGCCGGCTGAAATCATGGCGATAATCTCGCTGTTATCTGCCAGTTTGCTTGTGAAAAAGATGACGCTGATGAACACAAACAATGCAGAGAACAGGTTGGCATAGTATGGCACGAAGTTAAGATAATAGTCGAAGATAATCGTCTTCAGACCGGCTCCTCCTTGTGTCAGTTTGTCGATGTTGTCGTTATAGTCGAAAATAACGGCAATGCTAATTATCAGCAGAATAGAAAATATATAGGTCTGTAGGAACTTACCTATTATATATCGGTCTATCCTTTTGGGAAAGGGAATGGTCATGCCTGGAGCCTGCTACGGTTTATAATCGCGTTTGCACTTGTTTGAGCATTTGCTCTTTCCATGATGCAAAGTCCCCCTCCTGAATGTGTTTGCGTGCTTCTTGGGTGAGCCACACGTAGAAAGCCAGATTGTGTATGCTCGCAATTTCCAATGCCAACAACTCTTGTGCTTTGAACAGGTGGTGGAGATAGGCTTTCGTGTAAACAGAGTCCACACTGGCTGTTCCTTCAGGATCGATGGGAGAGAAATCCGTTTCCCATTTCTTGTTACGCATATTCATGATGCCTTGGCTGGTGAACAACATGGCGTTGCGTCCGTTTCGGGTCGGCATCACGCAGTCGAACATATCTATTCCCAATGAGATTCCTTCCAGAATATTGGCGGGTGTTCCTACTCCCATCAGGTAACGAGGTTTCTCTTGGGGAAGAATTCCGTTGACCACTTCAATCATACGGTACATTACCTCGGCGGGTTCGCCTACGGCCAAGCCGCCGATGGCAATGCCGTCGGTGTTTTTCTCGGCAACGAACTCTGCCGATTGGCGTCGCAGGTCTTCGTAGGTGCATCCTTGGACAATGGGGAACAGGCTTTGTTGATAACCATATTTGGGCTCTGTCTCGTTCAGCCGTTTGATGCAGCGGTCGAGCCAGCGGTGGGTCATCCCCAGACTTTTTTTTGCATAAGCATAGTCGCTGGTGCCGGGAGGGCATTCGTCCAACGCCATGATAATATCGGCTCCGATGCTTCGCTCGATGTCCATCACCCGTTCGGGAGAGAAGAAATGCTTTGAACCGTCGATATGGCTTCGGAACATGCACCCTTCCTCTGTCAGCTTGCGAATGCCTGTGAGTGAGAATATCTGAAAGCCGCCGCTGTCCGTAAGGATGGGGCGATCCCATCCGTTGAACTTGTGCAGTCCTCCGGCTTGTTCCAGCACTTCCGTGCCCGGACGAAGATAAAGATGATAGGTGTTGCCCAAGATGATTTGAGCCTTCACCTCCTCCTTCAGGTCGCGCACCATCACGCCTTTCACGCTGCCAACGGTGCCCACAGGCATAAAGATGGGAGTTTTAATCTCGCCATGATCTGTGAACAGTGTGCCCGTGCGGGCACAGGTGTCTCTACAGGTCTTTTCCAGCAGGAATTGCATTTTCTTCTATTTTAAAGACTCTTGCGTTTTTAACTTTCTCTTTCAAAAGGGCGAAATCCAGCACTTCCATCACGTTTTCCACATAGTGGAAGTTTATGCCGCGCAGATACAACTCGGGTATTTCCTCAATGTCCTTTCTGTTTTCTTGGCATAACACAATTTCGGTGATGCCTGCACGCTTGGCAGCCAGAATCTTCTCTTTGATTCCTCCCACAGGCAACACTTTGCCCCGGAGGGTGATTTCTCCCGTCATGGCAACGTGGCTTCTCACCTTACGCTGGGTGATGCAACTCACCATCGAGGTGACCATTGTCACACCGGCTGATGGACCGTCCTTGGGTGTCGCCCCTTCGGGCACGTGCACGTGCAGTCCCCATTGTTCGAAGAATCGCGCGTCGATATCCAGCTCTTCTGCATGAGCTTTGATGTATTCCACAGCCAGCATGGCACTCTCCTTCATCACGTCGCCAAGGTTGCCTGTCAGGGTCAGTTTCCCGCCACGAACCTTGCTGATGCTGGTTTCAATGAAAAGAATTTCACCTCCCACACTGGTCCATGCCAGTCCTGTCACCACTCCGGCATCTTCGTTTCCCTGATATTTGTCGCGATTGTATGGTTCTTTGCCTATCAGTTCTGCGATGTTCTTTTCGTTAACTTTTATGGGGGTGGCATCGGGAGAGGATGCAATGCCGAGAGCCAGCTTACGGAACACCTTGCTCAGTTGTTTCTCCAATCCTCGCACACCGCTCTCGCGTGTATAGTGTTCGATAAGGAATTCTATCACTTCTTTCGACAGTTTGATATCCTTTCTGTCATCCAGTCCGTTGGCTTCTTTCGTTTTGGGAACCAAATGCTTGCGTGCGATTTCCACTTTCTCTTCCGTACAATAGCCACTCACTTCAATCATTTCCATGCGGTCCATCAAGGGGCGGGGAATCTGTGAGATGTCATTGGCCGTAGCAATGAACATGACTTTGCTCAGGTCATAGTCGATGTCCAGGTAATTGTCGTGAAAGGCGCTGTTTTGCTCGGGGTCAAGCACTTCGAGCAGGGCGGAAGAGGGATCTCCGTTTACGGTCTGTCCGCTCAGTTTGTCGATTTCGTCAAGGATGAAGACGGGGTTGCTGCTGCCGGCCTTTACCATCCCCTTAAGAATACGACCGGGCATGGCGCCGATATAGGTGCGCCGATGTCCGCGTATTTCGCTTTCGTCATGCACTCCGCCCAAGGATACGCGTACGTATTTGCGTTTTAAGGCGTCGGCGATGCTGCGTCCCAACGAGGTCTTGCCTACTCCCGGGGGACCATATAGGCATAGGATGGGACTGCGCATGTCGTCTCGCAACTTCAAAACAGCCAGGTGTTCCAAGATACGTTCTTTCACTTTTTCCATGCCATAGTGGTCGCGGTTCAGTGTTTTTTCTGCGTTTTGCAGGTTCATGTTGTCTTTGGTGTCTCGCTCCCAAGGAAGCGACAGAGCTGTCTGCAGGTAGTTGAGCTGCACATTGTAGTCCGGGTTCTGAGGGTTTATGCGCTGCAGTTTTTCCAGTTCATCGTTGATAATGTCGCGCACATTTTCGGGCATCTTCAGTTGCCTGGCTTTTTCACGCAGGGAGTCCACATCTTTGGTGGCACTGGGTCCGCCCAATTCTTCCTGAATGAGTTTCATCTCCTGGTGCAGGAAGTATTCACGTTGTTGGCTGTTGAGGTCGCTTTGTGTCTTCTCTTCAATCTTGGTTCTCAGATTGATGAGCGACTGCATATTGTTGATGTTGCGCAACAGTTTGCGGGCGCGTTCCTTCAGCGAGTGGGCTTTCAGCATCCCCTGTTTGATCTCCACCGTAAAGGGGAGCGACGTGCAGAGCATGCTAAGCAGGACGCCATGGTTGGGTATTTCCTTGAAGTCTGTCAGCATCTCTCGGGACAAGTTGTTGTTGCTCTCAATCAAATCCTCTGCCCGTGATTTTATGATGTCGCACAGCACGTCAAATTCCATGTCGGTGCTTCGGTCCTCGCCCATATGCTCCACTTGTCCTACCAGATATTTGCCGTTGGTCTCCAAGTCGGTAAGGGTGATTCTGTCGATGCAATCAAGAAATACGGTATGGTTGCCGTCGGGCATTTTTATGATTTTGACTACGTGTGCCACTACGCCGATGCGGTACATGTCTTCAATATCGGGATCCTCCACCGAGGCGTTCATTTGTGCGAATACGCCGATGAGGTTTTTGCGGTTGGCGGCCTCGGTCACCAACCGTAGCGAACTGGCACGCCCCACCACCACGGGCAAGACCATCTGGGGAAAAGCTACCAGGTTACGCAAAGGCAGGATGCCCAGTTTGGCTGGAATTTCCACAGTCTGCGTTTCTTCCGTGTCCGTGTTGATTTCGGGAATAAAGGTAAATGTCTGTTCTATATCGTTATTAGGCATATTACGATTGTTATATATAAGGAGATGCAAAAGTAAGCAAAATAAATCATTTTTACGAGTGTTTATAGTGGGAATAGGGAATTTATTATGTATTTTTGTATGAAGTATATGGCAGCAAGCAGATTTCAATTCAAGGAATTTTCCGTTTCTCAGGACCGTTGTGCTATGAAGGTGGGCACCGACGGCGTTCTCCTCGGAGCATGGGCCAAGGCCTGTGATGGCGATTTGGTGCTTGACATCGGGTCTGGTACGGGACTCGTCTCTTTGATGGTGGCTCAGCGTTTTCCCGCCAGTAGGGTAGTGGGGATAGAGATAGAGCCGGAGGCCGCATCGCAGGCGCTTGAAAATGTTGCGGATAGTCCTTTTGCCGACAGAATAGAAATTCGCCGGGGCGATGTGCGTGAAATGGAAGGGACTTTTCAGACTATAGTATGCAATCCGCCGTTTTATTCCGAACATGTGGTGTCGCCCGGTGAAGGACGCTTGTTGGCACGAAGTACCCGGTCGCTTGCGTTCTCGCAGTTGTGGGAATGTTCCGATTGTCTGCTGTGCTCCGGCGGCCTCTTTAATGTTATTTTACCCATATCAGAACGTGTTGCTTTCCATGCACTCGCACTGGAACATCACTTCGACTTGTGGCAGTCGTGCGTGGTGCAGACCGTGCCGGCGAAGGCACCCAAGCGTGTCATGTTGTGTTATGTGAAGGGTACGTGTACTCCCTTGCCTCCGCAGCATTTGGTATTGCAGAACGCCGATGGCTCCCGCTCCGCCCAATTGTCCCGGCTGACGGCTGATTTCTATCTTTGGTAGGATCCGTTTCCCTGTTTGTCCGGAAAATCGTCAAGAATCTTTTTGATTCTTTTTCCCGTGACGTTCACACCAATACTTATTTGTTGCACACCCGTTTTGAGATGCTGCTGTATATTTCGGTAAAGGTTCTCAGTATGGGCGATACCCTTACTTTGCCATTGGAGTTGACAACCATGTTAATACCTTTCCCCACCATGCTGATATTCAAATCACCGTCAATGGTTATGGGGTCGCCGTCGTAATGTACCACTCCGGGCTTTTTCCTGAATATTTTCAGACTCTTGCAACGAAAGGTGCGTATATGACTGTTTTCGTTCAACGATTTGTTGAACATCTGTAACAAAATTTGCGGGGCGCTTATCAAGCCGAAAGGTTCCATGACAGTCACATCTATCAGTCCGTCCGACATGGATGCCTCGGGCGTGATGTAGGCGTTGTTGCCATATTGCGACGCATTGCCGCAAGCAATCAGAAAGGCTTTGAACTGCTGCCGTTCTCCATCCACCTCCAGCTCATACTCCTCAGGTCTATAACGGACGCCCTCCACCAGCGTGTTTTCCACATAGGAAAGGAGGCCGCGTTTTCCCGATTGGGCAAACTTGTCGCTGACAAAAGCATCGAAGCCAACACCACAGGTGCAAAAGAAGAAATGTTCATTGAGTTTACCGTAATCCAACTTTTGAATATGTGCTTCCTGCAGTATCTTCATGGCTTTCATCACATTGATGGGTATGGACAGGTGGCGTGCCAGGCCGTTTCCGCTGCCACAGGGGATGATGCCCAAAGCGGCGGATGTGTGTACCAGCGAGCGCCCCACCTCGTTCACTGTGCCATCGCCTCCCACGGCCACCACGATGTCAAATCCCTCGTCTACCGCCTGTGCCGCCAGTTCTGTGGCGTGCTTCGGGCGTTTCGTGTATTTTATTTCCGTATGGAAATCAGGTTCTCCGAAATATTTGGGTATCAGCCCTACCACATTCTTTTTGCTGGTGGTACCCGAAATGGGATTTACGATAAAGCAAATCTTCTTCATGTCAAATTGTATTTTCCTTGCAAATATAGGAAAAAGACACCAAAAAGGTGACGGCTATAGACAAAAGTGTCTGCCGGAGGGTATTTTACTTCTCCGTAGTCGCTGCATGTGGTTTTTTTTTACTAATTTTGTAACATTATTTTAGAACTAAGTAGTATAATCAATAAACAAATTATGGGATTATTACAAGACAAACTGAAATCTTACACGCTCCCCCAAGAGTTCCAAGCAAAGGGTATCTATCCTTATTTCAGGGAAATAGAGGGGAAACAGGGTACAGAGGTTATGATGGGCGGACACAAGGTACTTATGTTCGGGTCGAACGCTTACACAGGCCTCACGGGTGACCAGCGTGTGATTGATGCCGGATGTGCGGCCATGCAGAAATATGGCAGCGGATGTGCCGGCAGTCGTTTCCTGAACGGCACGCTTGACATACACGTGCAGTTGGAAAAGGAGTTGGCGGAATTTGTTGGTAAGGATGAGGCTCTCTGCTTCAGCACGGGTTTCACCGTAAATAGCGGTGTCATCAGTCAGATTGCCGGTAAGGGCGACTATGTTATCTGTGACGATCGTGACCACGCCTCTATTGTGGACGGCCGTCGACTGAGTTTCGCCACTCAGTTGAAATACAAACACAACGATATGGAGGATTTGGAAAAGTGTCTCAAGCGTTGTGATCCCGATGCCATCAAGCTGATTGTGGTGGACGGTGTGTATTCCATGGAGGGTGATTTGGCTCCCCTGCCCAAGATGGTGGAGTTGAAGAAGAAGTATAACGCCACGCTGATGGTGGACGAGGCTCACGGTATCGGTGTGTTCGGTCGTCAGGGACGCGGCGTTTGCGACCACTTCGGCGTTACGAAGGATGTGGATTTGATTATGGGCACTTTCTCCAAGAGTCTGGCCAGCATTGGCGGTTTCATTGCCGCTGACAGTTGCGTCATCAATTGGCTCCGCCACACGGCCCGCACCTACATTTTCAGTGCAAGTTGCCCGCCTGCAGCCACGGCAGCTGCCCGCGAGGCACTTCACATCATTCAGAACGAACCCGAGCGCATTGCCGCCTTGTGGGAGGTGACCAACTATGCCTTAAAGCGTTTCCGCGAGGAGGGCTTTGAGATTGGCGAGACCGAGAGTCCCATCATTCCCTTGTATGTGCGCGACACTGAAAAGACTTTCGTGGCTGTGGCACGTGCTTTCGAGGAGGGTGTGTTCATCAACCCTGTGATTCCTCCTGCCTGTGCTCCCAGCGACACGTTGGTGCGTTACGCATTGATGGCCACCCACACCAAAGAGCAGGTGGACCTGAGCGTTCAGCGTCTGAAGAAGGTGTTCGTGGAATTGGGCATCATCAAATAGTCTCCTGCATCATTTGATATAATAAAAGACAAGGAGCACAGATCTCATGGTCGGTGCTCCTTGTCTTTTCATGACTTTGTCACTCAAAAACTATTCTTTATATTATCGTGAGTTCGATGTGGTCTGAATTAAAGCAAGCTGTGTATTTAAGGCTTGCTGAGTTTTTAAAAACATCACGGCGTTTTTGTCAGGCTTTTTGGGGGCGTGTCAGAGTCTTGGAACGAATCGTTCGTTTTCTGTCATAAATCCTCTTCACAGAATCATTTCATCACCTTTTTCCCTTGGCCGGTGATATAGATGCCATGGGCGGTTTCTCTGACGCGACGACCGGAGAGGTCGTAGAGGGCATGACCTTTGGAGTCATGGGGGGCTGCAATCACATCATTGATGCCCACGGGCACCTCGACTTTTTGCTTAATCAGGTTCCACACACCTGCAGCATAGTCGTAGGGACGCATGATGACGGTGCTTGGGCCGTGGCTGTACCAGCTGTATTGTTTGGTTGGCTCCATGATGGAGGTGGCGGTCACTTCGCGTCCGTCATTCACGGTTGTCGTGGCAAGCCACCACGAGGTGGGTTCGGTTCCTGATTTCAGTTCGATGCCGTTTGTGGCGCTTGCACAGGGATAGTTGCCTGTGGCTTTGTTTACGAACGTCACGGTGTTGTCGGCATTCTTGCGGATCTCCCACAGGTAGCGGTCGCCTGCGCCGTTGCCGGGCAGTATGATTCCCCTGCCGTTGTCACCGGCATATCTGTCTGTGTTCCATGCGTTCTGAATCTTGTAGTAATACTTGGAATCGATGGTGCCGATGACATCGTTGTGAACGGGTACATGGGGAATGGCAAGGTATTGGTCATAGACAGCGGCAAGTTCGGAGTATCTCTCCTGAGTTACGGTGCCTTTCACGGCCTCGCGTGCGGGAGTGATGAAGTCGTTGGTAAGCAAGTCAATGGCCTCTTGGGTGGGTTCTCCCTCTTCTCCGGGTCGTGCCGTTGCTACGATTTCTTCACATTTTGTCAGAACGGATTGAAGGAAATCCACATAGTTCTCCACTTCGGTGATGCGCCAGGTGGCTCCGTAGCAGAGTGTGTCGTTTCGGTTGGCGGAGAGGATACCGCTGTAGTCGTTGAACAGGTGGCGTGCATTTGTTTTGAGTTCAGCGTCAGCTGTGGCTGTCAGCACAATCACGCCGGGAATGTAGTCGTATTGTCTGTTGGCCGCAGGGCGGGTGATGCTGACGGGTGTACCGTCTGTCGCGTTCATACTAACATTCTCGTTTATCTTTCCGATGACCAGTGCCTTGTTGCTGGTGGCATGTGTGAGGATGAATCCTTTGCCGTCCTCTGTGGAAGTGAATCGGAAGAGTTCTTCGTTTTCGGTCTGAGGCGTGTAGTGAACCTTCAGGGTGTTGTCGCTAACGTACATGGACGAACCGTCGTAGCGGTAGCGGGTGGCCGTAGAAGCGGAATTGATTTTATAGTATTTGCCGGCCTCGGGCATGGTGAGGGGGGCTGCCTTGAAGGCTGCGATGGCCTCGGCCAATTGATCTTTGTCGGTAAGGTTCTCGCGGGCTGTCTTCAGTGCATCGCAGGCTTCCTGGGAAGGATAACCCACCTGACCGGCCCGGGTGTCTGCCAAGAGCTTGTCAGCCTCTACTTGCAGAGCTTCGAGAGGCGTGTACTCGGGACCCTCGATGAAGTGTTTGGCATAGATGATGTTTTTGGCATCCAGAATCTTTACCACCTGTTGCATGCGTTGATAGAAGCTTATCCAGTTCTTTTTGTCGTTTTGCAGCCAAGCGATTTCGCTCAGGGCGAATATGCGGGGATAGTATTGGTATTCGGCCTCCTTAAGAGACGAGGTTGTTTCGGTCCAAAGGTTACCCTGAACGCCGTGCATGTGGCTTTCCGTGCCGTTCAGCATCTGTGCGAGGGGGTTCCAATTGTAAATTTCGTCCAAGGTGTTTACGCCCCATCCTCCTACGTAAGGCTCGTCGATGAGTTCCTGGTTGGGATATACCTGGGGGAAGTCCAGGTACAGCTTCTGATAAGGTACGGTGATGCTTTCCAAGCCATATTCGTTCCACGCTTTGTAGGCGAGGGTCTCGCTGTTCCATGCCATAATCAGCGGCTTGAAGGTGAATTTCTCATTGTCCCAGAAATGCAGCAACTCGTCCCATACGGTAACGTCTTTGTTATAGGTCTCTTTTAACCAACTGCCCAACTCCTGAACCAGCCAGGGTTGCAGTTGTCCCACGTTGGTCAGGCCGTTGTCTGCCATACGTTTTTTGATGGTGTTGTCGCCGGCTGCATTGTACAGTTCTTGCCAACGGGTGGTGGGGCATTCGTCGCCACCCAGGTGGATGTAGTTGTAAGGGAAAGTCTCGGCCACATGACCCAGCACACATTTGAGGAAGTCCACCACCTTGTCATCACCCACGTTCAACACATCGGGGTTGATGCCGCCCAGCAGGCGTACCTCGTACTTTCTGTCGGGATAGCAACTGAACTCGGGATAGGCGGCCAACACCGCTTGCATGTGACCGGGAAGGTCGATTTCGGGGATGATCTCAATGTTAAGTTTTTTGGCATAGGCCACCATTTCCTTCAATTGCTCCAGCGTGAAGAAACAACCCTTGCCGTAGGGGGTGTCGTCGAAGAACCTGTCGTAGCCGTTGCCGCCACCGCCTTCCAAGGTGAACGAGCCTTTACGCTCCGCACCGATGGTGGTGAGTTTGGGGTATTCGGGAATTTCGATGCGCCAGCCTTGGTCATCGGTCAGATGCCAGTGGAAGCGGTTGAGTTTAAAGGTGGCTGCGGCATCGAGCAGTTTCTTTACTTCGTCCATGGTGAAGAAGTGGCGGGAGACATCGAAGTGGAAACCGCGCCATTCCAGGATAGGCTTATCTTCGATGGTAACGAAGGGCACGTTCCAGTTCTCCCAATCGCTGTCGGTTTCATCCTTATATATAGCCACGGGCATCAGTTGGCGCAGGGTCTGCATGCCATAGAAATAACCGCCATAGGCCGATGCCGTAATCACAATGCCGTCGGCATTCACTTCCAGTTTGTATTCCTCTTCGGCCAGCGTTTCGTCTCTTACGAAGCTGATGGCGCCCTTTTTTGCTTCGGTAGCCAGCTCTGTTGCGAAAGTCTTTCCGGAAACTTGGGCGAGTTGTCCGGCCAATTGCTCGGCGATGGGCTTGGCCGCGTCGTCAGTGTAGGTGACAGAAACGAAGTCCTTGATGGAGAGATTGCCTTCACCGCGTGTAACGGAGTTGGGGTAGGGAATGAGGGGGAGGGGAGAAGCGTCGGTCAGGAACTCGCTTTCCTCAATAAACACAAGGGGTTGGTTGCCGTCGCTGCGGTCGTTCCACAGGCCCAGCTCCTTGCCGGTGCCGGCACCGGCCCATTGGTTCATGAACAGGCCGTTGTTGTTGCGGGGCGAAATGACCCATCCGTCGGAATAGGTGGTGTTGGTTGTGGTCTGCAACTTGAACTTCGTGTAGGTGTTTGGCGTGGAGCTTGCATAGAACATACCGTTGAGTTGGGCATTCTCGGTGTAAAGCACCAGGCCCGTCTTGCTGGTCAGTTTATAGCCTGTGGCGTCTGTTCCCTCCAGTTTCCACAGTTGCGAGGCTTTGCCCGTGGGCACGCCGGTCTTTACTTTTTCTCCGTCGCCTTGTGCTGTCAGTGCGTTTTCGCCGTTGAGGAATTGTATGATGTACCATACGGTGTTCTCGTCTGTGCTGGCAATGGGCTTGGTGGTGGCACGCATTCCTGTCAGCGAGCAGGACAAGCACAATAAGGCGAACAATAAATTCTTCATAAGATTGAAATATTAAGGATTAATATTACACAAATATAGGCAATTATCCCGTATAGGGGATGTTTTGGAAGTAAAAATGTCATCTTTCGATCAATTAAATCTTAGTGCAATGTGCATTACGTGACGCAATAATGCCGAATAACGCTCTTCTTGCAAGAGATGGACAAGAAGACAACCATCCTGTGTGTCAGGGATGTTCGGATGGTGGAAGTTCGTTCTTGTTAAACAAAACGACTTTCCTTGATGAAATTCAAAAATATAGATTGAGAGTTTTCCGGAATATCAATAATTTATGTACCTTTACATGCGGTAAATCCATCTCCTGCAAGGAGATGGAGCGTTTTGCTAAACAATAAACTTTTCGTATCAACAGAATATATAAGTTTCTCAATTGTGACTGATTTTGAAAGAATGGGTGAAAAGAACGAAGTGAAATGTTCAGTGATTGTACCTGTCTATAAGGCCGAGTCCCTCATCCGTCGTTGTCTGGATAGCCTCCTTTCCCAAACATTCAGGGAGTTTGAGGTCCTGCTTGTGGATGACGGAAGTCCCGACAATTCGGGGACAATCTGCGATGAATACGTCCGAAAGGATTCGCGTGTCCGTGTTTTTCATAAACAAAACGGAGGTGTGTCGTCCGCCCGTCAGTTTGGTTTGGACAATGCACGCGGGGAGTATGTCATTCACGCTGACCCCGACGATTGGACGGATGTTGGTATGCTGACGGACTTATACGGAAAGGCAAAAGCCGAGGATGCGGATATGGTGATGTGTGATTTCTATACCGAGAAGCACAGGAAGACTATTTATAATAGTTGTCGGCCGGCCATTCTCACTTCGGATTGTGTGTTGAAGTTGATGCTCATGCAGAAGCTGCATGGCGGATTGTGGAACAAGCTGGTCAGGCGCTCGTTGTTCAAAAAGTACGATGTTTCGTTCCCGGTAGAGATTATTTGTTGGGAGGATTTGTATGTGAATTGTGAGTTGCTGCGTCATGATATCAAGCTGTCTTATATTCCCAAGGCTTATTACCACTATGATTGTCACTCAAACAAGAACAGCATCACGCACAAACGGAATATGCCGAGGCTTCGTTCCCAATTGTTGTTTTGCGACCATTTTTCGAAAGTGTTGGACGAATCGTACACGGAATATCTTGACTATGCGAAGCGGACCACCAAGGAGTTGGCTTTCCGTATGGGCGTGATACGGGGAGAGGAGTTTGTCAATCTCTACCGTGAAGTCAATCCGTATTATCGGAAACGTCCGTTGCTTTATCAGATTTTCTTTTCCGAGCGCCTGACTGCAGGGATGAGGATAGCCAACAGCGGTCATTATCGTTTGGGGAGGTTCCTGTTCAAAATGATTAAAATCTTCAAATAGACGTTCTTCCGGAATATGGAAAACGCACAAAAACATGTCCCATGGTCGGAAAATGCGGCCATGGGACACATGTTTTTTAAGTTTCTTTTTTTAAGGGCGTTTAGTCCTGAATTTTGATTTTATCAATTCTTTTCTGGTGGCGCCCACCCTCGAAATCAGTGGCGAAGAACTCATCCATGATGGCTTTTGCTTCTTCGTTCGAGACGAACCGGCCGGGCATCACAAGCACGTTGGCATCGTTGTGCTGGCGAACAAGCCGGGCTATCTCAGGCATCCAGCAAAGACCGGCACGGATGCCCTGGTGCTTGTTCAGTGTCATGCTGATGCCCTCGCCGCTTCCACAGACAGCAATGCCGGGATACACGTCGCCGGCTTCAACGGCGTTGGCCAACGGATGGGCATAATCGGGATAGTCGCACGAAGCCTCGCTGTTGGTGCCGAAATCCTTCCATCGGATGCCTCGGTCGTCCAGATATTGCTTGACGTACTCTTTCAGAGGATAGCCGGCATGATCGCTTGCCAATCCTACAACGGTGGTGTTCAACATATTTCAGAGAATTGATTTCACTTGGTTGTAAACGTTCTCGGCAGTGTAGCCCAGCTTCTCGTCAAGCACTTTGTAGGGAGCAGAGAAACCGAAGCTCTCCAATCCCCATATCTTGCTCTTGGCATCGGCACCTATGAGGAAAGCCTGCAGGTTGACGGGCAGACCGGCTGTGAGTCCGAATATCTTGGCGCCGGCAGGCACCACCTGTTGCTGGTATTCCAAGGGCTGGTTGCGGAACACACCCTCGCTGGGAACGCTCACGATGCGAACCTTTACGCCATCCTTGCGCAGCAGTTCGGCACCCGCCACCAGTGTTGACACTTCAGACCCTGTTGCCACCAGGATGGCATCGGGCTGCGAATCGCTGCCGACCACGATGTAGCCTCCTTTGCGAACCTGCTCGTAGTCGTTGCTCTCGGGCAGGTTGTTGATGGTCTGACGACTGAGAATCAGTGCGCTGGGACTGTCGTTATTCTCCATTGCCATGGCCCAGGCCACGGTGGTCTCGTTGACATCGGCTGGGCGAAGAACCAGCATCGAGTTCTTCCCGCTATGGTTCTTCAATTTCTCCATCAGGCGGATTTGTGCCTCCTGTTCCACCGGCTCGTGGGTGGGGCCGTCCTCACCCACACGGAAAGCATCGTGGGTCCAGATGAACTTTACGGGCAGTTCCATCAGGGCGGCCATACGTATGGCGGGCTTCATGTAGTCGCTGAACACGAAGAACGTGCCGCAGGCGGGAATCACGCCACCGTGCAGAGCCATTCCGATGCAGCAGCAAGCCATGGTCAGTTCGGCCACACCTGCCTGGAAGAAGGCACCGCTGAAGTCTCCGGCCTTGAAAGCCTTGGTCTTCTTGAGGAAACCGTCGGTCTTGTCGCTGTTGCTCAGGTCGGCACTGGCACAAATCATGTTGGGTACCTGTTCTGCCAGTATGCCCAAGGCATTTGCGCCGGCGTTTCGGGTGGCATCATTGGCCTTCTGCACACATTTGCTCCAATCGATCTTAGGCGCTTTGCCGCTGAACCATTCGTCCTGTTGTTTGGCTTTTTCGGGATTTTCTGTTGCCCACCGGGCTTCCTCGTTCTTGCGCTCGGCTACGATGGCCTTCAGTTCCTCGGCACGGCGGGCATACATTTCGGCCACCTCGGGCCATATCCGGAAGGGGTTCTCCAAATCACCGCCCAGATTCTTCATGGTGTTGACATAGGCATCTCCGCCCAAGGGAGCACCGTGTGTCTTGCAACTGCATTCGTAGCTGCTGCCGTCGGCCTGCAAGGCTCCCTTGCCCATGACGCATTTGCCGATAATCAGGGCAGGTTTGCCCGCAACGGCTTGCGCTTTCGCGATGGCTTCGCGGATTTGTGCGACGTCGTTTCCGTCAATCTCCTGCACATCCCATCCGAAAGCGCGGTATTTGGCTGCGGTGTCCTCGCTCGTCACCACGGATGTCTCGGTAGAGAGTTGGATGTCGTTGGCATCGTAGAACATGATCAGGTTGTCCAAGCCCAATGTTCCGGCCACGCGGGCTGCGCCCTGGCTGACCTCCTCCTGTATACCACCGTCGGAGATGTAGGCATAGATGGTTTCTTTGCTGAAAGTGGGATTGCCCGTGTGGGCAGCCAGGAACTTGGCGGCCATGGCCGCTCCCACGGCGTAGCAATGTCCTTGGCCCAAGGGTCCCGAGGTGTTTTCGATACCGCGGGCTACATCAAACTCGGGGTGCCCCGTGGTGGGCGATCCCCATTGGCGTAAGTCGGCCAGTTCGTCCGGCGTGAAAAGACCGGTGAGGGTCAGCTGGCTATAGAGCATGGGAGCCATGTGGCCGGGGTCGAGATAGAAGCGGTCGCGACCCACCCAAGCCGGGTTCTCGGGGTCGTACTGCAGGAACTCGCTGTAGAGCACGTTGATGAAATCCGCACCGCCCATAGCTCCTCCGGGGTGTCCGCTTTTCGCTTTTTCAACGGCACTGACGGCCAATATGCGAATATTGTCGGCTGCCTTGTTCAAAAGTTTGATGTCGTTAACCATATTGATAGCTTGAATTATTTGATTTTTATTTTCATGCAAATGTATTAAAAATAACAATACGATTGCGTGTCTGCAACGTCTTTTCGTAAGAATATTATGGCAAAATAAAGGCTTGTCGCGTGTGCCTTAAAGAACATCGCGGAGTTTCAGGCAAAACATGAACATCTTTTTGAAAAACATGAACATGTTTTGCCTGAAACGTGTTCATGTTTTGAGGTGTTTCTTCGGAGTTACCTTATCACTGAGTTGCTCCGCATATTCACCTTATAATAGTAAGAAAAATAGAAAAATATCTGACAACGATGTTCACATACATTAGAGTACATTGGGCCGGCCGTTAAGTCGGCTCTTTTCGGATGGATACATTGCTTCCGATTTGTAAAAAAACTATCGGACTCAAGGTGCTTTGAGTCCGATAGTCAACAAAATCCGCTTGGAAAATCAGCCAAGCATAAAAGATTCTTGTTTAGCAGAGTTTACGTGAGCCGTCTCCGATAACCACATCAATTACGATGGGTTCCTTGCCATATTTCTCCTGGAAGCGCTTCTTCACAACCTCCTTGAAATGGTCGTACAACTCATCAGCAACCAAGTTGATGGTGCAGCCGCCGAAGCCGCCACCCATGATGCGCGAACCGGTTACACCTTCCTCCTTGGCTACATCGTTCAGGAAATCAAGCTCTTCGCAACTCACCTCGTACTCCTTGCTCAGTCCATGGTGAGTTTCGTACATCTTCTGACCTACGGTCTCGTAGTCGCCGGCCTCCAAGGCATCGCACACGGCCAACACACGATCGACTTCGCCAATCACGTAGCGGGCACGACGGTATTCCTCGTCAGTGATTTCGTTCTTCACCTCGTCCAACTGTGCCATGCTGGCATCGCGGAGGGTGACCACTTCAGGATAGTGCTTGTGAATCACATCGGCAACTTTCTCGCAAGAGAGGCGACGCTCGTTGTAGGGAGAGCCTGCCAACTCGTGCTTCACGCAGCTGTTCACCAGCATCAGCTTGTAGCCCTTGGGCTCCCAGGGGAAGTAGGCATATTCACCACTGCGACAGTCGAGACGCATGAGTGAACCCTTCTTGCCGAAGACGCTGGCGAACTGGTCCATGATGCCGCAGTTGCAGCCTACATACTTGTGCTCGGTGCGTTGGCCCACGCGAGCCAGCTCCATCTTTTCAATCTTGTTGTCGCCCCACAGGTCGTTGCATGCGAAAGCGAATGTGCTTTCCAAAGCGGCAGAGCTTGACATGCCGGCACCCAAGGGTACATCGCCGGCAAAAGCCGTGTTGAAACCCTCAACGGGTACACCCAAAGCCATCATCTCGCGGCATACGCCGAAGATGTAGCGTGCCCAGGTTGCCTTGGGACCCTGCTCATCGTCAAGCGAGAACTCCACCATATCCTTCAGGTCGATGGAGTAGGCACGCACATTGCGGGTGCCGTTGGGCTTGATTTCGGCGATGATGCCCTGCTCCACTGCACCGGGGAACACAAAGCCGTTGTTATAGTCGGTGTGCTCGCCAATCAGGTTGATACGACCGGGGGAAGCGTACACACTGCCGGTGGCTCCGTCGAAGTGCTTAATGAAGCGACTTCTTACATCTTCTATAGTTAATTTCATTTTATTAGTGTTTTATAGGTTAACAATAGTCTGTGTGATTAGTCTTCTCTCTTGCTCACGCGGCTACCAATCAGCGCGTAGAACAGCAGGTAGGCTGCGCAGAACACCACAACCCAGAAGCTGGTGATGTAGTTGGTGAGGTCGGCAACGTAACCCTGAATGGCCATCATCACGGCACAACCGAACAC
Organism: uncultured Prevotellaceae bacterium; assembly: GCA_947176895.1. Classification (GTDB taxonomy): domain Bacteria; phylum Bacteroidota; class Bacteroidia; order Bacteroidales; family Bacteroidaceae; genus Physcousia. Next base: position 31,692 of record CAMWSK010000017.1, on the reverse strand, counting down.
CATGGTCATGAAAATACCCGATGCCACGGCCGTGTATTTGCCCAGACCCTCAACAGCCATGTTGAAGATGGCACCCCACATCACAGAAGTGCACAGGCCAACCAACAGGAAAGCAAAGATACCTACGGGCACAGGCTGCCAAATCAACTCAAGCTTGCCCCAGTCAACACCGGGGAAGTTGACGATAATATCTGTGGGGGCAAACATGCCGAACAATACCAATGCGATGGTGGCTGTGGAAACGGTGGTAATCATGGCACGAGCGCTTACCTTGCTGCCGATACCGGCACCAACGAAACGGCCAACCAACATCATAAACCAATAAACGGCTACCAGGAGGCCTACGGTAGATGCGGGGATGCCGTCGGCCACAAGATATTGCTGTACGAAGTTGGGGACACCTACCTCAATGCCCATATAAAGGAAGATGGCCAATGCACCAAGGGTGAAATGACGATGTTTCAGAGCACCGCCAATCAGGCTCAACTGAACGGGTGCCTGCTTGGGCTCTTCGATCTTGGTGAAAAGGATAACGACGAAGGCAATGACAAAAATGGCAAGTGCAATCATCAGTGCGGGTGTGGCATCGGCAATCTTGGCTTTCGTGGCATCGGCAATCAGAGCACCCATGAGAATGTAGCAGGCAACGGCAGCTGTGGAGTTGAATACACCGCCAATCTGAATCAGCTGGTTTCCCTGGTTACCACCTCCGCCCAGGATGTTGAGCATGGGGTTAACCACGCAGTTGAGAATACACATGCAAAGGCCTGCGATGAAAGCACCGATAAGGTAAACGGTGAACACCAGACCCAGATTCTCCTGGGCGTTCAGTTGGCCGCTATACCATTGGATAAGGATACCGATACATCCGACAACAAGGCCGATAAGGGCTGTTTTCTTGTAGCCGAACTTTGCGATAAGCATGCCGGCAGGGATACCCATGATGAGGTAGGCAACGAAATTACCGTAGTTGCCGATTTGGGCCAGCACGTTGGAAATCTCACCTTGGTTCTTGATAATTGTTGCCATCGGGGTGCAAAGGTTTGTCACGAAGGCAATCATAGCAAAGAGCGCAATCATCACGATGATGGCTCCCCATTGTTTTTTCGTTTGACTCATGGTCTTTTAATTAATGATTATTTTGTTTTAGGTTTAAATTGCGAAATAAATTATTTGACGCCGAACTTGTAGACGGTTTTCTGGGTATAGACCTCACCGGGATTCAAGACCACGGTGGGGAAGTACGGGCGATTGGGACTGTCGGGGAAGTGTTGTGCCTCGAAACATAGTGCGCTTCGGCGGGGGAAAGTGGCTCCCTGCTGACCTTCGAAACCTGTGGCCCAGTTGTCACTATAGAATTGAACACCGGGTTCTGTGGTATAGACTTCCATCGTGCGACCGCTTACGGGTTCAAGCATTTCTGCTGCCAAGGTGAGCTCTCCGGGCTCTTTCTTGTTCAGCACAAAACAATGGTCGTAACCTGCGCCGTTCTTTATCTGCTCGTCATCAGCGTCGATGTCCTGGCCGACGGGCTTTGCTGTGCGGAAATCGAAGGGGGTGCCTTCAACCTTGCGAATCTCGCCCGTGGGGATAGAAGTCTCATCGATGGGGACATAGAAATCGGCGTTGATACGCAAAATAACATTTTCGGCTGATGGGGTGGGGTTGGCAATACCGCTGAGTGAGAAGAAACCGTGGCTGGTCATGTTGACAACAGTCTTCTTGTTGGTTGTGCCACGGTAATCGATAATAAGTTCATTATCGTCAGAAAGGGAATATTTAACGGTCATCTGCAGTTCTCCCGGGAACCCTTCCTCATAATAACTGAAGGTGTAGCGAAGTACCAGTTCACCGGCGTTGATCTGTTCTGCGTCCCAGACGCGTGCGTGACAACCGGTGGGACCTCCGTGCAAATGGTTGGGACCGTTGTTGATGGCAAGGCTGTATTCTTTGCCGTTCATCGTAAACTTACCTTTGCAGATGCGATTGCCATATCGGCCAATCAATGTGGAAAGGAATGGTTCGGGAGAATCTATCACACCCTGTATCGTGTCATGTCCCTGAATGACGTTGGCGTAGTTCCCTTCTTTGTCGGGAACCATAATGGAAACCAAGGCTCCGCCATAATTGGTGATGTCCACTTGCATTCCATTATTGTTTGTCAGTGTGTACAAATCGGTTTCTTTCCCTTGGACAATGGCCTGAAAGTCCTCGCGCTTCAAGCCCGAACGATTGACGTTTTCCATAGTAGTTCGATTTAATGTTTATTTCCGCTACTGCAAACTTAACCAAAAACATTCAATCGCACAAACGTTTGAAGTGAAAGATTAAAAAATATTTATCTTTCGGCCGTTTTCTTTTGCAGAAAATTGGCTCCGGGCAGTCCTGATATTCTTTTTAAAGAGCATTCAGTAAGTCGGAAACGATGAACGTGCTTCCTCCGACATAAATGAATCCGTCGCTTGAAGCATGATGCTTTGCTGCCTCGAAAGCTTCTTTGACATTGTTGTAAATCTCTCCTTCCAGGCCTGACTCTTTGGCTATAGCCGCTAATTCATGCGCAGGCATGGCCCGTTTTACACCGGCCTGTGTGAAATAGTAACGGGCGTTTTGGGGCAGGTAGGAAAGACTGTGTCTGACATCCTTGTCGCTCACCATGCCGATTACTATGTGCAAGTCGTTGTGGTGAAGCTCGCTCAACTGCTTGCCAATCAAAGAAAGCCCTGCAGGGTTGTGGGCAATGTCGCAGACAATGGTGGGATGGTTACGCTGTATGCGCTGCCATCTTCCCATCAATCCGGTGGACGTGCACACATCGCTGAAACCGCGCCGTATGTTTTCGCTGCTGATGTGAAATCCTTTTTCTTTTAGGATTTCTGCGGCGCATAAGATGGTTGCAGTGTTTCGAGGTTGACACTCACCTGCCAAGGCGGCATGCAACGTACCGGCGTTCTTCGTTTCGTATTTCCAGAAGCCTTCGGATGTTCTTTCGCTATGCTTCACTACATCTGTCTCATCGGCGAACAGAATAGGTGCGTTCTTCGCTTTTGCCGTAGTGGTAAAAACGGCTTTGACGGCTTTGTGACCGTTGGTTTCTCCAATCACAACCGGCGTGTTGTCCTTGATGATTCCCGCTTTCTCACCGGCTATCGACTCGAGCGTGTTGCCCAAGAATTGCATGTGGTCGAAACTGATGTTCGTGATGATGGAAAGTTCCGGTGAGATGATGTTGGTGCAGTCGAGTTTTCCGCCAAGCCCCACCTCAATAACGGCCACATCCACTTTCTGTTCTTTAAAATAAAGAAAGGCCAAAGCCGTGGACAGCTCGAAGAAACTTGGGTGGAGGGGGGCAAAGAAATCTCTTTCCTGCGTCACGAAGTCTATCACCCGTTGTTCGGAAATCATTTGTCCGTTGACCCGGATACGTTCGCGGAAATCTTTCAAGTGTGGACTGGTGTACAGCCCCACCTTATAGCCGGCATCCTGTAAGATGGAGGCCAGCGTGTGGCTGGTTGAACCTTTCCCGTTAGTTCCTGCCACGTGAATTGTCCGATAGCTTCGGTGTGGATGGCCAAAATGCCGGTCTAAAGTTAGGGTGTTTGCCAACCCCTCTTTATAAGCATTGGCTCCTATGTTCTGGAACAAAGGAGCCATGTTGAAAAGATAGTCTGTAGCCTCGGAGTACGTCATCGGTTATTCGTATTGTGCTTTGAACTTCTCTGTCAGCTTGCTCTTTATGCTGTCGTTGGGCACAAAGTTCTTGCTGTTGCGCAATGTCTCTATTGCATTCCTTTCCTCCTTGGTCAGATTTTCCGGAGTGTAGACGCTGATATGTACGATGAGGTCGCCGGTTCCGTAACCATAACCCTGCACGGCGGGCAATCCCTTTCCACGCAGTTTCATCACCTTTCCGGGCTGTGTTCCTGCGGGAATCTTTATTTTTACGCGTCCGTCCAATGTGGGAATCTCTACATCGCCTCCAAGGATTGCGGTGGGTATGTCAAGCAACAGATTGTAGATAAGATTCTGGTCCTGACGCACGAAATCCTTGTCGCTTTTCACCTCAATAATCACCTGCAGGTCGCCGTTCACACCGTTTCGCTTGCCGGCGTTTCCTTTTCCTTGGGCCGTGACAACCATGCCGTTGTCCACACCCTTGGGAATGTTGATTTCCACGATTTCCTCGCCTGAAACGACACCCTCGCCATGACATTTCTTACATTTGTTCTTAATTACCGAGCCTTCACCACCGCAGTTCTGGCAAGGTTGCTGCGTTTGCATCCGGCCAAACATGGAATTTACCGTGCGATAGGTTACACCGCTGCCATTGCATGTGGCACAGGTATCCGATTTTCCGTCCGAACTTCCGCTGCCGCCGCATTCCGTACATTTCACATATTTGCGTACGTTGAATTTCTTTGTACAACCGTTTGCCACGTCGCTCAGTGAGAGGCTTACCTTTATGCGCAGATCGCTTCCGCGGAACACCTGACGGCCCCCGCCTCTGCTTCCTCCGCCTCCGAAGCCGCTGAAACCTCCGAATCCGGCGTGGCCCCCGAAGATGTCGCCGAACATAGAGAAGATGTCTTCCATGTTGCTGAATCCGGCGCCTCCGAAACCGCCACCGGCAGCACCGCCCATGCCTGCATGGCCGAACTGGTCATAGCGGGCACGCTTCTGCTCGTCGTGGAGCACGTCATAGGCCTCGGCAGCCTCTTTGAACTTCTCCTCGGCTTCCTTGTTTCCGGGATTCCGGTCGGGATGATATTTGATGGCCAGCTTTTTATAGGCCTTCTTTATCTCGTCGGATGTGGCATTCCTTGCGACACCCAGCACTTCATAGTAATCACGCTTCTCCATCGTTCCTCTCCTTAATAAATATTATACGCCGACCACCACTTGGGCGAAGCGCAGCACTTTGCCGTTCATCGTGTAGCCTTTCTTGGTGCAGTCCACCACTTTGCCTTTCAACTCCTCTGCGGGGGCCGGGAATTGGGCAATAGCCTCATGGAAATCGGTGTCGAAGTCTTTTCCTGTGGTGTCTATGGCCTCCACACCGTGGCTCTTGAGCACTTGCAGGAACTTCTTCAAGATCAGTTCCACGCCTTCGCGCAAGGCGTTGGCATCGGTATCATCGCCCATGTGTTGGAGTGCGAGTTCAAAATCGTCTACCACGGGAAGCATCGATTCCAACACCTTTTTGCCGCCATTGAGAATCAGGTCAGTCTTCTCTTTCATCACATTTTTGCGGTAGTTGTCAAATTCCGCCTGCTTATACAGACGATCCTTTTCCAACTCGGCAATGCGGGCTTGGGCCTCGGCCAGCAATTCCTCTGCTGTCGGGGCGGCAGGTGTCTCCTCGGTCTCCGTGGCTTCCGTGTTGTTGGTTTTCACTTCCTCCTGTATGGTTTCGTCAATCAACTCTTCGTTTTTTGTCGTTTCTTTTTCCTTCTCCATTACTATCTTATTGTTTTTTGAAAGTGTTTACAACAAAAAGCGTGCCAATTACACTTCGTCACCATACATTTTCTGTCTCAGTTCTTTGATGTCATCACTGGCGATATATTCGTCATACTCCATAATCTTGTTGATGGTGCCCGTAGGTGTCAGTTCTATCACACGGTTTGCTACGGTCTCGATGAACTCGTGGTCGTGGCTGGAGAAGAGGATGTTTCCCTTAAATAACTTCAAGTTGTTGTTGAAGGCCTGTATGCTTTCCAGGTCCAAGTGGTTGGTGGGGGTGTCCAATACCAGGCAGTTGGCGTTTTTCAATTGCATGCGTGCAATCATGCAACGCATCTTTTCACCTCCGCTCAGCACGTTCACCTTTTTCAGCACCTCTTCGCCGCTGAAAAGCATACGACCCAAGTATGCCTTGAAAAACACCTCGTTACCTTCTCCGTATTGTGACAGCCAATCCACAAGGTTTTTGTCGCTTTGGAAATATTCGGTGTTGTCCAAGGGCAGGTAGGCTGTGGTGATGGTGACACCCCAGCTGAATGTTCCGGCATCGGGCTGGCGGTTGCCTTGGATGATTTCAAACAAGGCCGTCATGGCGCGGGGGTCGCGGCTCAGGAAAACGATTTTGTCGTTTTTCTCCACCGTGAAGCTCACGTTGTCGAACAGCACCGTTCCGTCGTCAGACACGGCTTTCAGTCCTTCGACTTCCAGAATCTGGTTGCCGGGCTCGCGGTTCATTTGGAAGATGATGCCGGGGTATTTGCGGGTGCTGGGACGAATCTCCTCCACGTTGAGTTTTTCCAGCATTTTCTTGCGGCTGGTTGTCTGCTTGCTTTTTGCCACATTGGCAGAAAAACGGCGGATAAACTCTTCCAACTCCTTCTTTTTCTCTTCAGCCTTGGCTTTTTGGTTTTGTGCCTGGCGAAGTGCCAGCTGCGAACTCTCGTACCAGAACGAGTAGTTTCCTGCGAACAGGGTCACCTTGCCGAAGTCAATGTCGACGGTGTGGGTGCAGACACTGTCAAGGAAGTGACGGTCGTGGCTTACGACCAGAACGGTGGTCTCCATGTTCGAGAGATATTCCTCCAGCCACTGCACGGTGTCAAGGTCAAGGTCGTTGGTGGGCTCGTCGAGCAACAAGTTGTCAGGATTACCGAACAGGGCCTTGGCCAGCATCACGCGCACCTTCTCCTTACCGCTGAGCTCACCCATCAACTTGTTGTGCTTGGCTTCTTTGACGCCCAAACCGCTCAGCAGTGCGCCGGCATCGCTTTCCGCCGTATATCCGCCTGCCTCGGCAAACTTTTCTTCCAGTTCGGCCACACGGATGCCGTCCTCGTCGCTGAAATCGGCTTTGCTGTACAATGCCTCACGTTCCTTCATGATGTCCCACATCACGGTGTGCCCCATCAATACGGTGTTGAGCACGGTTTCCTGATCGTATTGGAAGTGATCCTGGCTCAGCACTGACAGACGTTCGCCCGGTCCCAGTTCGACGGAGCCTTTCGTGGCCTCCAGTTCTCCGCTGATGGCCTTCAGCAGGGTGGACTTGCCGGCACCGTTGGCGCCAATCACGCCATAGATGTTTCCGGGAGTAAACTTCATGTTCACGTCCTTGTAGAGGACGCGCTTACCGAATTGAATTGCTAAGTTGGATACTGTTATCATTTATTTTCCGTTATGTTTTTCTTAAAGTTTCTGGTCTGTGTTTTTATTTCAGGTTCTCCGCTCCGAATTGTATGGGCAGGAGGTCCTTCACGGTGTCCACCACATGAATGCCTCCGGTGCCGTAAAGCAACAGACGGATGGGCTGTTTGTAGCGGTCCTCAACCTCCAGCACCACTTGGCGGCAGGCGCCGCAAGGTGGGATTGGGAAGGGGGTGAACGCCTTGTCCGTACGTGCTGCGATGGCTATGCTCACGATGGGTTGCCCGGGATGCTGGTGTTGGGCATGGAAGATGGCGTTGCGTTCGGCACAGATGGTCATGGACGAACTGGCATTCTCCTGATTGCTCCCCGTAATGACCTCCCCGTTTTTCAGGCGCAGGGCTGCTCCCACGCTGAAATGCGAATAAGGGGAATAGCTGTGTTCGGTGGCGGCAATAGCCTGCTCCACCAGAAGCCGGTCCTCGGGATTCAGTTCCTCCATCTGATAAACACTCACTTGGGCAGTAATTTTGTATGTTTGCATGGTTGTACCTTTTTTACTATAAGGTTCAAAAATTATTTGCAAAAGTACGCAAGATTTTCCGATTTTTGGCTATATTTGTCGTATTAAATCATTATTTAATAGGTTAACAATGGCTTTCAAGCGCATATTTTCGACACTGATGTTTCTTCTTGTGGCTGTGTCCGTGTCGTTTGCACAAAGCGGAAAGAATGCTTACACCGCTTACATCCAAAAGTATAAAGGAACGGCAATTCATCAGATGCAAAAGCATCGTATTCCTGCCAGCATCACGTTGGCCCAGGGACTCTTGGAGAGTGGTGCCGGGCAAAGCCGCCTGGCCCGGTTGGCCAACAACCACTTCGGCATCAAGGTGAGCAGCGATTGGACGGGTCCTTACATCCTGAATGATGACGACATGCCCAATGAGAAGTTCCGGAAGTACAGCAGTGCGGAACAGAGTTACGAGGACCATTCCCTTTTTCTTCAGAAGCCCCGGTATAAAGAGTTGTTTCAGTTGGACATGACCGACTACAGGGGATGGGCCAGGGGCTTGAAAAAATGTGGTTATGCCACAAATCCCCGTTATGCCGACAACCTTATCAGCATCATCGAACGATATGACCTGGCCCGGTATGATGTCAGGAAATCTGCGAAGCACATTCAAGGTGACGGCGGATCGGAGGAGGCTTTTCTGCTGTCGCGCGGGCTGAACAAATGCAACGGTACCTTTTATATCATTGCACAGGAGGGCGATAATCTGAGAACAATATCCCTGGCTATAGGGAAGAGCAAGCGCAGGCTTCGCCGCTACAACGAGATTCCCAAGGGATGTGACATCTATCCCGGCCAGGCCGTGTATCTGGGGTCCAAGGCTTCGTCCAACAAGGCGATGAAGGGGTTGCCCCATATTGTGGAGCCGGGCGAGAGCATGTACACGATTTCGCAGCGCTATGGTGTGAAGATGTCGTCGCTTTACAAGATAAACAACCTGAGCGACAATTATCAGCCTCATGTGGGCGACCGCATTTATCTGAGCAAATGATGGAAATCAATTTTACGGGTATCCTTATCGGTATCGCCTGTTTCTTGAGCATCGGGTTATACCATCCCATTGTCATCAAGGCAGAATATTATTTCGGAACGCGTTGCTGGTGGGCTTTCCTGCTTGCGGGCATAGGCTTCCTCGCCGGTTCGCTTTTTGTGGAAAATGATGTGTTGAGCATCCTTCTGGGTGTGGAGAGTTGTTGCAGCCTATGGAGCATTCTTGAACTCTTTCAGCAGAAGGCACGTGTGGAAAAAGGTTGGTTTCCGATGAATCCTCGGCGAAAAGAGGAATATGGGCAGGTTTAATCGTGAGATCCTGCGCCTGGCTGTTCCATCGATTGTAAGTAACATTACCGTGCCTTTGTTGGGTATGGTGGACACCACCATCGTGGGGCACTTGGGTGATTCTGCCTATATCGCGGCCATTTCGTTGGGAGGGACAGCCTTCAGCGTGTTGTATTGGGTGTTTGCTTTCCTTCGGATGAGCACTTCGGGTCTTGTGGCTCAGGCTTATGGAGTTGGTGATGATTCGCTGTCCGGTGATGTGATGCGCAAAAGTCTGTTGCTGGGTTTGGGCATTTCCGTGGCCATTCTGTTGCTTCAGGTTCCGCTTTTCCACCTTGTCTTGCTGCTCACTCCTGCCCGTCCCGATGTGCTTTTGCCTTTGCATACCTATTATAACATGTGTGTTTGGGGCGCACCGGCCATCCTGCTTTCCTATTGTCTTTCGGGATGGTTCGTGGGCCGTCAGGACACCCGTACTCCGATGTTTGCGGCCATTTTGCAGAATGTGGCGAACATCTTGTTAAGCATGTTCTTTGTCTATCGTATGGGCATGGGCATCAAGGGCGTGGCGCTGGGCACCGTCTTGGGCGCGTGGAGCGGCATGTTTTTCATGCTTTTTCGTATGGAAATGCCGGCTTCGGTGTCAAAAAAATCCCGGTTCATCGGATGGGGAAGGTTGTTCTCTATCAACAAGGACATTTTCTTTCGTACTCTTTGTTTGGTGACAGTCACCGTTTATTTCACGCGGGCAGGCAGCCTGCAGTGTGAGGGTGTGTTGGAGGCCAACGCCGTTTTGATGCAGTTGTTTATGTTGTTCAGCTTTTTCATGGACGGTTTTGCCAATGCCGGAGAGGCACTCGGCGGGCGTCTCTATGGCAATAAAGATGCCGGAAGCCTCCGGAAAATGATTCGGGATTTGTTTGTTTGGGGCGGTGGAACGGCTGTTTTCTTCTCGTTGTTTTATATGGTGTGTGGTGAATGGGTGCTTTCGGTCTTCACCGATCAGCGTGTCGTTTTACAAACGGCCCGTGAGTTTCTGCCCTGGATATGGATCATGCCCATGGCCGGTTTTTCGGCGTTTCTGTGGGACGGTGTGTTTATCGGTCTCACGCGCTCCCGTCAGATGTTTGTCAGCATGGCAGCTTCCATGCTTCTGTTTTTCATCCTGTGGTTTTCCTTCCGCGGAGTTCTGTCTAACCACGCCCTTTGGCTTTCATTTGATACTTACCTGTTGGCCAGAGGATTCTTTCAATGGTATATGTATAAGAAAAGAGGATAGCCCCGAGGCTATCCTCTTTTCTCTGTCGGGGTGACCCGGCTCGAACGGGCGACCACCTGGTCCCAAACCAGGTGCGCTACCAACTGCGCTACACCCCGCTGTGCATGTCTGTTGCCGACAAACACGGATGCAAAGGTAAAGAAAAAAGTTCAATCGAAAAGGATGCCGCGATGTTTTTTTGAAAACGCCGCAACGAATGAAAGAAAACATGAACACGTTTTTGAAAAACATGAACATGTTTGAGGCGAAACATCAACATGTTTTCAAAGAAACATGAACATTCGTGTGATAAGATTGTGCAATACCGAAAAAAAGTGACTGACGGGTCATGTCGTATCGCATGAAAATGCCAAAATTTGAGTATTGCGGGCTTTGAAAACTGCATGTACCTTTGCAATCGGAATTATTAAATCTAAAAAAATAGTTGATATGAAACTGAAAACAATTTTAATGATGTCTGTCGTGGCACTTTGCTCTTCAGCATGCAGTGATGATGAGAAAGTGCCCACCGTGGCCGACATCGCCGGCAACTATCAAGGCTATACCCTTGCCGGATGTGCTTATTTCCAAAATATCTGTGCGGATGCCGAGACGGTCACCATTGCCGAAAATGCCGATGGAACGGCTCGCGTGACCTTCGTCTCCGATTCCTGGGGTGAGTTTACCATTCCTGTGGCGACGATGAGCGAGAATGGCGGTACCTATGCCCTCACGGGCAGCGGCCAGACGAAAATGGGTATGGGAGGCAACGTCTCTTCATATGACTGCACATACACCGCAGTAATACGTTCCAAAGAAAGCGCACGGATGCAGTTCAAGGTGGCCGGAGTCATGGGTGGCCTTACCATAGATTTCAACACGGGTGAGGCACCGGAAGTTGCCGAGTAACCGCTTCAATACGGATGTAAATGTTTGTAAGAAATAAATTTGTTCATGTTTTGTGGGGAGTGATGATTACGTTATTGCTCTCGGCGTGTAACGGCATATTAGAGGATATCTACGATGCTCCGCAGCCTAAGGGAACTCAGATATACGGTTTTGCTTCCATGGATGATAAGACGCATACGGGCCGCATCTACATCGATGCCACGGATTACACCGAGTGGCATTATATCGACCTGCATGACAAACGGGTGACAACGGCTGCCGTGGATGCCACGTCTCCCGAGAACTGGGATTTCGCTATTCACCGTTATGATGCCAAGACCAACGGGGGAGCCATAGCGGAGATTGACGCGAAGGACTTTGGCTCGATGCCCGCCGTCGGTTCCATACCGGAAGAGTCGTTCGTAACGGATGAATGGACAACCAATAAGATTATGGTGGACATGTCACAGATGATGGACGGCATCATCCGCTATGCCGAGGACTGGTATAATCCTTGCCTTTCCCGCTGGCTTCATGTCGATACTTCGACCATGCCGCCTGTCTATACGCTTTCGGGTAAGACGTATTTGCTTCGCCTTTCCGATGGCGCCTATGCAGCACTCCGTCTGGCGAACTTCATGAACGATGCGGCTGTCAAGGGATTTATGACCATTGACTATCAGTATCCCGTGCAACCATGATGAAAAGAGTTCTCTTTTTTTTGTTGTTCTGTCTGTTCATCGCGAACGATATCTTGGCGCAGCGTAAGGTTTCCGGTGTCGTGACCGATGACCATGACGAGCCTTTGGCCGGTGCGCTGGTGAAGGTGAAAGAGCATCGGACGTCGGTTGCCGTAACGGATGCCGACGGGCATTATGAATTGCGGTTGCCCGCCGACGGACGTTATACATTGACGGCGACCTATATCGGTTATTTCGATGCGACGAAGGTTGTTGACGGCAGTCATAAAGGTACGTTGAAATTCCGGCTTAGGGAAAACATGATGACGCTCAACCAGGTTGTCGTGACGGGAACCCGTACCCCCAAGCTGCTGAAGGACGCGCCGATCGTGACACGCGTCATCTCTGAACAGGATGTCAAGCGGGCTGACGCTACTCATATCGGTGATTTGTTGCAGACAGAATTGCCGGGCATCGAGTTCTCCTATTCGATGAACCAGCAGACATCGCTCAACATGTCGGGGTTCGGAGGCAATTCGGTGTTGTTCCTTGTGGACGGGGAGCGTCTGGCCGGCGAAACGCTTGACAACGTGGACTACAGTCGCCTGAACATGGACAACGTGCAGCGCATCGAAATTGTCAAAGGGGCCGCCTCATCGCTTTACGGGTCCAATGCCGTAGGCGGTGTGGTGAACATCATCAGCCGCGAGTCACAGGAACCGTGGTCGGTGAATCTGAACGGTCGTTACGGTGCCCACAACGAGCAGCGGTATGGCGGCTCGGTGGGATTCAATCTGGGGCGTTTTAACTCCGTGACCAATGTGCAACGCACATCGATTGATGCCATCGACCTGTCGAAAGGTACGAGCAATGCCGAAGTCGGTGATTACAGCACCATCTACGGCCATTCCACACTCAATGTCAAGGAACGTCTCATTTTTTCTGCCATGGATAATTTGAAGTTGACGGCACGGGCGGGATATTTCTTCCGCGAACGCAATTCCTCGGAGACTCTCAAGGACCGTTACCGCAGCTTCACCGGAGGCGTGAAAGGCAACTATTCACCTACCGCCAACGACGACGTGGAGTTGTCGTATGCCTTCGACCAATATGACAAGAGCGACTACCTTGTGCCTACCGACCGCGATGTGCGTGATTACAGCAACGTGCAGCACAACGTCCGCACGCTCTATAACCACACCTTTGCGGGCAAACATGTTCTGACGGCAGGCGGGGATTACATGCGCGACTATCTGATGTCGTACCAGTTCGAGGATAACGGCAGCTACACCCAGCATACGGCGGATGCTTTTGCCCAGTTCGACTGGAACCCATACAAGAAATTCAACCTTATCGCCGGGTTGCGTTTCGATTGGTTCTCGGAAGCGAAGCTCTCTCATCTGTCCCCCAAACTGGGGCTGATGTACAAATTGAAGAACTGCTCCCTGCGGGGTTCGTATGCGGGCGGTTTTCGTGCCCCCACGCTCAAAGAGATGTACATGAATTTCTACATGGGCAACATCTTCATGATTTATGGCAACCCCGACCTCAACCCCGAATCAAGTCACAATTTCTCGCTTTCGGCCGAGTATATGAAGGGACAGCACAACGTGACGGTCACGGGATTCTATAACATCGTTGACGACCGTATCACCACGGCGTGGAATCAGGCTCTGGGCGGTCAGGTTTATACCAATATGTCGCGCTTGCAGGTGGCCGGTGTGGATGCCAGTGCTTCGGGCCGCTATTCTTCCGGCTTGTCATGGCGTCTGTCGTATGCCTACACCTATGAGCACATCAAGAAAGGCGAACCGATGCTCTCTTCGACCCGTCCGCACACGGCCACGGCACGTCTCGCCTACGATAAGGACTGGAAGAACTATGGCCTGGGTGTGACGCTGTCGGGGCGTTGGCTGTCGAAGGTGACTACGGATGTCTATACGGAGATTACCTCGTATGAACAAACCGAACGGCAGACCTATCCGGGCTATACCATCTGGAAACTGAGCCTCTCGCAACGGATATGGCGGGGACTGAACGTCACGCTTGCCGTGGATAACCTCTTTAATTATCGTCCCGATTATTATTACAGTAATTCTCCGAGTACGACTGGAACCACCGGCTCGGTGGGGCTGTCGGTCGACATAGATCGTATGTTTAAGAAAAGAACAGGAAAACAAATATGAAAAAACGAAAAGTAATGTTGGGGGCAGGAATCGTCCTGCTCGCCATAATGGCAGGTGCTGTGGCATGGAACCTTTGGTTCTCTGCCACACGCATAGCGTTTGTAAACTATCAGGTCATCACGCTTGGACAGATTGCCAAGGCGAACGATAATGGCCGTATCCGTCTCTCTGCACTCGATGTAGAGGAACTGGATAAAATCGGAAACTATGACATGGTGCTGATCAACGGCATGGGCCTGCGCATTACGGCCGAACAGCGGGAAGCCATACAGCAGGCTGCCGACAACGGGCTTGCCGTAGTCACCACGATGGCGACCAATCCCGCCAATGAAATCCTTTCGGCGGATTCGGCTGCCGTTGCCACCATCAAAGGCTATCTAAGCGGTGGCGGACGCCGCAACTATCGCAACATGCTCACCTTCATCCGCCGCAATATCGACGGCAAGACTTTTGACAGTGACGAACCGGATGCACCCGTGGAACGCGAGCAGAAGCAGTTCTACCACATGGATCCGGATAATCCTGAAGACGAAGAAACGGATTTCGGAAGTGTGGCTGAATACGAAGCGTTCCTGGGCAAACATAAGCTTATGCGGGCGGATGCTCCACGCATCATCGTCACCGGACAAATGGGTGAACCGGAGGAACTGGTTGCAGAATTGGAGAAGACAGGTAACACGGTCTATTGTGTCCGCAATATGCAGGCTGCGGTGCGCAATGGTCAGGCAGACTCGATACACCCCTCGGCCATTATCAACATGGCGCATGGACGTATGGGTGATGATGTGGTGAATTATCTTACAAAGCAGAACATACCCCTGTTTGCTCCGCTGAACGTAAACAGGCTGGTCGGGGAATGGGAAGCCGACAAGATGGGCATGAACGGCGGCTTTATGTCGCAAAGCATCGTCATGCCCGAAATCGACGGGGCCATCCGTCCTTATGCGCTCTTCGGACACCGCCTGGATGACGAGGGCTTGCAACAGGCATACGCCATTCCCGAACGTCTGGAAACGTTCGTAAAAACGGTAAACAACCACATCGCCCTGCAAAGCAAGCCCAACAGCGAGAAGCGTGTGGCTATCTACTATTATAAAGGTCCCGGGCAGAACGCACTGACAGCAACGGGCATGGAGGTTGCTCCGTCGCTCTACAATCTGCTGATCAGAATGAAGCGTGAGGGCTACCGTGTGGAGAATCTTCCGGCATCTGCGGCAGATCTGGAACAACTCATCCAACGTCAGGGTGCCGTGTTCAATGCCTATGCCGGTGGTGCCAAAGCCGATTTCCTGAAAAACGGCCATCCCGAGCTTATCTCTGCAAAGGAATATAACGAATGGACGACCGCGGCGGCCATTCGCCCCGAACAAATGGCAGAAGTGACGGCTCTTGACGGTGAGTTCCCCGGCTCTTATATTTCTACGGAGAAAGGCGAGTTGGCACTTCCCCGTGTGGATTTGGGCAACGTTGTCCTGCTGCCACAGCTGGCTGCAGGTAAGGGCGATGATGATTTCGCCATCGTACACGGTACGGACGCCGCACCTCCGCATGCTTATATCGCCTCTTATCTTTGGGCACGATATGACTTTGGTGCCGACGTGATGGTTCATTTCGGTACACACGGCTCGCTGGAGTTCACGCCCCGAAAGCAGGTTGCCCTATGTGGCAATGACTGGCCCGATGCGTTGGTGGGTGCAACGCCACATCTCTATATCTATTCGATTGGCGATGTGGGAGAAGGTATGATAGCCAAGCGACGGTCGTATGCCACCTTGCAGTCGCATCTGACACCTCCGTTCATGGAGAGTGATGTGCGGGGAATCTATAAAGACCTCTGTACTGCCATTCAGCAATACAATGATATGCTCTATGCCGATGGCCATCCCGATACGAAGGAAGCCGCATTGAAGGTAAAGCGACTGACCGTGGAACTGGGCATCCACCGTGAACTGCGTCTGGATTCCCTGCTCACAACTCCCTATACCGAACAGGAGATTGCCCGCATCGAGACCTTTGCCGAGGAACTGGCCAACGAGAAGGTGACGGGTGAACTTTATACGATGGGCGAACCGTACTCATCCGAACGCATCCGCAGCAGCGTGTATGCCATGTCCGTTGAGCCGATTGCCTATTCGCTCTTGGCGTTGGACAAACAGCGTGGCAAGGCGTCCGATGAACTGGAAAAACACAAGTCACTCTTTACTCGTCGCTATCTGACTCCGGCACGCGAACTGGTTACCCGTCTTCTGAACGGTTCCGAACAAATCTCCGATGCCCGTATCTGTGCTGTGGCGGGAATAACGCAGGACGAACTTGCCAAGGCACGGGGGATTACCCGTTCGCTCCGTGCTCCGCAGGATATGATGGCGATGATGATGGCTATGCAGTCTTCCGGCGCCACGATGAAGCATCCGGCAGGAATACCTAAAGGCAAAGGAAGCGGCTCGAAACATCCGTCGTGGATTCCGAAGATAGGCAAGCGTCCCGCGAACACCGGACAAACCAAGAAAGATGAGCCTGCGACAGAAATGCCGGCCGTGATGCCCGGCATGAAGGAGTACTCCAAAGAGGAAAAGGAACTGGCCCGTGTGATTATGGAGATTGAACGCACCGTCTGCAACGTGGAGAACTATAAGACTGCATTGGAACAGAGTCCCGAGACCGAGTTCACATCACTTCTCAATGCCATGAGCGGAGGCTGCACAGCCCCGTCGCCGGGCGGCGATCCTGTTGCCAATCCGAACACCCTGCCTACGGGCCGTAACCTTTATGCCGTGAATGCGGAGGCCACACCAAGCGAGGTTGCATGGGAGCATGGTAAGGAACTGGCGGAGAATACCATCAGGATGTATCGTGAGCGGCACAACGATTCCATACCGCGCAAAGTAAGCTACACGCTGTGGAGCGGCGAGTTTGTCGAGACCGAAGGCGCTACCGTTGCCCAGGTTCTTTATATGCTGGGCGTTGAGCCCGTACGCGACGTGTTTGGCCGTGTCACCGACATCCGTCTGATTCCGTCCGGACGGCTTGGTCGCCCGCGTATCGACGTGGTGGTACAGACCAGTGGCCAGTTGCGTGACATCGCCGCCTCGCGTCTGTTCCTCATTTCACGGGCCGTGGAGATGGCTGCCGCGGCAAAGGAGGACAAGTATGAAAACTACGTGGCTCAAAGTGTTGTCGATGCCGAACGGGTGTTGATTGACAAGGGTCTTTCGCCGAAAGAGGCCCGCGAGGTGTCTGCCCATCGTGTTTTCGGCGGTGTGAACGGCAACTATGGTACAGGGATTACCGATATGGTGCAGAGCGGAGACCGCTGGGAAAGCAGCACGGAAATCGCTGATGTCTATCTGCAAAACATGGGAGCGTTCTATGGCAGCGAAAAGGATTGGGAACAGGTGCGGCAGTTCGTGTTGGAAGCCGCGCTGACCAACACCGATGCCGTCGTCCAGCCCCGTCAGAGCAATACGTGGGGTGCCCTGAGCCTTGACCATGTTTACGAATTTATGGGTGGCATGAACCTTGCCGTGCGCAATGTGACGGGCAAGGATCCCGATGCCTATCTGAGCGACTACCGCAACCGCAACAACATGCGTATGCAGGAAGTGAAAGAGGCTGTCGGTGTGGAAAGCAGAACCACCATCTTCAATCCGGCCTATATCCGCGAGAAGATGAAAGGCGGGGCAAGCGCGGCTGCCGGTTTCGCGGAAGTGGTGCAGAACACTTACGGTTGGAACGTGATGAAACCCGAGGCCATCGATAACGAAATGTGGGACGAGATATACAATGTCTATGTACAGGACAAGTTCGACTTGGGAGTGCAGGACTATTTCGAACAGCAGAATCCCGCAGCCTTGCAGGAGATGACGGCCGTGATGCTGGAAACAGCCCGCAAAGGTATGTGGAACGCTTCGGCCGAGCAGTTGAAGGCCATAGCCGAACTTCACACCGAACTGGTGGATAAGCATGCCCCCTCTTGCTCGGGATTTGTCTGCAACAATGCGAAATTGCGCGAATTCATCACCTCGAAAGTCAATCCCGATGCTGCCCGGCGATATGAACAAAGTGTGCGGCAAGTTCGTGAGGCTTCGCTTTCGGAGAATAAGGGAACGGTGCTGAAGCGCGAGGAGATGAATGCGTCCGACAAAGTGACAACCATCGTCAGCAACACGCTGGTGGCCGTGCTGGTTGTGGTGGCACTGGCGGCACTGATATGGGTGGTGCGCCGCCGTCGTAAAAAGCTGGAGGAATAATGGAAACCGTCGTATTGGTCATGATGATTCTGGTCTGCTTCAATTATATATTGAAGCAGACCTATCGGAAGTACTATTCGGTGGCGTTCTCGGCTGCGGTGTGTGCGCTGTTTGTGGGATGTATGTGGCCTTATGCCATCGAGCAGTCGAAGGCGCAGATTGCCGGCTGGCTTTCTGATTCTGCGCTGATGCTTGATGTGGCTGTGGTCCTCACGGTCGAGGTGGCACTGCAGATGGCGTTCTGCATCCTGTCGGCAAACATCCACACCTCGGGGAAAGTGAGGCGGCGGACGATATGGACATACCGTTTGCTGAGGTGGTTCCCCGGTGTGCTTGTCTTCCCCGTCTTGTTCAGCCTTCTGGTGTCGGTCTTGTTTGCCATGCCCGGTGTCTCTTTTTCGCTTGCGGCATGGTCGTTGGCCGGTGGGGTGTTCGTCGCGATACCCGTGAGTACATGGACGTTGAAATGGATACTGCCCGAAAAGGATATACGCCTTGAACTGCTCTTTCTCTCGAATGCCCTGATTGCGGTGCTGGGAGTCATCGCCACGGTAAACGGCAGAACTGCCGTTGCTGGAATCAGCAATGTGGACTGGAAGGCTCTTGCGGGTCTCTGTGCTCTTCTTGTACTGGGACTTGGCAGCGGAATCGTGACACACAGAATAAAAACGAAACGAATCGGCAAAAACAATTTTCTGAACAACAACAATAATAAAAAAAGGTAACATGAACTACATTTCAGACATTCTCTATTGGATTTCGACGGGCTTGCTTGTGCCTGTCATCGTATTGCTCATCTTCTTTTTCTGCAAGGCTCTGTTGCTGACAGGCAGTTTCTTCGGACAGTACCTGGCTATCCGCCGCACGGCTGTGCTTTTGGGTAAGGAACTGGACAGGCTGAACAGGAACAATGTCATGGCACTGACGGAGGTGCTGCCCAAAAAGAATCCTTCGCTCGTTGTCGTCTATATGAAGCGCCTGCTCGAGGCAGACAGCACTGCGATGAGGCAGCGTCTGCTTGCCGGTTTTGAAATCGAGGCCGACAAAGACCTCGCAACCTCGAAGACGCTCGGCAAGATGGGCCCCATGCTCGGACTGATGGGCACGCTTATCCCGATGGGGCCTGCATTGGTCGGGCTCTCGACGGGCGATATCGCCTCAATGGCCTACAACATGCAGGTGGCGTTCGCCACCACCGTGGTCGGTCTTTTCTCTGCCGCCATCGGTTTTGTCACCCGGCAGGTGAAGCAACGTTGGTATTTGCAGGACATGACCAATCTTGAGTTCGTGGCGGAATTGTTGAACGAAAAGCAAGCCGAGGCATGAGACGCAGACTGTTGAGCAAGGAGGAGGATAACGACCCGATGAGCGTCGTGAGCAATCTTTTCGATGTGGCGATGGTTTTTGCCGTGGCGCTCATGGTTGCACTCGTGAGCCGCTACAACATGACGGAGATGTTCGGCAAGGAGGATTTCACGATGGTGAAGAACCCCGGCAAGGAGAATATGGAGATTATCACCAAAGAGGGCGAGACCATCAACCGCTACACTCCGTCGGAGGACCGGGATTCCCAAAGCGGAAAACGGGGTAAAAAGGTGGGCATTGCCTACGAGCTGGATAACGGGGAAATCATCTACGTGCCGGAATAGCTGTTATTCTTCAAAAAAAACATCGCGATGAATGTTCTGAAACATGTTGATGTTTTTGAAAAACGTGTTGATGTTTTCCAAAAACATCAACATGTTTCGTCTCGTTCGCCGCAGTGTTTTTTAGGGGCACCGTCAGATGTTCAAAAATAATCCTGTCAAGACATTATTTTCTACCTCTTTGGATAAGATGAATGATGGAAAGGATTATCAGCAAAATGCCGAATCCATAGTGCCACATTCCGATAGCGGAGTTCGCCCCGTCCACACATGTTATCAGTACTAATCCGTCTGAGGGAGGCTGCGGTCTCCCTTTTTATTTTGTATTGCCGGAAACTCTTCGCGATTCCACCATCCTCCTTCGTCCTTGGAGCGTAGCGGAGAGGACGAAGGAGGACGGTGGGTTTGTGCACTTCTAACTTGCACGGTAGGCTTTTTCCCGCAAAGTTAAGGGCGTCCGGCGAAAAGGCGAAATATCTTATCCTGTAAATTAATAATTCAAATACAATTTTATGTGGCTGTTCCGGAGATTTTGAGTACCTTCGCAGTCAAAGACTATATCAGACGATGAAAAGAATTGTATTATGTTTTTGTGCGCTTTTGGCCACATTGTCTTTGCGTGCCCAGCATGCTCCCGTTGTGAAGCCCGTTTATATGTTTGGCCTTGCGGCTTCTTTTTCCGACTCTTTGGCCTATATCACCGACATCCAACGGGTGGATTCCGCCTATCTGTATAAGAATGGTTTCCTGGCAAATCGTCCTCTTTATAGTCAGCAGTTGCTTGATAAAACGGAGGCTATGGGGCATGCCAACATGACATGTGCCGTGTTTTTCAGTCCCAAGAAGGCCACGATTGAGAAGAAATACCTTAAGGTTAAGCGCCGTTATGGACAGCAACATGGTGTGGTGGTTACCTCTTTGGGGAATAATGAGTTTCACTTCAAGTCCGTGCCGTATGAGGAGGAAGTCGTGAGGGAGGTGGAACGATGACCAAGATGCTCTATCGTATTGCCGGCCACTTGGTGTGTGTTGACGTAAAAAACTGCGTTGATGGGGAGAGCCTCTTCCCTTCGTTTGCTCCTTTTGCGCTGACAGAAGAACCCGAAACCGAGGAACCGGTATTACAGGTGACATTGGATGATGCGTTTGAGCTTGTGCCCGGCGGCAAGGATTTGGGCGAGTTCGTCAGCGGAGACAGCACACATCATTTGTTTCAATTGCCGGATGGTGGCTACCAGATAGAAGTGTATGACGCACAGCATGTTTTGTGTAGCGTGATGCAATGCTCGCCTGATTTCGGCAAGTGCGTCGTGGCCTTGAAAACGGAGATTGCCCCGTTGCGTTCTTTCGGTTTGGGCAATTGCATGATGATTGCCTATGCTTTCAGCACTCTGCACAAGGATACGCTTCTGGTGCATGCAAGTGTGATTCGCAAAGACGGGCGGGGCTATCTGATGACCGCTCCCAGCGGAACGGGAAAAAGCACGCATACTTATCTGTGGTATAAGAACATTCCCGGCTGTGACCTGATGAATGATGATAATCCCGTGGTGCGGGTGATTGATGGGAAATGCTACGTCTACGGTTCGCCGTGGAGCGGGAAGACCCCTTGCTACCGCAATGTCTGTGCTCCAATCGGGGCAATCGTCCGCATTCAGCAACGCCCCGAAAATAAGATTCGCCCGATGAATCCGGTGGAGTCGCTGGCCGTTCTGCTCAGTCAGGTAAGTAGTATGAAGTGGGACAAGGAGGTGTATCACACCGTATGTCAAACGATTTCCGGGCTTCTCGCCGGAACCCCCATGTACGAGCTTGGATGTTTGCCCAACGCCGAGGCGGCTTTGTTGTGTTACGAAACGGTTTCTAAGGAAAGATGAAGCGGTTGCTGAGTCGTTTGCTTCGCATTGTTTTATATCCGGTGTCGAAAAGCTACGCCCGCAGGAATGGGACGGAATGTGCCGACCGACGTGTGGAACTGCCCAACGAGGTGCTTCTTGGTTTGGCACGCGACATGATTCGCAAGGGGCACACGGTCACCATTCATGTAAAGGGATTCAGCATGCGCCCTTTCCTGGAGCATCAGCGTGACAAGGTTTTGCTGGAGGCTGCCGGGGAGTTGAAGGTGGGGGATGCCGTTTTGGCCGAAATATCGCCCGGACACTATGTGCTTCATCGCATAATAAATAAGGAGGGAGAACGGTTGACGTTGCAGGGCGATGGAAACATCTGTGGGGTGGAACTTTGCACCGCGGCCGATGTGGCCGGCATCGTTACGCAGTATATCCGTCCCAATCGTACCATAAACGCAGCCGATTCCCGCTTGTGCCGTCGCATCCGCCTGTGGCGCAAGTTGAGACCGATACGCAGATATTTGTTGTTTATTTACAAAGCAATAGCAGTAAGATGAGAATTAAAAAAGGTTTTGACATGCAGGACGTGTGTGGCCACCACGTGATTGTGGCTACGGGTCTTGAGAACATAGACTTCTCTAAAATCGTGAGTCTGAATGAGAGTGCCGCGGTTATCTGGAATGCTGTGGTGGGGAAAGACTTTACCGTTTCCGATATGGTGAAAGCTTTGACCGATGAGTATGAGGTGAGTGCCAATCAGGCCGAGGGCGATGTGAAGGATACCTTGGCCCGATGGCGCGAGATTGGTCTCATAGAAGAGTGAGACAACCGGGATTTTCTCCCATTACTCTCCCTTGACCACGGGCAAGTGCCAATGGTGCTTTACGGCCAATATTCTGATGATAATTACGGTGAGGCTTGAAAGAAAAGCGTTGGCATTGGGTCCCATTCCCAATTCTCCGCCGGCCACATAAATCAATCCGCCTGCCACGCAGGCCATGGCATAGATTTCCTTTCGGAAGATCAGGGGCACTTCGTTGATGAGAACGTCGCGTATGATGCCGCCGCCGGCGCCTGTCACTCCACCCATGGTGATGGCGGTCCATGCGGGAAGGCCCAGATTAAGTGTTTTTTCTATTCCAATGACGTTGAAAAGCGCCAAACCGATGGTGTCGAAAATGAACCATGCGTTATTCTGGCGCACCATATACTTCCGAAACAACATCACCCATAACACGGCCACGGCACAGCAAATAAAGTAGCTGGAATTGGTCATCCAAAAAGGCCGTAGGCCGAGCATCAGGTCGCGAAGCGTGCCTCCCCCGATAGCTGTGGCCATGCCGACGATCCATGCGCCGAAAACGTCAAATTGTTTGGCTGAGGCCAGGCGGATGCCTGATAGGGCGAAAGCAAAGGTTCCGATAAACTCGATCACCACAAAAGATGTCGGGATGCGAAGGGCTTGTCCCATGTTTTCAAGCAGATTGACTATAGTGTACATGTAAGCGTTATGTGATAATGGATTATTTGATTTTCAATGTTCTGAAGCCGACAAGTTTATCGTAGCGTGCTCCCTGTGGGCGATGATATACAAGTATGGTGTATTCGTTCTCGGTTTCGTAGAAATCGCCTTCGGTCAAGATGGTTCGTCCCCGTCCTTGGGCATCGGGCTGGCGATATTGGTAGTTATAGTAACCCTGTTTGAGGAAAGCCTTCCCTTGATATTCGTGCGTGTCGGGGTCGTATTCCATGCGCAGGCTCTCGTCCCATGAGCCGTTGGCCCATAATCCGCAGATGTAAACGGGGCCGCCGGGAAGAGGTTCCTCGCAACTTAAAGAGAAGTGCACCCAGATGTATTCCGATGTGATTTGCGCATCATCCCATTCCGTGTTGCGCAGAACGAAACAACCGTTTTGGTCTTGGTCATAGGTGTAGTTGTGTTGGCGTTTGTCTGTAAACAAGGTAGCATGGTAGTATGGATCATACCAACGAAGGTTGTCGATGCCTAATGTCGGGCGCTTCATGTCGGTGGTCTCAAATTTATGGAACTCATTCCCGGCCGGAAAGATGAGTTCCTTGCGATGGGAGAAGGCAATACCGGAGGCTGTTTGCTGGTTGGGCTGAAGATCGATGACTGCGTTGTCATAACGTCGGTTCTGAAGAACAACGGTGTGAAGTTCCTGTGACGGGTTGACCACGCGCTGGGTGCCATAGCTCACCGAATAGGAAACCTGTTGGTGGGATTGGTTAAAGTCGATGTCCGTGTTGGATGTCACCTGAGCGTTTATTCCCATCAACGGTTCCAGCACACAGAACTCGGCTCTCAGCAGAGGGGCATCGGCTTGTCCGCCATCGTAGTCGCTTTCCTGGAAGATTTCGATGCGGTAGTTTCCCGAAATCAATATTCTCAGTTCATCGGTCGGGATGCAGAAACGGTAATGTGTGTAGTTTTGTGTGGTGTTGAAACTTGTCTCATAGTCTTCTATCACTTGACCGTTGAGTCCGCTTATATAGTCGCTTTCAAAAACACTCTCCTCTTCTCCTTTTTCCCATTTATAGTTGCAGTGGCTGATGTGGTAGACCAGACGCTGGGGCTCGTGGGACATGTAGTCGAAGTGCAGTTGCAGTTGTTTCTGATTTCCCAATTGAACGACAGGGGGAAGCAGTGGGTCGTCATCCACAATCAGTTGTGCGGAGCGGATGTTTTCCGTGTCGAAGACAATCGTCTGTTGCGCTTTTGCTGAAAGTGAAGATAAAAAGAAACAAAGGATTGAACCAACGAATGTAGTCCAATCCTTTGTGATATATGTGTGTAGGGGAAACATCTATGATTACTGCAGAGTGCCGGCGTTGGCAGCCTCAATCATTTCCTCGCTGGCGTACATGTAAATTTCAACGCGACGGCTGGCTTTTACGTTCTCGCTGCCATCGGCGTTGTATACGAGGTAGTTGACATCCTCGCCAAAACCGTCGGTAACAACAATCTGAGAGGGGGCAACGCCTTGGCTCTTCAAATAATTGGTCACGGCCAGGGCACGTTGCTTGCTAAGGTTCAGGTTCAGAGCGTCAGAACCGTCACTGCTGGCAAAGCCATAAACGTTTATATTGACATCGGTGTAAACTTTCAGTACGTTGTTGGCAAAGTTGCTCAAGGACTTCATGGCATTGGCCGTGAGGGTGGATTTGCCTACGTTGAAAAGTATGCCGTTGTCGAAGGTCACCTTTACGCCTTGCAGTCCGTTGGCATCGGTATATGATTCTGCTGTGGCATTGTTCACGGCAGCGGCGGCAGCTTTCGCCTTGTCCATCTTCTTACCGATGAGCGTGCCGGCTGTGGCACCTGCGGCAACGCCTACGCCAGCACCGATGGCAGAACCCAGTTTGGCACCGCTTCTTCCACCGATCAACGCACCGATGGCTGCACCCAGTCCGGTGCCGGCTGCTCCTCCTGCCGTAGTGCCGATGAGGGCTCCTTTCTGCTTGTCGGTCATATTACAACCGGAAAATAGCATTGCACCACAAAGGGCAATACAGGTCAATCTCATTTTTTTCATGTTATACAGCTTTTGTTATATCGTCAGACTATCTGATTTTTGCATTGCAAAGATAGCGATATTTTTTAAAAGGCATAGCGTGCACTAATGTTTTTTTATGTACTTTTGCATTGATAAATTGATTCATTCATCGTTGCAAGTAAAAACATTATATTTTGGTATATGGCAAAAGAATTGAGCTTTTTGACTAAAAGAAGCGAGGACTACTCCAAATGGTACAACGAATTGGTTGTAAAGGCCGATTTGGCCGAGCAGAGCGATGTGCGCGGTTGCATGGTGATTAAGCCTTATGGCTATGCCATTTGGGAGAAGATGCAGCGCATCCTTGATGATATGTTTAAAGAGACAGGAGTGCAGAATGCCTACTTTCCCCTGCTTATTCCCAAAAGTTTCTTGAGCAAGGAAGCCGAGCATGTGGAGGGGTTTGCCAAAGAGTGTGCCGTGGTCACACACTATCGCCTGAAGTCTAAGGAAGACAAGAGCGGCGTGGTGGTGGATCCTGCCGCACGTCTGGAGGAAGAGCTTATCATCCGTCCCACCAGCGAGACCATCATTTGGAACACGTTCCGCAATTGGATACATTCTTACCGCGACTTGCCTCTGCTGGTGAACCAGTGGTGCAACGTGATGCGTTGGGAGATGCGCACCCGCCTGTTCCTGCGCACCAGCGAATTTCTTTGGCAGGAGGGCCACACGGCCCACGCGACCCGTGAGGAAGCCGAGGCCCGCGCACAGCAGATGCTCAAGGTTTATGCCAATTTTGCCGAGAAGTATATGGCTGTGCCTGTGGTGCAGGGAGTGAAGAGCGAGACCGAACGCTTTGCAGGAGCGCTGGATACTTACACCATCGAGGCGATGATGCAGGACGGTAAGGCTCTGCAAAGTGGCACCAGTCACTTCCTGGGTCAGAATTTCGGTAAGGCCTTTGATGTGCAATTCCTTAACAAGGAGAACAAGCCTGAATATGCTTGGGCGACCAGTTGGGGTGTCAGCACCCGCTTGATGGGTGCGCTTATCATGACCCACAGCGACGACAATGGCTTGGTATTGCCTCCCGCATTAGCTCCCATCCAGGTGGTTATTATTCCTATTGCCAAGGAAAGCCAGATGGCTATGATAGACGAGAAGGCCAATGAGCTGTCGAAAAAGTTGAAAGCTTTGGGTATTAGCGTGAAGTATGATAATGCGGACAACAAACGCCCCGGCTTTAAATTTGCTGACTACGAGTTGAAAGGTGTGCCTGTGCGTGTGGTTATTGGTGCCCGCGATTTGGAAAACGGTGTGGTAGAAGTGATGCGCCGCGACACCTTGGAGAAGGAAAATATGCCTCTGGAGGGCATCGCAGAACACATCAAGCAGCTGCTTGACGAAATCCAGGCCAACATCTTCAAGAAGGCGAAGGACTATCGTGATGCCCGCATCTACGAATGTGACGATTACGAAGACTTCAAGAAGCGTGTGCAGAACGGCGGCTTCTTCCTTTGCCATTGGGATGGTACTGCCGAAACCGAGGCAAAGATCAAGGAGGATACCCAGGCCACCATTCGTTGCGTGCCCTTCGATGTGGAGCAGACGCCCGGCGTGGATATGGTGAGTGGCAAGCCTGCGGTGGCCCGTGTGCTCATAGCTCGCAGTTATTGATTTGATTTTTTTCAGGAGTAGCGGTTAAGGACAAATAAGAGTTTGTTCTTAATCCTACTCATTTTTTTGTTTAAAATCCTTTTTATGAGACACACACCGTCCACTTGGGTTCCCTCTCTCTATTTAGCCGAAGCTTTGCCATATACAGCGGTGATGCTTATCGCCTTGGTGATGTACAAGGATTTCGGACTTTCCGATTCACAAATCACTCTCTATACCGGCTGGCTCAGCATGCCTTGGGTGATTAAGCCTGTTTGGTGCACGGTGGTGGATAATCTTCGTACCAAACGTTGGTGGATTCTCACGATGCAGTTTGTGACGGGTACAGCTTTGGCGTTGGTGGCCTTTGCCTTGCACGTGGATTTTTGGCTTCAGATTTCTTTGGCCCTGTTCATGCTTATAGCTTTTAGCAGTGCCACTCATGATATTTCGGCTGATGGTTTTTATATCATCGCCTTAAATGAGCAAGAGCAAAGTGCCTTCGTCGGTATCCGAAACACGTTTTATCGCGTAGGGATGATTGCCGGTCAGGGAGGTCTGGTTGCGTTGGCGGGCGTGCTTGGCAAGGGGTGGGGGAATATCCCCGCTCTCGGTTCAGTCTCGGCATGGGGAGTCGTCTTCCTTGTCTTGTCGGTGTTCATGTTTCTGTTGGCTGTGGTGCACACGCGTACTCTTCCCGATATGGAGCAAAGCAACCACAACAACTTGAAATTTAAGGAGCAGATGAATGAACTTTGGCAAACGCTTCTGGAACTCTTCCGTAAGCCCCATCTGTGGTCTGCCATTGCCTTCATCTTGCTGTTTCGTCTGCCCGAGGGTCTGCTCACCAAGATGGTACCTCTCTTTATGAAAGCGGATCCGGCTGTGGGTGGATTGGGGATGGACAATGTCCAACTGGGTTTTGTGAACGGTACGCTTGGTGTTATCGGTCTGCTTCTGGGCGGAATCCTCGGAGGCTTTTTGGTGGCCAGGTACGGCTTGCGCCGTTGCATCTGGCCTTTGGTGCTGTGTTTCACGGTGCCTGATGTGGTCTATCTTTTGCTCAGCCTTCATCCTGCCGTGGGACTTACGTGGGTCGGTGTGAGCGTTTTCTTTGAGCAGATGGGCTACGGTTTGGGCTTTGCGGCCTACACCATCTTTCTTCTCAACTTTGCGCGTGGCCGGCGTTCGACAGCTATTTTCTCGATATGCACGGCCGGTCAGTTGTTGGGTGGTAGCGTGATTCCCGGCATGATCAGCGGATGGATAAGCGATAGTGTGGGCTATACGGCATTTTTTACTATAGTGATGTTCATGTGTATCGTTACATTCCTGGTCACGGCATTTGCTCATGTTGCAGACCATTCGTAGATTTTCGGTTACTTTTTGTGGGATGTATGGTTAAAAATATAGACAAAAGGATTGCTGTTAAGTAAAAAAATCTTACTTTTGCGTCAAATATATAATGTTGAATAATATAATATTAACAGAATGAAAAAAATCTACGCATTGGCAGCCTTGTTGGCTGTGGGTTCTCTGAGTAATGTCTTTGCTCAGAAAGAGGAGACGGACGAGGATTTTTCTTACAACTGGGTAGGTATTCAAGGCGGTGCCAACATGACATTTTCCAATGTTGACAAGTGCAAGTTGATATCTCCCATGGGTGGTGTGCAGTTGGGCCGTTATTTCATCCCCGGCATCGGAGCACGTTTGAGCGTGCAGGGTGGTGAGGCCCGTGCGGGATACTATTATTTTGCCGGCAACAGCGACCATATCTTCAAGTTCAACTACGTCAGCACGAATGCCGATGTGTTGTTCAATATCTCTCAGTTGGTCAAGCCTTCTTTGAACCGTGTGTTCGACTTTGCCCTGGTAGGTGGTATCGGTGTTACCAATGCCTGGAACAGAGCTGACATGGCAAAGACCTTGGGAGCCGTGAACATGACCCCCACATGGGACAAGGGCAACTGCGTTGTGTTTGACACACGTGTGGGTGCCATCTTCGATTTCCATATCTCTGATCACTGGAGCATGAATCTTGAGGTTGACGGCAATGCCTACACCGACAAGTGGAACGGCTTGGACAACAATCGCATGGATTGGCAGTTGACCGGTATGATCGGTGTGAATTACAAGTGGGGTGGCAAGCGTAAGGTTAAAGCTGTTCCCGTTCCCGTGGAGGTTGCGCCTGCAGAGCAGTGGGCAACCCGCATCGACACCACTTGGTATGATGACACCGAATACGACATCGTTACCCGTGACCGCGCCATCAATAAGGAAATCTTCTTTACCTTGGCCAGCGACAGCGTTCGCGGTGACTTCAATGCCCAGTTGGATGCCGTGGCCGAGTTCCTGAAGGGTGTGAAGAATGGTGAAATCACTATCGTGGGCTACTCTGATAAGGAGACCGGTAATGCCAAGTTCAATATGGCTCTTAGCGAGAAGCGTGCCAAGGCAACCAAGAAAGCTCTCATCGAGCGTGGTGTGGATGCCTCGACCATCAAGTCCGTAGAGTGGAAGGGTGACACCGAGCAGCCTTTTGCCAATAATGAGAAGAACCGTGTGTGCATCATCAAGGGGCATGGCGTTTATACCGACAAGGACCCCAAGACCGTTAAGAAGTTCCGCACCAAGGAGGTTCGTTATCGCGTGAACTAAGTCAGAAAAACATAGCAGGTTTTAAAGCCGCACCGCCCTTGTCGGGCAGTGCGGCTTTTCTCGTTTGTTTTTTGCTGTGTTGATGAACAAGAAATACATGAACATGTTTTTTATTAAACATGAACACGTTTTTGAGAAACATCAACATGTATTACCTCATTCACCGTGATGTTTTGTTTCATTCGCCGCGGTGTTCGACATACGGGATGTTGTATGATATGAAATTAAGGGTAACATCCTCCAAGTCAGAGAAACGGGGAATCCTTGCCCGATGAAAATATTGGCATATTCATTGACTAAATTTGGGGAGAAACGCTTGCATAATTTGAAAAAATTAACGAATATTGTGTAATGGTTGTGCATGCGATGGCTCGTAATTAGCAGTTTTACTGCAAAATTGCCAAAACCAACGGTATGTTTAAGTCTTTTGACATTAACCATTAACTAATTTAATTCCGCCAAAGGGTATGTGCAACATGTTGTTACTCAGGAACTTTAAATGTAAAAGCCGAAATTCGCTCGTATAATTCTCCGGAAGAATCACGAAAAATATTAACAAATTATTTCAATCAAGATGCTGAAAAGAGCAATATACATACTGATTACAGGTTTCTTGGCTGTGTCGTGTGAAAAGTCTGTGAGAATAGCTGATGACAAGAAGATAAGACTGGAAGCATCTGACAATCTGCCATTTGAGGATGCGTCAACTTTTGTTGATACAGCCAATGCGTCGGTAGTCGTTTTGGGCGAATCCGAAATACCGGTAGAGTATGTGGACAAATTGCGCGAGGAAAATGGATATCTGTATTTATTCTCTCGGAACGAGAAAGCAATCTTTCAGTTTGATTCATTAGGCAGAAATACAAACATAATAAGGAAAGTGGGCCATGCCCGTAATGAATATACGGACATTACGGATTTTGATATCAGCAACGACAGTATTTTCATTCTGGATCAAAATCTGCAAGCCGTTAAGATTTATTCTTGTGACGGGAAATTTATTGGCAATATAGACATCAGTAAATATTGGGCCAATTTCATATCGGTCAATGGCGGGTACATCTATCTTTTTAATAATTGCAGTGATTGCTCCGCCGGGAAATTCCGTGTGTTTTGTCTTGATGTCAAGGGAAATTTAGTTGCGAAGCATATACCATTTACAATGGATTATGGTATCAGTTCTGATAATGTGGTGTGCAAGCAGGACGGTTATTATTTGTTTTGCGCAATGCCCGATAATTCCGTTTATAAGGTGAAGAATGACAGCGTTTCGCTATTAGCCTATCTCGATTTTGGGAATAAAGAATTTCCAAAAGAATATCACCATTTAAATTTGCGCGAGATACTTGCAAAACGTTTGGATGAAAGTTATGTCCTTGGACTTGATGCGATATATTCCACCGGGAGGTACCTGGTTGCGAAGTATCGGTTTGCCAAAGAAACACAATATGCGATTATTGATTTAGAGACAAATGCTGTTGTACAGCGGGCGCAGGGATTTAAAGTCAACGGAGCTTATAAGATGGGGCTATCTGCATTTCATGTTGATAATGGCTATGTTTACAACATATATTCGGCAGAAACCTTCATTTCCATATATGACAATGTATTGAACAAAGAGGTGTTTGCAGATAAATATAAGGCGGAGCTAAAGCATATCAGAGAAACCATAGAGCCTCTGGACAATCCCGTCATTGTAAAATATAAGCTTAAATAAAACATGAAAACATCAATTTGGTTTGTATGTTTAGTATTTCTATTTATTGTGGGAGGCTGCAAACAAAAATCTATAGAAAAGGATGTCAGCCAGATGTTAGGAAAGAAAATACAAGTTCCTACATCTCTGCAATATGTAGCACCGACAGAAAATAGAACACATCTAGAAATCAATACTGATAAAATTAGTTACGATAAATGTAAACTAATAGTATATGTGGACTCTTTATCATGTATGTCATGTGCGGTGAGTAATATGCATGATTGGGATAAATACTTGAAAAAAGTAGAACGTTTTTCAGATAAATTGCAAATAATATTTGTTTTCTCTCCAATGAAATCCGAATACAACAATCTATATACATTATTAGATGATGGTAGCGGTCAAAGAGTACCGCTCGTAGCGTCCGAATGAGTACCGGCAAAT
>CAMWSK010000016.1 GCA_947176895.1 uncultured Prevotellaceae bacterium | reverse complement strand
GACACCACTGAGGGAGGGACTGAGACGGTTCGCACAATGGTATAAAAAACATTATTGTAGAACTAATCACTAATTATTATAGTATGAAAACATTTGAAATTCCTCCATTGACTAGTTCTGTTATTTTGAAGTTTACATGTCCCTGTGGCGAAGAAATAGTAACGGACGAGTTTGGTGTTCCTTCTGCAAATTATTCAGAAGATACACATGAGAAAAGTCTTGTAACCGAAGAATATGATGTTGAATGTCCGGAATGTGGACAAGTGTTCACCGTTGTGATCGGGCAGAGTGTATGTGGCTGTGAAGGTTGGATTGACGAATTGGATGACGATGAAGACGTTGAAATAACGGCGACCTCAGAATAAGCATAAATTATTTAAAATGTTTGAAATATAATGATTAACGTAGGAATAATTGGATGTGGCTTCGTAGGTGGAGCTTTAAAGGATTGGTTGGAACACAACAATCCAGAGTGTAAACTGTTCATTAGTGACCCGGCAAAAGGTTACCACGATGACTTAAGTAAAATTGACATCGCCTTCTTGCAGATTCATGTTCCTACAGAGGATGATGGCACACAGGATCTTCGTCTTATGAAAGAACTGATTACTAATCTTCCTAATGTGCCTGTATTTGTCAGGACAACCATTCTTCCCGGAACAAGTGAGATGCTTTCTCGCGAGACCGGTCATCAGGTATGTTATATGCCTGAGTTCCTGACCGAGCGAACACATATTGAAGATTTCAAAAAGCAGACAATGGTATTTACCGGCGCACATGAGTTACTCACCAGAATTTTTGTGGGTAAAAAGTTCGCCGTTATGACTCCGCTTGAGGCTGAGTTGACCAAGTATATGCACAATGTGTTTGGTGCTTACAAAGTGACGTACTTTAACGCCTGTCGTGAATATTGTGAGCAGATGGGAGCCGACTGGCGTACAGTACATACAGGAATGCTTCTCTCAGGCTATATCAACGATACTCATACATATGTTCCCGGACCTGATGGCAAGTTTGGTTATGGTGGCAAGTGCTTCCCAAAAGATGTGAACGCCTTTGCTATGATGACTAAAGGTGCTCCTCTTGGAACTCTTCTTGAACATCTTCACGAACTGAACGTCCACTTCCGCGGTGTTGAGGAGCATATTTAAGAAGCTGTTAATTCCGTATTTAAATTTACGTAAAAACCGTATAAGAAGTAGATGCACAGGTGGTCATATAAATGATACGGTTCGATACCGTCATCTACTCCACCATCATTAAGTATATGAAATTCAAAATATGAAGGAATATAAATCATCTTATACTATACAGGCGATATGGATAGGATTAGGAAGTTTATGCTCTTTTCTTTTCTCTATAGTAAGTGCAGCAATACTAAGCCGTTATTTGATAAAGAGCGACTATGGTACCTATAAGCAGGTTATGTATGTTTATTCAACATTACTATCTGTGTTTACTTTAGGTTTGCCTTTAGCATTCTCATATTTTCTGCCAAGAGTGAACCTTGCACAAGGAAAGACTTTGGTAGACAAAATCAATGTTGTTTTTTTTATCTTAGGACTTATTTTTGCTTTTGTACTTTATTTTGGAGCAGGTATTGTGGCAGATATTCTAAAAAATAAATCTTTGAAAGTATGTATTGAAATTTTTTCGCCTGCACCTATATTTATCCTTCCCACGATGGGGTTGCAAGGTATTCTTGCGACATACAGACGCACATTCCTCAATGCCATTTATGTTTTGATTTCAAGAGTCTTTATGTTATTATGTGTAGCTCTGCCTGTTGCTATATACAAGTCAGATGTAAAGACTGCCCTTTATGGATTTATTATTGCAAACTTTATTTCATGTGTTGCAGCCCTGTATTTTAAAAATGTTCCTTTTAAAGGCGTAGACGCATCGCCTTGCGATGTATCATATCGACAAATATTTCATTATTCCTTTCCACTAATGCTGGCAGGAATTTCCGGTATTGGAATAAAAGCGGCAGACCAATTTTATGTAAGTAGATATTTCGGACAAGAAGTTTTTGCAGATTTCGCAAACGGATCACTAGAATTGCCATTTGTAAGCATGGTATTAAGTGCGGGGGGAACAGTGCTACTTCCTGTTTTTAGTAGAATGTTGTTCGACAATACGCCACTAAGTTCAATTATGGATTTATGGCAAAGAACAGCCATTAAAGCGGCTTTGATTCTTTATCCGCTTGTTGTATTTTGTTTGTTTTTTGCTCTTCCTATTATGACATTTGTTTATGGTGATAATTATGCCCTGTCTGCAGATTTTTTTCGCATAAAACTCCTTGTAAATTTCTTTACTGTAGTTCAATTTTACCCAATTATCTTGGCTATGGGTAAGACAGAAGAATACTTCAAAACGAATATTATAGTACTCTTTCTTGTATGGGGGATGGAATATCTGTCAATTATACTTTTTAATAACGCATATGTAGTTACAGCAGTATCCACCCTATGTCATTTGATTCTTATTTTATTGATGCTAAATATCGTTTCTTGTGAGATTCATATCAAATTGTGGCAATTGTTTCCAATAAAAAAAATGTTATTAAATTTAGTGTGCTGTTTATTGGCTGTAACGCCAGCATATTTACTTATAAACATGACACAATTGTTCCATCTGAAACTAT
Source organism: uncultured Prevotellaceae bacterium (assembly GCA_947176895.1). Classification (GTDB taxonomy): domain Bacteria; phylum Bacteroidota; class Bacteroidia; order Bacteroidales; family Bacteroidaceae; genus Physcousia. The sequence goes on along the minus strand of CAMWSK010000016.1, from coordinate 47,333 downwards.
TATCCCTAATTATTGGATTCATTACATATTCCATACTATTATTAATATTCAGTAAGATATTAAATATTGATTATATGAATATAATTCAACCACTTATATATAGAATAAACAGTAAAAAACATGATAAAACAAATACTTAAAAGGGCCATTCGAAGTATACCTTTATGGAGAAACTGGAATTCATTTCATCACACTTGGGAATACGTAGGTTTTTTTAAATTCTTGAGATTTCAACTGTTTCCTTTTTTCCCAAAAAAGAAATATTTCCCATACGACAAAAATTCTATTGTGTATGGGAATGTTATTGTTGGAAAGAATTGTAAAGTTACACAACGTGGTGGATGTTATATACAAGGATGGGGCAAATTATTCTTAGGAGATTATGTAGAGGTAACACAAAATTGCATAATAATTAGCCAAAATCATAATCTATTGAATCAAGATAGACATGTTCCTAAAGAAACAATTATTGGTGACCATTGCTGGATAGCCTCAAATGCTTGTATTATGGCAGGCGTGGTTCTTGGGCCAAGAACAGTAGTTGGAGCTGGTAGTGTTGTTACAAAGAGTTTCCCCGAAGGTTATTGTCTTATCGCGGGTAATCCTGCAAGATTCATTAAAGAAATACCCAAAGAACAATTTTGTCCAAAACATTATAAAACAGAAATGTACGGTTACATACCGGAGCATAGTTTTAAAAATTATGCTCAGCAACATTTACAAACAGTCAAATTTCACTACGACCTTAGGAAGGTCACCTCAAACGAACTATTGATAGAGTTGTTTATGTCAGACGAAATATCTAAATAAACTACTTTTAAATATGGGATTTCTAAAAAGAATCATAACGGTGATAAAGCATCCTTTAGCATTATTGCATCCTCACAATTATTGTAACGAGGCTCTCATTGCTTATATCAGAAACGGGGGAGGGAGAGTTGGAAAGGGTACAAGGTTCATTTCATCCAGTCGATGTAACATAGATCCAGGAAGATTAAGCTATATAACTATTGGTGAAAATTGTTGTTTATCGGTGGTTTCAATCCTTGCCCACGATTATTCTTGGTATACGCTGTTGGAATCATGCGGAGATTTGCTTCCTGATAGTGGTGGAGAAGTTGTGATAGGAAATAATGTCTTCATTGGATATAATGCCCTTATATTAAAGGATACACACATCGGTGACAATGTTATAATTGGAGCTCGTTCTGTTGTAAAAGGAAATATTCCCCCTAATACAGTTTGGGCAGGAGTGCCTGCCAAGCAAATTTGCACAATTGAAGAGTATTATCAGAAAAAGGTAAAAAAAAGACTCGCAGACGCTTGCTCTCGCAGAGACCACATTATAAAGGTTAAAGGCAGGATTCCATCAGTCAAAGAGATGGGAATGTTTGGTTATCTTTTTCTGAAAAGAACTGAAGAGAATTATATTAAATATATAAAAGATATTGAGTTTAATGGCGTTAAAGATGCACCAATTGTTAGGAGTTTTTTCTTTACAAGTCAGCCATTGTTTCCGTCATACGAAGAGTTTTTGAATTATGAAAATAAATGTACACAATGAAACACCATATTGCTTTGATATGCGATGATAATTATTGTCTTCCCACAATAGTATGTATTCAGTCACTTCTTAACACGATGAAATATGATAGCCAGTATGTTGTACATGTATGCACATTTGGGCTTTCAAAGGATAATTGCACAAAATTTCATCTTCTGCGTAAAAATAACGCAGAAATAATCATAGATATATTCAGTGGGGTTCAATGTGAAAATAGACTGCAACAAATTTCGCAGAAAACACACGTTACACCTACCGCACTAATCAAATTTGAATTACCCAATTATTTCAAAACTTTAGATAAAATTCTTTACCTTGATGGTGATATAATTATCAAAAACAATATTGATGATTTATTTAAATTAGATATTGACGGTCAATATCTTGCGGCATCCTACGATTTCTATTGTAGATTAAACAAGATAAAATATTCTTTCAAAAGAGATTATAACGATTTTTATTTTAATTCGGGTGTGATGTTGCTGAATCTTAAAATGATGAGAGAGGATGATGTTACATCAAAGCTTTGGTACTATAAAACACATATGGCAAAGACACAATTAATGGATCAAGAAAGTCTGAATGCAGTGTGTGGGAAAAAGACAAAGGCACTTTCACTTATATGGAACTTTAATCCTGTTTTTTATAGACAACAATATATTGAAGAGATTAATCATGTATATTCTGAGAAATATCACTCTTTGGATCAAATGAAAGATGATATCCGTATCATTCATTATGTTGGGAAAAAAGATAAACCGTGGATATATAAGGAAGCGACTTTCAGAGATTATTGGGACAATGTTTATAAAACCACATTTCAAGGTGGTGAATTGAAACTAAAAGAGTTTCATCAGGAGAGGTCTTCCATTTTTAAGTCTGTGTCAAACAAAATCAAACTTTTTGGAATAAATGGATTCATGTGTTTTCTTATAAATAAAATTGTAAAAAATGATATTTAACGATACAAATCTTCACGCTTACAAAAAAGATAGATATGGCACGCAAACTAAATAAGTATGACATCTATGTTGTTATACTTATTGCATCTTTAGCATCGGGACAATTTGGAGGAGCATTACAGCTATCCAGAGCGTTGTCTATATTATTGATACCGATATTATTGAGAGTATACACAACATTGCCCAAAGTAATCACGCGAAGACCAAAACAATTTGTTGTAATTATCCTTTTCTGGAGTATAATTTCTTTGTTATGGACAGGTTCTTTTGAACGTGGTTTGCAAGAATGTGTATACTTTATTGTTCATATGTTTTATTTTCTGGAAATAATCGTATTTACATATAAATCTCAAAATAAATTATTGTCAGTTTCCATTGGATGGGCAATAGCTGTTCTCGTAACGTCTTCTATCGCATTGTGGGAAATTCAAACAGGCCAGCATTTGTCCACAGGACGATTTGAAGAGGATATTCTTTTATATACAGGTTTTGCCAGGCGCTTTGCATCAGCCACATTCTTTAATTTCAACGACTATGAAGTCTTTTTGTGCTATTCCATTCCGTTTATATTGTTCGCCATTTATTCTGTTACTGATTTTAAGAAGTTAGTTTTCTTCTTTTTCGTATTACTTTGTGCAGTGACCATCACATGTTTTAATGCATCAAGAGGTGCTGCAATTTCTGCGTTAACAATGGTATTCATTGGTTTGTGGGGAGCGTTGAAGCAAAACTCAATGTCAAAGATACCACTTATTCTATTGCTTTTTGTGTTTGTATTCTTTCTATACGAATTTTCAGATGAAATTTTACTTAATTTGACAGCAAGACTAGATACGACATCTGCCTTTGAGAGCGACAGAACAGAAATTTGGTATTTAGCATTTTTATGTTTGCTAAACACCGGACTTATGGGTACGGGTATCGCTGGAATAGAAACTGGAATGTCTGTAGTCTCAAATCACTATTTGGCCGTTCATAATCTGTTTGTAGAGATACTTGTAGAATTTGGTATATTTATTTTTTTCTATATTGTTAGCATCTTATTTAAGATGTTTCTATATACGTTAAGAGGAAAAACAAAATATAAGAGAATAATATTATCTACATTTCTTGTCTTACCATTCATTTTTATTGTAAGTAGTAAATTTTTGCTTTGCCCTGATTTATATGCTTTTATATCATCTTTCTATATTCTTGTATACCATGATAAATTTGCATAGTCTTTATACTCGTCTGTATGGTTCACTATACAATAGAATGTATTTACCTAAATGGATATTATCTCCATTCAGAAAAGTGTTGAGGACCACAGCCTCATATTACTTACCTCAATTTTTAGCAAAATCATCACGGCCAGAAGCCAAGTTTCATTGCAAGAATCTTATTGTTTCATTGACAACATTTCCCACACGAATCAATGACGTATGGATGACTATTGAATGTCTTCTGCGACAGACCTATATGCCAGAAAAAATAATTTTATGGCTCTCAAAAGAACAGTTTTCAAGCAAAAAAGATTTGCCCGAAAGCTTATTAAAGTTGGAAAATGATGTATTTGAAATGAGATTTGTAAATGGCGATATCCGTTCTCATAAGAAATATGTATATGCGTTCAATGAATTCCCAACGAAGCTAATCGTAACAATAGATGATGACATTATTTATTCGCCAAATTTGATAGAAAATTTAGTAAAGGCAAATAGGCAGTATCCTGATGATGTGCTTTGTTGTTATGCAAGAATTATAAAATGGAACAAAAGTAAATGTCTTGAACCTTATAATAATTGGCCCGTTACATATAATATAGATTGTACTGAATTATTTTTTGGGTCGGGAGGAGGAACATTATTCCAACCTTCAAAATTGTATAAGGATGTTTTAAATGTAGAGTTATCAAAGGAACTTACGCCTTTAGCTGATGACATTTGGCTTAATGCCATGTGTCGGCTATCTAAATTAAAAATAAGATTAATAACAAGGAGTTTATATCTATTTATGGATAAAAACGAAGGAGAATCTTTGAGCAAACAGAATGTGGGAAAACAGATGAATGACATACAATTACAAAACATCGTGGATTATTATGTCAAAAAAAATGGAATTAATCCCTTTGCTGCTATACAGGAACAATAAATATTATGAAGATAAAAGGAATTGAATTTAAAATTAGCACACTAACATGTCTTGGACTATATTATGGTTTTGCAAAACATCTTCCTGCTTCTTTTCACACTTTTGGGAAACAAAGTAAATGGATACGCTATCAGTTAGTTAAACATATATTTAAGAAATGTGGGAAGAACGTTAACGTTGAACATGGTGCTTCTTTCGGTAGTGGTAGAGATATTGAGATTGGCGATAATAGTGGGATTGGCAGAAACTGTTGTATTCCAAGCAATACAATTATTGGTGATGATGTGATGATGGGACCAAATTGCTTCATTATTAGAAAGAATCATTCTTTTGATAGAATTGATATCCCAATGAGAAAACAAGGTTATCAATCAAAAGAAAATGTGCAAACCATTATTGAAGACGATGTTTGGATTGGTATGAACGTTTTGATGACCCCAGGACGTCATATATCAAAGGGTACTATAATTGGGGGGGGGACTTTACTTTGTAAGGATTTTCCTGCCTATAGCGTAGTTGGTGGAAACCCCTCAAGACTTTTAAAGAGACGTAATACGAAGTAAATATGAATTATACAATAATTATTCCTCGTAAAAATACACCGGGACTTCTTCGTAAGTGTTTGGAAACGATTCCTCAAAGAGGGATGTTGCAATGCGATTGTGGAGGCCATGGCTTGCGGGTTGCCAATTATCTCATCCAAAAAGGATTTCAATGAAGGGTTATTGGATGACACAAACTCCATTCTGATTAATCCTGAGTCTGTAGATGAAATTGCTGATGCAATCAAAAAACTCAAAAACGATAAAGAACTAAGAGACAGGCTCAAGCAAGGGGCTTTGAGAAAAGCCTCAGAACTCACAATACGCCAAAGGGCAATAAACATTATGCGTGTGTTGGAAAAAACCGTAAACAAAAGATAAACATGGATTTAGGTAGCAATAGCATTTTTTGTACTGCATCTGGAAGGGTGATAGACAAAATATCTGCAGTGGATAACATCTGAAGATGAAATCTCACTCTGTTTCCATTAGTCCTAAAACTCTATATGAATATCGGGAAGAAGAAAATTTTGCCTGTTTAATTATAGGTGTTGCCACATGTTTATGTGAAGATGTAAGTACTAGGAATTGGATTTGGAGAAAATTATTGATCAGCGAATAACTGAGTATAAATTGTTCAGTTCATCAGTAGAAACCAAACAAAAGATAGAAGGTTGTGGGATTACTTTTTGTGGATTATAACAAACTGAAGTAAATGAAAATTCTACAGATTGCTAATGATTTTGCGGGATCAAGGGTACATAGAGACCTGTTCCAGCAGTTGGATTCCAAAGGGGTAGAACAGGTGGTATATTGTCCGGTGAGAGATTCCAAACAGATTGGAGGTAATTCGTTTGAAGGAAGGCGCACACATATTGTTTATTCGGATATCATCAAACCATATCATAAATATGTGTACCATGTCAAACGTTGGGCTTTGTATAAGGATATGGTCGCAACGGTAGATGTGAGGGATGTGGATATCGTACATGCGGCTACACTTTTCTCTGATGGTGGCTTAGCCTATAAACTCTATAAACAATATGGGATTCCTTATGTGGTGGCGGTTAGGAATACGGATATAAATGGTTTCTTGAATATGCTGCCCAATACTTGGCTGGATGGCATTCAAATACTTATTCATGCCAAACGCATATTTTTTATTAGTGAAGGTTTGATGCGTAAGTTCGAGCAGCATTTTATCATACGAACAATCCTGAATCGAATCAAGGAAAAGTTTGTCCTGCTGCCTAATGGCATTGATGATTATTTCTTGGATCATATTTATCAAGAAAGACGGACCGATAAGAAAGTGATTTATGTGGGAGACTTCTCCAACAACAAGAATGTAGTTCGTTTGGGTGAAGCAATCTTGCGTCTTAGGAATGAAACAGGGTTTGAGAACACGACTTTGACCCTTGTTGGAGGAGGTAAGAATGAGACCGATGCTGTCATCCAACTGATTGAATCGCATTCGGATGCTTTTCGTTACTTGGGAAAAATCTACGAGAAAGACAGTCTTTGTGAGGTTTTCCGTAGGCATAGTGTTTTTGCCATGCCAAGTATTCACGAAACTTTTGGCTTGGTGTATCTGGAGGCTTTAAGCCAGAACTTACCTGTATTGTATACGAAGAACCAGGGGATAGATGGTTTGTTGCATGACAGTGTGGGTATAGGAGTGAATCCGTTGTCTATAAACGAAATAACTGCAGCGTTGCGCAGATTGCTGTCAGACAAAACCTATTTCTCTAACGCACATGTAGATTTCTCTCAATTTCGATGGAGCTACATAGCGGACAAATATATGGAACACTACAAGGACTGTCTTGGAATGCCAAATGTTGATAGGACCTTGTTGGATTCATTTAAGATTTAGAAGAAAAACAAACTTAATAAGAAAATAGACATATGGCATACGTGAAGATACACAGGGAGGTACCGGAAGAACCTGTTCCCAATCGTTGGAATCTTTGTTTCCAACAGGTGACGTATCATTATGATGATGGTGGCGAGGAGGATGGTTACCGTTTCATCTGGAGGCGACCTGACGGCAGCCTGCAAGCAGCCAGAGGGCAGGCTCGGATAGAGAGTTATGAGCATATGATGGAACTTGTTGAAATGGCGAAGAAGGTGGGATTCTTCCGCAGATAATTCTATCTGCTAACACATAAATTTGTTATATATAATTGATTATGAGAAAGATGATTCGTGGGGGGGGTGCTTTGCAACATATTTCATCTGTTGCATCCCGATGTGCCGGAAGAAGAAATACCTTATTGGTACAGGCGTTCCCTCTTAGGTGAGGCATGGCATCTTCTCCGTAAGGGAATCTGTCAGAATATTGCTCCGAATTGTGTTCTCACACCTGTCCGGATTGCCTTATACAGGCTTTGCGGTTTCAAAATTGGCAAGGGTTGCTTTATTGGCATGAAGTGCTATTTTGACGATTTGTGTGTGGGACAGATGGAAATAGGAAATAACGTAACGATTTCTTACGGGGTTTATTTTGCCTGTCACGGGAAAAACCAAGGACATAACAAAATTGAAATAAAGGATGGGGCATATATCGGCATGCGGGCGAACATCGTCGCACGGCATGATTTATGTATAGGCCAGGGAGCTGTGGTTGGTTCCGCAACATTGGTGATTAAAGATGTACCAGATGGAGCAACATGTGTGGGTGTGCCAGGTAAAATTTTATGACAATGGGAATAACATATTAAAAACATAAAAAATAGTAAATGCAAATGATTAACGTTGGAATTATCGGGTGTGGCTTCGTAGGTGGAGCCTTGAAGAATTGGTTGGAACACAACAATCCGGAGTGTAAACTTTTCATCAGCGACCCTGCAAAGGGTTACAACGATGACATGTCTCAAATCGACATCGCTTTCTTGCAGATTCATGTGCCGACAGAGGATGACGGTACACAGGATTTAACATTGATGAAGGAGTTGATAACGAACCTTCCGGACGTGCCTGTATTCGTACGTACCACGATTCTTCCCGGCACAAGCGATATGCTTTCTCGCGAGACCGGGCATAAGGTACATTACATGCCGGAGTTCCTTACGGAGCGCACACACATCGAGGACTTCAAAAAGCAGACGATGGTGTTCACAGGTGCTCACGAACTGCTGACCAAAATCTTTGTCGGAAAGAAGTTTACCGTGATGAGTCCTTTGGAGGCAGAGTTGACAAAGTATATGCACAATGTATTTGGCGCATATAAAGTGACCTACTTCAATGCCTGCCGTGAGTATTGCGAGCAAATGGGCGGTGACTGGCGCAAAGTGCATACGGGAATGCTTCTCTCCGGCTATATCAATGATACGCATACTTATGTTCCCGGTCCTGACGGCAAGTTCGGATATGGCGGCAAGTGTTTCCCCAAGGATGTGAACGCTTTTGCCATGATGACCAAGGGAACTCCTCTGGGCACTCTGCTTGAGCATCTGCATGAACTGAATGTTCATTTCCGAGGTTTTGAAGAACATATTTAATAAGAAAAGCACGTGCGCAGGTGAAGCGATTGCTTGTGGTTCGATACCATCACATGCTTCGAATTGGTAAACATAATTAACATGTTATCAGTAATTTGCCCTATTTATAACGAAGAAAAATACATCGCGAAATGTATTGAGAGTATGCTTGAACAGGATTACCCAAAGGATGACTTGGAGATAATCCTTGTGGATGGAATGAGTACGGATAAAACCCGTGAAATTGTTTCTTCTTATATCGCAAAGTATCCGTTTATTCATCTGATTGACAACCCAAACCGTATTGCGCCATGGGCTATGAATATTGGTATAAAGGAGGCAAAAGGTGATGTGATTATGCGCCTTGATGCACATGCAACTTACGAGAAGAATTATTTTTCAGCACTTGCACATGGACTTAGGAAGTATAATGCAGATAATATTGGTTCTGTATGTAGAACAGATGTATTGAACAAAACCTCCAAAACACTTGCTATTAGAGAGGTGTTATGTAGCAAATTTGGAGTAGGTAATTCAACCTTTAGAACCGGTATTGATGGCGTTCGTCAAGTGGAAACAGTGCCATTTGGATGCTGGAAACGGGAAGTGTTTGAAAAGTATGGTTATTATGATGTTCGATTAGTAAGGAATCAAGATATTGAACTGAATAAACGTATTATACGAGGTGGTGGCAAGATAATAATTATCCCTGATACTTTCTGTACCTATCTTGCGAGGGAGACCTTTAAGGCATTGGCAAAAAACAATTTTGGCAATGGCAAATGGAACATTTTAACTGTATATTATACAAGAGAAATTCGTTCTCTTTCTGTACGTCATTTTGTGCCTTTGACATTTGTTCTGTCTTTGATTGTACCTTTGATATGCGGTATATTCTGGCATCCTGCATTTTTTATTTGCGCTTTATCTTTGTTGACGTACCTATGTGCTCTTGGATTTGTTAGTGTAAAATTAGCATTGAGTAAAAATTTGAATTTTTATTATCTGTTTGCAAGTTTTATGACTTTACATATTTCCTATGGTTGGGGGTCGTTTGTAGGATTATTAAAGTTGCTATTTATTCGATTATGGGAAATAGCGCGTTAATGGTAAATTAAAAACGATGACATTGAAATGGATATTTGACCGGTTGGTATCGCTCATCGGTCTGCTGGTTTTGTGGCCGGTACTGTTGATTGTTGCCATTATGGTTAAGGTCAAGATGCCGGGTGGGCCGGCTTTCTTTGTGCAGAAACGAGTGGGTAAGGACGGAAAGCTCTTCAACTGCCATAAGTTCAGAACCATGACCGTAAAACATAACGGATCAACGGTTTCGGTGGCGGGTGATTCGCGCATCACTCCTTTTGGAGCGACACTCCGCCACTATAAACTGGATGAATTGCCCGGGCTGTGGGATGTGCTCATCGGAAACATGTCGTTTGTGGGTCCCCGTCCGGATGTGCCCGGATATGCCGACAAGTTGACGGGTGACGACAGGGATGTGCTGAAACTGCGTCCGGGGATTACCGGTCCTGCAACGCTGAAGTATCGGCTGGAGGATGAGATGATCAGTGACTATGTAGCCAAGAAACAGGCGGAGGGCGACAGCCGGCCGATGCAGGAGATAGCCACGGAGTATAACGATAAGGTTATTTATCCGGATAAGGTGAGGCTGAATTGCTGGTACTACCGCCACTATTCCTTCCTGAAGGACATCGAGATGATTTTCGCCACAGTCCTTGGATTCAAAGTCAGGTTTGCTGGGGAAGAGGTTTAGAGAACATATAAAATATTTTGCAATGGAAGATAGGAAAACGATTTATCTCTGTCTTGCACACATGAGTGAGGACGGAGTGGAACAAAAGTATGTGAAGGAGGCTTTTGATACGAACTGGGTGGTGCCTTTGGGCCCGAACGTGAATGCGTTTGAACAGGATTTGGAGAGGTTTGTAAACCACAACGGATCTGAGCACAAGGTGGTGGCCTTGTCTGCGGGTACGGCGGCTGTGCATCTGGCTCTGAAGGCCTGTGGCGTGGGGCAAGGTGACGAGGTGTGTGTGCAGTCGTTCACGTTCTGTGCCTCATCGCACCCCATTACCTATCTTGGCGCTACTCCGGTGTTCATCGACTCGGAGCGTGAGACCTGGAACATGGACCCCGATTTGTTGGAGAAGGCTATCCTCGACCGCAAGATGAAGACGGGCCGCTATCCCAAGGCCATCGTGCCGGTTGCCCTGTATGGTATGCCCTACAGGATTGACCGCATCATGGAAATTGCCGACCGCTATGGCATTCCGGTCATCGAGGATGCCGCCGAGGGCTTTGGCTCCCGATTCGACGGACGGGTGTTGGGAACATTCGGCAGGTTCGGTGTGTTGAGCTTCAACGGAAACAAGATGATCACAACCTCAGGCGGTGGCGCACTGGTCTGTGAGGATGGGGAAAGCAAGAACCACATCATGTGGCTGGCCACGCAGGCCCGTGACGCCTATCCCTACTACCAGCATTCGGGGATCGGCTACAACTATCGTATGTCCAACATCTGTGCCGGCATAGGCCGCGGACAGATGACCGTGGCACAGGCACATATCGACCATCACAAACATGTGCAGGCGTTGTATGAGGAGCTGCTGAAGGACGTGAAGGGAGTGACGATACACAAACAGCCTGGGGATTCCCGTTATGATTCGAACTTCTGGCTCTGCACCGCCACGCTGGATCCCGCGCTGCACGTCATCGGGCAGGAGAATGCCTATAAGGAGGTGATAAAGACCGCTGTGGGTGGTGCGGCCGGTGTGATACATGCCGTGGAGTCTCCCACAACAGACTGCCAGCCCAACGAGAATGTGGAGGCCCTGCGCGTGTATATGCTGCAGAAGAGGGTGGAGTGCCGCCCCGTATGGAAACCCATGCACAAGCAGCCGGTGTACAAGGATGCCCCGGCCTACATCAATGGTGTCAGCGAAGAAATCTTCAAGGTGGGTATCTGTCTTCCTGCCGGCCCCATGGTGACGGATGATGATGTCCGCTATATCGTTGATTGCATCAAAAAGGCAATAATGGCGTAAACCATTCTTGTCCGATAAAAAAGCCGTGCGGCAGACACTCTTGTTAAGAACGTCTGCCGCACGGCTTTTTTATGTCAACCTTGTTTTAATGGAATTTACTATAAATCACCTGCATGTCGATTTTCGTATCTCCACCCACCAAACGTATGCTGGTGAGGCTCATGTCGTGATTGACACTCACCTGAACGCTGGAACTGACGCCATTATTGCTGACGGTAGAGGTAGATGTGGTTACCGGTATCAGCAGCACCTTGTTCCAGTCCGGATTCTTCCTTTCCCATTCCTCCTCGCTAATGCCTTGTTCTTTGGACTTTGATGCCTTCTCGTTCCGGCAATATGAAATGAGACGGGAGATATTTGTAAAGGTATAGGTGTTGTAGGAAGAGGAAAAGGTCGTGGTATAGCTGGTACGATTATCGCTCACACGTCCCTCGCGAAAGAAACGTTTATAGTCCTGTTTCCGAACCATCAGCAACTCGCTTGGTGTGCCCAATTGATAGTCGTCCTGGGGCTTGTTGTAGCGCGTGAGAGTGACAGATGCCATACTGATACTGTCCGAGGCATGCTCATTCGCAAACACTTCATTTACGGGAAGCGTCATCTCGGTGGCGATGCCTGCAGGAGTTTTCAGGTAGGTACACGTATTATCGTTGAGAAGCAACTCCATATTCCCGTTCTTGAACCGGGTGCTTTGGATTACCTCCGGGGTTGCCGAAAAACGAGCCATACCTGTGAAGACGGAATCCTCTTTCTCGTCATAGTAATGGAAATAGAGGTTCATGGTGCTGACATACAATTTCAGCATCGTTCCTCTTCCCCCCGATGTGCGGAAATAAAGCCCGGGCATCACGTTGCGGATAAACGTGTAGGAATTGTGATAGTAGTCGGGGTTCTCGTAGTATTTTTCCAGCATAGACTGTCCCACCTGTCGGCTGAGACGCATGTGGACGTTTGGCGCATAAGCGGTTGAGCCTTGTAAAGCCTCATCGTCATTGTAATCAGTGGGAGTAAACACGCGCGATGCCACAGGTGATGAACCTGCCGGAATATATTCGGTGAAATCCTGATTCGTGTAATATGTGCTATCCTCGCTAAGGATGTTGGCGGGGTTAAGCAAATATGCCTCCAGCTTCATGGGGTTGGTGGCGTCTCCGTAATAGGAACTGTAATAAAGCTTTACATCGATGCTGTCGCACTGAACCACACCTTTTTGATCTTTTCCGTCGAGCATACCCATCATTTGACCTTTTGACGGGAAGGCATAATCCTCAAAAGTGTAGAACTGTGCCACGAAATCAGCCGTGATGTCGGCACTTGTCTCGGGGTCGGTGATACTTCCCAAGAAGCAAGTGGTGCTGTTGGCCTTTACACTGTCTAATGCAACGGATCGTGTGGTGAGCTGATAGGTGTCTGTGGAATTGGTGATCTCATCGCTTTCCGGGAAAATACCCATGGACGAGGTGTTATCATTGCAAGATGCCAGCATGACAGTGCCGGACACCCAAAGAATGATTGCATACTTGAGTTGCATATTATGCCAAGTGGGTAAGAGTTAGTCAAGTTCCGGATTGGATGCAACCCAAATCCGGTCAAAGAACTGTAACTGTTGGTCCGTGTCTGTCGGGTCGACCAAGAGAGAGGGCTTGTCTAATGTTCCGGCATAGTCAAGCAACTCCGCTTGGGTTTCCGCATTCGTAGCGCAAACGGCATCGGCATATCTGACAGCCATTTTGTCCAATTGTTGTGGCGTGAGTGCTTGTCCGAACTCTTCTGCCAATCGGCATGTCTCTTCCTCTTCACCTAAGATGGACCCCAAACGCTCTGCCGATAGCGTAAGTTTGTTGTCGGTGATGGTGTAGATGGTTTGTGTGTTGCGGAAACAAGGCTCGTCGGCAAATTCTGTCTTCAGCAGGAAGGGCATGGCAGCAGCCGTCCATCCCTGGCAGTTGATTATATCGGGTGCCCATCGAAGTTTCTTCACGGTCTCCAATACACCACGGGCGAAGAACACGCAACGCTCAAAGTTATCCGTGTATTCGTTGCCATCGGCGTCGGCTTCCTGCAATCGTTTGGCAAAGAAGTCTTCGTTATCAATGAAATAAACCTGCATTCGGGTGCCGGATACGCTGGCAACCTTTATTATCAAGGGATGATCCACATCATCCACCACGATATTGATTCCCGACAGGCGGATAACCTCGTGCAACTGATTGCGCCGCTCATTGATATTGCCCCATTTGGGCATGAAAGCCCGGGTTTCATGTCCTGCTTCGATGCTGGCCAAGGGCAACTCACGTCCAAGGGGGGTAATGGCAGACACGGGCACATAGGGATTAATCTCCTGAGTGACGAACAGTATTTTCTTTGGTTTCATCTTCTAACAAAACAGAATTAAGTAGTTCCGCTTGCAAAGGTAATGAAAAAAAACGAATTGCGTGCCATCCGAAGGTCTTTTCATAAAAAGGAAAAGAGCGGCAGGGCAATTATTTAAGTAAGAATGTTGCGTATGTCTGTAATTATATGTTATTTTGCAACGATTTTTAAAAAGAATCATAAAAATGCAACTGATTCAGACAAAAAAGGAATTAGCAACCTTTCTGGCTCATGAAAGAGCACAGGGAAAGTCGGTTGGCTTGGTACCCACAATGGGTGCCTTGCACCAGGGACACGCTTCGTTGGTCAAGCGTAGCGTGACCGAAAATGACACCACCATTGTGAGTGTTTTCTTGAATCCCACCCAGTTTAACGACCCCACAGATTTGGAGAGATATCCTCGTACGCTGGAGGCTGATTGCCACTTGCTGGAGGCGTGTGGGGCGCAGGCCGTGTTCGCCCCCTCGGTAAAGGAAATGTATCCCGAGCCCGATTCGCGCCGGTTCAGCTACCCCCCCACGGATTCGGTGATGGAAGGTGCTTTCCGACCGGGGCATTTTAACGGTGTCTGCCAGATTGTCAGCAAGTTGTTTCAAATGGTGGAGCCTGACCGCGCGTACTTCGGTGAGAAGGATTTCCAGCAAATTGCCGTTATCCGACGTATGGTGGATGACTTGGGCTTTAACCTTCAGATTGTTCCATGCCCTGTTATCCGCGAGGAGAACGGCCTGGCCATGAGCAGCCGCAACACATTGTTGGCCGATGATGAAAAGTCCATTGCGCCTAATATTTACCGGACCATGAAAACCAGTGTGGCCATGATGGGAGAGAAATCGGTGAAGGAGGTTCATGATTTTGTGGTGAATGAAATCAATGGAGTGGACGGATTGAAGGTCCAGTACTATAATATTGTGGACGGGCGCACGCTGGCAGACGTCAGTGACTGGGCAGAGAGCGATGATATCGTGGGATGTATCACCGTGTTTTGCGGCAAGCAGCCCATTCGTCTGATAGACCACATCCGTTATAAATAAAAAAAATCCGTCAGGTTATGATGATAGAGGTATTAAAGTCGAAGCTTCATTGTGTCACGGTGACCGAAGCCAACTTGAATTATATGGGTAGCATCACCATTGACGAGGATTTGATGGACGCCGCAGGGATGATTGCCGGCGAAAAGGTGCAAATCGTGAATAACAACAATGGCGAACGCTTCGAGACGTATATCATAAAAGGTGAGCGCGGAAGTGGGTGCATCTGCCTGAATGGTGCCGCTGCCCGTAAGGTGCAGGTGGGGGATGTCTGCATCATCATCTCATACGCATGGATGGATTTTGAGGAAGCCAAGGTGTTCCGGCCACGCGTGGTGTTCCCCGAAAACAACCGCCTTCCCGACAATCGTTGATTTTACACGATTAAGTATATAAAAAACGTCGCGACGATAAAAGTATTCGTCGCGACGTTTTTTAATTTGTGGGTGCATCGTATGCAGATTACCTATAGCCCGTCCTCAAAACATCAAGATGTTTTTTGAAAACATGAACACGTTTTTGAAAAAGATGAACATGTTTTTCCCGAAACATTCACATGCTTTTGGAAACTCCACAAACGGTGGTGCTAAGCTAAACAGAACCTGATTACGACACAGCTCCGTTTTTTATTACTCCTCACACAGTTCTGTCAGGATGCCGCAGGTGCTTTTGGGATGGAGAAATGCGATGTGCAGACCATCAGCACCCTTACGGGGGGCTTTATCGATCAGGCGGATGCCTTTCTCATCACACATGGCCAAGGCCTCGCTTACGCCGTCTTCAACCTTGAAGGCAACGTGATGGATGCCACGACCGCCGTTGTCCAGGAACTTCTGAACGGTGCTTTCGGGACAAGTGGGTTCCAACAGCTCCAACTTCACCTCACCTACCTGCAGGAAAGCCGTCTTCACTTTCTGGTCTTCCACCACCTCTTCCTTGTAAACCTCCAAGCCCAGCACGTCGCGGAAGTAGGGGAGAACAGCTTCAATACTCTGTACGGCAATGCCGAGATGCTCAATTTTTGAAATCTTCATAGTAATAAATGTTTTAAAAAGTTTGTGTTATAGGTTAATTTAGAACTCTATCAAGATACGTCCATTAACTTGACGTCCTGTAAGATAATTCGGGACGGCATATTGTTGTCCTATGACATCCGTCACCCAATAATAGCCACTGACATTGTTGAAACCGAAGATGTTGAAACAATCCAGTCCCAGCCAGATGTTTCGTACGATGTTGCGCTTCATGTGTCGGTCTTCGTTGTTCAGAGCACGATAGTTCATGCCCACATCCACTCGTTTGTAGGCGGGGGCGCGGAACTGCATTTTCTCCAGCCCCGTATGGGGAGGCCCGAAGGGAAGTCCGTCGGCAAAAGAAGCCTTAAGGTTCATCTTCCAGCGCGTGGTGCCGGGAAAATAGTCGCTGAAGAAGAAGTTGATATTGTATCTTTGGTCTGTGGGTTGGGGTATAGACTTCCCGTTCAACTTCATTTTTGCCCCCATCAGCCCAAAACTGATCCACGAATCGGTACCGGGAATAAACTCGCCGTAGAGTTTGAAATCGACACCCGCCACAAAGCCTTTGGCTATGTTCTCACCATAATACACAATCTTCACGTTGTCGACATTATAGGGATTGATTCGGCTTTGCGCTTTATAATATGCCTCTGTGGTGAAGCGGAAGGGGCGGTTTCCCAATTTGAAATGATATTCAACGGCTGCCAGCACTTGGAACGAACGTTGCGACTTGATTCCTTTGTTCAATTCGACCATCGTGCTTCCGGCAGTGCTGACGGTGTCCTTCAACTCCTTGTAGTAAGGACGCTGATAATAGAGACCGGTGGCCAGCCGGAACGTTAGGTTGTCGTTGCCCGAAGGCACATACCCCATGCTGACGCGGGGACTGAAAAGCCATTCCTTGTTCCAATCCCAATAGCTGAGTCGGGCACCATAGTTCAGGCTGATGATGCCGGCATCCGACTCTCTGCGCCAGGTGTCCTGGACATACATCTGCAATTGGTTGGTGGACAAATCACTATTGCTCTTCAAATTATAGATAAGTTGAAGCTGATTCTGGTCATGGGGGATGTTGTAGCCGCTGCTGTCGCGCCTTTCCCATTCACGGGAATTTTCCTGCACCTGCTCTTTCTTCCAACTGACACCGGCCAACAATGTGTGTCTGTTTTTTTTCAGTTCATAGTCCATTTTCATGGTGTGGGACCTGCTGCTGAGAATGTTGCGTGCATGCTCCATGTATGTGCCGACACCCAGCTGTTCATCATTGTTGGTTTCGTTCAACCAATATTGCCCCTGAATGTCATAGGTCTCTCGCTCGCGTGTGCTGAAACCGCTATAAGCCAGACTCAGGTGCGAACGTTGGCTGATGTTGTAGGTAAGTTTGGCCGTGCCAAATAGTGTTCGGAAGAGGTCTTTTTCCTGTCCGTCGAAATAAACGCGAAACTCTTTCACATCCTCCAGGGTTCCGAATTTCGTTTTGCGGTCGGTAGGGCTGAAATTATACTGATTGTTTGAGATATATCCGATGGCGTCAAAGGTCCACCGCTTGGACGGGCTCCAAGAGAGGTATGCTTGATAGTCAAGAAATGACGGACTGTATTCGCCTTTGGTTTCCAGGCTTCCCAGCAGATACCGATTCGTCTTGTAGCGCAGGCCGTTGCTGAAGGAGAATTTCTTTTTTCCATAACCCACATAGGCATTGGCTCCGAGCAGGGATGCCTGCACGGAACCCTCCAGTCCCATGGGTTTCCGGTAAGTGATATCCAGCACACTCGACATCTTGTCACCATACTTGGATTCGAATCCTCCTGCAGAGAACTCCACTTTGTCCACCATATCCGAGTTGATAACCGACAGCCCCTCCTGTTGGCCGCTGGAGACAAGCATGGGACGATAGATTTCCACTCCGTTGATATACACGAAGTTCTCGTCAAACGATCCTCCCCGGACGTTATATTGACTGCTCAGTTCGTTATGGGAACTGACACCGGCCTGGGTGGCCACCAGTTCCTCCACGGCGTTACCCGTGGTGCTGGGCAAACGCTTCAAATCGTTCGTGTTGAGCGATTCCTTTTGTCCCAATTGCCGACGCGTTTCCTTGATAACCACCTCCTCCATCTGTTTGCCAAGGTCTTGCATAACGATGTTCAGTGTCAGACTTCCGGAAGGGCGGTATAACGTGCGTTGGCGGGATTGGAACCCCAGCATCTTATAAGAGATGACGATGGTGTCGGCCGTGTGAAAACTCAATTGGTAACGCCCGTTGATATCGGCCGTGGTGGCAGCATTCTGTCCCTCCACCCGAATGATGACAAAGGGGATGGCTTCCTGGTCCTTGTCCGTAACTCTTCCTTTTAAGTGTACGCGTGCCGTATCGGCTTGCGGTTCTGTGCTGTCCTCCTGTGCACAAACAGATGTCGCACTTCCCAAAAGAAGCGCGAATACCATAAAAACAAGTGTGCACAAGTTAAGCCTCATATCAGTAAGGTAACGAGTGGAAGATGCGTTTTATTGTTTGATGGGTAGGTTGAAATGCCCTGTTGCACTACTGTACAAAAGGTAACTTGTGGAGACAATCGAACCCAAGTACTCCGTTCCGCCGGATGCAGAATATTCTCCACCAATACCATCGGCCGAATTGTTCCAACGTGCCGAGAATGTAACGTATGGTTTCTCGTCGATAGCGTTGGCAGGAATAAGAATCTTAAATGTAGGATTGCCATTGTCTGTTCCATCATAATTGGTGTGGTATTTTGAGACGATGGTGGTGTCCTTTAAGCTTCCGTCCGCTTGTTCCAGAGTCAAGGGAACGTTCAGCGTATAGTCGCAGGCATTTAGGTAGTGCCCCTTTCGGGCCTGTACGGCTGTGATTGTAACACTGTCACCGGGATGTACAGGCACCGGAGAGTAGGAGAAACCGTAGTAAGCGGGGGGATAACTTCCTTTCTCTTCCTCGTTGCATGACGTGAGACAGACGATTGCCATTGTCATGAAAAATGTTGAAGCAATCAATTTCATAAGACGATTCATCATGTTGTTTTTCATTATATTATTTTCTTTAGTTCTGTGTAGAGTCTCTGAACGGGAAGCCCCATGACATTATAGTAACTGCCATCGATATTTGTCACTCCGATATAGCCGATCCATTCCTGTACACCATAGGAACCGGCCTTGTCCATGGGATGATAATGCGAGACGTAATGCATAATCTCTTCCTCTGTAAGCCGGGCAAAGGTGACACGGGTGGTGCAAGCGAACGAACGCTGAAATTCTGTGGTCAGCAATGTTACGCCTGTAATCACCTCGTGTGTTCTTCCACTGAGTTTACGCAACATCATTCGGGCATCCTCCTCGCTATGCGGCTTGCCCAGCACCTCGCCGTCCAAATAGACGATGGTGTCAGCCGTGATAACCAGTTCGTCCCGGGTTATCGTTCCGCGATAGGCATCACTCTTCTTGCGTGATATGGCGATGGGAATGTCTTCACCGGAGAGAGCCTCATCGTAACTTTCATCTATGTCAGGCAGCAGGCGCACCTCATAGTTCAGTCCCAGGCCATCAAGAAGTTCTTTTCGGCGCGGACTTCCGCTGGCCAGAATAATCTTATATTTACTTACCATCCGAATGCTGTTTTGTCGTTCATCCATTTGTCTTGTGCACGGAGCACCTGCTCCACAACGTCTCTTCCACATCCCATGCCACCGGCAATATGACTTATGTAGAGACTTGCCTGTTTGATTTCCGGAGCGGCATCACAAGGGCAGCACGGGCAACCACATTGCTGCATCACCTCGTAGTCGGGAATATCATCACCCATGTAAAGAATCTCTTCGTCCTTCAACGCATACTTCTGTTTCAGGGCCTCATAGACTTCTATCTTCACCGATACACCCATACAGACATCCTGCACGCCCAATCCCTCATAACGTTTGCGCACTGCTTCGGACTTGCCTCCGGAAATAATGGCCAGATGTAAGCCTCGTTTGACCGCCAGTTGTATGGCATAGCCGTCCTTTATACTTAGGGTGCGCTGAGGCATCCCTGAGGCATCCATGCCTATGGTGCCGGCGCTAAGCACACCATCAATATCGAAGATGATGGCTCGTATCTTGGTTAAATCGTAGTTTATCATTCGGTTGCACGTTTATGAATACTCAGGCTCATGAGCTCGTATATTTCTTGGTTGATGCCTTCCAATTGGTCCAAATGTTTTTGCATGACATTCTCGTCCCATCGGATGGCCGGTCCGGTCTGGGCCTGTAGGGGAGAAAGGGAGTGGACCTTATTTACTGTCTCGTCAATGAGTGGCAACATGTTTTGAAAGGAAAGCCCTTGCGCTTCCAGCAGCTCGGCGGCAATATCAAAGCATCTGTTGGTGAAATTGCAGGCAAATACCGCAGCCAGATGCAGTGTGCGGCGTTGTTGTGAGGTGAGAAAACTCACGTTTGAGCTCAGACTGTCGGCCAACTGCCTCAATACACGCTTTTCCTGCTCACCTTCAGCCTCCAGAAAGATGGGAATTTGTTTGAAGTCAATCTGACGTTGTTTGCTGAATGTTTGCATGGGATAAAGCACTCCACGATGTTCCTGTGGCAGAACCTCCAGAGGCATGCTTCCTGCCGTATGAACGCATAGGGCGGAGGTGTCCACCTTTCCGGCCAATTCCTCCAGACAACTGTCCTTTACACAGAAGAACACCATGTCGACGTCCGTCTCCAAACACGTTATATCTGTGGTCCAAAGACATTGAAGCGACCGGGCAAGCACCCGAGCTGACGGTTCTGTACGGCTCCATACACCGGCGATTTGATGCCCTTGCGCCTTTAATGCTTGCGCCAGATGAGTTGCCAGATTACCGGCTCCCACAAAAGAGATTACCATTGGTCGGTATGTACGTTTTCCCAATGCAGGCGCCCCTCATCCTGCGGCTTACGCTCCATACCCTTATAACCCAGAGCGATAATACTGAGGATGCGGCGGTCTGCAGGAATGTGCAATGCCTGACGCACGAGTTCTTCGGAAGAACGCCCTTCTGCATCTTTTCGTTCACGCACTTGAATCCAACAGCTTCCGATGTTCAGGTCTTCCGCTTGCAACATCATCTGCATACAAGCAACAGAGCAGTCTTCTATCCACACATCACTCTTTTCCGGCTGGGCACACACGACAACCGCCAAAGAAGCGTTGGCAAGAAAGTCGGAACCAACGGTTTTACAGTGCGACAATTCTTCCAACACGTGTTTGTCATCCACCAAAACATATTCGGGACAACGTTTTCCCTTGCTCGAAGGTGACATCAATGCGGCCCGCAGGATGAGTGCCACATCATCGGCAGGGAGTGTATCAGGTGTAAATTTACGCATGCTTCTGCGCAGAGCAACTAAATCTTTAAACTCTTTCATATCATTTGATAATGTCAAAAGGATTTTTATATATGAGCCACCAATAAGACAACCTTTCCATCAAGTCTCAGGACGTTATCTGATGCAGACAGCAAGAAAGTCTCACCTTGACGTATGGGGGTCTCGTTAAGCATCCCTTTGCCTTGCAGGCATATTGCGACAACAAAAGAGTCGCAATGCAGGTCTGTAGTCATTGGGCCATCTACATTGAGACGATAACTTTGAAAAGCGTTGCTGTCAACCAGTTTGGCTACAGAGGCCTTATGGTCATAAGAAATGCTTTCGGTGTTTGTGATATTATAGTCTATGGCATCCTGAGCTTGCTCAATATGCAACTCTCTTTGGCGGCCATCCTTATCTTTGCGGCAAAAGTCGAACACACGATAAGTAACATCACTGGTTTTTTGAATCTCTGCAACCAAATTTCCCGCACCCAACGCGTGAATACACCCGGAGGGCAGGAAAAACACATCCTCCGGGTGACTTGGGTGGGACTTAACATAATCCATGAACGGATGGGTACTATCCGGACGAGGAGCCTGACGAATGATTTCCATAAACCGGTCCGGTGTGAGTGACTGGGATAAGCCGCTCAGAATCTCTGCCTTTTCTTCGGCATCAATTACATACCACATTTCATCCTTCCCCCAGCAGTTATGTCGCTTATGGGCCAGAAAATCATTGGGATGAACTTGGATACTTGAAGCCTGATTTGAGTCCAAGAACTTGATAAGCAAAGGAAATCTATTTCCAAATTGTTTATAGGCCTCCTGTCCCATTAAAGCATCTTTATGCTTTTCGATAAGCCTGCTTAGGGTAAGCCCTACATCGCTACCGTCAAGATCTCCACCTTGGCAAACGACACTATCGCAGGAAGGCATTGATGCAATTTCCCAACTTTCACCCACGAAATCGGGCGCATTTTCAATCCCCTTATAGGAAGCGATTTTGCCACCGCCCCATACGGTTTGCTTTAAACGAGGGATAAATTTGTATGGCTTTTGCATATTGTTTTGCTAATTCATTCCTGCCAAAAATTCCAACTGGCCAATGCCTGCAGGTGAAGCATCTCCAAGCCGTTTTTTACTGTGGCACCTTGTAACAGTCCCAGTCGCATGAATTGTGTCGTCTCGGGATTATAAATCAAATCGTAAAGCAAATGGTCTGCAGTGAGCAAATCATAGGGCAGGGCAGGAGCTTCGTCTACATGCGGATACATTCCCACAGGAGAGCAATTGACAATTACCGTATGTTGGGTCATCACATCAGCAGTAAGGTCAGCATAGGCGAGTTGCCCTTCTTTGGGTGTCCGGCTCACATACGTCCATTTGAGTCCCAACGTTGTAAGTCCGGCGCACACAGCCTTGGAGGCTCCCCCCGTACCAAGGACCAAAGCCTTCCGATGGCAAGGCTTGAGCAAAGGACGGATGCTTTCCATGAAACCGGTGATGTCTGCGTTATAGCCCTTAAGCCTGCCGTCAGGCATCACCTTCACCACATTCACCGCACCTATCTTACGAGCCTCATCACTTAAATCATCAAGGAATGGGATAATGGCTTGTTTGTGGGGAATGGTACAGTTCAATCCTTTAAGATTAGGAGTTTCGCGAACGATGTCAAGCAACTGAGAGGCTTCGGGAATCTCAAAGTTGCGGTACTCGGCACAAATACCCTCATGCAGAAACTTCTCGGTGAAGAATCTGCGGCTGAAGCTATGCCCCAAAGGGTAGCCAATCAATCCGTAAACGTCCTTTTCTTTTTCTGACATGGATGTTATTTTGTTGCTAAATATAGTGTGCAGACTCCTAAAGTCAATCTTTCCCAATAGATTTGACTGAAACCTGCCTTTTGCAATATCTGCTGCATTTGTTCTCCCTGCGGGAACGCCTCAATGCTTTTGCTCAGATAGGTATAAGCCTTTGTGTCACGAGCAATCAGACAGCCTGCCACGGGCATCATCACATGGGAATATATTTTAAAAAGCTGCTTCATAGGGAAGCGGGAAGGCTGCGAGAGTTCCAAAATCAGAAGGTGGCCTCCGGGTTTCAACACACGGCACATCTCACGAAGTCCTTGGTCCAAATCTTGGAAATTACGGATGCCGAAGGTAGCTGTTACTGCGTCAAACATCCCTTCCGGGAAAGAAAGCTTTGTGCAATCCTCCTTTTGGAAACTGATGATATGCTGCAACCCCAGTTTTTCAATCTTTCTGCGTCCGACTTGCATCATACCCTCAGAGATGTCTGCACCAATGATATGCCTGGCTCCTGTTTGTCGGGCTGCCAAAACGGCAAAATCCCCGGTGCCTGTGGCCACATCTAATAAGATGTCCGGATGATGTTGAGCCAACAGATGAATCCCCCTGTTGCGCCAACGGCGATCAATTCCCAAGGACATGATGCGGTTGTTTGCATCATAAGTGGGAGCGATGTTGTCAAACATCGCTTCCACCTGATTCTTTTTCGGTTCCGCCTCGTTATAAGGCTTTACTTGTTCTTGCTTGTAAGCCACTCGGAAACGTTCTTTTGAATGCGTTCCTCAATATTGTCGCATACCTGCTCCGGAACGAACTTTTCGCCTACGATATGTTCGTAAAGCTCAATATAGCGTTGAGCCACGCTCTCGGCATATTCGTCGGTGATTTCGGGCATCACTTGTCCGGGCTGGTTCATAAAGTTGTGCTCGATGAGCCACTGACGCACAAATTCCTTAGAAAGTTGACGCTGTGGTTCTCCCTTCAGGAACTTCTCTTCGTAGCCCTCGGCATAGAAATAGCGGGAACTGTCGGGAGTGTGAATCTCGTCAATCAGAATCACCTTGCCGTCCCGCTTGCCGAATTCGTATTTCGTATCCACCAGGATAAGACCTTTTTGTGCGGCAATCTCGGTTCCACGTTGGAACAGCAACCGGGTATATGTTTCCATCTGTTCATAGTCTTCTTTAGACACGATACCCTGACTGATGATTTCTTCCTTCGAGATGTTTTCATCATGTCCCTCTTCGGCTTTTGTTGTGGGAGTGATAATCGGTTCGGGGAATTTCTGATTCTCCTTCATGCCCTCGGGCAACTTCACGCCACAAAGCTCACGGCATCCGTTCTTGTATTCGCGCCACGCCGATCCGGTAAGATAGCCGCGAATAATCATTTCAACACGAAAGCCCTCAGCCTTCAGTCCCACGGTCACCATGGGGTCGGGGGTAGCCAACTTCCAATTGGGAACGATGTCTGCCGTTGCGTCCAGGAATTTAGCGGCAATCTGGTTCAACACTTGTCCCTTGAAAGGAATACCCTTAGGCAGGATAACATCGAAAGCGGAAATGCGGTCGGTGGCCACCATCACCATAAGGTCGTCGTTGATGTTATACACATCACGGACTTTACCATGATACACACTCTTCTGGCCGGGCAACTGCAGGTCGGTTCTGGTTAAAGCTTTCATAGGTTTAAATTATCTTTTAGTGTTATGGTCGTTTCTTTATCTTTTTGATTATATGCGTCTACTATGCGGGTCACCAGTTTGTGGCGAACGATATCTTCTTTGCTCATCCGGGCGAATCCGATACCCTTTACATCTTTCAATACTTCCAGTGCGTCCACCAAGCCCGATCGGGTATGGTTAGGCAAATCGATCTGACTGATGTCGCCGGTAATAATCATCTTGGTGTTGACCCCCATACGCGTCAGGAACATTTTTATTTGCTGGGTGGTCGTATTCTGAGCTTCGTCCAAAATGACCACAGCGTCGTTCAAGGTCCGTCCGCGCATGAACGCCAACGGGGCTATCTGAATAATCTTTTGTTCCATCATCTCCTGAAGCTTCATGGCCGGTATCATGTCTTCCAACGCATCGTAAAGAGGTTGCAGGTAAGGGTCTATCTTATCTTTCATGTCACCGGGCAAGAACCCCAATTTTTCGCCGGCTTCCACAGCAGGACGCGAAAGAATAATTTTACGTGCCTGTTTGTTCTTCAAGGCTGCCACGGCCAAGGCAATGCTCAGATAGGTTTTGCCACTTCCCGCAGGGCCGATGGCAAAAACCATATCGTTGTCGTTGAACAGCTCCACCAGTCGCTTCTGATTCCGGCTGCGTGCCTGTATGGGTCTTCCCTGGGTGTTGTAGACCAATACTTCATCGGTTTGTATGCGGGCTATCCGTTCGCCCTGCAGCAAGTGCAACACCTCCTCTTCGTTCAGAGAGTTGAACTTCAGACAATGCCTGCGTAGTTTCTCCACCTGCAATTCAAAGTCTGCCACCGTTTCATCATCGCCCATCACCTTTATCACCTGTCCACGCGCCACGATGCGCAATTTGGGATAAAGTGCCTTTGCCATTTGGATATTGGCATTCTTAACCCCGTAGAATACTACGGGATCCACATCGTCAAGGATAATGTGTTTCTCTATCATTCTTGTGCAAATTTACGCAAACTTTTCCTATCCTTAAGCATCTGTTTGACGTATTTTTAGTAATTTTGTTGCTGCAGTAGAATCCAATCATGAGAAGAATCAAGAAAAAGATATATTTAGGCTTCAATACCAGCTTGTTGTTAGTGCTTGGCATTGTTCGCCAATGCAATCCCCGTGTAGCGGAACTCATGGCCCAACCATCCGTTCCCGGCGAAGTGGAAACAAATGTCATCGCGTTGGAAGAAAGGGAAAAACTATCCTATCAAGAGAACGCCAAGCCGGAGCCTTCGGCATCGTTGATGAATGTATGGGACTCGTTTAAAGAGACGGAGACACCACGTTATCATCGAATTCGTGGTGTCGTGAGTTATCACAAAGAATTTCCCGATTTGCAAGAAACCCAAATCGTGGCGGCCAAGCGATGGGGAGTGGCTCCTGTGCCCAATCGCGAAGCGGCAGAAGCACGTAAGGACGAGTTAGTGTATATCGGTTCCTGTCCTTACTATTCCATTGACAAGAAGATGAACGCGAGCATACCCTATCTGGTGCCTCGTGCCTCACAATTATTGCAGACCATCGGCCGCAACTTTTTGGACTCACTGGCCGTGAAAGGCATTCCTTTGCACAAGATTGTCGTGTCCAGCGTACTCAGGACGGAAGAGGATGTAACGAGACTTCAACGGAGAAACCCCAACGCCACAGAACAAAGCTGCCATCTTTTCGGCACAACCTTCGACATCAGCTATTATTCATACGAAACAGTCTGTCCTCCCGGAGAGCAACGCCGAGCAGTACGCAACGATTCGCTGAAGTATGTCTTATGCGAAGTACTTCGTGACTTGCGAAATCAAGGACGCTGTTTTGTCAAACATGAAATAAAGCAACCCTGTTTTCACATCACTACCCGCTAAGTAAAAAACCAGTCGCGTGGACTTACAATATGTAGACCCCGCTGGGTGTTTTTCGTTTGAGGACCTCTAACTCAAAGTCTTTTCCTGCCACAATCCCGTTGCTTCGCAGAACCTGGTCCACGGTTTTCCTGGCTAGTTCGGGATGGTTGTTCTCTTCGCTCAGGTGACACAACCACACGTGTTTCAGTTCAGGAGTAGCGTGATTGGCTAAAGCCTCTGCACATTGATGGTTGCTCAAGTGCCCCTTCTCGCTCTGGATGCGTCCTTTCAGATAAGCAGGGTAGGGGCCGCTCTGCAACATACTTTCCTCATAGTTGGCCTCTATCACCAGATAATTGGCTGCCGAGATGGCTTCTGCCACCTGATGGGTCACCACGCCACAATCTGTGATGATGCAGAATGTGGTACCCATGGTCTCGATGCGGTAGCCCACACAATCGGTGCTGTCATGGCTCACCTCGTAAGGCTTGATGGTAAAGTCGCCAATCTGTGTTTCCGTCCCCTTGCACACGATACGCTGGTGCTTGGCCGTGAGTTTGCTGGTAGTACAATAATTGCGGTTGATACCCAAATGCACCAATTCGGTGGCATAAACGGGTTTGTTAAAGTCGTTGGCCAAATGGCCCACGGCTTTAATATGGTCAGCATGATCGTGCGTAATGAGCACGGCATCTATGTGGTCGAGCGAAAAACCGTATTCCTTTAACGATTTTTTTAGCTGGCGTATGCCAATACCGGCGTCTATCAGAATGCCGCTATTTCCTGTTTTTAAAAGATAACAATTTCCACTACTTCCACTCCCTAAGCATAGAAACTCGAGCATTATAGTTGTTTTTATTCAACTACAAAGATAATGGAATCCTCAGAAAACACAAAATCTGTATGGCTATATTTTGTGTTTTCACCCACATCCTGTCACCTCCGGTTAAGATACGTATTGATTTATGCTTTTTCCATCAGCGACTTATCCAGAATCACCTTAATTCGGATAATCCGGCGTTCGTCCATTTCCATCACCTCAAAAGTAAGCTGACGAAAGGTGATTCGCTCTCCCAGCCGGGGAAACTCTCCCTTAATCTCCAGCAACAAGCCGGCCAACGTGTCAGCTTCACCCTCCACTTCAGAAAAGAAGTCGTCGTCAAGGTCGAGCGTACGCAGGAAATCAACCAAAAGAATTTTAGCCTCAAAGAGATATGTGTTGCGGTTCAGGCGGATAAAGTTTTTCTCGTTCTCGTCATATTCATCATTTATCTCGCCCACAATCTCCTCCAGAATATCCTCCATGGTTACGATGCCACTGGTTCCGCCGAACTCATCCACCACGATGGCAATGTGCACCTTGTTCGTCTGAAATTCACGCAACAGGTCGTCTATCATCTTCGTTTCCGGCACGAAGTAGGGAGGACGAATCAAGCTCTGCCAGCGGAAATTGCCCGGTTTGTTGAGGTGGGGCAGCAAATCCTTGATATAAAGTACTCCCTTGATATTGTCCTCTGTCTCGGAATAGACGGGGATGCGCGAATAATTATTCTCCACCACACACCGGAGCACATCATTGAATCGCATTTTTATATCGATGTCCACCATATCCACGCGAGGTGTCATCACATCACGGACTGTCTCGCCACTGAAGCGGATAATGCCCTCAAGCATCGAACTTTCGTTGGCAATCTCCTCCTTGTCCGTCAATTCCAGTGCCTGCTCCAGTTCTTCGGCCGTGAGCGATTCCACTTCGTGGGCAACAATCTTGCTCGTGATGCCCTTGCTCATGATCAGCAATGAGGAAATGGGATAGAACACTTTGTTCAAAATGGTAAAGGGTGTTGCTGCCATCCGGCAAAAACGCAGGGCATTTTGGGCCGAGTATATCTTGGGAATAATCTCGCCAAAGAGCAGAAGCAGGAAACTCACCAGCACGGTCACAACCAGAAATTCCAACCAGCGTGAAGAGCCGAAACTCACACATTGCCGAATGCCATAATCAATCAATATGATAATTGCAACATTAACCATATTGTTGCAAATCAATATAGTGGCCAACAATCGTTCACTATCCTCTTTAAGTTTCACCACCTTGCTGTCACAACTGTTTTTCTCTTCCTCCACCTCATTCTTGTCCTTGGGACTGAGTGAGAAGAAGGCTATCTCCGATGCAGACACGAAACCTGAGCAAAACAATAAAAAGGCACTCACCCAAAGAGCGATGATGCAGCCCGTGTTCATGGGGCTGAATGTGATTTGCGTAAAAATATCTGTAAGACTTTCCACTTATCCGATGTTATTATATGATTAGAAAGGTATCTTGTTGTCTGTCTCCTTGTTCTCGTCACTTTGTTGCTTGGATGCCTCTTCACGTGCCTGCTGCGCTTTTTGGATGCGCGATTTTGCCCAAAGCACATCCATCTCCGTAGCCCAAATCTCGGCTCTTTTGTGTTGCATACCACTTCGGTCGGAGAAAGAACGCGTATGAAGGCTGCCTTCAATGTACAGTTGGTCGCCCCGATGAAGCTCCACTTCGGCAATACGAGCCAGATTGTCCCAAAGCCAGATGCTGTGCCACTCGTTGCTGTCGGGGATGACCGTTCCGTTGGGCAACGTACGACCGGGTGTGGTGGTCACCAACGTCAGGTTCACCGTGGGCACACCTTTATTTTGATAATATACCTTAGGCTCTTCGGCCAGTCGGCCTATCAGCATAACTTTGTTCAGTGACATAGGTCTCTCTTTGATGTCTCTCTCTCTTGTAAAAAAGACCCTTCGCGCCTGTTGCGAAGAGCCTTCATTTTTTACAAAAATAAATAAAAAGCACCATCTGGCAAATTATTTTCCCTGATTTTTCTTGGTCAAGTGGCAGAATAATACTTATTTTGTAAAAGGATATTATATAAGGGTAAGAATATGACCATAGTCATCGTGTCTTTTGCTATCATAGCCTATGTGCTCATAGCCGGTGAGTATTTCACAAAAATCAACAAAACCACGATTGCCATTTTCACCGGTGTGGTGGCATGGATATTGTTTTTGACAATGGACGACAGCCATAAACAGGTGTTTGCCACCCGGGTGTTTGGTGAACATGTGGAATACATCAGCGGTATTGTGCTTTATCTGCTTACCACCATGAACATCGTGGACGTCCTGAGCAACAACGGCTGTTTCAATTTCATAAAAGATATGGTTCGCTCGCGCAGCACCAACCGCATGTTGTGGGGCTTCGTAGGCATCACATTCTTGATTTCCGCCAATTTCGACAATCTTACCACGGCTGTGCTTATGCTTGGCGTAATGAACAGCGTGTTGCAAAACAATGCCCAGCGTCGGTTCGTGGGAGCAGCCATTGCGATAGCCGCCTGCTGTGGAGGCTGCATCACCGTGATAGGCGATGTCACTTCGCTGATGGTGTGGACCAGAGAGGCCGTCACCCCCACCAGTTTCTCCCTGGCCATGCTGGCACCGGCCCTTGCGGGTGTCATCGTGCCCACCTTCCTCATTCGCAGAAGCCTGCCCGACCATCTGGATTTAAAGACGAACCGCTACAGCTATCACAGCGATGATTCCTCGATGCCTGTGTGGCAGCGTGCCGTGATGATGTTCGTCGGTTTTGTCGGCCTGTGGTTTGTGCCTTCGTTCCATCGTATCACGCTGCTTCCTCCTTTTCTGGGTTCGTTATGCGTGTTGGCCGTGCTGTGGATGCTGACCGAGATTTTCAACCGACAAAGCCTGCAATCGGAATCTCCCATGATGATTCCCGGCACCAACCGGCGCCTGCACTACGAGGTGGTTCAGATGATTATGTATTTCATGGGTGTGGCTTTGGCCGTCAGCGTGCTGAAGGAGATCGGCGTGCTTGAGGCCTGTGCGCAATGGATAGACACGTATATCCACGATGTCTATCTGTTCAGCGGCTTCATCGGTCTGATAAGTGCCCTGCTCGACAACATCTGCCTGGTGTTTTCCGCCATCAGCATCTATGATGTGGTGCCGGATGGGGCGGCAGTCACGCCCTATCAGTCCCTGTTCTTGCAGAACGGACAATATTGGCATTTGGTTATCATTTCCGGTTGCTTGGGCGGTTGCCTGTTGCCCATTGGCAACGTCACCGGCTATACATTGATGAAAGCGGAGGATGCTTCACTCCGATGGTACATACGCCACATCTCGGGCAAAGTGCTGGCAGGCTGGATTGCTGCGATGCTTACCTATTTTATTGTTCAGTCACTCGTGGCGTGAATCCTTGCCCTCCACCAGTCGAACAAAGGGAGTGGGGTGGGGTGTCTCAAACTCCATACGCTCATGCGTGACGGGATGATAGAGGTAGAGACGATAGGCATGCAGGCACATCCGTTTGGCCGGAGAGGGACTCCCCCCGTATTTCAGGTCCCCCACAATGGGATGTCCCAAGTCGGCCATGTGCACGCGAATCTGATTCTTCCGCCCGGTTTCCAATCGCATCTCCACCAGCGAATAGCGGTCAGTGGACTGCAACGTATGGTAGTGTGTGACGGCATACTTCCCTCCGTTGTCTTCTGACGTGCTGAAGGTGATAAACGCTTTGTTGTCTTTCAGCCAGCTTTCTACCGTTCCTCCTTCTTTTTCCATCCGCCCATGCAGCACGGCCACATAGCGGCGGTCGAAGCAATACCCTTTCCAGTCTGACTGAAGAATCTGTGCGGCCTCGATGCTTTTGGCGTATACCATCAGTCCGCTGGTCTCGCGGTCCAGCCGATGAACCACGTGTGCGTGACACTTGAAGTGTCGCTTTTCAAAATATTCGTCCAGAATGTTTTTCACGCAAAACTGCTTGGCCGTGGCCGCCATGCTCAGGATGCCCGCCTGTTTGTTTACGACGATGATGTCCTTATCCTCGTAAACAATCTGTATCCATTTGTTTTCCAGTTCTGTCTTACGGCGATGTTTGCTCACGCGAACCACGTTGCCCGGTTGCAGTTCATGGTTATATTGGGTCACCGTCTTGCGGTCTACGGCAATACCCCTGCCTTTCAGTATGTCCTTCAGCCTGTTTTCACTGATGCCACAGAGCTGTTTGCGCAGGAAATCCATGAGCTGCATGGGTTGTGTAACTCTGTATTCGTTGTACTTTGAAGCCGCGTATTGCCGGTTGGTCAAACTTCTTGCCATGTAATGAGATTCTTTGGAAAATGCAAATTTTGCATTTACAAAGGTAAAGAAATTTATTGAATAAACGGGAACGCATCGGCGGACAATTAAAGAAAAGCCCATTCGAAAAAACCTTTTCGAAAGCGAGAAAACCACAAACATGAAAAGAACCTGTATTTCAATTATTTATATTTGTCCGAAAAATCCACGAAAAACATCAACACGTTTTTAAATTTTCGGGTTTTAATTGACGTTATGTTTAATCCTGGGAGCGAAAGTAAGTAGGAAATTACAGGACTTCCGTCTTGGCTTCTCGGATTAAACGTAACTTGGCAAGCATAGTCTCCAATTTCGAGTTTCTGATTTCCAGTTCCAACACACACATCATTTGGAAGTCTTGTAAACGGATTTTGGGTTCTTCCTCCTTCACCACTCGCATCACCTGGTTCATCAAAGCGTAATCATAAGTTACGCGAACCACTGTATTTATGGTCCGCTCCTCAATATCTGCATTTGATATCACCTCAGCCGCAGCAGCACGGTAAGCCTCAATCAAGCCACTCGTACCCAGCTTGATTCCACCAAAATAACGCACCACAATAATGAGGATGTCCGTAAGTTCATGGCTGTTTATCTGTCCGAGTATGGGTTTACCGGCTGTTCCGGAAGGTTCTCCATCATCCACAGCACGAAACACATCACGCTTGCTACCAAGCATGTAGGCATAACAAACATGACGGGCATCATAAAATTTCTTCTTATACTCGTCCACGAAGGCTTTCACCTCCTCTGCTGTTTCCACATGAAAGGCGAAGCTAAGAAATTTGCTTCGCTTCTCAGTGTATTCCCCTTCGGCCGGATTCGTTATGGTTAGATAGGTGTCCTTCTGCACTTCCCTTCAATTAGTTTAATTTATGAACCATCAGACCGCTACGCAACTTGGGTTCAAACCATGTTGCCTTGGGAGGCATAATCTCCCCTCGGTCCGCAACATCAATAATTTCCTTCATGCTCACGGGGAAAAGAGCCAGAGCCATACGCATCTCCCCACTATCCACGCGACGTTCCAACTCCTCATACCCGCGCAGACCTCCCACGAAGTCAACACGCTTGTCGGTTCTTAAGTCTTTGATTCCAAGAATATCATCAAGAATCAACCGACTGCTGATACTCACATCCAGGCTTTTGATGACATCACTTTCATCTATCAGTCCTTCATGCAACGTCAGGCGATACCACGCACCATCAAGGTATAAGGCAAATTGGTGACGGGTTTCAGGGTGAGCTGCCTCGGCATCCGGCATCATTTCCAGGTCGAAGCACTCCCCTATTCTTGCCAAGAAATCTTGATTCGTGAGGCCGTTGAGGTCGGTGACTACGCGATTATAGTCCAAGACCGTCAGCTGGCCGGCAGGGAAACAAACAGCCATGAAATAGTTGAATTCCTCTTCTCCGGTGAGGTTCTTGGCATTGGCGGCCATTTCCGCTCCCACCAATGCTGCGGCAGCGCTGCGATGATGACCGTCTGCTATATATAAATAAGGTATGGAAGCAAACTGTTTTGTGAGAAAATCAATGTCACACTTGTCACTTATCAACCACAACTGATGACGAAAGCCGTCAGGTTTAGCCACGAAATCATACTCAGGCTCCCGGCGAGCATAACGGCTGACAAGAGTGTCAATCTCTGCACAATCAGGATAAGCAAAGAACACAGGCTCCATATTGGCTTGCGTGACACGCACATGCTTCATGCGGTCCTCTTCTTTATCCTTTCGCGTCAGTTCATGCTTCTTGATGTGTCCGCTTACGTAGTCCTCCACCGAGGCTGCCACCACCAGACCGTACTGCGTCCTGCCCCTCATCGTTTGGGCATAGATATAGTACATCTCCTGTTCGTCCTGCACCAACCACCCTTCGTCCTGAAATTTCCGGAAATTCTCTGCTGCCTTCTGGTAGACTCGGGCATCATATTCACTGACACCCCGTGGGAAATCGATTTCCGGTTTGATGATGTGATACAGACTCATCGGGTTGTTGCCGGCTTCTGCCCTTGCCTCCTCACCATCTAACACGTCATAGGGGCGGCTTGCCACCAAAGAGACGATGTCCTTTGGCGGACGCAAAGCCTTGAAAGGTTTGATTTTAGCCATAGACAGCAAATTATTTGTTCAACTGAAACTTCGTAATGCCCTGCTCCAGGAAACCGACAATCTGGTTGGCCGCGGCAATACCCGCATTAGAGTTGGCCTCGGCTGTCTGTGCACCCATCTTCTTGGGTGTGGCGAAGTATCGTCCGGCAAACTTCTCTGCAAACTCGGCATCAGCATCCGGCTTAATATCGGTGATATACATCAGGTCGGTTCTCTCTTCCATGAGACGGATGAGTCCGGCTTCGTCAACAACTTCCTTGCGAGCCGTGTTGATGAGGATGCCACCCTTCTTCATGCGACCCACCAAATCGTGGTTGATGCTTTGACGTGTTTCGGCCGTTGCCGGAATATGCAGGCTCACGATGTCACAGATGTCGAACATTTCTTCTTGGGAACTTACGGCATGTACTCCTGCCTGTTCAATGGCCTCCGCAGGGCAGAAAGCATCATAGGCATAAATATCCATGCCGAAGCCCTTGGCTATCCGTGCCACGTTTCTGCCTACGTTGCCAAAGGCCAAAATACCAAGTTTCTTGCCTTTCAACTCGCTACCGCTGGTACCATTATAGAAATTGCGTACACCAAACACCAAAAGCCCGAACACCAATTCGGCCACGCTGTTGGCGTTCTGCCCGGGCGTGTTCATGGCCACCACCTGATGAGCCGTGCATGCCTTCAGGTCGAGATTGTCGAAACCGGCACCGGCACGCACCACGATTTTCAGTCGTTTGGCAGCATCCACCACATCGGCGTCCACCTTGTCCGAACGTACAATCAGCGCATCGGCATCAGCCACGGCATCCAACAGTTGTTTCTTCTCGGTGTATTTCTCCAGCAAAGCCAACTCATAGCCCGCCGTCTCTGTCACTTTCCTGATAGCCTCCACAGCACTTTTGCTGAAAGGCTTTTCCGTAGCAATCAGTACTTTTGTCATGGTTCAGTGCGTTTTCTCAAATTCCTGCATGGTGCTTACCAAAGCCTTCACATCGTCCACCGTCACGGCATTGTAGATGCTTGCGCGGAAACCTCCCACACTTCGATGGCCTTTGATGCCTACCATACCTTTCTCTGTTGCAAAATTCAGGAAATCGGCTTCCTGATTCTTGTACTCGGGAGCCATGACAAAACAGACGTTCATCAAGGAACGGTCTGAAGCATCCGTGATTGTGGGCACGAAACACTTGTTACGCTCAATCTCACCGTACAGCAGATTTGCTTTCTCCTGCGCTCTGCGTTGCATCTCCACCACTCCACCTTCCTTCTTAATCCACTTCAAGGTTTGCAGGGCACAATAAATGGGCACCGTGGGAGGAGTGTTGTACATGCTGCCGGCCTGCACGTGGGAACGATAGTCGAGCATGCCGGGTATCCGGCGACTGACCTTACCCAAGGCGTCATCTTTCACAATCACAAAGGTTACGCCTGCCATAGACAGATTCTTTTGCGCACCGCCATAAATGAGCACATACTTGCTGACGTCAACGGGACGGGAGAAAATGTCGGAACTCATGTCGGCAACCAGTGGCACAGGGCTGTCGATATCCTCACGGATTTCCGTACCATATATCGTGTTATTACTCGTGATATGAAAATAGTCGGCATCCCCGGGGATGGTAAAATTCTTAGGAATATAATTGAATGACTTATCAGCGCTTGAAGCCACTTCTACGGTTTCACCGAAAAGCTTGGCCTCGTTCATCGCCTTTTTTGCCCACACGCCGGTGTTCAAGTATGCGGCCTTCTTCTCAAGAAAATTGAAAGGAACCATACAAAACTGCATGCTTGCGCCGCCTCCGAGAAACAGCACACTATATCCTTTCGGGATGTTCAACAGTTCCTTGAACAGAGCTGTTGCCTCGTCAATCACAGGCTGGAAATTCTTGGCGCGATGGCTCATCTCCATCAGGCCGATTCCCGTGCCTTCAAAATCAATACACGCTTTGCTAACAGCCTCCATCACCTCGGCGGGTAACTTCGAAGGACCTGCGTTAAAGTTGTACTTCTTCATAGCTCTTTGTTTTATTGAGTATTGAAGTCCAAAAGTAGGAAAAGTCTTTGACGTAACAAAAATAAATGATGCTTTATTGGGGGAAAAAGGCCAAACAAAATGCCAAAATACAAATATAATCGTCGTTTTGCTTACATAATGCAAGCCGTATGACAATTATTTATTCTTCCTTATAGTTATTGTGTTAAATCGTTTTACAAAATCCATACTATAGAAATGATTGGAATAAAAAATAATTAAGTACCTTTGCCGACGATAACCAACTTTAGAAGTTTTTTATTATGGCAAAAGATTTGAAAGCAGCCACACTCTGTATTCGCGGAGGATGGCAACCCAAGAACGGAGAACCCGTGGAGCCCCCAATTGTTCAAAGCACCACCTTTAAATATGACAGCAGCGAGGACATGGCCATGCTTTTCGACTTAAAAAAGTCCGGATATTTCTATACCCGTCTGCAGAATCCCACCAACGATGCCGTGGCCGCCAAGATTGCCGACCTGGAAGGTGGCGTGGGTGCCGTGCTCACATCCAGTGGCCAGGCTGCCAACTTTTATGCTGTGTTCAACATTTGTGAGGCCGGCGGGCATATTCTGGTAAGTAACGAGATCTATGGCGGGACGTTCAACCTGTTTGCCGTTACCTTGAAGAAACTGGGTATCGATTGCACGTTTATTTCGCCCGATGCCACCGACGAGGAAATCGGGGCAGCTTTCCGCCCCGAGACGAAACTTGTGTTTGGCGAGACGATTTCCAATCCCGGCTGCCGGGTGTTTGATATTGAACGTTGGGCGACAATTGCCCATAATCACGGGGTACCCCTCATCATCGACAACACTTTCGCCACCCCCATCAATTGCAAGCCTTTCGAATGGGGAGCCGACATCGTGACCCACAGCACTACCAAATATATGGACGGAGTGGCGTCCCAGGTGGGAGGCGCCGTGGTAGACAGCGGCAACTTCCCTTGGGAAGAGCATGCCGACAAGTTCCCCTGCCTGTGCACCCCCGATGAGTCTTACCATGGGCTCACCTACACAAAATCCTTTGGCAAGATGGCATATACCACGAAGCTTGTGGCCCAGCTTATGCGTGATTTGGGTTCCATCCCCGGACCTCAAAACAGTTTCTTGCTTAACATCGGTCTGCAGACCCTTCACCTGCGCATGGAACGTCATTGCTACAATGCCAAGCGCATCGCAGAGTTCCTGGAAGCTGACGACCGCGTCGCATGGGTGCGCTATCCCGACCTGCCCGGTGCCCCCGACCATGCACTGGCACAGAAGTATCTGCCCAACGGGTCTTGTGGCGTGATGTGTATCGGTTTGAAGGGCGACCGCAATACCGCCATCAAATTCATGGATTCGCTGAGACTTATCCATATTGCCACTCATGTGGCCGATGTGCGCAGTTGCGTGCTGCACCCCGCCAGCCACACGCATCGTCAATTGAGTGACGAGCAATTGAAGGCTGCAGGCATCGCACCCGACCTCATCCGTTTCTCCGTAGGCATTGAGGATGTGGACGACCTGATCAACGATCTCAAGCAGGCATTGGACCAACTGAGCAACTAATCTCCTGTTTATAATTATAATATGTGCGCCCCAAAAGTCGGACAAGAACTTTTGGGGCGTTTTTTTTGCCGACAACCACACCGGGGGTCTGACGGAATCCGAAAAAAAGATGTTGATGTTTTTGAAAAACGTGTTCATGTTTTTCAAAAACATCAACATCTTTTCAGCAAAACATTCACATGCTTTCAAAGGCCCTATAAACACTATTCGATAAACCCTCACATTACGCGGTACAGCCTCCTTTTTTCTTCTCTTACAAAAAAGAAATATATTTTACGAATGAAATTTTGCTTATCCAAAAACATTGTTCTATATTTGTGATAGTTTCCAATGGAAAATAAGTTGAACTGATTAAAAACAGAGCACTATGGAAGTAAAAGTAACAAAAGAGAATTTCAATGAGTTGGTAAACGGCAATATGCCTGTGGTCATTGATTTTTGGGCAGAATGGTGCGCTCCTTGTCGGATGGTTTCCCCTATTTTGGCAGAACTGGCTGCCGAATATGATGGAAAGATCATCATCGGCAAGTGTAATGTGGACGAGCAAAGAGAGCTGGCCATGAAAATGAATATCAGTAGCATCCCTACCATGTATTTCTTCCGCGACGGAAAGGTTGTCGACATGATTGTAGGTGCAATGCCGAAATCTTCACTCAAGCAGAAGATCGACAAGAACATCTAACCCATGACAAAAACAGAAATCAGACAAATCAGACAAATCTATCGCGCCATTGTCGCGATGGAACAGGAAATCAACACGCAGTATGGCCTCAATCTTAATGAGGCCGTACTGCTTTGTCACCTCAATGACACTGAGGGCATGACGTCCGGTGAGATAGCGGAAATGATGGAACTCTCTTGTTCCAACACCTCGAAAGTAATTGCCTCGGTAGAGAAACGAGGATATGTACACCGAAGAATCGGCAAAGAGGACAAGCGAAATATGCAGGTTGCCCTGACAGCAAAGGGAAAGGAAATGCTGGAAAACATGAACGGCTGCAGTATTCCTGTGCCTGAGATATTGTATCATGCAATAAAACAATCTAATAATTGACTTAAATATGGAATCGAGGAAGAGTATTGCCGCTCAGAAAAAGGCCGGCGGAAAGTACAATTGCGCACAGTCCGTGGCCACGACCTATGCCGACTATATGGGTGTTTCAGAGGAGATGGCGCAAGAGGTGACCGCCGCTTTCGGAACGGGTATGGGCAACATGGAGGGCACTTGTGGTGCTTTGATTGGTGCCGGAGTTGTAATCGGTATGGTGAAAAAAGACCGCATGGAGGCTCGCAGACAGATGAAAGTGATGATGCAGAAGTTTCAAGAGCGCAACGGCGCCACGCAATGCAAGGCGCTTAAAGGTGTAGGCACAGGCAAATGCTTGCGCGACTGTAACGATTGCGTGGCAGATGCCGCCGAGTTTCTGGAAGAGATTCTGCATGGATAAAATCCACACACGGGCCAACCGGTCCCGCTCATGAAGAATCGGGGATATAAGATTGTATGAACCATCATCTTATATCCCCGATTCGTTGCTAACAAATAAAGACCATGACAAAGGACACCCATTTACACCCCGACCAAAAAGAATCTGAAAAAGTTTTAAAAGTCAAGGATAATGCCTAAATTTGTGATGTTGAACATCTAAACTCGATATTATGAAACATCATTACCTTTTTGCCTTTCTGCCGGTATGCTTTGCCGGCATTGCGCAGGCTGACAACATCCGGCGTACACATTTGCATTCCCTTAAGGTACATCCCCTCGTGGAAGAGCGCATAATGCTCGACAGCATCAAGGGTGACACGTACCGCAAATTCTACACCTACAACGACCAGGGGTACATCACCTCTGTGAAGGTCTTCGGCAACAACAACGGAGAGTGGAACCTGGACATGGGCGAATCGTTCGAGCAGGATTTTACGTTCGATGCCAACGGACGCTGCACCAAACGCATCGTCTATGCCCTCAATGAACTAGGAGAACGCGCCGATACCACCGAAAAGGTTGTGCTTGAAGTGGACGACAAATACACCTGGGAGAAGCATTACGACTACCAGAACCCCAATACCCCCTGCCTCTCCGATGCCATCGCCTACGACCGGTGGGGCAACCTTACCATCGAGGATGGCTACACCTACAACCCCTCCACCAAAAGATTGAAGCATACAAGCCGTACCGAGGAACGCTACACAGGCAAGATGCCTCGTACCAACCATTGCAACTACGACAAAATCAGACAGAACCTGCGCACATACAGTGCTACCGTCACACCCAACGGCACCAACTATGACTTCTCCGCCTTGAAGGTGGAAGGCAAAGTGACCGGAGGCAAGTACACCCGCACGCAGTCCTACCTCAACGCCACCGTTGCCCGCCCAAGTAGCGTACCGGGAAGCGGATGGACAACGTTCCGGACCGAAACCTACGACCTCAACGCCGACCAAACCCGCCCCACGTCCAATGCCGACGGGTCGCGCACCTGGGAATGGGATGCCTTGGGGCGACCCACGGCCATTGTTGAAGAGGAAGTAACCACAAAATACACCTACGAGGACAACAACGCGCCCGGCTACACCATCGATGAGCTCATACAGCCCGATGTTCCCTTCTATCCTGAAGAGGCATTTCTGCGCTACGGACGCCCCCGCTCCATAGAAAGCATAACCGATGGTGGAAGAGAAATTATGGTTTTCACCTATGGCGACCATCTCCTCCCTGAAAGTGCAATCCTGACCGACGACATGGCAGACGAAGGCAAAATTACCTTTACTTACAACGAAGACGGCCACCTCGCCACGATGGTTCTCACTACCAATGATTGTGAGACCGTAACCACATACGTGTATGACAAATACGGAACTTGGACTGACGTTGATGAGGAAATGCGCCGGTTTGAAGCTGAAGACGCTAATCAGTCTCCCACCCGGAGCCGCCTGCTAAGTAACCTCGCCAAGCCCTCCCTCAAGGTGGCCCGGCCCACCGACGGACTGGTGGATGCTTCGCAACCAAACGGCATCTACGCCATCCATTTCAACGACGGCGTATGGCAATACGAAGGACAGTACTCCGTGTACGACCACATCGTGGAGAGCGGCTACTACCACCAATACCTTGTCAGCAATGCCACCGTACCCGACAACCCCGAATACAACTACACCGACCCCATCGCACCCCTCGAACTTGACGATGATGTCTGCGTTGACATGAATATTCTCCCATGGAGTTTCAGATGGAGTTACGATAAAAAGAACTGGGAATTGCGGGATAGCCCCGATTACGCCTACCGTACCTACACCGATGGCAGCAACATTCGTCGCGACCTCTACAACGCCGATCAAGAGGTGGAAAGCTATAACGTATACGTTCTTGACGAGCAACAGCGGCTGACAGAAAACCAATTCCATAGCGGCGACACCCGGCGGACCGACTCCTACGTCTACCTTCCCGAGACGGACTACATAGAGACCCATACCCTCAGCACACAAATCGGGGGAAGCCTCGAGCAGACCGAAACCCGCCACTATTACTACTCAAAGCACTCCTACACCGACACCACCACCGACATTGAGTCCGTCGGCGTCAACAAGCCTGCCATCCGCAACCACACCCTCTACAATTTGCAGGGTCAGCCCGTGAAGACTCCCCATCGCGGCATCTACATCCAGGGCAACAAGAAAATTTTCGTGAGATAAGGCAACAAAATAAAACTAAACGGCCAATCACATGGAATGCGATAAATCTAGTACACATTTTAAACAATACCATACTTTAGAAGCGACGCTTGACCGGAGGGTCAAGCGTCGCTTCTAAAGTATGACGGACATGTCATACAAAAAGGAGACCCGCCGTTTTCATTGGCAAAGTCTCCTTGAAAAATTCTGTAAAACGATGGGTTATGCCTGCTTCAGGTCGAGCTTGATTTGCAGTTCTTGGAACTGGTCGTCGCCCAAAGGACCGGGAGCGCCGAGCATCACATCGCGGCCGCTGTTGTTCTTGGGGAAAGCGATGCAGTCGCGGATGCTGTCAAGCTGGGCAAAGAGGCTGACGAAACGGTCGAGACCATAAGCCAAACCTCCGTGAGGGGGCGCACCATACTTGAATGCATTCATCAGGAAACCGAACTTTTGCTGTGCCTGCTCGGGTGTGAAACCCAGAATCTCAAAAATCTTCTGCTGCAACTTGGCATCGTGGATACGGATGCTTCCGCCACCCACTTCGACGCCGTTGATAACCATGTCATAGGCATTGGCACGAACCTTCTCGGGGGCGGTGTCAAGCAAAGCGATGTCCTCGGGCTTGGGCGAAGTAAAAGGATGGTGCATGGCCATGAGGCGCTGTTCCTCGTCACTCCATTCATACATGGGGAAGTCGATAACCCAAAGGCAAGAGAACTTGTCCTTCGGACGAAGACCCATGCGCTGGCCCATCTCCAAGCGCAACTCACAGAGTTGCTTACGGGTCTGCATGGCATCAGCACCGCTCATAATCAGAATCAAATCGCCGGGTTCGGCCTGCATGGCCTTTTTCAGATTGTCGAGCACTTCGGAACTGTAGAATTTGTCTACGCTGCTCTTCACACTGCCATCCTCTTGCACGCGGGCATATACCAGACCCTTGGCACCCACCTGAGGACGCTTGACAAAGTCTGTGAGCTGGTCAAGCTGCTTGCGGGTGTACACCGCCTGCCCCTTGGCACAGATGCCGCCGATATATTCGGCCTCGTTGAACACGGAAAACTCACCCGTACCCTTGAGCACATCCATCAATTCTACGAAAGTCATCTCAAAGCGTGTGTCGGGCTTGTCGCTGCCATAATACTTCATGGCATCAGCCCATGTCATGCGGGGAAGCGTAGGAATGTCAATGTTCAATATTTTCTTGAACAGATGGCGACTCATGCCCTCAAACATCTGAAGAATATCCTCCTGCTCCACAAACGACATCTCGCAGTCAATCTGTGTAAACTCAGGCTGACGGTCGGCACGCAAATCTTCATCACGGAAGCACTTCACAATCTGGAAGTATTTGTCCATACCGCTTACCATAAGCAATTGCTTCAGGGTCTGAGGACTTTGAGGAAGAGCATAGAACTGACCGGGATTCATGCGGGAGGGAACCACGAAATCGCGTGCACCCTCGGGAGTGCTATTAACCAAGATTGGGGTTTCTATCTCAAGGAACCCTTTTTCGTTAAGGTAGTTGCGCACTTCAAAGGCAAACTTGTGGCGCAATTCCAAGTTCTTTTTCACAGCCTGGCGACGCAAATCAAGATAGCGGTACTTCATACGAAGGTCGTCGCCGCCGTCGGTATTATCCTCGATGGTAAAGGGAGGGGTGAGGCTTTCGTTGAGTATGTTAAGCTCAGACACCATAATCTCGATGTCGCCCGTGGGCATAT
The DNA here is from genome assembly GCA_947176895.1 of uncultured Prevotellaceae bacterium. Taxonomy (GTDB): domain Bacteria; phylum Bacteroidota; class Bacteroidia; order Bacteroidales; family Bacteroidaceae; genus Physcousia. Next base: position 4,189 of record CAMWSK010000016.1, on the reverse strand, counting down.
TGGGGTTCTTGCTGGTGCGCTCGTTCACGGTGCCCTTCACCTGAATCACGAACTCACGCCCCAAGTGTGCGGCACGCTCGTTGAGTTGTGCGTCATACTCGTCGTTGAACACCAATTGTGTGATGCCATAACGGTCGCGGAGATCCACGAAAGTCATGCTACCCATCTTACGTGTACGCTGAACCCAACCGGCCAAAGTCACCTGTTGACCCACATTATTCATGTTGAGTTCACCGCAATTATTCGTTCTATACATTATTATAATGGTTTGTTATGTTGATACAAAGTTACGCAATATCATGATACATTGTGCACTTAGCGGCCGAAAAACTCAAGGAGTTCTGCAGGATGCTCCACAAATCGGGTGGCACCGGCCTGCAAAAGAACATCGCGGGAACGGAAGCCCCACAACACGGCCACACAGTCAAGCCCGGCGTTCCCGGCAGTCTGCACATCTACATCGCTGTCTCCAATGTAGAGGCAATCATCCTTTTCAAGCTGCAATTGTTGAACGGCCAAATCCACCATATCCGGTGCAGGCTTGCGACGGATGCCCTCTCGTTCGCCAATGACCACGTCTATGATTCCCTTGAAATGTTCGTCCACCAACTCGTCCACCCCGCTCTGTAACTTATTGCTTACAATGGCCGTGAGAATGCCTTGCTGATGCAATACACGCAACATGGGCACGACACCCTCATAAGGCGCTGTGTTCTCGCAACAATGTTTTACATAGTGCTGTTTGAAGCACTGCAAGCATTGCTCTACCAAGGCATTGTCGGTTCCTTGTGGGACAGCGCGTTGCATCAACTTCCCCACTCCATTTCCAACGAACTGCCTCACTTCGTCAAGACTTCGTTTCGGAAAGCCCATTTGGCTCAACGAATGGTTCACACTGATCCAAAGGTCTTGAAGTGAATCTATAAGTGTGCCGTCCAAATCAAAGATGGCGGCCTTATAATGCGTTATCATTAACTGAGACCCACAATTTCTCCATCAACAATATCAATATGCTCGGCCTGAGGGCTCTTGGGCAAACCCGGCATGCGCATGATGTCACCGGCGATGAGTACAATCATCTCGGCTCCATTGTTAATCACCACATCACGGATAGCTATGGAAAAACCGGTTGGAACGCCATAGGCCTTTTGATCCTGACTGAAAGAATACTGCGTCTTAGCTATGCAGATGGGGTAACTGTCAAGTCCCATATCATGTACAATCTGTAACTTTTTCTTGGCCGCCGGGGTGAAGGTGACACCCTTTGCTCCATATATGTTCTTGGCCACGGCATCCGCTTTCTCTTCGATGCCCTGCGTATCGGCGTAAGCGAAATGCAAGGGTCGGCTGGGCTGATTGTCTATGGTCTCTACCACCAACCGGGCCAATTCCACAGCACCATCGCCTCCACGGTTGAAAGCATCATTTACGGCAAAACCTATGCCCATCTGCTCACAATGCCGGCGACAGATAGCGATTTCCTCATCGGTGTCTGTCGCGTATCGGTTGAAACATACCACAACCGTCTGACCAAAACTCTGCAGGTTTTGGATATGTTTGTCCAAGTTTGCCAAACCTGCCTTCACTCCTTCCACGTTAGGTTCCTTGATTGCATCCACGGCCACGCCTCCGTGCATCTTCAGTCCCTGTGTAGTGGCCACAAGGATGGTGAGCGCCGGCTGCAAGCCGGCCTTGCGACACTTGATGTCGTAGAATTTTTCTGCACCCAGGTCAGCACCGAATCCAGCCTCTGTGATGGCATAATCACCCAAGGTGAGCGCCATACGCGTGGCCACAATGCTATTGCAACCATGTGCGATATTGGCAAAAGGACCTCCGTGAATGATGGCGGGTGTATGCTCTGTGGTTTGCACCAGATTAGGACGAATGGCATCTTTCAGCAACACACAAATGGCTCCGGCAACACCCAAATCCTTCACATAAAAAGGTTTGCCATCAATAGTCGTGCCCAAAAGAATTTTCTCGATACGGCGGCGCAAATCATCTTCATCCTGAGCCAAACACAGGATAGCCATAATCTCACTGGCCGGTGTGATATCAAAACCACTCTCCATCACTTCTCCGTTAACCTTTGCGCCCAGACCTGTCACGATGGTGCGCAGGTTGCGGTCGTTAACGTCCAATACGCGCTTCCACAGAATCTCACGCATGGCAAAACCTTCGTCCTTATGCTGATAGATATAGTTATCCAGCAAAGCGGATATCATATTGTGAGCCGAGGTGATGGCATGGAAGTCTCCCGTGAAATGAAGGTTGATTTTCTCCATGGGAAGCACCTGGGCGTAACCGCCACCGGCGGCACCGCCTTTCATGCCGAAGCAAGGCCCCAAAGAAGGCTCACGCAATGCTACAACAGCCTTTTTCCCAATTTTATTCAATCCCAATGCCAGGCCCACACTTACAGTGGTTTTTCCGATACCGGCCTTGGTAGGAGTGATGGCCGTCACCAAGATCAGCTTATGCTGCTTTATCTTTTCCTCATCTATGATTTGTTCGGGCACCTTGGCTATATACTTGCCATAAGGTTCCAGTTCGTCCTCTGAAATACCCAGTCCTTGTGCGATTTGACGGATAGGCCGGAGGCGAATGCTGCGTGCAATTTCAATGTCGGATTTCATCTTTATATAGTTTTAGATTATTATTTCTCATTGTGGACCGGTCTCGTCCCAGCGCTGATGCTGCCGTTGCGCCATCTGGTTTTCCGCGGCATTGGGTTGTGCATGCCAAAAGCGCCGGCCTTGCAGTTCGTCAGGCAGGTATTGTTGGCGCACGAAATGGCCGTCGTAATCGTGGGCATATTTGTATTGTTTGCCATACCCCAATTGTTTCATGAGTTTGGTGGGCGCATTGCGCAAATGAAGAGGAACGGGAAGATTGCCAGTCTGCCGCACATGATCCAAAGCTTCGTTGATGGCGTTGTAGGCAGAATTGCTCTTGGGACTTGTAGCCAGATAAACCGTGGCCTCTGCCAATGGGATGCGTCCCTCCGGCCAACCGATTTTGTTCACTGCGTCAAAGGCGGCATTAGCCAGCAACAGGGCGTTCGGATTTGCCAAGCCAATATCTTCGCTGGCACTGATCACCAGACGACGGGCAATGAATTTGGGATCCTCTCCACCCTCTATCATGCGTGCCAGCCAATAAATGGCGGCATCAGGGTCACTGCCCCGGATACTTTTGATGAAAGCAGAGATAATATCATAGTGCACCTCTCCATCCTTGTCATAGGCCAACGGATTCTGCTGAAGCATTCTCAGCACCAGTTCATCCGTTATCTCCAGGGTGTCTCCCTCACGCACTTGCGAACAGAGCAAGTCCAATATGTTGAGCAACTTGCGGGCATCGCCACCACTATAGCGCAGCAAGGCGGCGGTTTCCGTAGGTTTGATGCTCATTTTGCTCAGCACCACATCCTTTTCAAGCACTTGGTTTAGCAATTGCAGCAAGTCTTCCTGTCCCAAGCTTTCCAGAACATACACTTGGCAACGGCTGAGCAAGGGACGGATAACCTCAAACGAGGGATTCTCGGTAGTGGCACCGATTAAAGTGACCACCCCCTTTTCCACAGCTCCCAAAAGAGAATCCTGCTGTGATTTGGAAAAACGATGTATCTCGTCGATGAACAGAATCGGACTTTGCGTGTTAAAGAAGCGCTGACTTTGGGCTTTGTCAATCACCTCGCGCACCTCCTTCACACCGCTGGTCACCGCACTTAAGGTATAGAAAGGAACGTCCAACTGGTGGGCAATGATTGTGGCCAAAGTTGTTTTCCCCACACCCGGAGGACCCCACAGAATGAAACTGGAGATATGGCCGGAGTCTATCATCCGGCGGAGCACGGCACCCTTCCCCACCAAATGCTGTTGACCGATGTAGTCATCCAGACAGGTCGGGCGCATTCGTTCTGCTAAGGGTTGCATAGGCTTATATTCATCTTTAATAATAGAGACCCAAAGTTAGCGCAATTTGAGGAATAAACAAAGTGTAGCGACATGAGAATTTAGGAAAACTGCATTAAACATGAACTTAAGAGTCCAAAAGCGAAAAAAAGCATCAAAAAGTTTTGCGGAATAAAAGAAATGTGCTACCTTTGCACTCGCAATCAAGCAAGAAGCGTCCTTAGCTCAGTTGGTAGAGCAATTGACTCTTAATCAATGGGTCCAGGGTT
>CAMWSK010000015.1 GCA_947176895.1 uncultured Prevotellaceae bacterium | reverse complement strand
AAGAATAAAAACAGGAAAAACTTCTTCAAAAGCATCAGAAGCATGTGGATGTTTTGGGAAATACATGTTGATGTTTCAGGCAAAACATGTTCATGTTTTTGAAAAACGTGTTCATGTTTTCAAAAAACATCAAGATGTTTTTTCGGGGGATTTAGGACGAGGGTTTTTACTGACAATTAAGAATCATCGAACCCACGTTAATTCTTGTGCGGTTTCCCCATCATTGTCCGATTAGCAAACAGAGGGAGTCCGGTAAACGAAAAAAGCAGCCCCCGACATTCCTGTCCAAAACATCAACACATTTCAGGTAAAACACCGCGGCGATTAAGTTCATTCGCCGCGGCATAGCAAATCCTATCCGAAGAGTTCTCTCACCGCATCGGCCACGGACCTTACAGGCACCAATCGGATGGAGAGGGCGGCCGTGTCGATGCCCTTCAGCCCCTGGGCCGGCACCAGCATACGGCGGAAGCCCAATTTCTGTGCCTCGGCTATGCGCTGCTCCAAACGGCTCACCGGGCGTATCTCGCCTGAAAGGCCCACCTCGCCACACACACAGGTGTCGGCATCGATGGCCTCGTCCACATTGCTGCTGATGACGGCAGCCACCACGCTCAGGTCCATGGCCGGGTCGGTCACCTTCAGTCCGCCGGCAATGTTCAGGAACACGTCTTTTTGAACCAGTTTGAAGCCCACACGCTTCTCCAGCACAGCCAGCAACATGCCCAGGCGGCGGTTGTCGAAGCCGGTGGCCGAACGTTGTGCCGTGCCATAAGCCGCCGTGCTCACCAAGGCCTGCGTCTCGATGAGCAGAGGGCGGGCACCCTCCACCGCACACGAGATGGCGATGCCGCTAAGCCCCTCGCGCTGCTCGGTGAGCAGCAGTTCGCTGGGGTTGGCCACCTGGCGCAGGCCTCCCTGCTGCATCTCATAGATACCCAGTTCGCTGGTGCTGCCAAAACGGTTCTTGATGCCACGCAGAATGCGGTACATATAGTGCTGGTCGCCCTCGAACTGCAGCACACAATCCACGATGTGCTCCAGCACCTTGGGGCCGGCCAACGTGCCCTCTTTGGTGATGTGGCCGATGAGTATCACGGAACACCCGCCGCCCTTGGCAAACTTCAGCAACGAGGCGGCACACTCGCGCACCTGGCTGAGGGAGCCGGGCGAGCTGTCCACACTCTCACTTTGGATGGTCTGCACCGAATCGATCACAACCAAGTCGGGATTCTCGGCCTCGATGTGCTTGTAAATCTCCTCCAGCTGCGTCTCACACAAGATGAGCAACTGTCCCTCGGCTGCGGACGAGAGGCGGTCGGCTCTCAACTTGATTTGCGCGGCGCTCTCCTCCCCGCTCACATAAAGCACCTTCAACCGGGGCAGATGCAACACGGTCTGCAAGACAAGGGTGCTCTTGCCGATGCCGGGCTCGCCGCCCAGCAACACCAGTGAGCCGGGGACCAGGCCGCCGCCCAAGACGCGGTTCAACTCCCGGTCGCCCATATCAAAGCGGGGTTGGTGCTCCACGGAGATCTCGCCCACGGGCACGGCCCGACGCTCATATACGGAACCGGCACCTTTGGCCGACGGGAGACGGGAAGACGAAGCACCACTCTTGACCGAAGCCAAACGCACCTCCTTCATGGTGTTCCATTGACCGCAAGCCGGACACTTGCCCACCCATTTGGGCGTATCATAGCCACACTCGGAACAAACGTATGCTGTTTTATCTTTTGCCATAAACAAGGATTTTTTAAGTCATTTACATATTGTTGGCTCCGCATTTGGGACACCTGCCCAGCTTGTGAAGCAAGGCACCGCAACGCCCGCAGACAAAGCGTGCCCGATGGCAACGGACATACCGGAAAACGGCCCACACGACATAGGCCACCAACAACGGATAACCCAGATAATAAAGCGTGAGCACACTGAACATCACATAAAGGACAGCCAGGAAGGCTACCAGGGAAAGGGTGTAAAGAACAGCGTCCACAGGGCGAAGGCAGCGGTGAATATCGAGCAACGAGGCTCCGAACAGGATGGTCATAAGCCAGATGCCGGAGATAAAGAGGCCGAGAACAAGCGGAAGACCGAAGGGGTTGAGCGTGGGATGCAGGTAAAAATACTCCCACGTGGCGGGCACGAAGTGTTGTATGCCGGCATACAGCACGGCACAGCCGGACAGGCAAAGACACAGCAACATGGGAAAGGGAGAAGGGATATCGTCCACATGCACCACGGGGAAACGGTGGTGGCGAGCCTTGCGCACAAGCCATACGACCAGAGCCGACACCAGCAAGGCGGCAAAGGCCCACAGATGGTTGTTGCTGAAGAAATGGATAAAGCGGGAAATCGGGTCGTCGGGCACCGCTCCCTCCAGCAGGTCGCCCTTCTGCATCCATCCCTGTTCGCCCGTCTGCGTCACCACTCTCACCCAGATGCTGTCCGCGGGGTCATCCGGAAGTATCTTCACATCCGACACCACCAGGGGGTCGCCACACCTTACCACAACGGTATTGAAGGAAAGATTCACGGCTCCCTCCCGGTGCACGGACAAATCACCGCGAAGTTCCAGAGAATCGGCCACGCACGTAAGGTTAAGACCTGTCTCATGACACGGATCCCAATGGGGATAGTGGCAAGAGCCAAGCAGCAGGCAGAGGAGGGAAAGGACAATACTATTTCGCATACACGTTCATCCGGCAGTTCTTACAATCGAATTGCAAGCGGAATCTGCGGCCATCGGCCAGACGCAGGCTCAAAGGCATGGACCACCGGGGCGGGTTCTTGCGCAGGCAATGTCCCAATTGCGAGAGGATGCAGTAGCGGCAGGTCATCAGCTGCAAGTCGGAGGATGTCTCACGGGGCTCCACTTCCAGAGCCGGCTCCACGTGCTCCACCCCGTGCCGTTCATAGAAACGGCGGGCCAAACGGTTGGCCACATTGCCCCGATAGGTGAGCACCCGCGGCAATAAGAAGTCCGTTGTCTGCGAGATTTGTCTAAGGGGTGCCGTTTTCCTCTCAAGGGACGAACGGGATTGCAGCAGCTCTTCCACCACGGCCTTGCGCCACCCGGAAAGCACACTGCTGGGCAGGAACCAATTGTCCGTGAGCCTTATCTCCACCCCATCGGCTTGGAAGACCGTATCACCCAAGCGGGAAAGCTGCCTCTCGATATTGTCGGTTTGAGGCGTGCGGGCCGGTTCCTTATCATAGGTGAAGGAACGCGAGGCTGTGCGCCCGTCCTCCACACGGGCTGTGAGCATGAAGCCGTCGGGAGTCTCGTCGAGCACCCACGAAAGGGAAAGCTTACGCACGGCTGTGGGACGAGCCATCTCGGCATCAAACTGCATGCTCTGGTTGCGCCACAAGGGCATTCCGCGGCGAAGCGAGCGGGGAAGTTGGCGGACATAAAGATGGTTGCCCTCGGCCTTGTTGACACGGAAGCCTTCAAGACGCCGGTCATCGTTAAGAAAGCAAAGGCCGTCGCCATTCTGGAAAGCTGCCGAACCGGCCACGATGACACAATCACGACGAAGGTCCTTCACCACCCCCACCCTCTCGCCCATGCTCTTGGGCGTGATGGGGTTGCATAAGTCGGACGTGCGTCCATGAAGAAAATAATCGGTGTAGCCACGGTTGAAGGCTGCTTCCGGGCGAGGCCGGAAGCCGAACACGCTGCGACCCGATGAAGAACGGCCATATTCGGGTCTGCGCTCAAAGATGGAATCCAGCGCCTGACGATAATATGCCACCACATTCTTCACATAAGGAATATCCTTCAGGCGGCCCTCTATCTTGAAACTGCGCACACCGGCATCCATCATCTGCTCTAAATGGGCGCTTCGGTTCATGTCGCGCATCGAGAGCAGATAACGCTGCTCCTCGATAACCCGGCCGTCGGCATCCACCAGATCGAAAGGCATACGGCAGAACTGGGCACATTCGCCTCGGTTGGCCGAACGCCCGAACAGATGCTGCGAGGCATAACACTGCCCGTTGTAGCACACACAGATGCTGCCATGGACAAACACCTCCAGGCTCACCTGCGGCACACGCCGGTGAATCTCGGCCATGTCGTCGAGACCCAGCTCACGCGCCAACACGACCTGTTCAAATCCCAAGTCACGCAACCAGGCTACCTTTTCGGGCGTACGGTTGTCCATCTGCGTGCTGGCATGAAGGGCAATGGGCGGAAGGTTCATCTGCAGCAAAGCCATGTCCTGCACGATCAGGGCATCCACACCGGCCTCGTAGAGCTGCCACGCCATGCGTTGTGTGGTTTCCAACTCATCATCGCGCAAAATGGTGTTGAGCGTCACATACACCTTCACGCGAAACAGACGGGCCTCTTGACAAAGTATGCGGATATCCTCCACCGAATTGGAGGCACCGGCCCGTGCGCCGAAACGATCGGCTCCGATATACACCGCATCGGCGCCATGCAGGATGGCCTGGCGGGCCGTCTCAAGGTCGCGGGCCGGTGCCAGCAATTCAATGGATGTCATCTATATGATAAGGCGTTTCCTGATAGACATAATAATTGAGCCAGTTGAGGAACAGCATATTCCCGTCCGCACGCCACGTCACCTTGGGTCCTTTTTCGGGATTATCGTCCACATAATAGTTGCGAGGCATCTCTATGGGCAGGCCTTTGGCCAGGTCTCTCTTGTATTCCGTGTCGAGCGTGAAGGGGTCGTACTCGCTGTGGCCCGTGATATAGAACTCGCGCCCGCCCCGGGCCATCACGACAGACACACCACTCTCGGGACTTTCGGCCATCAGCGTCAGTTCGGGACATGCCAGGATGTCCTCCCGCCGAAGCTCGGTGTGGCGGCTGTGGGGCTGCCTGAAAGTGGAATCGAATCCACGGAAGATGGGCTCCAACGGGAGAAGAGGGGTCTGCTGGAAGATGCCGAACATCTTTTTGTCAAGAGGATACTTGGGTATACCATAATGATAATAAAGCCCGGCTTGCGCCGCCCAACAGATATACATGGTGCTGGTGACATGAGTGCGGCTCCACTCGAAAATGTCGGTTATCTCGTCCCAATAGGTCACCTCCTCGAAAGGCATCTGCTCCACAGGGGCACCCGTGATGATCATCGCATCAAACTTTTCGTTGCGCATCAGTTCGAAATCGCGGTAAAAAGCCTTCATGTGCTCGATGGGGGTGTTCTTGCTGGTGTGGCCCTTCACCTTCATGAACTCGATGTTCAGCTGCAGGGGCGAGTTGGAAAGGATACGCACGAGGTCGGTCTCGGTGATGATCTTCAGGGGCATCAGGTTCAGAATGACAATCTTCAGAGGTCGGATGTCCTGACCCGACGCTCTGGAGGTGTCAATCACAAAGATGTTTTCCTGCTTCAGACGTTCGATGGCAGGAAGCTGGTCCGGCAAAGCTAAAGGCATCTGTTCAAGCTGTTTGTTCGGCCATTACCAGATAGTCACCCGCTTTTCCTTGGGAATGAACATCGGATCGCTCTCGGTGATGCCGAAGGCCTCGTACCAGGCATCCATGTGAGGCATCTGACCGTTCACACGCCACTTGCCCAGAGAGTGGGGGTCGCTCTTCTGGCGCTTGCGGATTTCCTCTTCACGGATGTTCTGTCCCCACACATTGGCATAGGCCAGGAAGAAGCGCTGCTCTGGCGTGAAACCGTCAATGTTTTTCAGAGGATGTTCTGCCGTGGCATTCTCAAACGCCTGGAAGGCAACCATCAGCCCTCCGTGGTCGGCCATGTTCTCGCCCAAGGTCAGGGTGCCGTTGGACTTCAGGCCGGGCAACACCTCGATGCTGTCGTGATACTCGCGCATCACCTGAATACGCTGCTCAAAACGCTGACGGTCCTCTGCGCTCCACCACTGGCGCAAGTTACCCTCCTTGTCGTACTGAGAGCCTTGGTCATCAAATCCGTGGGTCATCTCATGACCGATTACCACGCCGATGGCACCATAGTTGAAAGCATCATCGGCCTCCATGTCGAAGAAGGGAGGTTGCAGGATACCTGCGGGGAAACAAATCTCGTTGGTGGTGGGATTGTAGTAGGCGTTCACCGTCTGCGGGGTCATGAACCACTCGTTGCGGTCAACGGGTTTGTTCAGGTGCTTCTCGATGTTCTGCTTGATGGCCCATTCGTTGCAGGCCAAGATGTTGTCCAGATAGCTGTCGCCAATCTCCAGTGAGCTGTAATCGGTCCACTCGTCGGGATAACCCACCTTCACATAGAAAGCGTCCAGCTTCTCATGAGCCACCTTCTTGGTTTCATCGCTCATCCAGTCCTGCACGTCGATGCGCTCGCCCAAGGCCACCTGCAGGTTCCTTACCAGCTGCACCATACGTTCCTTAGCGGCAGGGGGGAAGTGCTTGGCCACATACAGCTGGCCCAACGCCTCGCCCAGGCCTTCCTCCACGCTGCTCACGGCACGCTTCCAGCGGGGACGGTCCTCCTGCTTGCCGCTCATCACGCCTCCCCAGAAAGCGAAGCCGAGGGCACGGCTCTCATCGTCGACATAGTCGGCGGCCATGTTGATGGCATGCCACAGATAATAGTTCTGAAGAGCCTCGGCAGACTCACCGGCCAACACGTGTTCGGCGGCATGGATAGCCTGGGGCTGCCCCACAATCACCTCTTTCAGCCCGCTGATGCCAAAGTTCTGGAAATAAGCGTCCCAGTCGATGCCAGCGAACTGTTCCTTTAACTCGGCATAGGTAAGTTTGTTGTAGTTGGCCTCGGGATCGCGAAGTTCGGTCATGCTCTTGCTGTTCTGGGCCAGATAGGTCTCGATGCGCATCACATCATCGCTGATGCGCTGTACATCCTCCTCGCCGAAGCCGGCGTGCCGGCTGAGGTCCTCAATATATTTTCGATACGCATCGCGAATCTTCCGGGTCTCGGCATCCTCATCCACATAGTAATCCTTCTGGCCCAGCGTCAGCCCACCCTGCACAACATACAGGATATTGTTCTTGGCATCCTTCTCGTCTGCCGTGATATAGAAGCCGAACATACCACCCACGCCCTGGCGCTGCATGCGGGGCCACACGTCGGCAAGCCATTGTGCGGTGGTCTCCTCGCTGCTGCGGTAGCCGTCGCAAGCAAGGAAAGTGACCAGGTCATCCATGCCGTGCTCGTTCAGATAGGCACTGTCCATGGCACTGTTGTAGAGCGAGGCGATTTTCTGTTCGATACTTCCCTGCTTGTTTTCCTGCTTGGCCACTCCCTCGATGATGTCGCGCAACTGCTTGTTGTTGTTTTCCTGCAACACGTCAAACGAGCCGAAACGGCTGTATTCGGCCGTCAGGGGATGGGCTTTCTGCCAGCCGCCCGTGGCGTACTGATAAAAATCATCACCCACCTTCACCTCGGTGTCCAGATTACTCAGGTCGATACCCGAACGCAACTGCTTGGTGCACGAACTCATCATGCCCACGCCGGCCACAAAGGCCAATGTCATTGTCTTCTTGTTCATCATATATATATGTTTGTAATTACTCTTCCATTGCCTCCATGGCAGCCTCCCATTCCACCTCGGCCCTGGCCAACTGCTCCTTCAGGCGGCCATGCTTCTCATAGAGAGCGGCATCCATGCTGCCCTCGGGCGTAGCCATACGGTCTTCCAGTATGCCGATGGCCTGTTCCAGTTCGGTGACCTTCAGCTCGGCCTCCTGCAGAGCCTTCTCCAGCTTCTTGCGCTGGCGGGCCTGGGCCTTCTGCTCTTCATAGCTCAGCTTGGACGCGCTCACCTTGGGGGCCTCCACCTCTGCGGGTTTCTCCGCTACAGGTGCCCTGTTGGGGATTATCAGCTGACCATTGTCGATGGTCTCAGCCTGTCCGCGGACATGGAAACCATAGACCGACAGGTCAAGGGCCTCGCGCACCCGTCCGCCGCCGAACTCATAGATGCGGTCCACCAGTCCGTCAAGGAAGTCACGGTCGTGGCTCACCACAATCACCGTTCCGTCAAAGTCACGGATGGCCTCCTTCAGCACATCCTTGGAACGCATGTCCAGGTGGTTCGTAGGCTCGTCAAGGATAAGCAGGTTCACGGGTTCCAGCAACAGCTTGATCATCGCCAGGCGTGTACGCTCACCGCCCGAGAGCACCTTCACTTTCTTGTCCGAAGCCTCGCCACCAAACATGAAAGCGCCCAGGATGTCACGTATCTTGGTACGGATGTCGCCCCGTGCCACGCGGTCGATGGTGTCGAATACGGTCAGTTCGCCGTCCAACAGCTGGGCCTGGTTTTGGGCGAAATAGCCGATCTGCACGTTGTGGCCCACCTTAAGTTCGCCATCAAAGGGAATCTGCCCCATGATGCACTTCACCAGCGTACTCTTTCCCTCGCCGTTTCTGCCCACGAAGGCCACCTTCTCGCCACGTTTGATGGTCAGGTTCACGTGGTCGAACACCACATGGTCATACGCCTTGCGCACCTCATCGCAGATAACGGGATAGTCGCCGCTACGTTGCGAACAGGTGAATTTCAGGCGGAGTGCGGAGCGGTCCTCCTCGTCCACCTCGATAGGCACGATCTTAGCCAACTGCTTGATGCGGCTCTGCACCTGTATGGCCTTGGTGGCCTGGTAACGGAAACGCTCGATGAAGGCCTTGGTGTCGGCTATCTCCTTCTGCTGGTTCTCATAGGCACGGAGCTGTTGCTCGCGCCGTTCGGCGCGCAGCCGCACATACTCGTCATACTTCACCTTATAGTCATACACCTTGCCGCAACTGATTTCCAGCGTGCGGTTGGTCACATGGTTCACGAAAGCGCGGTCGTGGCTCACCAGCACCACGGCACCGCTCCGGCTCACCAGAAACTGCTCAAGCCATTGGATGCTCTCGATGTCCAGGTGGTTCGTAGGCTCGTCCAGCAACAGCACGTCGGGCGCCTGCAACAGAATCTTCGCCAGCTCGATACGCATGCGCCATCCGCCCGAAAACTCGCTTGTGGGGCGGTCCATATCCTCGTGGCGGAAGCCCAAACCCGTGAGCGTACTCTCCAACTGGCCTTGATAGTTGAGTCCGCCCATCATCAGGAAACGTTCGTTCAGATGGGTGAACTCCTCCACCAGTTGCATATAGCCATCGCTCTCATAATCGGTCCGTTCGGCCATCTCGTTGTTCAGCCGGTCGATGCGTGCCTGCAGTTCGTGCAGATGGGCAAAAGCCTTTTCGGCCTCCTGCCTCACGGTATGCCCGTCGTGCAGCACCATCACCTGGGGCAGATAGCCGATGGTGGTGTCCTTGGGGGCGCTTACCGTGCCGCCCGTGGGCTGCTGCAGTCCGGCAATGATCTTCAGCATCGTGCTCTTCCCCGCCCCGTTCTTGCCCACCAGGGCAATACGGTCGTGCGGATTGATGACATAGCTTACATTATCAAACAGCGCCTTTGCACTAAATTCCACTCGCAGATTATCTATTGAAACCACAAAAATCTCCTCTTTTTATACCTTATTATATAGAATACAATTACAAAAGTAGTAAAAAACTACGGAAATAGCGAGGGAAAGACCAAAGAACACAAGGTGATAAACGATATACGTTTATTTCACGGGGGCCACATAAATGCTGACCGGCAGGTCCCCTTACCTGCACCAAGGCCAAAGGGGCCTTAAAATACATGTTGATATTTTCCAAAAACATGAACACGTTTTTCAAAAACATGAACATCTTTTCGCCAAAACATCCACATGCTTGGAAAAAACGCCGCGGCGAATGAAACCAAACGCCGGGGTGAATATGTTGGAATGTCCTAACAGAACACTCTTTGTTTTTATAGTCGCACCCGGTTTCGATACAGCGTGTGGCGAAACCAGGACCCAGCCCGTGGTACTTCAATTTGGGAATGCCGAGTTTGGCCATCAGTTTGTTGTAGTAATTGCATATGTACGCGGTTCTGTGTAAGCATCCGAATCAATACCTTTATTATCTGCCATAATAGTCATTATTTTGTGGGATTCAAGTCAAATGGAAGGGCACTATAAAATATTTTGTGTAGATGGAAGCAAAGGATTAGTATCACAGATTTCATTAAAACGGTCGAAATCAAATATATAGGATTTATCTTGAATCAGTCTATATTTCTCATATTCGCTATAAGCCTTATCTCTTGCTTCTTCTTGTGAGACCTTTCCGGCAGTATCACACGGCTCATAGTCATAGTTTTTAAGATGTTGCAGCAGGAATTTCTTCCAATCTTCCATAGTAGAAACAATCTGGCGTTCTGCACGTGCTTCAGCCATATCAAGAAGAGCCGTTGTGATAAGGTTTAACTGAGACAATTCTTTATCTGACAAGTAGTCATTTGCCACGATGGTGTCTGACTTTTGTACTCTGCCATTAGGAGCCTGCTTCCATGTGGTTAACCCCATATAAGGTTGCTCGGAATCTGCACGTTCATAGATGATTTCGGCAGCAGTCTGATGAGTAACAGCAAGATGCATCACAGTCTGCACCATCTTGAAGAACAACATTGTACTTTCAGACTTCGCATCATAGTCTGCACTACACTCCGCATAGATGTCTGTTATCTTTTGGTAGTATCTGCGCTCTGAGGTGCGTATCTCACGAATACGCTCCAGTAAATTGTCAAAATAATCTTTGCCAAAGTGTTTTCCCTGCTTCAAGCGTTCGTCATCAAGCGCATATCCTTTAATGATAAACTCCTTCAATACAGATGTAGCCCAGATACGGAACTGGGTAGCTTGATAGCTATTTACTCTATACCCCACCGCTACAATCGCATCGAGGTTGTAGAATAGCGGAGTTCTTTCAACCTCCCTGTCTCCCTCGGATTGAATTATCCCAATTTTTCGGATAGTTGCCTCTTTGGTGAGCTCTCCGCTTTCATAAATCTGTCCAAGATGGTAGTTAATGGTGCGGACATCACCCCAAACAAGTCCGCCATTCTTTTTTTTGTGACATCCAGAATGTTTCGCTGTCGAAAATGACTTCTATACGTGCTTCCCCTTGGGCTGTTTTATACAATAATATATTAGAGCTTAGCGAATTATGCATAAGTTCTGTCATTGAGATAGATTGCGAGAAAAAGTCTCGTGCCTGTTGAACAAGCAACTTTTTGCCATCGGCATTTTCCGCTATAATCATACACGCCATACGAGAAAGACGGAATATGTTTACCTTGTGGAATGAACCGTTTCCTATCCTGACCATATCAACCGCCTGGTTGAAATGCTCGTCCACATTCATTCCTTTTTCGCCGGCAACCTTTATGGCTTTATCTATAACCCTCTGGAATTTCCAATTGGCAGAATAGCCCATTGCTCCGCAAAGGTCACGGGAACTCCAGTATTCATTTCCGTTTTCGTCCTTTCGCCGTATATTCTCAAATGATGGAACCATCTGAGGTATATTGTCATTTTCTTCCATGTTACAATTACTTGGCAGTTTATTCTACAATACCCAATTCTTTCTGGTATACTTCAATCTCTTTGTCCAGTTCGACACGTTTGGCTTCCAGTTCCTTGATTTCAGCCATTAGCTACTTCCCAAAGCTGGTCACGGAGTTTCTGTTGTCGTTCTTCGCTCATATTTTTATTTCTTTTCTTGCTTTTTTAATTTCTTTGAAACATACAAATAATAGTTATATGCGATATCATTGGCTTTATTAATAATGACATCTGCAACAATACTTGCAGGAGAGTTCCTTGATAGTTTTCCCCATGCTAATTTTGTGTGGGGGCTAATCCATTCTGATAAAACATATACATTTCTTGCAGGGAGACTGAAGTTTATTCTATTAAACATCTTGTCTTCTCCGACCTCACCAACAAAATATGAGGTAAGCATGTTTTCAACAAGCATCACATCATCGTGCGTCGCTTTTTTATTTGCGAAATGGCCAACCCAGATTTCCTTAATCCTGGAAAAATCATTGATGTGATGATTTTTATCCTTAAATCTATCTGTTATATGATTGCGTTCTGCTTTCCCTATATAATAGTGTATGGATGATTTGGCATATTTCTTCATTCCACTTATTAAATACAAGCTACATGGAATATTATTTTGCCTATCCCATTTTCTTGCACTTTCCATATCTGCAAATGGCCCGTACCATCTCATTATGTATATATTCTTCTCCATGATTTATTTACTCCCAATTAAATGTTCTTATTTTATTGCGCAACCTTTCCATTATTCTCGTCAAGGCCTTTCTAGTTTTTGATAAGTCCAAAAAGCTTTTCTTTCAAAGCCTTTTGTATGATTTCCGACTGCTCCTTTTTACTTGTTAATCTTTCTCCGTTCGCATGCAAAGTTACAATAAAATAATCCGGATTAACAATTTATATAATGTGTTTCTGTGAAAAGAAGCCCGTTTTATGAATTTCGATGTGTCCACCCTGTTCGTTCCGCACTTCATGAAACTTCCCGGAACAAGGCCTGTTTTTTTAGCGTGAGTCCGATGAAATCAAAATAAAGCCGTCTGCATGTGTTGAACTCCGTTTGCAGAGTGCTCAAAAGCATGTGAATGTTTTGGGAAATACATGTTCATCTTTTTCAGAAACATGTTCATGTTTTTAAAAAACATCAAGATGTTTTTCGGAGGTTTGAGGGGCAGGAGCTTTACAGACAACCAATATTCATCGAACTCATGTTATTCTATCGCCTTATAACCATTATCTTTTATCCCACAACACAAAAAAGCGCCTCACAGGATAAACCTGATGAGACGCCTTGTAATACGTTTCTTATTCCGCTCGGGGAAAGACTCCGCTTAGAACATCTTGTCGGGATATTGGCCGGCCTCGTGCAGGGCGGCAAGCTTGGCTACCACCTCGGGACGATCCTCGGGATAGGTGACGCCGAACCACTTCGAGGTGGTGTCGAGCACCTCGCAAGTTGCCTTGCCGGTGTTAATCAGATGGTCGACCATCAAGGGGATGAAGAACTCGCTCTTCTTGTTCTCGATGTTCTTGGGGTCAGACAGGAACTGCTTGAAAAACTCCTTGCTGTGCTCGAAGTAGTCGGGAGTGAAGCCCCAGAAGTTCATGCTCACGGGGGTGTTGTCGGGGATGCTCACCCACTGGTCGTTCTCGTCCAGATACTGCACCACACCATCGTGACGCTCGATCTTGGTGCGCTCCACCACGCTGGTGAGCAGGTGGCTCTTCTCGTCGTTCTCGCAAACGCCACGGCTCACGGTGCCGCTCTCGGAGAGCGTGTTGTTCACACGGAAGCCCACCATGGCATACTTGCCGGTGCTTCCCTCGGGCAGATTGCTCAGGAACTTGGCCATCACCATGAAGGCATCGCGGTCATAGAAGTCATCGCAGTTGAGCACGGCGAAGGGCTCCTTGATCACATCGGCACCCATCATCACGGCATGGTTGGTACCCCAAGGCTTTTCACGACCTTCGGGAACGCTGAAACCCTCGGGCAGTGCGTCGAGGCTCTGGAAACACAGCTCGCAGGGCACGTGACCCTCGTAACGAGAAAGAATCTGGGTGCGGAACTGCTCCTCGAAATCGCGGCGGATAACCCAAACGATTTTGCCGAAGCCGGCTTGGATGGCATCGTAGATGCTATAGTCCATAATAGCCTGACCCTGGGGGCCAAGTGTGTCCAGCTGCTTCAAACCGCCATAACGGCTGCCCATACCAGCTGCCAAAAGAAAAAGTGTAGGTTTCATTGATTGATTGTTTATAGGTTAAATGGTTAAGTTGTCTAAAACAAAGATAGCAAAAATATTAAAGTGAAACAAAGAATCCTTTATTTTATTTAAAAAGGATAGCCCACAGCAATGTGATAACCAAGCGAATCCCAGAACTTGTGCATGTTATAGTAACCTTTCTTGCCCGTGTCATAGGGAGCATGTATGCCCACACCGACATCGAAACGGATGACCAGAAACTCCAGATCGTAACGAAGGCCGAAACCCGTGCCCAAAGCAATCTCCCTGCCAAACCGACGTGCGTCGATGTTGGCACCGGGGCGGGCCTTATCGGGCTTGAGCAACCACACATTGCCGGCATCCGCAAAGACGGCACCATGCAAATCGGCCACAATGGGAAAACGGTATTCCAGGTTGGCCTCCAACTTCAAATCGCCCACCTGGTCGATATAGCTGTATTTGGAGTCCTCCGGCCGGTAGCTTCCGGGACCGATGGTGCGTACGCCAAACGCACGCAGACTGTTGGCACCGCCTATGGAGAAAAGATCGACATAGGGAGCCATGGTGGTGTTTCCATAGCTGACCACGGTGCCCGCCAACAGGCGACCCACAAGGTAGGTACGCGTGGAGCCTAATTTTATCCTATCGACAAATTGGGCCTGAAGGCGTACATACTGGGAGAAAGGAACCCCCACGAGCTTTTTCCCCTTCTCGTGCCACGACCGGCCGGCCAACTGATAGACGGCTCCTGTCAGGTTGCCGGCCTCCTTCACATCAAGAGTGAACGTGCGGGGATTCCGGGCACGGGGAGAGTTCTGCCAAGTGAACACATACTGCATGGAAGGCACCAGCTGGTCGCGCATGGACACATAAAGCGCAGGATTCTGGTTAATGATGTCGTTGTATTTCTCGCTTGTGTGAAGCAGCTGGTTATAGTCCAGACGGAAAAGCGTAAGTTCATGTTTCGTGCTCCGCCTCCGTTGATAGGCATAGGCGAGACGTGCACTCAGGTTCACCTGGCCGTAATATCCCGAACGATTGAGCCAGTTGGCCGACAATTGATAGGTGGTGGTGGTGTAGGCCCGCCGGTTGATGGCAGGGAAAAGTCCCAGGAGGGTGATGCGGGGGAACTGGAGCTGGAGGTTGGCTCCGTACTCGTAGCTGTTGATTAGCTGACTCTTTCCCTTGCTTTGCGCTCCCGTCATCCACTCATAAGAGCCGTGCAGGTCAAGCGTCACCTTCTCCGCTCCGCGAAAGGCGTTGATGCGCGACATGCTGAAACTGAGACCCGGACCCAGCAGCCCGTTGCTTTTATTGGCCACACCCGCACGCAACTCGGCATCATAAGGCTTGTCCAGGCGAAGCGTAAGGTGCACGTCCAGGGTGTCGTTGTCCGGTGTGGTGTCGCGAGGGACAAGCTTAAAGTCCTGTTGCGAGAAGATGCCCATATTGCCGAGCGCTGTCTGCACAAAATTCATGTGCGTCTGATTGTAAAGCTGCCCTCGGCGGTATGCGGGCATCCGACGCAAAGCGGTGAGTTTGAGAGGCGGACGCCCGGGACGACCGCTGTGGGCATAGGTCCAGTCACCCAAAGCGATGCTGTCGACAAGCTCCCTGTCGGCATTGTCGTATATGGTGATGTGTGTAGTACCTATATGATAGGGCCTTTGTGCCTCTTGGGGTATTACCGCGGAGGGGCGCACCTGAAGTTGCACATGCAGGGGGCGCATGAGTGTATCGGCACGGAAGGTGATATAAGAAGGTTGGAAATAGAAATAGCCATGGTCTCGAAACAGATTGCTCAGTCTCGTTCGCTCGTTGTCAAGATTCTGGACACTGAACGGAGCACCCCGCTTCAGCAAGCCGCGGGAAAGCGTGGCTCTCACAAGGCTGTCGGCCTGTTCGGGGAACCGTTGATAAACAATGGTATCAAGACGGAACAGGGGTCCCGGATGAACATGATAGCTCACCTTTGCCTTCTTGGGATTACGTTGAGGAACAGTGTCGAAACCCGTATGAGCACGGAAATATCCGAAATTACGCAGCGTGTTTTGGGCAACACGGGTACGGACACGTGGATTGACCGTGGTCAGATAGACAGGCTTGGCGGCAAAATTGTTCATCATCCAACGGCTGTAGCGACCGGTCTTGTTCACATGCCGGTTGTAAAGCCAAAGACCCACGGGCAAGGGAATGCGACGATAGGAAGAGCCCAAAAGCGAGTTGTTGGGAGCCTTGGCCAACACCGCCTTCACCTCCGCCCGGGCCAAATCATAGGTTCGGCGGTCCTGACGCTGAAGATTGCGCAGCGAATCCAACTGCGCCTTGTCGGCTGCCTTTGTTGGAACGAGGGAGCCAGGAGTCTCTCCGCCATCACTCTGCAGCAGACTGCTCACCGCATCATAGGCATCACCCAAAGCCGCGATGACCCCCTTCTGGCGGGAAGTGTCGATGGGCACAGGCTGATGGCCGTCGTAGTCAACACGCTTGATTCCCACATAGAGGATTTCCCCTTCCGCCAAGTTCTTGGTCTCGCTACAGGCCGCGAGCAAAAGGGCCAGCGCACAGACATAAAGAAGCAGAGGCTGATGCTTGTGTAAAGATATCATCTGTATGCAATCTTTTATCTTCATTCCTTATTTGAGGCTGCCTGCCTCCTCTTTTTTCTTGCGGAAGATGAACAACTCACCCAAACGGGTAGTCTTTTTGCGCAGTACGATGCCCGCACCCATCTCCATGATTTCACCCTCAATCAGGCTCTCGGTGTTACGGTCGTAGTAGAGACGCACATAGCGCGTGGCGGAATTGTCAAGACGATACTCGATGCTCACATTATCCACGATGCTTTGACCGGTGTTCTGTGCCTCACTGCCGCTGCTCACCTTGCCACCCACAATCAGGCTGATTCTGTTACCCCAGAAACGCTTGGCGAAACTGAAATTATAATCCGTTTGCGTGGCACCGGAAGCGGTGTTCACATTATCTACACCAATATTCACATCAACGGACTTCAACGCCTTGTTGGTAATGCCGGCAATCTGGGTCTGCAGGAAACTGTTGAGAGCATTTGTGCCACTGAACCCTTGGGAAGAGCCTTCATCGGTAAGATACATACCCGTGGCCAGCATGGTTACGGCCACCTTGCCACGCCCGTCCGCGCCCATAGACGCGAGTTGATTGCTGACTGTGAGGTCCTCAGGGGCATCAATGGTGAAATTCATTCCCATATCCTCCAGTGTCTTGCTCAACTCTATGCCCACATCGAAAGCCACACTCCGCGGCACCTTCTCCTCATAGACGGTGGTCTTCACACGCTCTGTGGCAGTGATGTTAAGGCGAGGATTGGTCACCGGACCGGTAAACTCCACATAGCTCCCCTGCTTGATGCGGCAGTCACGCAGCGACATCACCATCAACGAATAGTTCAGGTCTCCACTCAGCACCGTGTACCGCCCATACAACTTCAAATCGTTCTGCGAGGAATAGCTGAGGGTAAAATCGCCTCCGCCCTCGATGTTGAGGTCATTCTGTCCATCCTCACTGAGCAGCACATGCACCTGAGCGGCAGGTTCAATGACCAACTGCATGCTGACATCTATGTTCTGCGGCTTCACCACAACCGCCTCCGGAGCATCTTCCTCTTCAGTAAAATCAACAAAGGTGACCAAATCGGCCAGTTGGTCCTCTACGGTAAGGGGACTGTCAGTCAGTACATAGTTGACATCCGTTTTGGAGAGCACCACCAGTTTGCCTCTCATCTGCAAATCAGAGGGGGTACCCGTGATACGCGACATGAGGTCGACATACACCTTACCATAGGCCACGGCATTACGGCTCTTGGGAGCATTCATCAATTCAAAGTCGTTGGCCTTGACATTCAAATCTAAAACCACACTCTCCAGCCTACGGCAATCCACCTTGCCATCAAGCACCAAGGGGGTCTTGCTCTTGGTGTATGCCTCTATTCGATTGAAGTCGAGTATGCTGTTTTGCATCTTCAGGGTATCGTTGGGAAAGCGAAGGTTGACACTATACTGCTGACTATGGGCATAAACACTGTCGAGACTTAGCTGGCCGTTCATCACCGGACGAGAGAACGAACCGTTCACCTGCAACCAAGCATCCACATACCCCTGCAAAGCTAACATACCTTCATCCAAAAATCCGTTGACAAGGGTCAAAGGGACATGCTGCAAAGTAGCTTCGGCATCCAGCGCACCATCGTTTTTGGCATCATAGCTGCCACTCAGTGTCGCTATCTCGTTACCCTCATGCATAAGGATTCCGTCCACAAAATGGGTGCCATCGGCATTGGGAAGATAATTGACGTTCACCCCCACCAAACCAAGAGGAGCACCTTCGTAGGCCAGATTATTCACATTGGCATCCACGGACAAACTCATATTCTGTTCATCCTGCACGAAATGGACATCCCCCCCCAACATCCCCTCGATGTCGGGCATATAGGGGAAAACGTTTGTCAACTCTCCCAGATTGACATCATGTAAACTGAGCGTGATGTCTTGAAGACTATGTTCGTTGGGCGAAGTATAAAGTTTGAAACCTGTGCCATCATCAGCCAGCAAGTCGACATCAGCCTCCAAATGGCGCTCTGTGCTTAAAAAAACGTAGTTATCGGGGTTAAGCGTGAAGGTGCGATAGGCCAAAACGGGTTTCAGAGGGGTCAGGTGCAGACGCAAACCTTGTTCCTCAACATCAAGTTTGGCACCGATGTCAACACCCTTCCGACCTTGTGCATCGAACAACACAGCTGAGAAATCGATACCCGACGAAGCAAGCGCGACACGGACATCGGAACGGAACACCACCTGTTTATTCTTGGCGTTATTGGCCACATGCAAATGGGTGCTGAGTACCCCGGACGTGTCCTGTGCCATGGACATACGTATGGTGTCGAGTTGCAACCCGCCCACGTGCAGACGGGACAGATATGCGCCTCCATTAAGTCCCAAAGAATCATCGCTTTGCAGGTTGACATCGACCTTCTCAAAAGTAACTCCGGAAGCATGCTTCAGGATATTGCTAAAAGGATTGTTCGCTCCACCGGCCAAACTTACCGAAGCATGCGGCAAAAGCCGGATCAAAGCCTCTTGGTTAAGTTCACGCCTGTCAATCTGTTTCCCAAGTTCTTCGTTCACGTGTGTGAAGGCAGACAAAATCTTTTCAAGACTTTGGGGTGAGCGAAAATCGAGTTTCATATCGCCGGCCTGAGCCCACGCACGGGTGGTGTCGGGAGTAAGGGCAAACTCCACATCCACATCGCGCGGGTAGAAAATCGTATCGGCCAAATGAAGTTCAAAGGCCCTTATGCTGGCCGTCAGATGATGATTACGCAGGAAATCGGTACTGCCATCGGCTTGCATGCGCAAACTCATGGCAAAGGGGTTTTTCATCAATCCCAAAGCATACAAATCAGCGCGATCAAGGGATAGTGAAAAACGGGCCAAAGAAAGTCTTTTCCTGAAATCAGCCTCTACACAAGCCTGTGCCATGAGCAAGGGGTTATTGGCCACGAACTCCACATCCGCATGGCCTCCCTGCATTTTCACAGAGGTCGACAAACCACCCAAATCATACTGGCCATAAGTCAACCTGTCGATACGGGCATAGCCGGCCACTCGCATGAATCGAGACGTAAAGTCGGTGCCGCGTCCCCGCAACTGAATACGGCTGTCCAAACGGGTAAGCGAATCCTGAGGAAGGAAATGCTGCAGGTTAAAATCTTTGGTTTGGGCCTTCAGTTCATACTGTTCATTGCCTAAATGATAACTTGCCTGTGCCTCCAGTTTACCTTTCCCCTCTCTCATCAGGACCTCTGCATTTAACTGCTGACCTTGCATCCGCACCTTTCCTTCTGCCGACAACCGGGGAACATGAACCGATGAAGGTAACCCGGCCAAACGCGACAAATATTTGGTATCATAGGTGAGCGCCCTCCAATCAAGTTGCGCTCCTCTTCTGATACTATCTTGAAAATGTGTTATCTGTCCGTTAGCATCCACCCACAACACAGACTCCACGGCCAACGTCAATGTATCCAGGCGCAACAGGTCAACATCACCCTCCATCTGCATCTTGAGCGTTACCGATTCCTTAGGCAACAAAAGCCCAGCACGGGGAACGGCTAAAGCCACGTCTTGCGTGCCGACACGCGCCCAGATGTTAGCCTTCATCTGCTCTCCTCCACCCGCTTCAAGCGCCCGCCATGGCAGATGTACCTTCCCCAGCAGTTCACTATGAGCCGTGGTCAACACCAAGTCGCGCACACCGATGCCATCATCACCCAACCGCACATTCGCATTGCCCCGGCATATCTCCAAGCCGCTCCGCTCACGCCCGCTAAGCTCTTTCAAGAAAAGTGAAAGACCTTCATCGGTATAGTCAAGGTCATTCACCAAAACCGAAACATCATTCAACCGAAGATGATTATAGTCCAAACCGTCGGTTTGCGGAATATAGGTCATGTCGTAACTCGCGCTGTCCACACGAACCTCAAGGCTTTTCAGGCGATAGCTCCCTTCTCCCAAGTCCAAACTGCCACGCTTCACCTGAGCCAGACGGATGGCAGCTCCTACCACCATCGTATCATTGGCCGTATGGAAGCCCACACGGCTGTTGCTGATGCTCACATCATTCAAGGCAATCTTCCACCGTACCGGTTCACTTTGCGTGGTGTCCACAATGGTGGTGTCGCGCATCATGACATCCACATCGGCACCCTCCAAAGCGGCACTGTTCAAATATGCCCTCTGACGTTTCAAGTCTACCCTATCTGCCTTCAGGTGAAAGTTCTCCAGTTTGCCTTTCACCTGCAACGTTTCTATCAGAGTGCGTGTGTCCACATCCGCCTGTTCCAGCCCTATGCCCTCCACGCCCAACTTCAATTGCAGGATGTGCCGGAAGTCAAAATCCACAACCAGATGTCCGGCCTGCAAATGCAAAGCCTCGTTCTCCACACGAAGATTCTGGAGATCAAGATCCAATACCCACTTAAGACGTACCCGTTCAATGCTTACGTCCCATCCTGTGGACTCACGTACATACGCAGTAGCCCGACGCACGGCCCATTGCTGGACAGGAGGCACATAGAGCAAAGCCACCAACAGAGCCAGCAACACAAATGGAACTGACACAATGCCGGCAATAATCTTAATCGCCTTTTTCTTCCTTTTCTTCATTTTACGCTAAAGGGGCTATTGCCTGCCACAATTGATCAGCTGGCACGGGAGCCTCTATGGTTATCTGTTCATGGGTCACGGGATGCTCAAAACTCAAACGACGGGCATGCAACGAGATGCTGCCATCGGGATTGCTGCGCGGAGCACCATACTTCAAATCACCTTTAATAGGGCATCCCATCTTAGCCAACTGACAACGTATCTGATGATGACGCCCCGTGTGCAGTGCCACCTCCAACAGCCAATAGCGATCACTTTGAGCTATACGTTTATAGTCCAGCTCCGCCCGTTTGGAGTTTGGCACTTCACGCTCATAGGCTCTGGCCACATTGCGCTTCTCGTCACGCGTCAGCCAATGCACCAGCGTACCCTCTGACTGAGCGGGTGGCTTACCCACAATAGCCCAATACATCTTTTTCACTTTCTCATGCTGAGCAAAAAGGGTATTCATACGCGATAAGGCCTTGCTTGTTTTGGCAAAGAGGACAACTCCGCTGACAGGCCTGTCCAATCTGTGAACCACACCGAGGAATACGTTCCCTGGCTTTTGGTCACGCTTCTTGATATATTCCTTTATCAACTCAGAGAGGGGAACATCGCCGGTTTTGTCTCCCTGTACGATATCCCCCGCCTGTTTGTTGACTATGATAAGGTGATTGTCCTCGTAGAGTATCCGCAGCATTTTACATATTCATACCGCCGTCCACTTGAATCACCTGACCGCTTACATAGCTACTCAAGTCACTGGCCAAGTAGAGAGCCGTATTGGCAATATCCTCGGTCTGACCACCGCGTCGCAAAGGAATCTTCTTCTTCCACTCCTCGCGAATCTCATCACTCAAAGCCGCAGTCATAGCCGTTTCTATGAATCCGGGCGCAATGGCGTTGGCACGGATACCCTTGGGTCCCATCTCTTGGGCCACGCTCTTGGCCAAAGCAATCAGACCGGCCTTGGAAGCGGCATAGTTGGCCTGACCGGCATTGCCATGCACACCCACCACACTGGCCATATTGATAATGCTGCCACCCTTCTGGCGCATCATGATGGGCACACAGGCGTGGATAAAATTAAAGGCGCTCTTCAGGTTCACTGCAATCACAGCATCCCACTGCTGCTCGCTCATGCGTAGCATCAGGCCATCCTTTGTGATACCGGCATTGTTCACGAGGATATCAATACTTCCGAACTCCTCCTTCACCTGTTTCACAACCTCTTCAGTCTGTGCAAAATCAGCGGCATTGCTGGCATATCCCTTGGCCTTCACTCCGAAAGCAGCAATCTCAGCCTCGGTGGCCTGGCCGTTTTCATCAATTACCAAATCGGTAAAAGCCACATTGGCACCTTCGGAAGCGAACTTCAGTGCGATAGCCTTACCAATTCCTCGTGCCGCACCGGTTATCAGCGCGGTCTTTCCTGTCAAAAGTCCCATATTACTTGTTTGGTTATTTGGTTGTCTATTTTATTTTCAATAAAGTTTAAGAGAAACACTATCCAAAACTCCCTGCTTATAAATTCTTAGCCAAAGCACGATGAAGAATGCGTTGCACGATAGGACGACTCTGAGCAGGTCCCCCTTGCCCCAGCCTGCCATAAATATAAGGCACCTCCAATCCTTTGATACAATAATGTATAATATCCACACTCAGACGAATATCGGCTACCTCAAACACACCCAGGCGGATACCTTGCGTCAACACGCGAGTGATGAGATCACGTTCCGTTTGGTCAAACTCTCTGCGAAAACGCTCCACCAGCCAGATGTTACGGAAAAATTCCGCACGCAGATTGCCATTACGATGTACAGCATCTTTTATCAAACTCAGGTGGGTATAGATAATCTGCACCAGCTTATCCTCGGGATCGGTCTTCTTAGCAGCCACATCCTTCAGACGCTGACTCATGCGAAGCAACTCATCGGTGATGACAGCATAGTATATCTCCTCTTTATTTTTAAAGTAAGTATACAGAGTACGACGGCCTTTCCCCGATGCCACAGCGATATCATTCATCGTTGTGCTTTCGAAGCCATCCTTGGCAAAGAGGCTACGCGCCACTCCCACCAACAAATCCCGTGTCTTAGTCGATGCCATATCTGAATACAAAGGTACTTTTTTTTGCTCATTGCGCAAAAAAAGTACCTTTATATTGTGCGAAAAAAGTAGAAAAAAGTAACCAACATGCACCAAGAAGCAAAAAAGTTCCCAAATGATTTGGTCATCTCTATCATATTCCTTACCTTTGTACTCAGAAATCGCGGGGTGGAGCAGTTGGTAGCTCGCCAGGCTCATAACCTGGAGGTCGCCCGTTCGAGTCGGACCCCCGCAACCAAGTAAGCGTGTCAAACTTTGGCACGCTTTTATTTTATAATAAGGGAACCCTAAAATAGCCGGATGTCTTGCGATGGAGTGCAATAAGTCTGGCACATCTGCCAGGTATCGGTTTTAATGCCTGTGGCAGTCTTTTCATGCCATCAATTACAAAAAAAGGTGCACCGCAAAGCGATACACCTTTTAAATTTAGGTTTGTCGAATTTACTTCACCTTGTTAACGATAGCTTTGAAAGCCTCGGGGTGGTTCACAGCCAAGTCGGCGAGAACCTTACGGTTAATCTCGATACCGGCCTTGTGAAGCTGACCCATCAACTGGCTATAGCTCAAACCCTCCAAACGGGCAGCTGCGTTAATACGCTGAATCCACAGGGCACGGAAGGTGCGCTTCTTGTTGCGACGATCACGGAATGCATAGGTCAAACCTTTCTCCCATGTGTTCTTGGCAACGGTCCATACATTCTTACGGGCACCAAAATAACCTTTGGTCAGGCCCAATATTTTCTTTCTCTTAGCACGTGATGCAACGTGATTTACTGATCTTGGCATAGTTTTGTTTTCTTTTGAACGTTAGCGCCAACCTCGTGTGGTTGAACTTGCAAGCTAAACATCCGGTTTAATACTTTTGTTTACTAAATGCAACGCGTTATATGTCCTGCTCAGATTGATTAACGCATGCAGAGCAATTCACGAACTTGCTTCATGTCTTCCTGCTCCACCAAAGCGGTGTGGTCAAGATTACGCTTTTGCTTCTTGGTCTTCTTTGTCAGAATGTGGCTGTGATAAGCGTGATGGCGCTTTACCTTGCCGCTTCCGGTCAAGGCGAAACGCTTCTTGGCACCGGAATTAGTCTTTACTTTTGGCATTTTTGTTTGTTTTGTTTGTTATTAATTCAGCGTGGCAACGCATATACCAAGGCGTTACGCACGACTCTCTTCTTGTTCGTCAAATATCGAAATCCTCACCTTCCACCTTGGGACCCGTGTATTCCTTTTTGGCTTTCTGCTGAGGAGCCTTACGCACGGGAGCCTCCACGGCGACCGTCCCGGTCGTGCTCTCTGCCTTTTTAGGAGTTCCGGTTTTCTTGGGGGCAATAAACATGGTCATGCGCTTACCCTCCAACACAGGCATACTTTCGACCTTTCCATAGTCCTCCAAATCGGCAGCAAAACGCAACAACAACACCTCACCTTGCTCCTTGAACAGGATGCTACGACCACGGAAGAACACATACGCCTTCACTTTGTCGCCATCACTCAGGAACCCTTGGGCATGCTTGAGTTTAAAGTTGTAGTCGTGGTCATCGGTCTGCGGTCCGAAGCGAATCTCCTTCACGTCAACCTTCACCTGCTTGGCCTTAATCTCCTTTTGCTTCTTCTTCTGCTGATAGAGGAACTTGCTGTAATCAATCAGGCGGCAAGCCGGCGGATTGGCATTGGGACTGATTTCCACCAAATCCACACCTTTTGACTCGGCCAACTGCAGAGCTTTATAAGTAGGCAACACCACGGACTCGGAACCCTCGCCCACGATTCTCACCTCGCTCACACGTATCTGCTCGTTAACGCGATACTGCTGTTTTTTGTCGTCTTTCTTCATTAAGAGTGTTAAAAAGCAGGTGCAAAGTTAATACTTTTCCGTCATATCTCGCACAATATCATTAATTTTTTTCGCAAAGTCCTCGATTTTCATCGTTCCCTGCTCGCCTCCGCCCTGCTGACGGAAACTTACTGTGCCTTCCAGCTGTTCTGTCTCACCCACAATGACCATATAGGGCACACGCTTCATCTCGTTGTCTCGAATCTTTCGTCCAATCTTTTCGTTGCGGTCGTCCACATAGGAACGTACATCTTGACGGTCGAAATATTCCTGCACCTGGCGGGCATAGTCGTTGTACTTCTCGCTTACAGGCAAGACAGCCACCTGGTCCGGCGACAGCCACAAGGGGAAATGGCCGGCAGTGTGCTCGATCAATACGGCGGTGAAACGCTCCATCGAACCGAAGGGCGCACGGTGAATCATCACGGGGCGATGCTTCTTATTATCCTCGCCCACATACTCCAAGTCAAAGCGCTCGGGCAGGTTGTAGTCCACCTGAATGGTACCTAACTGCCAACGGCGTCCCAAAGCGTCCTTCACCATAAAGTCCAACTTGGGACCATAGAAAGCGGCCTCACCCAACTCGGTGGTGGTCTTCATGCCCTTCTCGGCACAGGCCTCGATGATGGCACGCTCGGCCTCTTCCCAAACCTCGTCAGACCCGATATACTTCTCCTTGTCGTTGGGGTCGCGCAAGGATATCTGTGCCTCGTAGTTATGGAAATCCAAGGCATTGAAAATAATCTGAATGATGTCCATCACACGCTCGAACTCCTGCTTCACCTGGTCGGGGCGACAGAAGATGTGGGCATCGTCCTGAGTGAACGACCGCACACGGGTCAGGCCATGCAACTCGCCGCTCTGCTCATAACGATAAACGGTACCGAACTCAGCACAGCGGAAAGGCAAATCCCTATAGCTATGGGGTTTGCTGGCATAAATCTCGCAGTGGTGAGGACAGTTCATGGGCTTCAGCATGTACTCCTCTCCTTCTTCGGGAGTGTGGATAGGCTGGAAGCTGTCCTTGCCATAGTGGGCATAGTGTCCGCTGGTCACATACAGGTTCTTGCCACCGATATGAGGAGTAATCACCTGCACATAGCCAAAACGCTTCTGGATTTTCTTCAGGAAATCTTCCAGACGCAGGCGAAGGGCTGTTCCCTTGGGAAGCCAGATAGGCAGACCTTTACCCACACGCTCGCTGAACATGAACAACTCCATCTCCTTGCCGATCTTGCGATGGTCGCGCTTTTTGGCCTCCTCCAGCAAGGTCAGATATTCGGTGAGCAATTTCTGTTTGGGGAAAGTGATGGCATAGAGGCGGGTCATCATGGGACGCTTCTCGTCGCCACGCCAATAGGCAGAACTTACGCTGAGCACCTTAACAGCCTTGATGGGAGCGGTAGAGAGCAAGTGAGGACCACGGCAGAGGTCGGTGAAAGCTCCCTGAGTGTAGGTGGTGATGTGGCCATCCTCCAAATCCTCAATCAGCTCGTTCTTATAGGTTTGTCCTCTGTCGCCAAAGAACTTCAAAGCCTCTTCCTTCGAGACGTCCCGGCGCACCAAAGCCTCCTTGCGCTTCACCAATTCCATCATTTTATCCTCGACGGCCTTGAAGTCAGCCTCGCGGATTGTCACGCCCTCCCGGGGCATCACATCATAATAAAAGCCGTTCTCAATGGCAGGGCCAATACCGAACTGCATGCCGGGATACAACTCCTGCAAAGCCTCGGCCATCAGGTGGGCGCTGGTGTGCCAAAAGGCATGCTTGCCCTCGGCATCTTCCCATTTATACAGAACCACCTCGGCATCTTCGTTGATGGGGCGATTCAATTCCACGGTCTCACCGTTCACGCCACAAGCCAACACATCCTGAGCCAAGCGGGATGATATACTCTCAGCAATCTGCAGACCCGTTACGCCAGCTTCATACTCGCGAACAGAACCGTCTGGAAAAGTAATCTTTATCATTATATATTATGTTTTTTAGTTTATCACGCAAAGATAATAAATTTTTTCATTGATGCGAATGAACTGCCAAAAGTTTTCGTTTTCCTACTCTCTTTTACCTTATAATATAATCAAGAGTTTACTTGACATTGGCCTTGCTGTATTGCTTGATCAGGCTATAGGCGGAGTACAACCCTTGCTCACCGGCTTGCGAAAGGTCGGCTATACCCTTATCCGTCTGCCCCATCATCAGATAAGTCACCCCCCTGTTGTAGTAGGCATCCGGGAAGCGGGACAAATGTTTCAAAGCATCGGTGTAAGCTTCTTCCGCCTGCCGGAAATCACCCTCCAGGAAAAGAACATTGCCCAAATCATAATAGGCATAAGCCATGTCGGGAGCCAGACGGATGACCTGTTCCAAATCACGGCGCACCATGCGCAATGCCATGACATCAACCTCTCCCCCATGAGGCTTGTCCTCGCCAAAAGACTGCTGCCCGGCCATTGTCTGAGCCAAACGGCATTGGGCACGAAGGAAGAAGAACTCTGGGCTGTCCGACTGACTTTGAATCAAAGTATCGAGGTCGGCCATCGCAGCCTCGAAGTCACGCACATGATAACATTCCACCGCCCGCTGCAAGCGGCTGTCCTCCACACGCGAACCACGTGCTATACGGTTTGTGAGCACCTTGATATTGGCGAAATGCCTATCCAGATTCTGTTCCGAGGCACTGCCCTCCCGGTTTGTCAAATGTAAACGTGAAGGCAACTTGCCGTTGAGGATGTCCAAAATCGGATGATAGGCCACGAAACCACCCACATTCTCGCCTTTTTTGTAATAGGAAAGCACATACCCCGGCATGGGTGTCAAGGACACAGTGCGCTCCTGCACACGCCCGCGATATTCACTCACATATTGGGGATTATCGACGGTCGACGGGGTGTCCTCCACCACCAGACGGTCGAACTTGCGGGGATCCACCTCCTCCTTCTTGCGTGTGGCACATTTCGCGGGATGATACGTTCCTGTCTGTTTCTCCATGTTTGCTTTCAGCACGGCAAATTCGTCACGCTCTGCGCCGTACACATCCCCCACTTTACGGCGGATAGAGGCACGCATCTGGTAACCGGCCCAAAATTCGGGATAATCCTTCAGCACAGTGGAAATATCGCGCAAAGCCCCCTTGAAATCACCGGTCTTGTCCAAGAGCAGGGCACGGTTATACAAAGCGATGGTATTGTCCGGCTCCTGCTCCAGCACGAAATTAAAGTCCCGGATAGCCAGATTGTCCTCACCTACCTGAGCACGCAGCAAGCCACGGTTAAAGTGAGCCAAATAGTTGCCCGGCTCTATCTCCAACGCCACATCATAGTCACTCATCGTGCCGCGCAAATCATCCAACTGATACCGCGCCAAAGCACGGTTCACGAACAATCCCGCATTACGGGGCATCTGCACGATAGCCTTGTTCAGCTGCTGTTCAGCCTGTTTATATTGACCTCGCGACAGACTCACCTGCCCCTTCATTGCCCACGCCTGACCGTTGTAGGAATCTTGTTCCAAGATGCGGTCCAACCATTCCAAGGCCTGGGCGGTATCGGTTCGGGCAAAGGCTATTTGCGACTTCATGAGAAAGTTTTCCGTACGACGGGGCCACTGACGTATCATCTGATTCAGTGTGGAGTCGGCACGGTCATAACCATCCTGCTCTATCTGGCAGAGCGCCATGTTATGCCAACTGCCTTCATTCATCGGATTAAGTTCCGTGACCTTGCGATAATCTTGCTCGGCCACATCGAACTTGTTTTGGTTCACACGACACAAGCCACGCAATTCATAGTAATACTCCAAATAGGGATTACGCTCAACCGCCTTGTCCAAATCCAGTTCGGCCCCCGAGTAATCCTCAAGGTAAAACTTGGCCAAGCCACGATAATAATAAGGTTCCGACAAGAAAGGCTTGCTGTTGATGACCATGTTAAAACGCTGGATACTGAGCACATAGTCCTCATAGTAGAGTGCGTTTTTGCCCATCATCATCACATAGTCGGTGTTGATTTGGGCAGAGGCGCATATCCCTGCCAGCCACAACACCGCACTCCATGCCAGACGTAACCGCTCCGTCCTCATACCTTATAGTATACAAGGATTTACCTTTTCGACTTCACTTTATAAGAGCAACTGAAGCGACCTTTCAGCAAGTCGCCCAACTTACGCTTCACCAACTGGCGGCGCAACCCCACCAGGTGATCGGTGAACACCTTGCCGTCCAAATGGTCGAACTCATGCTGCATCACACGAGCCAAATAGCCTTCCACCCACTCGTCATGCTCGTTGAACTCCTCGTCTTGATAGGTGACACGGATACGCGTGGGGCGCTTCACAGGCTCATGGATGCCGGGCAGACTGAGGCAACCCTCTTCGCTCACATCTTGTTCGGTGGTATCATACTCCTCGATATAGGGGTTGATATACACCTTGCGATGTCCCTTGTATTCAGGAAAATCCTCACTAATCACATCAAGGTCTATAACAACCAGACGGACAGGAAGCCCCACTTGAGGAGCCGCCAGTCCGATGCCCTCGCTGGCAGCCAACGTATCCCACATATTCTGAATAAGCTGGGGCAACTCGGGGTATGTGGCATCAATCTCCTCGGCCTGCTTGCGCAGCACAGGCTGGCCGAACGTATAAATAGGAAGTATCATTTTATTCTTGTCTTTAAATATCTCTTAGTATCCATGTTTCACCGACCATTCAACGTACAAAGCGCCGGCTCTCCATGTATCCCTGCAGGATGATGCAAGCAGAAATCTCGTCCACCAAAGCCTTGTTTTGACGGGCTTTTTTCCCGATTCCGCTCTCCAGCATCGCATGATGGGCCATCACACTGGTGTAGCGTTCATCCCACCACTCCACGGGGATGTCGGGCAAAGCCTTTTTCAGTTGGCCCACGAAAGAGCGTACCCGTGGCAGATTGTCGCTGTCAAGCCCGTTCGTCTGCTTAGGAAGCCCCACCACGAACAACTCCACCTCTTCCCGCCGTGTATACTCCTTGAGAAAGTCGAGCAACTGCTTCGTGTCCACGGTGGTCAAGGCATTGGCTATTATCTGCAAGGAGTCCGTCACAGCAATACCTGTGCGACGGACTCCGTAATCTATTGCTAAGATGCGACCCAATGCGCCCTCTGCTTATTTCTTATACAGCAACCAAGCATCAGGATACTCAGCCGTAAGGCGGGCACGGCTCTGCGCAGCCTCGTCTTTGGTGTTGTGTGTAGAAGCAATCACACGATAGAAAGGCTTGCCGTTCACGTTCGCCTGAGCAATCTGGGCACTATAGCCCTTATTGGCCAAAAGTGCCTTCAAATTCTGCGCATTGCTCAGCAGGCCGAAAGAACCCACAACCACACTGTAATCGCGCAAACCTGCGCCCTCTACCAGCGACACGGACTCGGTACGCACACCCACATTGCTGTAATCACCTGTGGGCTGAGTGGTCTGCTGAACGGGGGTCACCGTGTTCACCTGCACGGGAGTCTGCTGCTGAGTGGTGGTCTGCTGAGGATAAGCCTGCTCACCGGTCTGCGCAGACTGGGCCTTCTCGTAAGCCTTCTTATAAGCACTCTCGCTGCTGTGGCAAGAAACCATAGCAATGCCGGCAACCAAGGCCAAGGCAAATGCAAAGTTCTTCTTCATTGTTTTGTATTTGAGTTTTTGAAGTTTTTGAAATGCACTACAAAGATAAAGAAAAGCCGACAATCACCCAAGTATCTATACTGAAAAAATAAGTTAAATGTTTGCCTTTCACGAAAAAAAACATGGCAAAAAGAAATTGCGTACCGGAAAATAGCTTACCTTTGTCTTGAGAGTTAACCCAAATTACTAACCCTTAAACACATTCAATTATGAAAGCAATCAATTATTTGTTGGCATTTGTCGGTGGTGCTGCAGTGGGCGCAGCCGCAGGTTTGCTGTTTGCTCCTGAAAAGGGTACCGATTTGAGAAACAAAATCACCGAGAGCCTGCGCAAGCGTGGCATTCGCCTGAGCAAGGTGGAGATGAGTGATTTGGTGGACGAAATTGCAGAGCAATTCGAGAAAGACAAACAAGAAGGTCTGGCCGAAGGATGACATTCTTCAAGGACACGCAGGACACACTGACCCACCTGCTGACAGAAGTCAGGCACAATGCCGACCTTCAGAAGCAGGTGGTTCAGCGTGACGTTGCCAACGGCATCGGCTCGTTGCTCTCCGCCCTGTCCATCGGAGCGGCCATCCTCCTGCTGGCCAACACTTTCCTTTTCTTTGCCTGTATGGCTCTGGCTCACATCCTGGGCGAATCTTTGGGCAGCATGGCCGCAGGCTACGCCATCATGGGAGGCATCGTGATGATGTTCCTTGGCATCGTCTACGCCTACCGCGACAAGTGGTTCAAACGCCCCATCATGAACATTGTGCAAAACACCATAGGCAAGACGGCCAGCAACGCCACCACAGAAGAACTCCGGCAACAATTATCGGAGAGCCGGCAACGCATAGGCGAGCAGATGCAGGAACTGAGGGAATCTTACGAAGCCCCCACCAACCACTTCGAAAAGATGACTCGCATGGCCACTTTGGGATTCAAGCTCTACGAGGGTTACCGTCTGGGGCAGGGACTGATAAAATCAATCGGCACCGTATTCGGAAGCAAGAAAAAGAAGTCCCGAAGATGAGTGACGGCAATTTCAACCGGGCGCTACTGCCACACACACCTTATGAAAGCGGATTGAAAATGGGAAAGGCCATGGCCCGCAAATGTGCCGTGGAGGTATTTGCCGATTTTATCCGTAAAAACCACCCCGCACTAAGCAAGGAAGAAATCAAGCGGATGAGCGATGATTTTTCCTCATTGCTGGCCAAAAGAATCCCCTAAATCAAACGAAACAAAAAGAAGACGCAAAGAGGTTGCTTATAATCTCCTTGCGTCTTCTTTTTTTACTCCGGGACTTCCGGCAAAAAACATCACGGCGAACCGGACAAAACATCAACACGTTTTTAAAAAACATGAACATGTTTAAGGCAAAACATGTTCATGTTTTAATCACCCCCATGCGGATGATTTTTCTTGCATATCACTTCACCCGGACCTGACCGGCCAGTTCCACACAACTGCGGCGCAAAACCTCCTGATCGGCATCCAATTCATCCCAGCAAACCACTACGCCCATACGCCGGCCCACATGTGCCACCGGTTTGCCAAAGATGCGCAAATCCGTGCGAGGAGTGGCACACACTCTCTCCACACCTTCATAGTCGGGGCAATCCGACTCCACAGAAGAAAGGATAACGGCACTCACCCCTTGGCGATACTGCTCGATTTGCGGAATGGGAAGCCCCAACACGGCACGCGCATGAAGTTCAAACTCGTTCAAATTCTGCGTACCGGCCAGCGTCACCATACCGGTATCGTGAGGACGAGGACTCAGCTCATTGAAGATAACACCCTCCTTCTCGCTCACGAAAAACTCCACACCCCAGATACCGGCACCCGTGAGTGCCTCGGTCACCTTTCCCGCCATCCGGCGGGCCTCCTCCATCAGTTCGGGGCGCATCACACGGGGCTGGAAACTCTCGCGATAGTCGCCACCCTTCTGCACATGTCCGATGGGGGCACAGAACAGCGTGGGGCCGCCCTTCTGCGTTACGGTGAGCAGAGTAATCTCGTAGTCAAAGGGAACGAACTTCTCGACAATAACCTCCTGTATATCGCCACGCGCACCCGTCTGCGCCTTAGCCCATGCGGCAGCCACTCCGGCAGCGTTGTCCACCTTGCTTTGACCATGACCACTACTACTCATCAACGGTTTCACAATGAGAGGGTAACCCAAGGCATCGGCCGCCTGCTGCAACTCCTCCAGACTGGTGGCATAGCGATATTCAGCCGTGCGCAAGCCCAACTCGGTGTGGGCCAACTCGCGAATGGCCTTGCGGTTCATGGTGAAATTGACGGCACGCGCACTGGGAACAACCTGGATTCCCTCACCCTCAAACTCATACAGTTTTTCGGTACGGATACTTTCCACCTCGGGAACAATGATATCCGGCTGTACATCCCGCACCACACGCTCCAAGGCCTCACCATCGAGCATGGAGAACACGCGACACTCATCGGCCACCTGCATGGCAGGAGCACCGGCATAGCTGTCGCAAGCCACCACGGTATGCCCCAAACGCTTCACGGCAATCACAAATTCCTTGCCCAGTTCACCCGAGCCCAATAACAATATCTTCTTCATACACCTTATTATATATAGAATCCCATCCACAAAATTACGACATTTCGACCACGGACACAAAAAAACTTGCTCATTTCTTTTGCAGATTCAGCAAAAACATCTACCTTTGCACACGTAAAACAAAACGGGGGATTAGCTCAGCTGGCTAGAGCACTTGCATGGCATGCAAGGGGTCATCGGTTCGAATCCGATATTCTCCACGAAAAAGCCTGACTCACATGAGTCAGGCTTTTTCGTGTGTTATGGAATAAGAAAAACGGGGAGTGTCAAAATGAACTGGCACTCCCCCTCTTCATCAGATAATCTTATCCAACTTGTCTGTATTCCGCTTGATCAATTCATCCGAAGCCTCGTAGTTTTGCAGCGAACCGCTAAAGTATTGGTCGTAAGCTGCCATATCTATCAACCCGTGACCGGAGAGATTGAACAGGATAACCTTCTCCTCACCTGTTTCCTTACACTTCATGGCCTCACGGATGGTGGCGGCAATGGCATGACAACTCTCGGGGGCAGGGACGATGCCCTCAGCCTTGGCAAACAGCACACCGGCATCAAAACTATCCAGCTGCTGGATGTCCACGGCCTCCATATAGCCGTCTTTCATCAACTGAGAAATAATCATTCCGGCACCATGATAACGCAAGCCTCCCGCATGTATGTTGGCAGGCATGAAGTCATGGCCCAGTGTGTACATGGGCAACAGGGGAGTCAGACCGGAAAGATCGCCGAAATCATACTGAAACACGCCACGGGTCAACTTGGGACAACTGGCCGGCTCGGCTGCAATGTAACGGGTCTTCTTTCCCTCCAAAAGAGTGTGGCGCATGAAGGGGAAGCTGATGCCGGCAAAGTTACTGCCACCGCCAAAACAACCAATCACCACATCGGGATACTCGCCCGCCATCTTCATCTGTTTCTCTGCCTCCAAGCCGATGATAGTCTGGTGAAGAGCCACATGGTTGAGCACAGAGCCTAACACATATTTGCAGTTGGGCGTCATTCTGGCCAATTCCACAGCCTCGCTGATAGCTGTGCCCAAAGAGCCTTGGTTGTTGGGGTCTTTGGTCAGCACATCCTTACCCGCACGAGTACTCATCGAGGGTGAGGCGGTCACTTGGGCGCCGTAAGTCTGCATGATGCTGCGGCGGTAAGGCTTCTGCTCGTATGATATTTTCACTTGATAGACAGCAGCCTCCAGGCCAAACACCTTGGCGGCATAACTGAGAGCGGCCCCCCATTGGCCGGCACCGGTCTCGGTGGTGATGTTTGTCACACCTTCCTTTTTACAATAATAGGCTTGGGGCAAGGCACTGTTCAACTTGTGGCTGCCGACGGGGGAAACGCTCTCGTTTTTGAAATAAATATGAGCGGGAGTTCCCAAGGCTTCCTCCAAACCATAGGCGCGTACCAAAGGAGTGCTGCGATAATACTTATACATATCACGAACTTCCTCCGGAATATCAATCCAGGCATCGGTCGTGTTCAACTCCTGATCGCTGACAGCCTTGGAGAAAAGAGGATAGAAATCCTCGGCTTTCATAGGTTCATGCGTAACGGGATTCAAGGGAGGCAATGGTTTGTTGGGCATGTCTGCCTGGATGTTATACCACCGGGTGGGGATTTCCTCCTCAGTAAGGAAGTAGCGTTTCTGTCGTGTACTCATAAAATAACAATAATAACTGATAGAACTCAAATCTTTTTACGTAACAAAAGTACATATTATTTTTCTAAAACGCTACATATTGCACATAGAAAAACGATATCTGCCAATTTCTGTCAAACAAAAAAGAGCCCTGCCTCACGGCAGAGCTCTTCGGGTGTTTGGAAAATCTATTGAAATAAAATTTTTAACTTGGTTGACTTAGGCCTCTGCGGGGGTTTCAGTTGCTTCCTCGGCGGGAGCCTCAGCGGCAGCAGCCTCGGCAGCCTTGGCGGCAGCTTCAGCTTTCTTCTCGGCTACCTTCTTAGCGATCTCGGCGTTGGCCTTCTTCTCGGCCTCCAGGCTTGCAGCCAAAGCTGACTTTTTGTCAGCGGCCACCTGAGCAGCTACTGCAGCAGTACTCTGCTTCTTCTGTGCCTGCCACTGCTCGAACTTCTGCTGAGCGGTAGCTTCGTCGAATGCGCCTTTCTTCACACCACCCTTGAGGTGCTTCATCAGATAAACGCCCTCCTTAGAGAGGATGTTACGTACCGTATCGGTAGGCTGTGCACCCACCTCTACCCAGTACAGAGCGCGGTCGAATTTCAAATCTACAGTGGCGGGATTGGTGTTGGGGTTGTACGTACCAATCTTCTCTGTAAACTTACCATCACGTGGAGCTCTTACATCAGCGATCACAATGCTGTAAAAAGCGTAACTCTTACGTCCGTGACGCTGCAATCTAATTTTTGTTGCCATTTTTTGAGTTAAAATTTTATTTAATAGGTTTGAAATATGCTGCCAACTCGTGACAGCGAGTGCAAAGGTAGATAAATTTTGCTATCGCACCAAATTTTACAGTCAGTAGTTATTGGTTAAGGATTAAGAATTTACGCCGGCATCTCATTCGCCTTTGCCAACGTGTCAAGCTTACCCACGTCCAGCAGACGCAAATCGGGCTGCACATAGCCGCGTATGTCGTGGGTGGCACAGACACTGAGATAGAAGTCTATGATACTGAATTTTTCGGGCCACGGCTCCATCTCACGGGCAAGCGAAGTGCGCATCTGGTGGATACCGGCGAAAGCCAGCTTGCGGCATTTGTCTGTCTCCAGATGCGGGAAAGGACTTTTCACCTCTCCTGTTGCCACATTGGTCCATCCCACCAGACGCATGTCATCATCAAACAGCAAATAACGTTGCGTCTGCCGGTCACTCACCAGCAGGCAAGCTTCGGCCTCGGTGCCCCGCTGCCAAAACTCCTCCACATTCACATTACTCAGAATGTCAACGTTGTGTATCAGGAAGCGGTCGGCATCCTCCAACAGAGGCAAAGCATGGCGGATGCCTCCGCCCGTATCCAACAAAGCCGCCCGTTCATCGCTCAAGGCAATGCGGCCACGTTCCTTACACCAGTTTTCTATCTGGTCGGCATGGTGGTGGATGTTTACCACGATGTCTTCAAAACCTGCCTTTTGCAACTTCTCCACCTGAATCTGAAGCAAAGGCTTCCCACCCACCGGAACAAGAGCCTTGGGAATCACATCTGTCAAGGGCTTGAGCCGCGTGCCCATACCTGCCGCAAAGACCATCGCCTTACGCCCCCAGGGGCGGACGCGATGGGCGGGGAAAGACTGACGGATATTCTGCTCGCGATGGAACAATTCCACCTCTATGCCATATTTATTATTGAGGTGTTCGGCCACGTGCCGGGCACAATACACGCTGCGATGCTGACCGCCCGTACACCCGAAAGAGAACATCAAATCGGTGAATCCACGCTTGATGTAGCGCTCCACGTGGGCATCGGCCAATCGGTCCACACTCTTCAGGAAGGTTAAGATTTCTCCATCCTTCTCCAGAAAATCTATCACAGGCCTGTCCAATCCCGTCAACTGTTTGTAAGGCTGGTAACGACCGGGATTGTGAGTGGAACGGCAATCGAACACATATCCTCCGCCATTTCCGCTCTCATCCGCAGGAATTCCTTTCTTATAAGAGAAACTGAACACACGCACCCGCAAAGCACCACGCCCATCATATGCCGATGCCGAGGGTTGGGCGTTGGCAGGATTGTCAGAGGGAGTATAGTGCTCCACCAATCGTGTGAGCACATCCGACAGATAAGCATCATCACACGCACCCTGCTCAAGCAGACATCTCACATTACGGATGGCATGCGGGATGCTATCCAGAAAATATTTCTTACGTTCTATCAAACCGCGGAAACCGTACGTGCCCAGCACCTGCAACTGGCGGAAAAGCACCATCCGTTGCAGTTGGCGGCGGAACTCATCCTCGTCCACCTCGGTATATTCCCGAAGAGCCGCCAGATATTCGTCCACCATTTCCCGACGAAGTTCCTCGGGATAACGGGCCGAGGCCTGCCAAAGGAAAGAGGCCAGGTCATATTGTATGGGGCCGCGACGCCCTCCCTGGTAGTCTATAAGATGAGGATTTCCCTCGGCATCAAGCATGATATTGCGTGCCTGGAAGTCGCGATACATGAATCCCTGTTGCATGCCACAGGTCAGTAAGGCGGTCAACGCCGCGAAACTTTGCTCCAGACGAAGTTCATGAAATGACACACCCGAGGGCATGAGAAAGCAGTATTTGAAATAATTGAGGTCGAAACGTACGCTGGTTTCGTCCATCTGCGCCTGGGGATAACATTGGTTGAAATCCAACCCTTCGGCAGCCTTTAGCTGAATCGTGGGCAGAAGACGGATGACACGGCGAATCAACTCACGTTCTTCCTGAGAATAATCACCGCCACTCTCCCGCCCCGCCTTCAGCGCATCGTATAGAGAACGATTTCCCAAATCGGTCTGCAAATAGCGCATGCCATCATGACTCACCGCCAATATCCGGGGCACAGGCAATCCGCAAGAGGCGAAACTGCGTGAAAGATAAAGGAAAGCCCGGTTTTCTTCATAACAAGTACCCACCACACCTATCACACGGTTTCCCGCCGCATCGTCCAAACGGAAGTACTGACGATTGCTGCCACTGCCCGTAATAGGTTGACACAGGACCGGGGCATGGCCAGCCCACTCGCCATATAACAAGGTAAGTTCTTTCATACTAATCTTCTCTGTTCCAGATATTCATCACTTTGCGATGGATAGCCACCGCATTAAACAGACATACAATCAAGGAAAGCGCCACGCCCAAAACCAACGAAGGCCACATCACGGTGTCTTGGATGGTAGGGAACAACTGCCACACATACTCCATATAAGCCTCCCGAAGGAAGAAGAGGAGAGCCAAGGCAAGGCACAAAACCAAGACATTCACCCCAATGGCAAGCAACTGATAGGGCAGACTAACCCGAACAGGGCTGTAGCCGATAAGCAAAAGGTTCCGGAGTTTCTGTGTGTTCTTCTGAACCAGCAGAAAAATACTGAGCATCAGAATGTACAACGAAAGAGCACTGATAAGTATGCCCACAGCCATCACGATGCCACTGACCAGCCTAAGGAAATACATCATTTTGCCTGCATCCAGCTTGCCCTCATCTATCTCATACCCCTTCTCCTGCATGAACAGAGGGATGGCATCGTCGGCAGGATTGCTGACCTCCAGAATCAATCGGGAATGACGGGTATCTTCACCGGAAGCGAAGCGCATGTTGCACTGTCTCAAAAAATCGTCCGGCACCAGTATCGTGTTGATACGCGAGGAGAAACCTACCACCTTTCCCCTCATGTACTCCTCCAGACCGTTACCGCGAAAGCGAAGGGTAATATCCATCATGCTCACGGTTCCCTCGGAAATCTGAGGCAAGGACTGACTTTGGGCGAAACCGAAGTTGTATAAGCTAAGATAGTTGCGAGGCAAAATGATGGGCACGACGGGAACGCCATCACCACTCTCCGTCACCTTCCACTGAGTGCTGTTTACATCCACGAACTTGTCAGGAACACTTTCAAAGAACATCTGCGTGCCCATC
This sequence comes from uncultured Prevotellaceae bacterium, assembly GCA_947176895.1. Classification (GTDB taxonomy): domain Bacteria; phylum Bacteroidota; class Bacteroidia; order Bacteroidales; family Bacteroidaceae; genus Physcousia. Next base: position 19,717 of record CAMWSK010000015.1, on the reverse strand, counting down.
GAGGGACCACCGCCTATGCCCATCATGCCGTACACCTTAAACCGGCTGGCAGTAAACATGCCCACGCTCTTCACGAAACGTTGGCTCCGTACCTCGGCAACCTCCTCGTCGTCGAAGCTATTGTCGGAAGAGATTCCCCCCACTTGTTTCGACACAATGACAAAGTCGCCCTTGATGGCTCCATTATCGTCACCCAAGATTAAAGGTTTAAGGTCAAAATAGAACTGCACGGAGAGCAACACGATAAGCATGCCGAGCAAGTTCGCGAAAAAGAATCCCAGCAATTGTGCCACCGACACATGCCGGCGCAAAAGTTTCCAGACGAGAGTCATAAATGCAAAACCGTATCGTAGTTCAACGTCATGTGCTTGCCGATGCTGGTGACTATCACCCCGGCTCCCTGCCTCTTTGCTTCCTCCATCATGATGTCTGCCATCACCCGGGAGTTGCCTTCGTCTAAATGGCTGATGGGTTCATCTGCCAAGATGAAGTCGAACGGTTGCGCCAAAGCACGTATCATGGCCACACGTTGCTGCTGTCCGAAGCTCAGGTGGTCGACTTTGCTGTTCATTTTGTCGGCAATGCCCAGACGGTCGAACCACTGCACGATGTCTTTCTGATTTTTAAAACCCGTGAGTTTGTTCTTTATCATCACATTCTCCATGGCCGTCAACTCGGGGAAAAGGCGAAGTTCCTGAAAGAGATGGCTCAGATGATGCTGGCGCATATCCGTCCATTGTGCCACGCCAAAGTCGGAAATATCCTTTCCGTCAAACAATATGTGCCCCTGATAATCGTGACGATAGCCGATGATATAGCTGCACAACGAACTCTTACCCGTCCCGCTTGCAGCCTCTACCAAGTAGAGATGGCCCTTACGAAACGTCACATCCCGATTCCAGACCTCACTCTCTACATCCCCTCTATCGAGGAATACATTAGGCAACGCACTCTTCAGCTCGATTGTTTCCATTCGACACGGATTATGTTTTTCTTTTAATCCCAAGTACCCAAGGAGATGCGCACACGGGCGTTGTCCTTTGCGACAAACAGCAGGCGGTTGAATTCCTTGAACGTGGTCAGCTTCTCGGGCACAAGATTAAGCAGGGGGAACTCCTCCCACAATTTCTTCCACACATCTGTCTTCTCCAGATTTATGCACGCATACGCCAATGCGCCCTCAGCCTCCCGGGGCAGAGCACTCTTGCCGCCGGGTGTTTCTTCCAGCATCCGCTCTTGTGTGGCGATGAGCAGGCGGTTCTGTTTCGTGCCGAAATAAATCGGGGCATCAAGCACCCTATAGATGTTGTCTCGGTATGGCTCGATTTTTATATTCCTTACCTGAAGCCACTCGTTGTCGTTCCAACTATTCACGTTCTTCATAAAGGCATCGCCTTCCAGTTCAGCCTGAACCAGCACGGCGGGTTCAGAAGAAAGGGGAAACTCGGGTATAGTGATACTGGCATCACCATTAACACTTTGGATAATCATATCCAAGTCTATTGCCGTGTCAGCCTCAAGCCATATCTTGTGGAACTTGGGAATTTCCTTAAATGTCTTCCTCAGCACCTGCAGAAACTCCTTGCCGTTCACGCCTACCTCGGCATGAGCGAAAGGACGCTCGCCACAGGTTCCTGCCAACGAACCGCTAAGTATCTTCGAGCCGCCTTTTGAGGCAGCCAAGAGGCTGTCACTCATACCAACGGCCCCAATCTCCAAAGCCAGTTCCTTGCGTGTGAGAGACAAATCGGCAACAAGACACATGCCTTTCACATCCACCCCCGTCTTGTTTATCTCCTGCTTTATCATGGGAGGCAGATTGTCGGAACTTCCGGCAACGGTCAAAAAGCCCTCACCCTTATTCACCGCCTCCATCACATCAGCGTTCACCAAGCATTTGTCCTGCTCCTTCAACCATTTGCAGACTTGATTGCGCAGCTGAGCCTGCTCGTCGGCAGTGGCCGGTCCGATAACCATGGCGCGTTGGCCATCGCTGGCCACCAGGAAATTGCCGAAGGCACTTCCCCACTTCAAACCGCGCTGACGTTCTATCTTGCCATCCTGCGTAGCAAACTCCATGAAATCATCCTCTTCACGCAGAGCTACCACGCAGCCGCCATATTTCTGGAAAGCGAACACATAGGCAGGAATCCTAAAATCCAGACCTGTATCCTCCAAGTCATCCTTGGATGTGTACATGTCAATGGCATCAGCCAACAGATTATCGCCATTGACCAGTTTCTTTGCATCTATTTTTGCCACCACAATGGCGTCCTGAGGCAAAGCGGTTGTCAGGCTGTCAGCCTTGCTGCTTCCGGACAGGAAGAAAAGCAAGCCTGCTACCACTATAATTAAAACTGCGGCTAAAACGAGAGCCATTTTGTGCGACACGACTGCGCTGTCACCTGCATTTTTCATAATGCTAACATTTAAGGGTTAACTGATTTTTTATTTGCATCAAGTGCACGGCCACCAAGGCTGCCGTCTCCGTTCGCAACCGGCTTCTGCCCAGCGAAACACTGCGATAGCCATGTTCTTTGGCCAACTTCACTTCCTCTACCGAGAAATCCCCCTCCGGGCCGATAAGCACCGTGGCATCCTCTCCCTGCCGCAAAGCATCAAGCAAGAAGGGGCGTGGTTCGGTGTCACACACATCGGCATCTTCGTAACAATGACAAATGAACTTCAGTCCCGGACGCTCGGCCTGTATGAACGTCTTAAAATCCTCCATCCCGTTCACCACAGGCTTCCAGGCCTTGTGGCTTTGCTTGGTGGCGGACACCACGATCTTGTCCACTCGCTCCGTCTTCAACTCCTTACGCTCCGAGAAACGGCATCGCAGAAAGCTAAGCTCGTTGAAACCAATCTCCGTGGCCTTCTCTGCGAACCATTCGATGCGGTCGTTCAGCTTCGTGGGTGCCATCGCCAGATGCAGGTGTCCCGTCCATGCAGGCTCTTGCATCTCGCGCAACGTGATGCGATACAGGCAACGGTGATTGCCGGCCGACGTTATCTCTGCCTCGCAAAACGTGCCACGCCCATCCATCAGGTTGATGATGTCGCCCTCAGTCAGGCGCAGTACACGCACAGCATGTTTGGCCTCATCCTCGGGCAGCTTCCCGTTCAGGTCAGGGTCGAAGAAGAAACGTGTTTCCTTCATTTAAGTTCCTTTTTCTTCTCCTTATATATAAAGGCAAACAGGATGCCCACCACCAGACTGAACGCAGCGAAGATGAACCAGCACGTCTGCCAGTCTCCCTGTAGATAGCCTCCCTGCCACGAGCAGTAATGGTTGACGACGGCACCCGCAGCCAACGTACCGATGGTAGCACCCAGACCATTGGTCATGAGCATGAACAAGCCCTGTGCCGATGCCTTAATTGACGGGTCACATTCCTGGTCCACAAAGATGCCACCGCTGACATTGAAAAAGTCGAACGCCACGCCATACACGATGCACGAGAGGATGAACAGCAACACGCCCGGCATGGCGGGGTCACCCAAACCAAAGAAGCCGAAGCGCAGCGTCCAGGCAAACATGGACATCAACATCACGCCCTTGATGCCCACCCGCTTGAAGAAGAAGGGGATAAACAGGATGCAAACCGACTCGCTCACCTGGCTGAGCGATGTAAGCAACGTGGCATTGTTGGCTGCGAAGGAATTGGCCACAACGGCATCGGCACTGCCCTTGAAACTGGTGATGAAGGGGCCGGCATAGCTGTTGGTCACCTGCAAGGCCATGCCCAGCAGGCAAGAGAAGATGAAGAACAAAGCCATGCGGGTGCGCTTGAACAACTTAAATGCGTCCAAACCCAACGTCTGGGCCAGCGACTTGCTTTCATGTGTCGGCTGCAACTCGCACTTGGGCAGCGTGAAGCTATAAAGGAACAGCACCAGGCCAAGAACGGCCGAAGACAGGAACTGCATGTGGGTATACTGGAACTTCGAGGCGTTGTCGGCCACCGTGAAAGAGAAGCCCGAGGCATCCCAAACAGCACAATTCACGAACCACATGGTGGCGATGAAACCTACCGTACCCAACACGCGGATGGGAGGAAAATCGTTGACCGTGTCCAAACCATTTTTCCTCAACGTGGTGAACGACACGGTATTGGCCAACGCGATAGTGGGCATATAGAATGCCACACTCAATGTGTAAAGCGTTATAAACAGCGCTTTGTCGGTGATTTCTCCATCAGGCGCCACCTGTTCACCCATATACCAGATGCCACCCATGAAGAGTGCAGCCAGTGCATGACAATAACCCAGCAGGCGCTGAGGTTGGATAAACTTGTCTCCGACTATGCCGATGAGTGTAGGCATAAAAATGGACACGATGCCCTGTATGGCATAAAACCAAGGGATTTGCTCTCCCAAGCCCACACGACCCAGATAGTTTCCCATACAAGTGAGGTATGTTCCCCACACGGCGAACTCAAGAAAACTGAGTGTTGCCAAACGCACTTTGATATTCATGGTCTTGATTTTTTTGGTTTATTCTACATAAAGCACCAGCCCTTTCAGGTATTCGCCCTCGGGATGATAGATATTCACGGGATGGTCGGCAGGCTGGTGCAACTGATGAAGGATGCGCACCTTCCGTCCGCTTTGTGCCGCCGCCGTAAACACAGCCATGCGGAACTGGTCCTTGTTCACTGCCTGCGAGCAACTGAACGTAAACAGGATGCCACCGGGTTGTATTTTCTCGAAGGCCTTGGCATTGAGCCGGGTATATCCCCTCAGAGCCTGACGCAGGGCATCGCGATGCTTGGCAAAAGCCGGAGGGTCAAGTATAATCAGGTCATAGGGCGTCTGCATATTGTCCAGGAACTTGAAAGCATCCTCGGCGAAGGCCTGATGACGGTTGTCACCGGGGAAATTCAGTTCGACATTGGCATTCACCAAATCCACAGCCTTGGCCGAACTGTCCACGGAATGCACCAGACGGGCACCGCCACGCATGGCATAGACGCTGAAGCCTCCCGTGTAGCAGAACATGTTCAGCACACTGCGGCCACACGAATAACGCTCAAGCAACGAACGGTTGTCACGCTGGTCCACAAAGAAGCCGGTCTTTTGGCCTTTCAGCCAATCGATGTGAAACTTCAAGCCATTCTCCACGGCCACATCCTCTTGCGAGCTGCCCAGCAGGAAGCCATTCTCCTGCCCCAGCTCGGCCTTGTATGGGAGCGTGGTCTCGCTCTTGTAGTAGACATTGTCCAACTCGTTGCCCATCACCTGCTTCAAAGCCTTGGCAATAGCCTCGCGGCAATAGTGCATTCCCACGCTGTGGGCCTGCATCACGGCAGTACGGCCATACACATCGATCACCAGTCCGGGCATGTTGTCGCCCTCTCCGTGCACCAGCCGATAAGTGTTGTTGTCCTCACGTCCGGCCACTCCGATGGCACGCCGCACATCCAAGGCCACGCCCAGGCGCTCGGCCCAGAAAGCATCGGTGATATCAATATCCTCGAAGCTGAGCACACGCACCACGATGCTGCCAATCTGCCAATGTCCCACGGCGATAAACCGCCCGTCGGCCGAAAACACACGCACCAAGTCCCCCTCCTCGGGGTTTCCGTCGATGTGGTGAACGGCACCCGAGAACACCCAGGGATGAAACCGCTGAAGGCTTTCTTCTTTGCCTTTCTTAAGATACAGGTTGCTTATCATTCTTATTCTTTTTGCTCTTTGATGGTTTCTTCTTTTTATCATTACGCCTGCGCTTGGGGCGTTTCTTCTCGGTCTTGGGTTTTTCGTCCAGAATACTTCGAGGACAAGGTGGCTCGGGCGCAGGCACCTCTTCCACCTCATAGTCACCCGTCCGGCGCAGTTCGCTGAGCGCCTCATACAATTGGATGCAGGCCCATGCGTCTGTGGCAGCGTACAGGCGCTGCGCCTCGCTATAATTTTCCGCCTCCCAATTACTGAGCTGCTGGGTCTTGGATATCCTTTGTCCGAAGACATTGGCATAAAGTTTCTGCAGGCTCATGTCCTTAATGCCCATCTCGGCGGCAAAGGTCTGAAGCTCCACAAAAGGAGAACATTCCAGGTCGACACGCTTGCGGAGCGACCGCACGTCATCTGCCCAGGAAAGTCCTACCTTGGTCACCTTTGTGTCGGTAAACAGCTGTGACAACACCGAGGGGAAACCAATAAAAGTGAGACGAAACAAGAAACATATCTCCCGACTCGACACCTGCAGCAAAGCCACCTTATAACATCTGCCACGGGTGAAAGAGGGGCGTGTCTCCGTATCGAAGCCCAAGACGTCCTGACGAAGCAGATAGTCCACGGCCTTCTCCGCCTCTTGTTCGCTGCGCACCTCTATGATGCGCCCCTGAAATTGGGCGATGGGCAGACCGGGAATCTGTTTTTTGTCGAAACGGCTCAGAAGCTTCTTACTCATAGGTGTTCCCCTCTTGTCTCAATTTCAACTGAATGCGATGCAGCTGACGCAGGGCATCAAGCAATTGCTGTCCCCAATAGTCACGGAAGTCTTCGCAGAGCTGCACCAAGGCCGCTGCCATCTGCTCCTCCGTGGCATCCTGATAAACCGCCAGAAAATTTCTCACCGGCTGATACACATCAGCCAGTTGTTCGGCCAGCGAACACCATCGTGTCTCCTCGGTGCACAGGTCGGTGGCGTCGGCCACCTCCATGTATTCGTTATATTCACCCAGCAACATGTGGATGCCGGTCAGCACATAATCATAATCAGCCTGCGTCACTTGTCCGCCGGGAAGTTCATCGGTGTCGGCATCCGCCCGGGGCAGAAGCTGCGCTTTCAGGTAGAGCAGAGGCACAAGTTTCAGCATACGGTCTACGAAAGCCGCCACATCCTGCGCGGAAGCCTGCTCCACCGTTTGGCAGAAACTTACGGCCACCGTGGTAAATTCCAGTGTTTCGTGCGAATAAATCTCTTTTTCCGGTTTCATACAGAGCACAAAGTTAAGAAAAATTCCCCTCTACCCACCCAATATGTAGCTTTTTTCCTTTATTTTTGTGACTACTTTAAGCGACCATAACATGTAATTAAGGTAAGGAATGGCAGAAAAAGTGAAAAAACAGCATAAGAACAGTCCCGCAACCTCCAAAAAGAAAGGACAGCCCGATGACGACTTGATGGAAGAAGAGGCCGTCACCGCACGCGAGGTGGTCAGTTTCACCTACGTCCTTGCCATTGCCCTGATGGCCATCATCGCCGTGGTGATGCTTGTTTCCTACACATCCTGTCTGATTTCAGGCCATGAGTGGGAGAAGGAGAACATGCTGGGCACCCTGGGTATTTGGGTGGCGCGTACCACCTTCGACAGCACTTTTGGCCTGGGTTCCTACATGGTTCCCGTCTTCCTGTTGGCCACCGTGGCCCGTCTGTCACATCTGGGGCGTGTACGTCTTTGGAAGTGGTTTATCAACTGTGCCTTGCTGATGGTGTGGATTTCCGTATTTGCCGCTTTCCTTCAGCAGTTCGAAACCTTCACGGGCGCCATTGTCCTGGGCGGAACCCATGGCGTCACCGTGCTCAATTGGCTGAAGGAGAATACCGGTTCATTGGGAACAGGCTTCATCCTGCTGTCATCGGCCGCCCTCTATGCCCTGTATGTAAGTGGCGAGACGGTGCGCACACTGCGCAAGACCATTGCGGCTGACAGGAAACGGCGCGAGAAGCTCAACACCGTGGACACGGAACCCCAAGCGGAGGAAACGAAGGAAGAAGAGGTGGTGGAAAGCCGTGAGGAAGAGACCGCACCCGAGGAAAACGTAAACACAGCCACCACCATCGAGTTCGACCACAACGATGAGAGCCAAACAGAGACCGCACCCGAAGAGCCGGACTTCGAGATGGAAATTGCCGTGGGCGACCAAGTGATTGGTGAAAAGGATTTGGAGAACGGAGAGAAACTGACCCTTGGCGACAAGGAACCCGAGGCCGAGCCGGACGAGACCGGGGCACTGGAGCCTTACGACCCCAAGTTGGATCTGGAGAACTACCGCTATCCCACCCTTGACCTGCTGAAGCATTATGCCATCGATGGCAGCCACGTGGACATGGAGGAGCAGCGGCAGAACAAAGACAAGATTATCAAGGTGCTGGGCAGCTTTGGCGTGGGTATCAGCAGCATCAAGGCCACCGTAGGGCCCACCGTCACCCTCTATGAGATTACGCCTGCCGAGGGTGTGCGCATATCGAAAATCCGCAATCTGGAGGACGACATAGCCCTTAGCCTCAGTGCCCTGGGCATCCGCATCATCGCCCCCATCCCCGGCAAGGGGACGGTGGGTATAGAGGTGCCCAACGCCCACCCGCAGATGGTGAGCATGGAGAGCGTGATCAACAGCCGCAAGTTCCAGGAAAGTACCATGGAACTGCCCATGGCACTGGGCAAGACCATCACCAACGAGATATTCATGGCCGACCTGGCCAAGATGCCCCACCTGCTGGTGGCCGGTGCCACCGGTCAGGGTAAGTCCGTGGGGCTGAACGCCATCATCACGTCCCTGCTCTACAAGAAGCACCCCGCCGAACTGAAGCTGGTGATGGTTGACCCCAAAAAGGTGGAGTTCAGCGTGTACAATCCCATTGTCAATCACTTCCTGGCCCAGGTGGAAGGCAACCAGGACACCGAAGAGCCTATCATCACCGATGTAAGCAAGGTGATTCAGACACTCAAAAGCCTTTGTCAGGAGATGGACTCCCGTTATGATTTGCTCAAGGCCGCCCGCGTGCGCAACGTGAAGGAATATAACGCCAAGTTCAAGGAACGCCACCTGAATCCCGAGAAAGGACACCGTTTCATGCCCTACATCGTGGTGGTCATCGACGAGTTCGGCGACCTGATCATGACGGCGGGCAAGGAAATAGAGCAGCCCATCGCCCGCATCGCCCAGCTGGCCCGCGCCGTGGGCATACACATGATCATCGCCACCCAGCGCCCCACCACCAACATCATCACGGGCACCATCAAGGCCAACTTCCCCGCCCGGATGGCCTTCAAGGTGAGTGCCATGGTGGATTCGCGCACCATCCTGGACCGGCCGGGGGCCAACCAGCTGGTGGGCAAGGGCGATATGCTCTTCCAGGCCGGCGGCGAGGACGTGCGCGTGCAATGTGCCTTTGTGGATACTCCCGAGGTGGAGGACATCGCCTCGTTCATCGCCTGCCAGCAGAGCTACAATGCTCCCTTCCCCCTGCCCCACGTGGAGATGGAGGGTGATGAGGGTTGCGGCACCGATGTGGACATGGGCAACCTCGACCCCATGTTCGAGGAAGTGGCCCGCCTGGTGGTCAACACCCAGCAGGGCAGCACCAGCATGATACAGCGCAAGTTCTCCATCGGATACAACCGGGCAGGGCGGCTGATGGACCAGCTGGAGGCCGCCGGCATCGTAGGCCCGGCACACGGTAGCAAGCCGCGTGAAGTGTTGTGCATGGGCGACATAGAACTGGACATCCTGCTCTCCAATATGAGATAGTATTCGCTCTTCAAGCAAACAGAGAAAGGGAATAAAAAAAACATTCGGATGTTTCAGAAAAAACGTGTTCATGTTTTCTGAAAACATGAACATCTTTTTGAAAAACATGAACATGTTTTCTTGACAACACCGCGATGTTTATTTCTGAACGAACAAACAAATAATCTATGAGACGAATTATCCTTACATTAGTGATGCTGGCAGCGGGTCTGTGCACCGCAATGGCCGGCGACAACGAGACACTGCGTGCCCGCAAGGTACTGGACATGACAGCCAACAAGCTGAAGAGCATGAAGGGCCTGTCCGTACACTTCACCATCGCCCAGTACTCGGGCAAGAAGCAACAAGGCAACAGCACCGGGCGTATCGACATCCAGGACACCCGCTTCCATGTGACCATGCCCGACATGCTGTCGTGGTTCGACGGGAAAAGCCAGTGGAGCATGGTCCCGGGCGACACGGAGGTCAACCTCACCGCCCCCACCCCCGAGGAGCAGCAGGCCATGAACCCCTATGCCTTCCTCTCGCTCTACAAGAGCGGATACACGTTCCAAATCGACCACACCAAGCTGGCCGACGGCACACAGGGCTGGAAGATTTTGATGAAGGCGCAGAGTGCCACACAGAAAATCAGCCGGATGCAGGTGGAAATCGACAGGAACTATATCCCCGTGCGTGTGACCATGCAGCAGGGCAAAAGCCAACTGGTGCGCATCGACGTGGACAAGCTGGAGGGCAACCGCACCTTCCCCGCCGACCACTTCACCTTCCCCCGGAAACAATATCCCAACGTAGAAATCATAGACCTGAGATAACATCATCATGCAACACATCCAATTGCTCATCATCGGCAGCGGCCCTGCGGGCTACACTGCCGCCATCTATGCCTGCCGCGCCAACCTCCACCCCGTGATGCTCGAGGGCATCCAGCCCGGCGGACAACTCACGACGACCACCACGGTAGAGAACTATCCCGGTTTCCCCCAAGGCATCGAGGGGTTTGACCTGATGGAGGAAATGCGCAAGCAGGCCGAAAGCCTCGGTACGGACATACGGCAAGCCATCGCCACACGCACCGACCTGAGCCAGGCGCCCTACCATGTGTGGACCGACGACGACACCGAACTGACTGCCGATGCCATCATCATCGCCACGGGAGCCACGGCCAAATACCTGGGGCTGGAGGACGAAAAGAAATATAACGGACTGGGCGTAAGTGCCTGCGCCACGTGCGACGGCTTCTTCTACCGCGGCAAGACGGTGGCCGTGGTGGGCGGCGGAGACACCGCCTGCGAAGAGGCCTCCTACCTCAGCCAGCTGGCCGAGCAGGTCTATCTGATAGTGAGAAAACCCTTCCTGCGTGCCTCTAAGGTAATGCAGGAGCGCGTGCTCGGGAACCCCAAGATAAAGGTGCTGTTCCAAACGGAAACCGAGGGGCTTTATGGCGACGGGCACGTGCAGGGCGCACACCTGGTGGAGCATACCGCCGAGGGCGACAAGCACTATGACCTGTCCATCGACGGATTCTTCCTGGCCATCGGCCACAAGCCCAACAGCGACATCTTCCGCCCCTGGGTGGAGACCGACGAGACCGGCTATATCGTGACCCAAGGGCCGCGGCCCCTGACCAACATTCCCGGCGTGTTTGCCGCTGGCGACGTGGCCGACCCGCTTTACCGCCAGGCCGTGGTGGCCGCCGGTTCGGGAGCCAAAGCGGCCATGGAAGCCGAGAAATATCTGGCAGGAACAAACAAATAACCGCATAACCATCACACGACCGGAATGATTGTCTGCATAGCAGAGAAACCCTCCGTGGGGCGTGACATCGCCCATGTGCTGGGAGCCGACCGGCAACACGACGGCTACATGGAGGGCAACGGCTACCAAGTGACCTGGACCTTCGGACACTTGTGCGAACTGAAAGAGCCACACGAGTACAACGACCTGTGGAAGCGGTGGACACTAAGCGCCCTGCCCATGATTCCCCCGCGCTTCGGCATAAAACTGAAGGCGGACAAGGGGGTGGAACGCCAGTTCCAAACCATCAAACGACTGATGTCGGAGGCGGAAATGATCATCAACTGCGGCGATGCCGGCCAGGAGGGTGAGCTCATCCAGCGATGGGTCATCCAGATGACAGGCGCACGATGTCCCGTGAAGCGCCTTTGGATCAGCTCGCTTACCGAAGAGGCCATCCGCGAGGGCTTCCAACATCTGAAAGACCAGTCCGAATACCAAAGCCTCTATGAAGCCGGCCTGAGCCGCGCCATAGGCGACTGGACGCTGGGCATGAACGCCACACGCCTTTACACACTGAAATACCGTCCGCAAGGTTCGGGCAACAGCGGTGTGCTGAGCATCGGACGCGTGCAGACGCCCACGCTGGCGCTCATCGTGCGCCGGCAGCAAGAGATAGAGAATTTTCGCCCTACTCCTTACTGGGTACTAAGTACCGTATACCGCGATGTGCTGTTCACCGCCGTGATGGAAGAGGGCGACCGGGGCTTCAAGACGCAGGAAGAGGGGCAGGCGGCTCTCGATGCCATAGGGCAGAAGCCGTTCACCGTCACCGACGTGCAGAAGAAAAAGGGCACGGAAGCTCCGCCCCGGTTGTTCGACCTCACCGGACTGCAGGTGGAATGCAACAAGAAATTCGGCTACTCGGCCGACCTCACCCTGCAACTCATCCAAGGACTTTACGAGAAAAAGGTGACCACCTATCCGCGTGTGGACACCACCTATCTCAGCGAGGACATCTATCCCAAGTGCCCGCAAATCCTGAACGGTCTGCCCGCTTACTTCCATCTGATGGAACGCATCAAAGGCAAGCCCTTGCAGAAGAGCAAGAAAGTGTTCGACAACAAGAAGGTGACAGACCACCATGCCATCATCCCCACGGGAGTGCCGGCCAAGGGACTGAGCGAGATGGAGAACAACGTCTACGACATGATATGCCGACGTTTCATCGGCGCTTTCTATCCCGACTGCAAATTCGAGACCACAACCGTACTGGGGCAAGTGGCCGACATCGCTTTCAAGGCCACGGGCAAGCACATCACCGACCCCGCATGGCACGTCATCTGGAAGGGAGATAAAGAGGAGGATGCGACAGAGGAGAAAAGCCTGCCCACATTCGTCAAGGGAGAGAGCGGGGAACACACCCCTACCCTCACCGAGAAACAGACCACACCCCCGAAACCGTACACCGAAGCCACCCTGTTGCGGGCCATGGAGACGGCAGGCCGGTTCGTGGAAGACGAGACACTGCGCGAGTCACTGAAAGAGAACGGAATCGGCAGGCCCAGCACGCGTGCCGCCATCATCGAGACGCTCTTCCGCCGTCATTATATCGGCAAGCAGAAGAAAAGCCTGTATGCCACGCCCACGGGTGTCGAACTTATCAGACTTATACAAAACGACCTGTTGAAAAGCGCCGAACTGACTGGTATGTGGGAGAAGAAACTCCGCCGGATTGAACGCCGCGAATACGAGGCCACGGCCTTTGTCGCCGAACTGAAGCAGATGGTGGGCGAGGTGGTTCAGACCGTATTGGCCGACAACAGCCGTCACCACATTCCCGCACAATAAAACGCGACTCCCGCCGTTTATAATATTATAATGAGAAAAACACGCCTTTTTGCCTATGCCTGTATCGCCACCCTGCTGCTTCAAGCCTGCGGGGCAGACTCGTATATGAAGAAAGGCGACGCCTTCCTGGCCGTGGGCGAGTACTTCGATGCCGCCGCCGAATACAAGAAAGCCTATCAGCACACCCCCGTGAAGGACAAGCCCAAACGAGGGGAACGAGCCTGGAAGATGGCTGAATGCTATCGGCGCATCAACTACAACGCCAAGGCTATCGCGGCTTATCAGAACGCCATCCGCTTCGGAGCCGGCGATTCTACGGCTGTTCTGCGCCTGGCTCAGATGCAACACAAGCAGGGCGATTACAAAAACGCCGTGAAGAACTATCAGGCTTTTCTGGACAGTTTTCCCAATCACCCCTTAGGCGTGACAGGATTGCGCGGAGCATCGCAAGCCAAGGCGTGGAAAGAGCGCCCCACGCTGCACACCGTTAAGAAAGACCCCCTGATGAACGCCCGCAGAAGCGACCTCTGCCCCGTGCTCTACGGCGACGATTGGGACCAGCTCTACCTCACCTCCACACGTCCGCAGGCCACGGGAGACGAGATAAGCGGCATCACAGGCACGAAAAACTCGGACATCTTCTACTCGAAGAAGGACGAGCAAGGCAAGTGGCAACCGGTGGAAAAGGTGGAAAGCGAGGTGAACAGCGAGTTCGACGAGGGAACGGTGTGCTTCTCTCCCGATGGCAAAACGATGTACTTCACCCGCTGCACCTACGATGCACAATATCCCCGTTATGCCCAGATATACAAAAGCGAACGCAGCGATGCCTCGTGGAGCAAGCCCACGATAGTGCCCATCAGCCAGGACACGCTGAGCAATTTCGCCCACCCCGCCGTGTCCCCGGACGGGGCATGGCTTTACTTCGTGAGCGATATGCCCGGAGGCGAAGGCGGGCTGGACATCTGGCGCTTCCCCATCAACGACAACGGTTTGGGCGGAGTGGAGAACCTGGGACCACAAATCAACAGTCCGGGAAACGAAATGTTCCCCACCTTCCGCTACAATGGCGACCTGTATTTCTCCAGCGACGGCCATCCGGGAATGGGCGGACTGGACCTTTTCTGCGCCAAGCAGGACACGGTTTCCAATGAATGGCGCATTGAAAACATGAAAAGCCCCATGAACAGTGCCGGAGACGACTTCGGCATGACCTTCGCGGGAGTGCACAACCGGGGATTCTTCTCCAGCAACCGGGGCGATGCCCGCGGCTGGGACCACATCTACAGCTTTGAATGTCCCGAGGTGTTGCAGACCGTGAAAGGATGGGTATATGAGAAGGACGGGTACGAACTTCCCGAGGGACTGGTGTATATGGTGGGGGACGACGGCACCAACAAGAAAATCAGCGTGCGCAGCGACGGCAGCTTTGTAGAGGTTATCCGGCCCCACGTGCGCTATGTGTTGCTGGGTACCTGCAAGGGCTACCTCAACCACAAGGAAGAACTGCAGGTGGACACCAGTTCGGTGAGCCGGGAATATGTGTTGCAGTTCGCCCTCTCCAGCATCACGGCCCCGGTATTGGTGCGAAACGTGTTCTATGAGTTTGACCGCGCCGACATCACGCCGGAAAGCTCGCAAGCGCTTGATTCGCTCGTAGACCTGCTGAACCTGAACCCCAACATCACCATCGAACTGGCCTCGCATTGCGATTACCGCGGAGCAGATGCCTACAACCTCAGACTCAGCCAACGGCGTGCCGAGAGCGTGGTGCGCTACCTGATAGACAAAGGCATTGCCGCCGACCGCCTGTCGCCCGTAGGCTATGGTGAAGAGCGTCCGAAAGTGGTGACACGCAAGATAGCCGAACGCAATCCCTGGCTCACGCAAGGCGACACGTTGACCGAAGCCTTCATCACAAACCTGAAGGACGAAACGCAACAGGAAGTGTGCAACGCCCTCAACCGCCGCACGGAATTTCGTGTGTTGCGCACAACCTACGGTCTGTTCGACCATATAACATCCACCCCAAACACAACTCCAAATGCCCAACAGCATAACAATCCGAATAAAGAATAACAAAACCAGCCTGCAAATGCCCTTGGGATGCAGCCTGATGGATGTGTACAAACAAAGCGGACTCCAATTGGACTACGGCCCCATCGCGGCATACGTCAACAACAAATCACAGGGCCTCAACTATCGGTTCTACAACTCCAAGGACGTGCAATTCCTGACACTGCACGATGACAGCGGCATGCACACCTATGTGCGCAGCCTCTTTCTGGTACTGGCCAAAGCCGTGGAAGACGTGTTCCCCGGCGGACAATACATCATGGAAGGCACCGTAAGCCAGGGATACTATTGCCGTCTGCGCATAGGGCGGTCCGTGAAAGACGAAGACGCGCAAGCCCTGCTCTGCCGTATGCGCGAGATTGTCAGTGCCAACCTGCCCATCCATCGGATACAATGCCCCATCGAAGAAGCTATCGAGGTATTCAGAGGCCGGGGCATGGAAAGTAAGGTGCAACTGCTCGAAACCCAAAGTTCGCTCTACACCTATTACTATCAACTGGAGAACACGGTGGACTATTTCTACTCCTCCCTGCTTACCAACACGGGACAACTGCATCTTTTCCACCTGGAACGCATGGCCGACGGCCTGCTGCTGCGTGTCCCCTCGCAAGAGAACCCCGCAGAGCTTGTCCAGGATTCCCCCCAACCCAAGGCCATGGCCGCCATCGCCGAACACCAAAGATGGCTCGATATCATGGGGGTGCGCACCGTGGGTGAACTGAACACGGCCATCAAAGCGGGAAGCGTCACCGAACTGATCAACGTGGCCGAAGCACTGCAAGAACGCAAACTTACCCGCATTGCCGACGAGATCAAAGAACGAAACGCCAAAATCGTGCTGATTGCCGGCCCAAGCTCAAGCGGAAAGACCACTACCAGCAAGCGATTGGCTATCCAATTGCTTTGCTGCGGCATGCGTCCCCACGCCATCAGCACAGACAACTACTTCGTTGACCGTGAGAAATCACCGCGAGCCGAGAACGGAGAGTTCGACTTTGAACACATCGAGGCCGTGAACACGGAGCTGTTCAACGAACACATGACCGCCCTCCTGAAGGGGGAACGCGTGGAACTTCCCCGCTACGATTTCCCCTCGGGCAAGAGCGTCTTCGAGGGCAACTATCTGCAGATCGGGCAAAACGATGTCATCATCCTGGAAGGCAATCATGCCCTCAACCCCATCCTAAGCAGTCAGATTCCCGAAGAAAGCAAATACCGCATCTTCGTTTCCCCGCTCAGCACCATCGCTTTGGACGACCACAACAACATCCCCACCAGCGACATCCGCTTGCTGCGCCGCATCCTGCGGGACTACCGCTACCGCAACTATCCTGCCACAGAGACCATCCATCGCCGCCGTTCCGTGGAACAGGGCGAAAAGAGATGGATTTATCCCTATCAGGAAGAGGCCGATGCCACTTTCAACTCTGCCCTGCTCTACGAATTGAATGTCATCCGCGAACAAGTGATGCCCATCCTGCAACAGGTGGGCGAACGTGAACCCGAATATGCCGAGGCCAGCCGTCTGCGCAAATTCCTCGGTTATCTGGTGCCCGTTCCCGGCGACCAAGTGCCACCCACCTCGCTCCTCCGCGAGTTTGCAGGCGGCAGTTCCTTCAAATATTAAGTTCCTTCAAACATCAGATGGGAAAAATATGAGGACTTCCCTTTCATCTGTTTACTCACAATAAACGTTAAAAGTGATACCTCGTTCCACTTTTTGGTCAAGTTTGTTTGTTTTGTTGTAAAGTATTCTTTACTTTTGCAACATCAAACTTTACTAATCAAACTATCCTATGAACAAAAAATCTTATTTGCTTCCCCACGCTTGCCAGAAGGTTGGCTGGTGGATGTTGCTGGCCTCATTGGTTTTTGCATTGTGTTATGTGGCTATTGACAGCGGGCTTGTCACCCTGAATCTCAGAGAGACACCGGCCATTCTGACCTTCCTTGCCACCGGTCTCCCGTTTCTTTCCCTGATGACGATTTGCATCTCACAGGAAAGAAATGAGGACGAATACATCCAAAGTCTGCGGGCAAGAGCGGTTTTCATCGTGGTGATGTATGACTTTGTTGTGAACATGATTGTCATGTCACTCACCAACGTTCTCGTTCATCACATTCCTTTTGATGAATTTGCAGCCTTCCACTATGTCACTTCCATGTGTACGAACCTCCCTTTGCTGATAGTGATTTATCTGGTAATCTTCAAAGGCTCTCTGTTCATTAACCAAATAAAGATGCGCCATGATAGACAATAATCTGCGAGTGGAACGCGCCGTGAAGCGCATCAGCCAGGCCCAACTGGCCGAGGTCATCGGCGTGAGCCGCCAAACGATTTTCGCCATTGAGAATAATAAATTTATTCCTAGTACGGAGTTGGCTCTGAAGCTTTCTGCCTATTTCGGGAAGACGGTGAACGAACTTTTCTGGCTAAAAGAATAGATAAGACCTTCATCCGGAGAGAAGGACAAAAGGGCGGACAAATATGGGACTTTGCCGTAATTAAGGTTTACTTTGTGCCCCCCCAAAAAGGCATGTTGATGTTTTTTCGTTAACAAAAAAACAGCCCAAAAGTTCTTGTCCGACTTTTGGGCTGCTATACGCCTCACAAAATAATGCAGGCCTATCAGAAAGCGTATGTCAAACGGACCATGCTGTTGCTGGTGTGACCCAGATTAGCATAGTCATAGCCCCACTCTGCTTCATGATCCACGAAACCTCCTTGATAAGTGAAGTCCAAGGCGAACTTCCTCTTAAACCAAACGCCTATGCCAAGCTTCCAACCGGAATCAAAAGCCCAATCAAGAAGCGTGTCATCGGTCGAGAAATCGCCACCAAGATAAACGCCGAAATGCGGGTCAAGAGCCACATTCTTTGCTACGTTAAACTTCCATCCCAGGATGAGCGGCGTAACGTGTATGCCTGGCACAAGTTGGTCAAACTTTTTCTCATCTTCATAGGACACATACATTCCGTCAGTATCAATCGAATAGCCACGGCTTCCGATGGTCACGTCAAATCCATAATAAGCACCCTTACGGCCTATGGCACGGTTCGCCTCATAGCTCGCGGTAAAACCTACGCGAGCCTCCATGCGATCTTCAAAATCAGAGTTTATACTGAAGGTATTCGCTCCGAAACCCACACGCAACATGTGGGTCCACTTCTTCTGGGGCACAGCAGCTGAGAGCGGCTCTTTTTTCACGGTCTTCGAACGGCTGCTTACGCCATCAGTATGAGTAGAGTGGCTGTACTGAGGCACACCTCTGAACACAGGATTACACCAAACGCTATCGGGCAAACTGCGCACATGGGTATAGTTGGCAGGACGACCGGTTACCGTAACAGAGGTCACTTTGCTGCTGAACAGGCCGCGACGCTTGGTCACCGTAAATTCCGGATTAACCAACACATCACCGCCACCATTCTTCTCCAGGGCCTCCGATTCCGCCACACGCTTGATGTTGGCCAAACCGCCGCGACGGACGGCCTTGCTCGGAGTCATCGTATACGTCACACGCCGGGGTGCCACATCAAGGTCTGCCACAGAGGCATTCCTTATTGAGGCACTGATGTCCGCCGTCTTTGCCGTTTTGTTCACTGTCGTGCAAGATGACAGGGCGACAAGGACGGGCACTAATAAAACAAATAGCTTCTTCATGCTATTTACGTGACTGGTTATTTACCAAACATGCCTTTGAGGATACCTCCTTTGCCATCTTTCACGCTGTTCTTGTAGCCGGCACGGAACACATCGTTGCACCAAACGCTGTCACTCAGAGAGTGGAAGTTGGCGTACTTTGCGGGGCGGCCGGTTACGGTGATAGAGGTAATCTTCTTGCTGAACAGACCTTTCTTCTGGCTGATGATGTACTCGGGCTCTACCAAAATGTCTGCATTGCCGTTCTTGGTTAAAGCCTCGCTTTCTACAGCTCTCTTCACATTAGCAAGACCGCCACGCTGAATTTCCTTGCTGGGAGTCATTGTGTAGGTCACGCGCTCGGGAGACACTTCCAAGTCTGCCACAGTAGCGGAATACAAAGATGACGGAACATCTACATCACTGGCTGTTTTGGTGATTGTAGTACAAGAGGCCAAAGCCAACACCCCAGTTGATAAAAGAAAAAACTTTTTCATTTGTTTTTTTTGTTTTGTGCCTGCAAGCCCTACAGGCATTAATATTGTTTTTGAAAGACGGGGCCTGAGTCGCCTTTTTCTATTTATATTCACAGCCTCACACAAGCATCCAGCCCCTTTATCCGCCATACATGTCCATTGTTGGTCACGAACACATCGGTTACTCTCTTCATAAGAGAGGGACATTGTCTTGAAACGTGTTCAAAATCAATATATAGAATTTCACTTCCTGACGCTTTTACTAAATTCAGAGATACTTTTTGAAGTAATCGTTTATATTTTTTTGTAAAAATTTCTTATCTGCGATATTTTATATAACTTTGCACTCGATAGTCCCTCTCTTATGAAGAGATTACAGATAAATGATTGATAAACAATTATTACTGTCCGCTAAACTTTTTTAGATTCTGAAAAATAAGGGCTGATTCCA
>CAMWSK010000014.1 GCA_947176895.1 uncultured Prevotellaceae bacterium | reverse complement strand
ATCTTCTGATTTCGTGTATAAAAATAGAGACTGCATAACATTGGTTGTTAGACAGCCTCACCATGCAAAATGTCCACCCCTCTATTTTCAATGCAAAATCACCATGCAAAATGTCCACGTGACCCAGATGTTCATCTTTCCACACAGCCGTTTGAAGAGATGAATTACAAATTAAGATACCCTTTTCAGAGTTTCAACATAATCCTCAAAAGGCTTTTCGTCCTGTTTCAGTAAATCGGCATACGGTGCGCGCTTTCTTTCCCACGAATCCCTTTTCCATTAAGATATACCCGGCATTCGCCAGTTTGTCAAGCTGTACGCTGAGGTTGCCGGCTGTGGAGTCCGTCTTTTCACGCTGATAGACAAAATCCGCTTCTTCCACGTTCATCAGTATCGACATCACGGCGAGTCGCAACTGCGAATGCAATAGTGGATCAAGTTCTTTCATTTTTCGAGCGAATTAAGCGGTTTATATTATAGACTTATTCTCTCTGAAAAAAGACGGCTCGCGATTACCACCCTAATACGATTACAAATCGTAGTGCAGTTTATCTTATAAACCAAATTTGCGGGCAACTTTTTCAAAAAAACTTTTTATTCACTATCCTCTGCCAAAGGAAACAGGATTGCCTCCATCACTGCCAGGTCGCTCTTCACTTCGCCTTGCAACAGATACTCGTCCTTCCGTGCACAGAGATTGTTGTAGATTTCCTCGGCTTTTCTGCGGTTGTTGT
The DNA here is from genome assembly GCA_947176895.1 of uncultured Prevotellaceae bacterium. Taxonomy (GTDB): domain Bacteria; phylum Bacteroidota; class Bacteroidia; order Bacteroidales; family Bacteroidaceae; genus Physcousia. Next base: position 58,857 of record CAMWSK010000014.1, on the reverse strand, counting down.
CCCTCAGCAGGCTGATGATGCAGCGGATACGTTCCTTCGAGGACATCACCTTACTATACGTCTGAATGTATTTCTTCAGATTCTCATCAAGCAAATCCTTCGCACCATCTATATTTCCGGCCACAAGACGAAGGAAAACCAGTTCACACGCCATCTCCTTAACATAAAGACCCAACATTTCCTGCTTGCGTTCATAAAGGCCCTCATACTGCTGCAATGCCTCGGCAAAGCGCAATTCATCAATCAGCCTTGAGGCGGCCATTATCGGAATCGACACTTCCAACGGATTCTTGTAGTTGATTCCCGAGGGAACGACGAACCACTCTTCGGGCATATCCTTGGGGCGGATTCCGTTCTGCAGCATGGCGTTAGCCCTCAAAGATTCTACGAATGCACGTTTGCTGACAAGATTTTTCCGAAGCGCCATCATATTATAGGCATCGTTCGCCGCCCCGCCAATCTTCATCGGCACACCATTCATCAGAATCATCAGGAAATCTGCAACCATGAATATCACGGTAATCTCGCTGGCTATCGGATGCTTCACCATATATAATAAAGGTACAGCCAACAGCACGGCGATGATGTTGGCCAACACGCCGCCAAAGTTGTACCAGCCCACCGGGATTTTCTCTAACGGCAACTCGGGAGGAGTGAGCAGACATTGTCCTCCCGTGCCCGCTATGCCATACCGCTTGACGTGCACCTTGCCGTCAATCTTAATCATTGTGAGGCTGAAAATGCGAAAAGACACAAACTTATACCCCGACAGCAGGCCGCAAACCAAGTGGCCGGCTTCATGCAAAGGTATAAGAATCATCATCGAGGCGAAAAAAGCCAGCACACCAATACCGACGGCCAGCATCGTTTCCCCGAATTGCACCGATTGCAGTTTTGAAAAATACTCCGAGAACGTCATACCGGTAAAGCAAACCAGTCCCGCTCCTGCCATCAACAGTCCGGCAACCGCTCCGCCAAGAAATCCCAGAATCATCTTGCCAATCGCTTTCAATACGTCCATATCACAACAAACCATGCGTTTTTCCACACGAAGTTACGCACTTTCCCATAATAATCGTGAGTCCCCTTGCAACTTTTCACAAGAGAAGTTTGGGCTTTCTGCTCGTTTTCGTTAATTTCGCATTACAGAAATCTAAACCAATGAAGAAATTATACTACTTTTTAGTCGGTCTGTTCATGGCTGTCGGCTTGGGAAGTTGCTCAAGCGACGAGAATGAAGAGACATTAACAGACAAGTATGAACTGACATTTCAAGTAATAAATTATGAGCTGATTTCACTCAACAACAATACACGCGCAACGACACCAACGAAAGCCCCGCACTTCGTCATGGCCATCTACGACGCCCGGACAAACAAATTGGTGGAAGAGCCGACCATTCATAAGTCCGGTTCTGCCGAAGGGGGCACTTTCTCTGCCAGACTTCCCAAAGGGGAATATAACTTCGTTTTCCTGGCCTACTATACCGACCGGACGCTTTTCCCCGAAGACCCGACAGCCATCCATTGGGATGCACAGGTAGTTGACAACACTTACCAGAAAAACCTGGCGCTATCCATCGATGAAGATACAGCCCCCCAGCATGACATCGTCCTTTCACGTGCCGTGGGCGTGTTCACCTTAAACACCAAAGGCACGCCTGTTCCTCAGAATTTCGACCACTTCAGAGTGCAAATGCAGGGAGGCAGTTTCCAGTTGAATGCCCTCACAGGATATGCCGGTGAGGATGTGACACGCGACTATGCCTTCCTAAGCAAGAATGACATGGCCGGGAATGCGGAAATTTCCCAGTCCGCCTACGCTTTCCTGCCCCAAAGAGAATGCGATGTGGACATAACCATGATAGCGGAAGACAAAAACAACCGGGAAATCCGCAAGCGTACATTCCGCAAGGTTCCCATGAAAATCAACCAAATGACGCGCTACACGGGAGACTTCTTCGGCGAAACGGAACTTGACAACGACTTTTCCGTAAGGATTGCCACCGAAGAATGGGAAACGGTGGACTTGGAGTTTTGATACCGGACACAATAAACAATCGTTTCTAAAACGGAAACAAAGGTGAAGGATATTCAGTTAATCTGCGAACTTCGCAAAGAAATTCACCAGGATGTGGCCGATATGATGGGCTTGGACTATAAGCCTATTTATTGTTGCTGTCCCACGGAATGCCCCGATTTTTGCAGTATCTGCGACCGGGAGCAATTGCAACTGGAGCAACAGATTATCAACCGGCGTCTTCCGGACGTGGACTGGCAGGCAATGCTCTCCCTGCGTCTTCCACCGGGCACGGCACCGGGCGAACCGGTCCCCGAACAGATTTACCGAATCAAAACAGAACAGACAAAAGTCGCAGAGGCCGATTTCCCGGAGTATAACCTCCCAAAGAGGACTGAAGCGCAACCTTCAACGACAAACAAGCTTTATGGCCGGTTTTCCGTGGCAGGCTCACAATTCAGCGATGCCAACCGCATCATCTATGAAATCTGCAAAGATGACGACCTTCTGCTTCTGCGCGAACCGGACAACTCCCACGACCCAAACGCCATCCGCGTGATGTTTCCCTACAACGGGAGCACATACTTCCTGGGCTATATTCCGCAAAGCAAGAGCCGGGAGCTGGCGGCACTGATAGACTCCGGCCTGGGCCATCTGCTTGTCGCTAAGGTCTGTTACCTGCAAAATGACGAGGGGTACGGCCCCATTATCCGCTTCAACCTCTTCATCAGACAGAGTAAATAAGACCCATTTTTAAAAACACAGTTTTTTCGGATAAAAAGCTTGTTTTAACGTGAACCTGATGAAGCCGGATAAAGCAAGCCGTGCGTGTTCATGCCATTTGCGGAGCCGTCAAAAAACCATGTGGATGTTTCGGAAAAAACATGTTCATCTTTTTCAGAAACATGTTCATGTTTTTTAAAAACATCTTGATGTGTTTTCGGAGGCTTTTTTTGGGGGGGCGGAGGAATCCAAAAACTCACCGAACCCACGTTGCTTAAGATTAAATTTGCCGAACAAACCCGGGGTTCTGCTTCGTCGCTGGCAGAATCCGCCTCAAGAGAAAACTTCACTATTCTCTTGCCTTTGCTATCACTTTTCCTTATCTTTGTGACACAGAAAGAACATCCTTCTATCCTTAAATCTATACGTTATGAAGAAACTCTCTTATCTTGTCCTGTTCATGGCCACGGTGCTGCTCACGAGCTGCCACACGCAACGAAAGGCGGAGCATGTGTTTATCATCGGCCTCGACGGTTGGGGTGCCTACAGCATGGAGAAGGCCGACATGCCTCATGCGAAATCGCTGATGGAGGCCGGAACCTATACCTTGAAGAAGCGCAGCGTGCTACCCTCCTCCAGTGCCATCAACTGGGCCGCCATGTTCATGGGCGTCGGTCCCGAGTTGCACGGCTACACCCAGTGGGGTTCGCAGACGCCGGAGTTGCCTTCGCGCGTGCTGAACGAACACGGCATCTTCCCCACCATCTTCAGTGAATTGCGCAAGGCTGCGCCCAACGCCGAGATTGGTGTGCTGTATGAATGGGACGGCATCAAACATCTTGTGGACACCTTGGCGCTGAACCACTACGCCCAGGCTCCGGACTATGAGCACCACCCCACCGCGCTGTGCGACATGGCCTGCGAATATATCAAAGAGAAGAAGCCCATGCTGAGTGCCATCTGTTTTGACAATCCCGACCATGTGGGCCATGCCGACGGCCACGACACACAGGCTTACTACGACAAACTGAAGGAACTGGACGGCTACATCGGCCGCATCCTGGACGCCATCAAGGAAGCCGGCATCGATGACCGCAGCGTCATCATCCTCACTTCCGACCACGGCGGCATCGGCAAAGGCCACGGCGGCAAGACGATGAGCGAGATGGAGACGCCTTTCATCATCGCAGGGAAAGGCATCAGGAAGGGCGGAGCCTTTGAAGAAAGTATGATGCAGTTCGACTGTGCCTCCACGGTAGCCGCCATCTTCGGCCTGAAGCAACCCCAGGTTTGGATTGGCCGACCCATGCCGGTGTTCAAGTAAGGGGCACTTCTACACGTTAGCAAAGCCTACTCTTCCACACCCTCGTAGGCCTGTTTGTTCCAGAACCTGCGCGTTGGCAAGGAAACAGAGTCGGCCGGCTGTCCATCAAAGTCGCGCTCGCCGCGATTGTAGTAATAGCCGCCGGGGTAATAATAACCCTCATCGTAGATGCTCCAGTCTTCGCCGTCGCTCATCTTGTAGAGCACGAACCTTTCGTTGCTATAGTCCAGATAACCCATGAAACGGTCACCGCTCAGGGAGTAGTCGCTGATGGTGATTTCCGCGTTATCATACAAGAAACGGATGGTGATAACGCCGCGGTTCACGCGATAGGTGAAGGGAGAATACCAGTAATCCCAAGGGGCACGGCTGTAACGGTCAATCCAATAGCCCGAGCCTTGAGTGACACGGAAGGGGTCGCTGCAGAACTCTATCTCGGTGCGGCTGGAGACATAGGTGTGTCCGTTCCATTCACTGGTGACATACATCCTGCCGCTCCATACGCCCTGTATGTTCGAACCGGTGATAATATCCTCATCGCAAGAGGCGAAGCCAAGGCCGACAAGGGCGATGACGGCAACACGGAGAAGAGCAAACATTCTTTTCATAATCGTGTGTTTTTGTTGTTTGATGCAAAGTTAGCCATTTCCCATGGCCGGCGCAAGGGATGTTTTCCTATTTCGCAAGGGGTTTCCCCTAAGTTCCCGCGCACGTTGCAACCGAATTGCAGAAATCTTTCACTACCTTTGCGTTCAGAAGACAAACAAACGCGATATGAACAAACTGACTCGGATTATACTTTCGGCTCTGCTGCTCCTGGGCGCATGGCTGGTGGAAAGAAACTGCGAACTGCCCGTGTGGCAGCTGATGTTGGTGTATCTGGTGCCCTACCTGCTCATTGGCTATGATGTGATAGCGGAAGCCATGGAAGGAATCGTGGAGGGAGACCCTTTCGACGAGTGTTTCCTGATGGTGGTGGCCACGGTGGGTGCCATGGGTATCGGCTTCCTGCCCGGTGGCGAAACAGAATTTCTTGAAGGTGTCTTTGTGATGCTCTTCTTTCAAATCGGTGAATACTTCGAGCATTTTGCCGAACACCGTTCGCGTCACAGCATCGAACAGATGATGAATCTCCGCCCCGACACGGCCAATCTGCTGCGCAATGAAGAGATTGTGGTGGTGAATCCCTCGGAGATAAAGGCGGGCGACACGCTTGTCGTGCGCCCCGGCGAGAAGATACCCGTGGATGGCGTTGTCAAAGAAGGACACAGTTCCCTCAACATGCTGGCCCTCACCGGAGAGAGTATGCCACACGATGTTGAGGAGGGTAACGAGGTTATCTCGGGCTGTGTCAACCTGCAGGGTGCACTTACCATCACTGCCACCAAAGGATATGCCCAGAGCACGGCCACCAGAATCCTGGAATTGGTGGAGAACGCCGGCAAGAAGAAAAGCCGGCAAGAGAACTTCATCCGCCGCTTTGCACATGTCTACACCCCCATCGTGGTGTTCGCGGCCTTGGCCTTGGCCTTTGTTCCTCCGTTCTTTTCCGAGGCCGGCTATGCCGATTCCTTTTCCACCTGGCTTTATCGTGCCCTCACCTTCCTGGTGGTGAGCTGCCCCTGTGCCTTGGTGATGAGCGTCCCCCTGACCTTCTTTGGCGGAATCGGTGCAGCCTCGCGCAAAGGAATCCTCATCAAGGGAGGAAGCTTTATGGACACCCTGGCCAAACTGGGCACGGTGGTGTTCGACAAGACGGGCACACTGACCCGCGGAGTCTTTGAGGTTGAGGCTGTGCATCCGCAGACACTTGACAAAACGGCATTGCTCCATCTGGTGGCCCACGTGGAAAGCCTGTCCACCCACCCCGTCGCCTCTGTGCTGCGACTGGCATACGGACACTCATGCCACGACTGCCGGGTGGAAGACATCCGTGAAGTGGCCGGCCAAGGCATCGTGGCCACCGTCAACGGCCAACGCGTGGCTGTGGGCAGCGACCGGTTGATGGAGGCCGAAGGAGCTAAATGGCATGCGTGCAGTCATGCGGTGGGAACCACCATACATGTGGCCATCGACGGCGAATACGAGGGGCACGTAGTGGTCAGCGATCGGTTGAAAGCCGACAGCGACCGGGCCATTCGGGCACTGAAACAGGCCGGTGTGAAGAAAACCGTCATGCTGACGGGCGACCATCAGCAGGTAGCTGATGATGTGGCTCTCCGCCTGGGCATCGACGAACATCACGCACAACTGCTGCCGGCAGACAAGGTGAGCCATGTGGAGCGTCTGCTGCACGAGGCTCCCTCCACTCTGGCTTTCGTGGGCGACGGCATCAACGATGCTCCGGTGCTGGCTCGCGCCGACGTGGGCATTGCCATGGGCGCATTGGGCTCTGACGCGGCCATCGAGGCAGCCGATGTGGTGCTTATGGACGACAATCCTTGCAAGATAGCCACAGCCATCACCATCGCCCGCCACACACTGGCAATCGCCCGCCAGAACGTAGCCTTTGCCATCACGATAAAGGTTGCCATCCTGATTCTCTCGGCACTGGGTCTTGTTCCCATGGCATTGGCCGTGTTCGGTGATGTGGGCGTGATGGTGCTGTGTGTGTTGAACGCCATGCGTGCCTTGCGCGTGAAATAATCTACTAATGAAGACAAAGATGAAAGCAACGGATATGAAGCGCGAGAAAGGCAATACTTTCACCCACCTTGCGGGCACCATTTTCGCCCTCAGCTGTATATGGATGGTATGGCCTGCGGCCCGCCTGGGTTGGGAATGGGCTATGGGGACCGCCTTCTTTATCACGGGGATGTTCCTGATGTTCCTCAGCAGCACCCTCTATCATTGGGTACGACCGGGCCGCATGAAAACAATTCTACGCAAGCTGGACCACATCAACATCTACGTGATGATAGCCTGCTCCTACACGCCCATCTGCATTGCCGTGGTGGGTGGTGCCTTGGGATGGTTCGTGTTCGCCGCGCTGTGGGTGATTGTTCTGGCGGGCAGTTTCTACAAGATTTATGCGTTAGGCCGCTGGCCGCGCCTTTCCCTGGCCTTGTATCTGCTGATGGGCTGGAGCGGGCTGTTCCTGGCCCGCCCCGTGGTGCAAGCCCTTTCGTTGTGGCCGCTGGCTCTCATCCTGCTGGAAGGTGTGCTCTACACCGCAGGCACCTGGTTCTTTGCCCGCGACTGGAAGCGACACTACCATGCCATCTGGCACCTGTTCGTTTTGGGCGGAGCCATGGCCCACTGGGCCGCTATCCTGCTCATCATCCTTGAACATGCAAAGATTTAAGTCCGCAAAAAACAAAATTCCACTCCACCGGCATTGAAAAAACAGTTCATTATCCATTTTTTTGCGTACCTTTGCACTCATCTGTATCAGAACAAGCTATTGTGTTTTATCTATGAAAACCCATAGGACTTCAAGGGCCGTGATTGTATGCATTGTCATGCTCCGGGCCGTTTTTTGTCAGGCTCAGACCGATTCATCCTTCGCGAAAAGTCCCATCACCCAAGACACCACCCCGGCAATCACATTGGCGGAAATGCAAAACAAGTGCTCCGGCCTGCCGGAAGGTTGTCCCTACAAGTTCAAGCCCGTGCAGTTAATCGCCCCGGCCGCCCTTATCGGTGTCGGCTTCATCGGATTGCATTGCGACTGGGCGCAAGAACTGAACAAGGAAATCAGAAAAGGCCTGCAAAAGAACGACCGTGCCAATCAATATGCCTTTGAAGATTGGCTCCAATACGCCCCGGCTGTGGCCACCTACGGTCTGAAATTGGGGGGGGTGAAATCAAAACATAGCTATATAGACATGACCATTATAACGGCCACAACATACGCCATTATGGCCATTGGTGTGAACAGTACGAAATATCTGGTGAAGGAGCGTCGCCCCGATGGGAGCAGCCGCAACTCCTTTCCCTCGGGACACACGGCGACGGTCTTCGCGGGAGCGGAACTTCTGCGCCGGGAGTATTGGGACGTGTCTCCCTGGATAGGCGTGGCGGGCTATGCCATGGCCGGCACCACAGCCTTCTTCCGCATGTACCACAACCGGCATTGGTTCAACGACGTGATTGCCGGAGCCGGCTACGGCATCTTCAGTGTACAGGCCGCCTATTGGCTCTATCCCGTGATAACGAAAGCATTCTGCCGAAAGAGATACCTGAAAAACACATACATCTTCCCTTACATGTCCGAAGAAGGCAAGGGACTGAGTTGCACAATACGCCTATAAGACAAAATGAAAGAAGAGGATTTTGAACGATACATTCAACGGGGAATAGACTTTTTCAAGCAAGGGTACAACTGCTCCCAAAGCACCGTGCTGGCCTTTGCGCCTTATTATAACCTGCCAGAACCGCTGGTCGCACGTCTTGTCAGCGGGCTGGGAGCCGGCATGGGACGCATGCGCGAGCAATGCGGCACGGCCACCGGCATATTTATCCTTTCGGGTCTGGAGACCGCATCGTCCGACCCCTCACGCGAATCCAAGGCACGCAGCTATGAAGCCGTGCAGGAATTGGCCCGCCGCTTCAAGGGCGAAACGGGCAGCCTCATCTGCAGGGAACTGCTGAAAGGCCATGTGAAAGAGATACAGACAAGCCCCATGCCCGAGGAGCGCACCGATGAATACTATCGTCGTCGTCCCTGCGTAAGGATGGTGGAGATGGCTCTTCGCATCTACGTCTCCTGGTTGGCAGAGCGGCATCAGACGCAGGCTCAGCAGGGCTGAATCGGGTTCAGCCGGCCCGTGGTGCTGTCCATGATATACCCGCGCACCACCACGTCCTTGGGCATCAGCGGATGATTGCGCACAAGGTCCACGGTTTCCAGGATGGCCGATTCGGTGTCGTCAAAACCATGAAGCCAGCTGTTGAGGTCGATGCCGCAATGACGCATCAGCGAGATGTGCTCTTCATCCACACCGCGTTGCCGCATAAGGCGGAGCATCTCCTGAGAGTCCATGCCCTGCACTCCACATTCCGTGTGTCCGATGACCATCACCTCGGCCACTCCCAGTTCATAGATAGCCACCAGCAGAGAACGCATTGTGCTGTCGAAAGGGTTGGTGATTACGCCACCCGCATTCTTTATCACCTTCACGTCCCCGTTCTTGATGTTCAGGGCTGCGGGCAGCAGTTGCACAAGACGCGTGTCCATACACGTGACAATGGCAATCTTCTTGTCGGGGAACTTACTCGTCTGATACTTCTCGTAGGCTCTGCTCTCGACAAACTTCCGATTAAACTCCAAAATTTCGTCAATCATACTGCGGATTGTTGTTGCTGTTTATATTTCCAATTAGGCAATTCGTAACTTATGGCTCGGTGTCTCCTTCTATATAACTTTCGAGGAACATGTTTTCCCCGTCGAACACGGCATAGGTGAACTGGGTTACCCAATCGCCCAGAATAAGCATGCGGGCGGTCTTGGTCAACTGCAGGTCAAGCTCTATATGCCGATGACCGAACAGGAAGTAGTTGACATCGGGATGCGTCTTCAGATAGTCCTTGGCAAAAAGCACCAAAGGTTCCTTATCCTCCCCCTTATAGGGTGGCTCGCCGGGATGCACCCCATCGTAGCTCTCATGTTTCAGGCGGCTATGCTTTGCCCAGTTAAGACCGAAGGCCATACCCAAATCGGGATGAATCCAGCGGAACAGCCACTGGCACACCTTGTTGTGAAAGATGCCGCGAATAATACGAAAACCTCGGGTGGTATATCCCAAGCCGTCGCCATGAGCCAGGAAGAACGTCTTGTCGGCCAACGAAAGCGTTTGCGGGCCGTGATGGATGATACAGCCACACTCATGCCGCAGGTAGTCCCAGCACCAGATGTCGTGATTGCCCGTGAAGAAGTGCACCTCGACTCCTGCATCGGTCAGTTCGCTCACCTTGCCCAAAAAACGCGTGAAACCGCGCGGCACCACCCGGCGGTATTCATACCAGAAATCGAACATATCCCCCAACATGTACACGGCCTCGGCCTTGTCCTTCACCTCATCAAGGAAGCGCACCAGTCGACGTTCCTGGCGACGCCGGTGACTGATTGCCCTGCTGCCCAGATGGGCATCACTTATAAAATAGATATTCTTCATGGTCAAAAGGTTCGTTGGTTTCTTCACATCAGTCCCAGGTCCAGCTTGGCCTCTTCACTCATCATGTCTTTCGTCCACTCGGGCTCAAACACCAGCTGCACATCCACGCACTCCAGCCCCCGGATGGCCTCAAGTTTGGTGCGCACGTCCTCCAGGATGAAGTCTGCCGCAGGGCAATTGGGAGCCGTAAGCGTCATGTCCACCTGCAACCGGGTGGCCTCGTCATTCAATTCGATGCGGTAAATCAACCCCAGGTCATAAATATTCACGGGAATCTCGGGGTCGTAGACGGTGCGCAGCACCTCCACCACTCTCTCCTCTATATCTGCTCTATTGTTCATCGGTGTTATATTTTTCCTTGTTCACTGTAACTGTAATATCCGCCATCGGCCACCACCACGTGGTCCAGCAGCCGCAGGTCAAGCGTGCGGGCGGCCTCTGCCACGTGTCGGGTGAGCCGGTCGTCCTCCGTGCTCGGGGTCGTATTTCCGCTGGGATGGTTGTGCACCAGCACGATAGCCGAAGCCTGCGCCACGATGGCATGCTTCATCACCACCCTCACGTCCACGGCCGTTCCCGCTATGCCACCGCGGCTCACCAGCTGTTCGCCCATGATGGTATGCGATTGGTCGAGGAGCAGCACATGGCACTCCTCCACGCCCAGGTCCTGCATCCGGGGCAGGAAATAATCGAAAATATCCTTCGCACAGGTTATCTTCCGTCTGTTGCTCTGCTCCATCAGTCGCCTGCGGGTGAGCTCGCAAGCCGCCAGGATGGTGACAGCCTTGACCTGTCCCACCCCGTTGTAACGGCAAAACTCGCCGACGGTGAGCTGGCTCATCCGCTTCAGGCTGCAACCACAATCGTTGAAGATGCGCTGCATCAGTTCCACAGCCGACTCCTTCTTTGTGCCCGAGCCCACCAGGATTGCCAGCAGTTCGGGTACGGAAAGCCGTTCGGCTCCCTGCGCCATCATCTTCTCTCGCGGGCGGTCCTCCTCGTCCCATTCGGTTATCGCCATCCCTTTTCTCTCCTCTTTTATTTATAGAAAGTATCGCGGAAGGCCTGAAGGTCCTCGCCCCGGCCTCTCACACAACGTTGCCACCAAGCCCGCAGGAAGCCCGTGCCGTAACCGACAAGCTGCACGAAGGCGGCGGCCACACTGAGCAGGCCAATCCACATACTGCGGTTCAAAATCGAGCTGTCCACGAAAACGGCCAGGCTGTAGAGCAGCAAGGGCAACAGCATGATGCCCGCCCATGTCCACAGGCCACAGCACGCCAACACGACAAAGGCCAGCAACATGCCCGCCACGCCCAGCGTGAACACGGCAGGCAGCAGGTGAACCGCCTTCAGACTCTCGGGGTATTTCTTATACAGATGTATGCGTGCGATGCCGCTGTTGTGCACCTGGCGGAAGAACTTGATGAAGTCGGTGCGGCGCTTGTGCCATACCCATGCCTCGGGAAACAGGCGGCAACGGGCGCCGCTCTTGAAGATGCGTATGCTGAAATCGATGTCCTCGCCGAAGCGCATGCCGGCATTAAAACCGCCGAGCCGGCGGTAAAGCTCGCTGCTGATGCCCATATTGAAGGAACGCGGATAGAACTTGTCCAGCTTTTTCTTGCCGCCGCGTATGCCGCCCGTGGTGAAGAAGGAGGTCATGCTGTAGCTGATGGCCTTCTGCAAAGGTGTGAAATCGGGGTGAGCCGCATCGGGTCCGCCAAAGGCATCACACGGTCGGGCAGCAAGCTCGCGGTCCACGGCATCCAGATAGCCCTCGGGCACCACCACATCACTGTCCAAGACCAAAAGATACTCCCCCCGGGCATGCTCGGCTCCATAGTTACGCGCCCGGGCAGGCCCGCCGTTCTCTTTGCTCAGATAGCGGACATCAAGGCGCGAGGCATAAGCGGCCACCACATCACGGCTGTCCGCCTGACTGCCGTCCTCCACCACAACGACCTCAAAGTCCTTCACCCGCTGGCGCGTAAGACTCTCTAAAAGTTCCGCCATCTCGTCGGGGCGGTTATAGACGGGTATGATAAACGAATACTTCATCTGCAAAAAAAATTAGCGGTCGAACCCCAAGAATTCCTTCTTTACAAAGATAGCATTATTTTATGAAATCCCCGCGTCCCGCGTAATCATTTTTCATCGCACCGCCCCTGCCCACACACGCATGGACAAAACATCAACACGTTTTTCAAAAACATGAACATGTTTTTCCCGAAACATCAACATGTTTTGGCAGAAACATCCACATGATTTTTTGAAGGTTCTGCAAACGGCATGAAACATGCAGCTTCCGCTGTTTTGAATTCACCGAACTTACACGAAAGTATCGTTTATCGCAAAACTTTCTTTAGTAAAGGTTTTTCAGCCATATGACTATACGTTTCAGTCGCAACATGCAAACAAAAAAAGCGCTCCGCCATCAGGCGAAACGCTCTTTTGCTTTGTCCGAAGAAAAGGATTACTGCTTCACACGGCCCACATAGCTGCCGTCGCGGGTGTCAACCTCCACGATTTCTCCCTCGTTGATGAACAGGGGCACGCGGATTTCAGCACCGGTCTCCACCTTGGCAGGCTTCAGGGTGTTGGTGGCCGTGTCGCCCTTCAGGCCGGGCTCTGTCCAGCTGATGGCCAGATGTACCTTGGCGGGCATGTCGGCATAGAGCACGGTCTCGGTGCTGGCATCGGTCACCACCTCCACAACCTGACCTTCCTTCATGAACTTCACGCCATTGATCTGGTCGGCGGCGATGTTCACCTGCTCAAAGGTCTCGTTGTTCATGAACACATACTCATCACCCTCGGCATAAAGGTACTGATAGGGACGGCGCTCCACACGTACGTCCTCCAGCTTCTCACCGATATTGAAACGGCGCTCCAGCACGCCACCGTTCACCACGTCCTTGAGGGTCACGTTCATGATGGTGTTGCCCTTACCGGGCTTGCGGTGAAGAAAATCAATGCAGAAATAGAGCTTGCCATCCATGCGGATGCAGGTACCCTTCTTGATGTCTTGTGAGTTAATCATAACTTTTTAGTCGATTTTATTTAATAATTCCAATTGTTTCTCGCTCAGGTGCAAAGAAGCTGCCCGTCATAGCCTGTTAAGTGCCACTTTACGGCTGCAAAAGTACGAAAAAATTTGCAAGTGTCAAAAGATTTGTCTAATTTTGCACCCCGTACGAGAGAACAGAAACAAATAAAAACGTATATACAAAGATGAAAAGAACTTTTCAGCCCCACAACCGCAGAAGAAACAACAAGCATGGTTTCCGTCAGAGAATGGCTACCGCGAACGGTCGCCGCGTATTGGCTTCACGCCGCGCCAAAGGCCGCAAGAAGCTGACCGTTTCCGACGAGCGTCACGGCAAATAAGCCATAGGGGCAAGACAAACCCACACAAGGCAGGACACCTATTCCAAGTGTCCTGCCTTTCTTTTGCACTTTTTATAGGGAAACAGCGCAGGCATATCAGCTTTATTTCGTACCTTTACACATTATTACCATACAACACCCGCAATGAAAGATTCGGAAAACAAAAATCCCCAAAAGGCCAAGTCCAAAAGCAAGAAGAAAGAAGGGCTGATGAGAAAGCTCTTCGGCCCCGTCGTGTGGCTCAACCTGCTGGGAATGGTGCTGGTAGCTTTCCTGCTGTTTGAAGGACTCAAATATTTTCTGAACCAATACACCTGTCATGGACAGGAGATTGAGGTGCCCGATGTCACCGGAAAAAAAATCAGCGAAGCCGTCGCCCTGCTGAACACGCTGGGCATCGAAAGCGAGATAGCCGACAGCAGCCACAAGGAAGGAGCCAGACCCGGCACCGTCCTGGAGCAGCGCCCCAAACGAGGGGGCCACGTGAAGCCCGGGCGAATCGTGGCACTGACAGTGATGTCGGCCCACGCGCCCACCATGATGCTGCCCGACATCCTGGGCAACAGTTCCACACGGGAGGCAGAAGCACGCCTGCAGTCCCTGGGATTCAAAATCGGCGACCGGCAACACATCCCGGGCGACAAGGACTGGGTGTATGGCATGCTCGTCAACGGAAAACCCGTGTTCAACGGCGACAAAGTGGACGTCGGTTCCACCATCGTACTGCAGGTAGGCAGCGGAAAATCCGAAGGGCTGAGGACCGAAAGCGACAGCATACAAGACCCAAGCATCAACGAAATCCTGAAAGACCTCTACGGTGACTTTGAAGAAGAGGGCGGAACACAAGAGGACTTCTATGACTATGAGTGACGAGGAAACGGTGTTAGAAGACGACCTGCTGGAGGAAGACGAGCAGTCCGCGGAGTTGTTTGAACACCGCCGCGTGGTGGCCGATGCCGGGCAGAACCCCGTGCGCGTGGACAAGTTCCTGATGGACCACCTGCGCGACACCAGCCGCAACCGCATACAGAAAGCGGCTGAAGCCGGATTCATCCAAGCCAACGGCAAGGCGGTAAAGAGCAACTATAAGGTGAAGGCGGGAGACGTCATCACGCTTATGCTGGACCGCCCCAAACGGGATTGGGAAATAGTGCCCGAAGATATCCCTTTGGCCGTGGTGTACGAGGATGCCGACTTGCTGGTGGTGGACAAGCCCGCGGGCATGGTTGTGCATCCCGGAGCGGGAAACTTCAGCGGCACACTGGTCAACGCACTGGCCTGGCACATGAAAGACGATCCGCGTTACGACCCCAACGACCCCACGGTGGGACTGGTACACCGCATCGACAAGGACACAAGCGGCCTGCTGGTGGTGGCGAAAACGCCCGAAGCCAAGACCGGCCTATGCAAGCAATTCTTCTTCCATACCACACGCCGGCTCTACAACGCCCTTGTGTGGGGTCCTTTCGCACAGGACGAGGGCACCATTGAAGGCAACATCGGGCGCAACCCGAAAGACCGCCTGCAAATGGCCATGTTCGCGCCCGACAGCGGAATAGGAAAAAGTGCCGTCACCCATTGGCGCGTGCTGGAGCGTCTGGGCCACGTGACCCTCGTGGAATGCCGGCTGGAAACGGGGCGGACCCATCAGATACGCGTGCACATGAAAAGCCAGGGACACACGCTCTTTGCCGATGAACGTTATGGGGGGACCGAAATCCTGCGGGGCGAAATCACAGCCGCCTACAAGGCCTTCGTGCGCAATTGCCTTTCCGTCTGCCCGCGTCAGGCACTGCACGCCCGAACCCTCGGCTTCCGGCACCCCTCCACGGGTGAGGAAATGGACTTTTCTTCTCCCCTGCCGGCAGACATGACAGCACTATTGGACAAGTGGAGAAAAAGACCGAACAACTGATTGAAAACATCATAACAAGAAAAGCAAAACATGAAACGTATAATTGCCATCATCTGTGGCGGAGAAACTTCAGAACACGATGTAAGCATGCGCAGTGCCGCCAACCTGCAGACCTACTTCGATACCGACAAATACATTACTTATAAGGTGGAAATCCACGCCGGGAAATGGCAGGCCATCTTAGCCGACGACAGCCGATGCCCCGTGGACCGCAACGACTTTTCGTTTGAGGCAGAAGGCCGGCGCATCCGTCCCGACTATGCCTACATCACCATTCACGGCGCACCCGGCGAGAACGGTATCCTGCAAGGTTACTTCGATCTCATCGGAATGCCCTACTCCACCTGCAACGTGCTGGTGGAGGCCATGACCTATGACAAGTTCGTGCTCAACCAATATATGCGCTCGCTGGGTGTGAGGGTGGCCGAAAGCATGCTCATCCACCGAGACCGCAGCAGCGAAGTGAGCGACCGGGACATCGCCGACCGCATCGGCTTCCCCTGCTTCGTGAAGCCCGCACGCGGCGGTAGCTCGTTCGGGGTCACCAAAGTAAAAAACATCGAGGCTCTGCGCCCGGCCATCGACAAGGCCATCCTGGAGGGCGAAGATGTGATGGTGGAAGCCTACATGCAAGGTACCGAAATCACTTGCGGATGCTATAAGACCAAGCAATCGGCCCACGTGTTTCCCATCACCGAGGTGGTCACCGACAACGAGTTCTTCGACTATGATGCCAAATATAACGGCCAGGTAGACGAAATCACGCCCGCACGCATCAGCGACCATCTGCGCGACCGGGTGCAAACACTCACAAGCACCATCTATGACATACTGGGATGCAACGGCATCATCCGCATCGACTACATCATCACCGAGGGAGACAAAATCAACCTGCTCGAGGTCAATACCACTCCGGGCATGACCGCCACATCGTTCATCCCCCAGCAGGTGCGTGCCGCCGGACTGGACATGAAGCAAGTGATGACCGACATCATCGAAAACGCATTCTGACATTAACCGCTATCCCCCAAAATACCTGAGGCCATGATCTACGATGTGAAAGAATTTGAACAGATTCGCCCTTACAACAACAACGAGGTGAAACAAGCCGTGAATGAACTGCTGAACGACAGGCAATTCAATCGGGTGCTGAAAAACGTGTTCCCCTGGATGCCCCGCATCGCCAGAAACGGGATGATACGTGCCGCTTTCATCGGAGTGAGCAGCACACAGAAGTTTCAGGAACGCCTGATGTACCCACTGATGAAGATGCTGCTGCGCAAATGCAGCACCGGGCACACTTTCCGTCACGACACCATCCTGCCGGGCCGCCAACGCTACACCTTTGTCAGCAACCACCGCGACATCGTGCTGGACAGCGCCATACTTGACGTGATGCTCTTCGACGACAAGTTCCCCACCACCTGTGAAATAGCCATCGGCGACAACTTGCTCATCTATCCGTGGATACGTACACTCGTGAGACTGAACAAAGCCTTCACCGTCCGCCGCGGCATCTCGGCACGCGAGTTGCTGCGGAGCAGTCATCTGATGAGCAAATACATGCACTACGCCATTGAGGAGAAGAAGGAAAACATCTGGATAGCACAGCGCGAGGGACGCGCCAAGGACTCCAGCGACCACACACAAGAGAGTGTGCTGAAGATGCTGGCGCTGGAGGGAGACGGCACACCCATCGACAGACTGGCAACACTGAACATCGTGCCGCTCACCATCTCCTACGAATACGACCCCTGCGATTATCTGAAGGCAAAGGAGTTTCAGCAGAAAAGGGACAACCCCGATTGGAAAAAGAGCAAGCAGGACGACCTGGACAACATGAAGACGGGCATCAAAGGGCAGAAAGGGCACATCCACTATCAGACGGCGCCGTGCATCAACCAATGGCTTGCCGACTATGCCGGACTGCCTGCTCCCGAGATGTACAAGGCCATCGCCCATCGCATGGATCTGGAGATACACAAAGGCTACCGCCTGTTCCCCGGCAACTTCGTGGCTTTGGACATGCTCTCAGGACAGCCGGAAAACGCCACACATTACACGCATCAGGAGAAAAAAAACTTCCTGGATTATATCCAAAGCCGCATCGACCTGATTGACTTGCCCGACAAAGATGTGCCTTTCCTCAGGAAACAATTGTTCACCATGTATGCCAATCCCGTGCTCAACCAACGGGCAGCCCAAGCGGAATGCGATGAGAAGAAGTAGTTCTTCGGCCATCAAACTGCTGTTTTGGGCCGCCGGACTGCCGGTTTCTGCCATCGTTTCCTGCACAGACAGCGAAGAGACTTTCCCCAACGTCGTCACGCAGATGGCCGAGGTAAGCACCGAGCCTAACGGAAGGTTGTCCCGGATGCTCACCGACGACGGGTCAAGTTTCCACATCCTCAATGAACTTTATGCCGGCAAGACGCGAGCCACCTACCGGATGCTCTGCAATTACGTGGTGGAACCTGAGGGTGTCACGCTGATGGGCACCTCGGGCGTGTGGGTGCTCCGCCCGGACGAAAAGCCACAGAAGACGTTGCCACTGACCATCGTCAGCGCATGGAAAGGCGGAAGATACGTCAATCTCCATTTGCAATACATGCGGAAATCAGCCCGTCACACGATAACCCTCTCGCAAGACAGCGTGGCAGACGGCATCACCTATCTCACGATACACCATCCATGGGTCAACGATGTGCAGGCATGGACCGTGGACGACTATGCCAGCATCCCCTTGGAAGAGTTTCCCACCCCTCACATCATGATTAACAAGAAATATGAATTTGAACGATAAGATAGCGGTTCTCATCTCCGGAGGAGTAGACAGTGCCGTGGTGGTTCACCGGCTCTGTGAGCAAGGCTACCACCCCGACCTTCACTACATCAAGATAGGTATGGAGGGCGAGGACTCGTCGTGCACAGCCGAAGAAGACATCGAGCTGAGCCGGGCCACGGCACGCAAATACGGACTCAGCCTCACCGTCACCGACCTGCAACAGGAGTATTGGGAGCGTGTGGTGGGCTATGCCATCGAGCGTGTGAAGAAAGGTCTGACCCCCAACCCCGATGTGATGTGCAACAGGCTGATTAAGTTCGGAGCCTTCCATGAAAAAATCGGCCACCAATACGACTATGTGGCCACCGGCCACTACGCCACCCGCATCGATGAGGGAGGCAAAGTGTGGTTGGGAACAGCCGCGGATTCCGTGAAAGACCAGACAGACTTTCTGGCACAACTCACTTACGAGCAGTTGCAACACAGCCTGTTCCCCATCGGCCACCTGCCCAAGGAAGAGGTGAGGCGCATTGCCCAAGAGGCCCACTTGCCCAGTGCCAAACGCAAGGACAGCCAGGGCATCTGCTTTCTGGGCAAAATCAATTACAACCAGTTTCTGGCCAAATTCATGGGAGAGCAGGAAGGGCGCGTCATAGACATCGAGACGGGCAAGATTGTGGGTACGCACAAAGGCTTCTGGTTCCACACCATCGGCCAGAGGAAAGGACTGGGGCTGAGTGGCGGACCGTGGTTTGTGGTGAAGAAGAACGTGAAGAAGAACATCGTGTTCGTAGCACACGGATGGGACACGCAACTGCAGTATGGCCACGATTTCCGCTTGGCCGACCTCCACTTCATTACCGAGAATCCTTGGCAGGAGCCGCCCCATGAACTGCCCATCCAGTTCAAGATTCGTCATGTGGACCACTTCCTGCCTGGCCTCATCACCTTAGACGAACACGGATATCACATACACAGCGACCAACCCATCCAGGGCATTGCCCCCGGGCAGTTTGGTTGCGTCTACGATGCCGAGGCCCGCATCTGCTACGGAAGCGGCGAAATAAGCATCTATCGCGACCGATAAAACATCGGAGAAAGGGTTGAAAAACCCGACTCATCCACAAAGTAGGGACGTGCCTTTGACACGTTGAACCCAGATTGCAGGTTAATCAGCAACATAAAGGTTCCAACATGTCAAAGGCACGTCCCTACTTTACGGATATTTCTGCTTACTCTGCGTTCATCTTCTTCAGCCAATGGCGGTAGCCGATGTACGCAAACACCGTGTACACGCCATAGAGCACGGCATAAAACTCTATACCTTTATATATATACAAGCCCACGCTCACGGCATCCACCACCAGCCACACCAGCCACTGCTCAACCCACTTGCGAGCCATCATCCACATGGCCACGATGCTGAGCGAGGTGTTCAGCGCATCCCAATAGGGCACGGTGCTGTCCGTGAAACCGATCAATAGATACGCGATCAGCGCATACACCGCCGCAAAGGCCAAAGCCAAGCCGCCCCACTGCCGCACGGGCACGCGGGTGATGGGCAGTTCCGCCTTCTCTTTCGTCCTCTTCAGACCGAAGCTCCACAGCAGCCAGCCATAGACGGCAGCCAGCAAGTAGTAGACATTGATGCCGAAATCAGCATAAAGACCCGCACGCCAATACACATACAGCGAGTTGCAGGTCATCACCAGGCTGGCCACCCACATCCGCCGGTCGGCCTTAAACTCCCAATAAAGATATAGCAGGCCCAGTAAAAGGCCTGCTATTTCCGTTATCTTATCCCAACTCATACTTAGAATTTCAGGGCGATGCTGCCCATAGCCGTGAAGCCTGCCATGGGGATGTAGCCGATTTGTGTATAGCGGTTGCCCTCAGGGTTACCACCGCTCGCGTAGATGGCACTGTACACCCAACCGCTTGCAGCATAATGTTTGTTGAAGATGTTGTTCAAGTCACAGCCCAGCACAATGTTCTTCAAGCCCTTGTTCGATATCTTCCAATCGTAGCCCAGGTGGATGTCGGTGCGGCTGTACTTGGGCAGCGAACGACGGTCACACTCGGTGTTATCCAGGTATTGCTTGCTCACGAAGCCTGTGTGCCACGTGGCTTGGAAACCCTTTACGTGGAAGTCGACGAAACCGTTGACCAGGGCAGCGGGACTGAAAGCCAGTGTCGAGTGGTCATAGTGAATGGTCTGTGAGCCGTTATCCCAATCTTCCACCACCTCGTCAAAGTCGGTGATGGCGTTCTTGCTCAGCGCGGCATTGGCCTCCAGGCTCAGCCATTTGGTCACATTCACGCCGGCCTGCAGTTCCACTCCCGTGCGATAGCTGTCCTTGATGTTCGTGGTCAGTGCCTCGCCGATGTCGCTCTGTTGGCCAGTCTGCACAAACTGGTTATAATATTTCATGGCATACAGGCCTACAGCGGCAAACCAGCGTCTGCCCGTGTAACTATAGCCCAGCTCCACATCGTGTACGCTCTCGGCCTTGGGGGCGGGATACGAACCGTTGTCGGTGAAGTTGTTACGCTCCGGCTCGCGATGACCAAGGGCATAAGAGGCGTATGCCTTATGTCCGCCGTGGTGATAGCTGATGCCGGCCTTAGGGTTCAGGAAGTCGTACTTCTTCGTGATGTTCAGCAGTTGGTTGCTGTACGTGCCGTCGGCGTTCTCATAGAACTTGTCATTGATGCCGTTGGTCATGTAATAGACATGGCGATATTGCAAGTCGGCGAAGGCGCTCCAATCGGAATGGAAGTTATAGGTGGCCTTGGCAAACAGCATTTGGTCGGTCTTCACGGCCTTCGAATCATAATAGGTGTACTTGCCGTTCTTGAGGTATGCGGCCTCCAGTTCGTCGTTGCCCATATAAGTCAGGTGGCCGTAGTGGTCGCCCTCGAAGGTCTGCATGGCAAAGCCCCCGATTACGTCCCACTTCTCATCCTCATAATTGATGTTCCAGTTCACGCCATACACATCCTGCGTCAGACCTTTCTGGCGGATGAAGTCGGTCTTCTCAAGTGTTTCGCCATTGGAAAGCCGGAAGTTGGCCAGGCCGAACTTCTTCAGCTTATTGTTATAACGAAACTCGTCATAGTAACCGTGGCCGTGGGTGTAGTGTATGGTTCCGGCAGTCTTCCAGCGGTCGCTGATACGGTAGGCCAGCGAAAGCAGATTGTGGTTCTGGAAGAAATTGTCTGTTGTCCGCTCCCACAGGCTGCCGTCCTTCAGCCGATAGCGCTCGGTGCCCTTCGAGGGGTCTCCTCCGTCCACCAGACACTCGTAAAGCGTGTTGTAGCGCCCAAGCCCGGCATCCACCATATCCTGATAGCCATGTATGCCGGTACCCATGCCTCCGTAGTTCCAGTCCAGCAGGTCGCCCGTGTCGATGCCGCTCCAGGCCTGGCCCGTCTTCTCATAATTGCCCAGGTTCTTGTAGCTCAGCTTCAGCGTGCGGGCTGTGTTGAAGTAGGTGATGCCGGCATAATAGCTGCCGCTGTTGCCCTTCGTGCCATGGATATATCCGTCTGTGCCCGTATGGTGCCAAGCTCCATCGATGGTCCAGTGGTTGCCCAGCAGGCCGCTGCCGAAGTTGAAGCCCGTGTTGTACGTATTATAGCTGCCATACGAACCGTTCACCTCCAGATGAGGAGTCAACCGGGGGCCGGCGGTGGTCATGGCCACCGTGCCGCCGAAAGCTCCGTCGCCATTGCTGCTGGAACCTACGCCACGCTGTATCTGCACGTTGCCCAGCAGCGAGGCATACGAGTTGGTGTTCGCCCAAAACACGCACTGGTCCTCGGGCGAGTTCAGGGCCACGCCGTCAAGCGTGACATTCACGCGGCTGCCGGCCGCGCCCCGGATGCGCATATAGGTGGTACCCGTGCCCAGCCCGTTCTCGCTCCACGCCATGATGCCGGGGGTACGGCTCAGCAGGAAAGGAAGCTCCTGCCCCGTGCGACTGAACGTCTCCAGCTGCTTCTTGTCCACCTTGCTCACGGCAAAAGGCGCATGCTTGGGCACACGCACGGCGGTCACCACCACTTCGTTTAATTGTTCCACACTCACGGAATCAGGCTCTGCCGCCATGGCAAAAGTCCCGCATGCCATGCTCATCGCGAGCACGGCAAATCGCTTTGTTTGCTTCATTTGATTGAATTAAAATTGTTCATACTCTCTACGCCGGTATTACCCGGTTCAGATATTAGGGTATAATCTCAGCCCCGCGACGTTTTTACGGGACACCCCTGATAACGGGTACAAAGGTACAAAATTCTTTTTATCCTCCAACGGCAAACAAGAATTTATGCAAAAAACATCAAGAAGAATAAAAAAAACATGAACACGTTTTTGAAAAACATGTTCATGTTTTTTTAGAAAGATGCGGTGATTCCGTCCGGAATCACTTCTTCGGTTTCAGCACGGCCAGGAAGCCTCCGCCCGTTGCCATCCTGACAGGAAGCACGTCACCCCTCTGCAGCTCGCCCCGATTCATTTGGCATTGCCTGTCATCGCCGTCAGACAGCGTGGCGAGGCTGTATGTCCCCCGGCCAAGGAACGTGAGCGGAACGGTTGTCTCCGTGGCCTTCTCTCCGGACATGCCGGCAATATACCAATCCGCGCCCTTGCGGCGTGCCATCAGCACACATTCCCCCACTTCACTGGGCGACAAGACGATGGTCTCGTCCCACATCGTGGGAATGTCGAGGAAAATATCCTTGGCAGGATGACGCAGATAGTCCTCGGGGCGACCACCATAGCAACGGAAGGGCGAAAGGAAGACAGCCGTCTGCACAATCTGGTGGGTCTCGGTGGTGTTGCCCATGCGCCAGGCTTCAAAAGACATCGGCGTATAATCGGCATGGCCCGCCAGGAAGCGAGAGAAGGGTGTGATGACATCCTGGTAGGCCGACGAACTGCCATACTCCAATCCCAGAATGGCTTCGCGCGTCACCTCGTTGGGATACGTGCGTGTCAGCCCCGTAGGTTTGTTGCTGCCATGAAAGTTGATCATCAGGCCATACTCGGCGGCATCGTGCAATGCATCGGCATAGAACTTGGTAACCTCCTGGCGTTCGCTGTCGAAGAAATCGATTTTCAGTCCCGCAATGCCCAGTTCCTTACACTTGCGGAAGAAGTTGCGGCGACGCTCCACGGTCTGCAGGCCGTCGATACCCTTGCGGTCGGGATAGGCCTTCCAAAGCCAGACCTTCACACCTTTCTTGGCCGAATACTCAACCAGTTCGGCCACCATCTGCCAGGCATCCTTGCCGCCGGCCTTGTCCTCCCAATGGCTCCAACCCTCATCCACCAGATTATAGGGCACACCCAGTTCGGCCGCCCAATCGGTGAACTTCTTCATGTTCTCCAACGTCACATCATAACCGGCCAGCCAGCTCCACACGCAATTGCCGGGCTTTATCCAGGAGGTGTCACCCCGGAACACGGGTGACAAGGGGGAAGACACATCGCTGACAATGTCATTGTTCACCAGACTGTTCAGATCGCCGACCATCACAATACGCCACGGGGTGGCTATCTCACCGCTAAGCGTCGTTTCCCCTTCCGGCAGACTTTGGAAGCAATCCGCCTCCACAACCTTCAGCCCCATGCCGCCGAAGTTCACCAGGTTTCCCTCGGTGATGGAGGCATACACGCCCGAGGGATACTTGACGGTCACAGGCGGACCGGCCACCTTGTCCTTCGGCAGGTTGTCCGACACGTAATGTGCGTAGCCGTCCTCGTAATATTTCGCATTCGTCTGCATCCAGCAATCGGCCCCGGCAGGCAGACGGAAAGTAGTCCGGTCGTTGACCACACATGTTTCGTCCGAAGAAGTCAGGTAACGGAAGGCGATACCCGTGTCATAAAGACGGAACTCTATCTGATAATCATTGTCCGCAGCCTCACGAACATCCAACGTATAAGCACGATACGTGTTGTGGGCCATGGAATGGCTGCCGATGGTGGGGTACCCGGTGGTGCGTTTCTTGCCCTTCACCATTCGCACGCCCGTCACATTGGAGCCCCATTCCTTGGAGCCGACACTCCATGCCAAGCGTGAATCCTCAAGAATCGTCTGCCGGCGGTGAAGAGCCCGGTACGACAAGTGATTGTCGTCCACGCTGACGCGAACGGTCAACTGCTTCGAGGGCGACTGCATCACGAACTCTCCTCCATCACCGTTTCCGGCATTCAGCTGCGAGAAAGAAGAACAAAAACAGAGCATCAAAAAAGTGCTTTTAGGGATAAATTTGTTTCTCATTGGCTTAAAAAATAATCGGTTTATAAACATTCCTTCCCACAAAGTTCGTTTTTTTCCTGCAGAAAACAAACCTTACCCCTAAGTTTTTTCACTATTCCCTTTTCAATCAAGTTATATCCATAGGCCATAAAAAAAGATAATGGTGCTTGCCACTATTGACAAGCACCATTATTAACAAAAATCCGCTGAAATGAAATCTGTGCAGACACGTGCCCGCTTCGTCTCGTCACCTATACATACGTCCTAATATAACGACTCATACTGCCCGGCTATGTGCTTCCAGGTGTATCTGCGACGGGTAATCTCCTTCATGGCTTCTCCTTTCTTTCCGCTCATACACAACAAAGAAACCAGTTCATCGCAATCCTTGAAATAATAGGCCTTGTTTTCCGTCGTTTCCCGGTTATAGACCACATCGAACGCAATAATCGGCTTGCCAAACGACATGGCTTCCACAAGTGACGGATTGGTTCCTCCGGCACTATGGCCGTGGATATAACATTCGCACTGATTACGCAAGGCATATAATTCGTCCAGGTCGTAAACGGAATCCACCATACGGATATTGCTATACGAACCATACTCCTTCTTCAGATTACGGCTGTACTCGCTGCGCTCCCAGTTCCCGACAAAAACCAGGTTCTTTCCACTTTTGGCAAAGGCTTCACAAAGAATATGACTGTTGTTTTCCGGCTCGATTCTGCACACGCTGATGGCATAATCATTTGCCTTTACTCCATATTTGTTCAATATCTCCTGCTGCCGCTCCTCCGGCACCTCTCTTTGCGTATGGTCTCCCCCATAGGCTATCAGTTCCGACGGCTTGCCGTAGGTCTCCGTAACATAATCCTGAATGCCCTTATTGTCAGCAACAACCACATCTGCGAATCTCACCGCCATCGCTTCGCTGGTACGCAGAAACCACTTGGCAAACTTCCCCCACTTGGCCCGGCGGTGCTCCAGACCATCAATATTCACAATCAGCTTTCTCCTATACAACAATCTGAAAAGCGGCAAGAAGATACACCCCGAGACGCCCAAAACGACAACCGTGTCATACCCCCGCAAACATCTTAGCATTGACAAGATGTCATAAGGCGTACTCTGAGCCCCGTTGGCATGAAAGAAAGGAACCCACTTCAGCCGGACACCTTTATACGTATCCTGCCGCATGGTATAATCCTTGGCACTGCAAAACACCGTATAGCAGACTTCGGAAGAACAATTATCGCCGATAATGTTTTCCACCAGAGTCTCGAAACCGCCATATTTCGCCGGCACCCCTTGAATACCTACAATAGCTACTCGCTTCATAAAATTTATATTAATTGAGAATTTCGGCAATCCTGCTTATCATATTCTCCTCACTAAAGCGTTGAGAATATTTCATCGCACAGGTCGCCATTTTCTGATAGAGTTCACGGTCAGACAACAGCAATCCGATATGCGTTTTTATCCTTTCTAAGTCCTGCACGTCAATCTTATAGCCGTTTTCTCCATCTTCCACCATTTCCGCGATGCCGCCCTCCGTCGGGACAATAACAGGAAGGCCCGCGCTCATGGCTTCCAAAGCCGTCAAGCCGAAGGTCTCGATGATTTTATGTTTATCGGAAAGATTCAGCACAAGAGAGGCGGCATTATAAAGTGAGGCGACATCTCCTTGCCGTGCATAAATCGTCAGATTCCCCTTATCGCCCACATCTGTCAAATCATTTTCGCTCAAATATCCATCAATATTCTCCCGGGTGTCATTGATTACCAACAAGAATCTATATTCCGGCAGTTTTCGGGAGATTTCAATAAACTCACGAGTGCCTTTATACTCCTTCAGAGAAGACAACATCAGCACCGTCTTACGATTGAAGGCCTCTTCCGGATTATACACAAGCCGTTCGGTAAACTCTTTGGACAAAGCATTGGGAACGACCGTCACCCCATGTGTACGCCTCAGAAATGAGGCCTGATATGTGGAAACACACACAATCTCATGCGCCAATTTCTGCATCATGGCAGCCAAAGTCTTATAAAAAGCCCCTTTGACAAAAGCATTCTCATGATAGTGATACACCACACGCTTGCCCATAATACGGCCGGCCAAAGCCGGGCCAACCGGAAGCAACGTATTGACATAAAAAACCACATCCCTACAAAACAACCAGCGAAAGGACAAGAAGAAAGTATACAGCTGCACAAGGCTATAACGCAACATCGTGAGCACGGGATTGGTCGAGAACCTATATGGATAAGAATGTTTGTGCAGATTCTTGTAGTGGAGCAGTTCGTCCAGTGCTCCTCCCCGGGAGGATACCAGATCCACCCGATAACCTTTCCTCAACAAACCTTCCAACACCATTTTCAAGACTTTGGGACTGCCACTGTAGTCATTGAAAAGATGGAAACAAACAATACGTTTCATTGATGTGCCACTATATATTTCAGAAGTTCGTTCCATATCTTCATAGAGTTTAAAACGTCTCCATGGAACAGCCCTCTTTCACGTATGCAGAAACGCGAGATGATATCCAGCAAGTAAAGCACATACGATTGCCTGTCCACCCATTTGCCCTCCTCGGATTGCATATAGTCTATGATTTCCCTACTTTGCCAATGCCGCTCAAAAATAGCTGTTTGCGTCAAGAAATGATAACGGTCCAACTGAGGAGGATACGTCATACGGGCATATTCCCAGTCAAAGACAAAGAGCCTGTCGCCCTCCAAAAACATATTCCACGGAGTAAAATCAGCATGGTAAGCGGAAACATCCACTTGCCGGCCATTATACCTATCAAACAACTGCAGAAGTGCGGTCTCCACGCAACTGCGTTCCACAAAGTCCGGGAGCCAGTCAAGATGTGCCTCCAATTCCTTCAGAGTCTGATAGTAGTCAGTGTCCTCAAACAGTAGTTTCTGATGTGTCTTTGTCTGCAACTCAAGTAAAAACTTCTCATGACATGGCCCCCATTCATGTACGGTTTTCGACCGTTGTGTCTTCGTGGTGGTCTGCACAAACAAGTACAATCCTCCGGTCTCCTTACCACAAAAAAGACAAAGTGGCGCTCCGGTCACCCCTTGCCTTCCGAGGCTATGCAGAATCTCCTTTTCTCTTTCAAACAAGCATGCGACCTCAGGATTGTCCGTCAGTTTGCAATATCCCAAAATCCTCTCGCCTTTACTGATTTGCATTGTGATTTTCTGATGAACGCAAGGCGTTCCGCAGAAAATGGAAAATTCCGGATTGTCCACCCCGAACAGCTGTTGCAACAGCAATCGTGCCTCCTCGCGAAGCTCCACATGAACGACTTCTGCATGAATGATTTTTCTGACCAATGCAGAACGATGAAACCATGGGAACAATGCCTTTAGCAGTTTCCCGTTTCTCCCGCTCGGCTGATACAAGTTCATCGCCACACGCATGTTTTGCGCAGGCATGATCCAAGTCTTGCCATCAGCATTTGAGAACCGATAAAAAACCTTGCCCGCTTTCTCCTTTAGAAATCGGGATAACATAGAGTTCGTTTGCATGATTTATTCAGACGAATGATTATAAGCCGCGATGATTGCATCACGAATCTCTTCACCATGATGCTCCCAAGAGAAGTTCTTTGACGCGGCATGTGCCTTATATCCCATTTGACCACGCAGTTCTGCATCTGTAAGACGTAGCATACCATCCGCAAGCCGGCGGATCACTTCTTCCCGACTCGTGTTCTCTATCAGAATCGCATAATCATCATTAAAATAACGTGTATACCCGGTGGTATCAAGGCATATCAAAGGTTTTCCCATCGACATGCTGTCAAAAGACACGGTAACGGCACCCTCTTTCAAAGAGGCGTTCACCACCACGTCCGCTGCCTGCATCATATCCTTGTATTTCTCCATCGGCACTTTCCCCGCAAGCGTGACAAACCGGTCTAAATTCCTGTCCTTAATAATCTTCTTCAACCTATCCTTATCCGCCCCGTCACCAATAACAGTAAGATGAATATCGGGATTCTCTCTTGACGCAATGGCACAAGCCTCAATCGCCAAATCAAATCCGCGCCATGCGTCCAAACGCCCTACCGTTACAAATCGGGTAATGTTGTCCTCTCTCGGTGCTTTATTTTCATCTGAAAGACCTGTAGAATCCGCAACTTCTGCCGCCACATCGGTAAACAAAATCGACTTGGCTCTGTATTTATGTGGAATAAAGTCGCGCGTTATCTCCGTCTTACATAAAATCAAGTCCGCCCGTTTGCATCTCTTCTTAAATCCGCGATTCAGAGCCGCCATAGATGCCGTCGTTCTGCGTACACGTTCAATCAGTCTTGACTTCCTGTCATAATGACGTGAATAGCTTTCGGGAATGGTCTCCAAGCCGCCGACAGGTCCCCAAACAAAGAACTGTTTCTGCCCATAACTACTTACCCTCCAAAGCACATTACCATAAGTCAGATGATGAAAAATCCGGATGTCGTTTTCTTGCATGGTACGTTTCACGATGCCATTGACGCATATCTGCCACAGGTTATAATAGGTGCGCACTCCACGCAAACCTTTTTTCCAGAACCGTGCCCACTTAGGCCAATCATAATAAAGGAAATGGATTCCGGCATACTCCGGATGCTCTGCAATCCACGGCTCTATGGTGTGCCGATTGCTCTCACGGGTCAGCACCCACAATTCAAAATATTTGGACATCTCCAACACCCAATGCCAACCGACACCTATCTCGCTGCCAAGTCCCGGCTCGCAAGCATAAGCGGAGACAAAGATTTTTTGCTTGTTCATTTCTTGTAATTCTTATTTTCAGCTAATAGCCAGTGAGCCAATATTGGACTCAAACGGATTATTCGTCCTACGAATAACGACACCGCTATCAGCACTACTGCTATTAACAAGGCAAACACATATTCTATCAAAGGATTTGGATTAGCCTTAAACCACTCTCCCACCATATTCAAATTGCGTGGTAAAAAGAAATAATGTATAAAATATATGTCAAGCGTATAACGACCGACCATCTGTAACCTCTTGCCAACCCAAGACGTACTCCATGATACATACTGCTTGAATCCACACAATAATGCCAACAAACCGGAAATCGTAATAAGCGCAAACCATAGTGTAAAGGAACCAATATAATTTATGCCACCATCTTTATACGTGTAAATATGGGACACAATAAAAAAGATAAAAAACCACCCCCCCGAATAAGAATTTAACTTGATATGTATCAATTTATTACCAAGACTTTTGCACTCTGCCAATATCGCACCAAATACAAAATAAATAAAGGATTTGAATTGTGTCAAGCCAAGTAAAGGAATGATAGCATAGTTATACTCATGACGCTTACACCTGGCAGAGGCAAACAAGACTACTACAGAAATAACAAATAGCAATAATTGCTCAGCATAGAATCCCAACTTTATCTTTCTTGCAGCATATTTTAATACAACATAAAATACAATAAACTCAAATAACGAGAAAGTAAACCAATACCCATATTTAAAGCTATCAATCCATGCAGAAAGATAGTCATAGCCACTTATCCATACATAGACCGCCATGAATATCGCTGCCGGAACACACAACAAAAATGCTTTCTTCTGGAAAAATGATACATACCTATGTTCCGGTACTTTCATTAGATATCCACTTATCATAAAGAAAAGTGGAACCTCTATTTCTGCATTTAGTACTCTGAATAAAACATTTCCCGCATCTTCAAATGCAAAAAACAAAACATGGCCTACTACGACCAAAACCATGGATAGTCCTCGCATGGCATCAATGTATTCAAGTCTCTTAATCATATCTTATATTTTTACTTCATCTTGAATTAATCAGAGGGATTGGGGCAAAGATTTTTTGTTTGTTTATATCTTGTAATTCTTTTGTATGTTTACTTCCGTTTGCGAATCCTTCAAAAGCATGTGAATGTTTTGAAAAAAACATTGCACAAATTTGACTTAACATATACATTTGTAAGAATGACTAGCACCCCCCCAAAAAAAGACACTAAGCCTTTTGTAATATCAATGTATTTAGCCCTTGTGTCTGACATTAATTGTCCCTTTTATCATTTTGCCGTAGAACGTTTCCTTCCCATTCTGCTCTGTATTGAAATTCGATTTATATGATAACTTAAACAACCAGTCGGTCGAAGTCAAATCATTGTAAAACGCTTCATCAAATGGCTTGTTTAGCATCGGATAAAGCAAAAATCTCCTTGTGTTATTTGCAGGTGTTGCATTAATAGCTTCACGAGATGCCCCCACTTTTCTATGGGCATAATCAAGCAATCTATCCTGAAACAGATAGTCTGGCCAAACTTCTTCTTTCTCACAGACAGCTATTAGCATAGCTTTAACAAAAGAGAATGTGACACTTCCTGTCAGTCCACTTCCAAGTGCATAGCTACACCAATACGTTCCATCTTCTTCATTGTGAGGAGAAATAAACGCACCTTGTCTTAGTTCTTCAGGGAATGCGCCACCGGTCCAACATGTGGCATCAATCCAAAACCCTCCGTATTTGGCAATAAGCGAGTGCCGCAATATATCTGAGAAATGCGCATAGAGCAACTTACCTTCTCGCAACTTTTCAAATACAAATCCAGGAAGTGACACATATTGTCCTACATTTTTCAAATCCAGTAACTTCACCACTCCCTTATTATTTGCACACAATTGTCTGTAACAAGCTTTCACGATAGGCGGCATATTCTCTTCGCCCTGTGCCCAAAATACCCAAATATTAAAATCCTTTGCAATAGTTCCACTTTCGCGCAAATTCCTAAAACGTTCTATTATGCTACCATAATTTTGCTCAATATAACCATCAAGCCACAATTGCTTTTTTTTGATGCCGATTAATTGCAGCCGAGAGCTGCGGCTATAAAAACCAATCCACTCCAAGAGGTCATAAGTAGCATACTTCCAAGAATAATGCTTTCGTCGAATCCAAAAATTTTTAATTACAATAGCAGCCCTTTCAAAGGATTTTCGACATAAATATGTTAATCTTACAATTCTCATAAGTTTTATTCAATTGAGGCTTTATAAAATGTTATATAGACTTGGTGTTTATGATTTCTTTGCTGCCAGCAGCCAATGTGCAAGCGTGGGACTTAGGCGGATGATGCGCCCCACAAGCAGCGATGCCGCTATCATCACCGCCGCCACCGCCATAGCAAGCAAATATTCTATCACGGGATTGGGATTGTCTCGAAACCACTCCCCACCATCACGAGCAGCATCGCCAGCCCGCGCATCGCATCAATATATCCAATCTTCTTTTCCATCACTTCTTAATTTCTATATTTCCATTTCCTGCGCAAAATGATAAACCAAGGCAAGAATGTAGCTGTAATATTGCTCACAATGCAAAAAGCCATCGGCATAGCTACTGCTATTTTCGTAAGTGCCGTAGTCCTCTTGCTGTGCGGCACAATGATTTCACAAATCGCTTTTCGCTTGTTCTTCAATGAATCCTTGCATGTGAGCAAGTTGCGCAAACTGAGTCTGAACACATTCTCCCCAAGATTCTCCATAGCACGCTTCAATTCATCACAACTATCAACAAAGTCATAGGTTACCAATAAATACAACCTTCGTCCACATCGCATCGAGGAATAAGTGGTTACCGGTGACTTAAATGATGTCATTGTGGTTGATGTGTCCCCCTTCAGATAATGAATAAACAAAATCGGCTGATACTGCACTTTTTTTGCACTATGTACAAGCCTATGAACCCAATCAATATCTTCAATGCGCTCATTCTCATCAAAGAACAGATTGTTGTCAATAATCAACGAATGCAAAAAGATGAATTTCCAAGGAGCATACGGAATAGAATTTTTCAAAATTATCTCATCACCTGTCATCACCTCGCGATGTGGAAAATTGTGTTGTAACTTGTTGCTCGGCTTCCCAGGGCGCTCATAGGCGCAATCCACTATCAGCACATCCAAGTCGGATTCCCGCAAGTGTTCATATACTTTAGATATTGCCCCCGGATGATAATAATCGTCCTGATCTATAAGAACTATATATTTGCCTCTCGCTACACGAAATCCCTTGTTCCTCCCCCCTCCTTGACGGATATTTATCTCATTCTCTAACACTCGCATATTTTGCCTGAGTGCAGCCTGAGTGTGCAGCCAGGCCCGTGTGCCATCGGTGCTGCAGTCGTCTACACATATCACCTCATATATCGATGTATCAAGAGGTTGTTTCCAAATGCTGTCAAGACATTTAGGCAAACCATGGGTCAATCCGTTGTATACTGGAATGACTATTGAAAAAAATGGATTATTCATAATTGATGATGCACAACATTTTATTTTTGTCTATATTCCAGTCGTTTCAGGTTCTTGCGGTGCTGGACATCGAAAATGGTGGCGAGTATCCTTGCCACAGCCTGCTCAGGAGTGCCCGTGTTGAGAATCTTGTAGTAGCCGGGCTTCGAAGCAAGATAGTCAATCTTGCGGTTGATGATGTTGATGCCTTCTCGGTCAAGCTCACGTTTGCGATGCAGGATGGTGTCGCTATCGGCTGTGAGCAAAATGTTGTAATCGAGTGAAGGAATCAACAATCGTCCCCACCAATATAAAAGTCTTACAGGAAGATAGATGCGCGAACGGCGGCTGTCACAAATGATGTCGGTGTAATAGCGGTCGAAAATCACAAGCCTTGTGATGCGCGTCACCATCTTCACACGCAGGAAATAGCCCAGCACATAATCCACCGAGTAGTAAAGAAGCCGCGCCAGCGAACTTGCACAGCCTGTGCGACCACCACGGTGCGGATCGCTATAGTTGCGGTCCACCGTCTTCTTCACACCCGCTGAGTGAGCCACCTCACCCAAGTTGCCAAAGAGCGCAGGTCGGAAGTGCATATAGGCATGAGCCGTTCGGAACACATCGCCCAGACGGTTAATCATTAGGTCAATCACCGTAGTCTTCCCCGACCCGTCGGGTCCAGTGAATCCCACTGAGAACCCCGTGCACGACCGCACATAGTTCCTCACAAACGTCCACAGGAAACACACCACGCCCACTATAAAACCCAACGGACGGCGTAGCAGGTTGACCCCCACAGCACGTAGAACGAGCAAGGGTCGGCGTTTGCGGTCGCACTCCTCAAGACTTGCCAAGCCAAAGAGACTCTGCACCTTCTCCCTCACGAAGTCGCTCTTCTCGGCTTCATCGCGCATCCATTGATACTTCTTAGGAAACGCGCTGCCCACGGCACGGTTATAGAGATACTTGTCAAGAAACTGGCACTCCACACCCACATAATATAAGAAGCCATTAAATTGCTTGTGGGCAAGGAACTCACCGGCATCCATCAGCAGAATACCCCACACCGAAGTATTCACAAAGAAGTCCCACTGCACCAGCTCCGTAACCTCCCCACTCTGCTTGGCGCACACATAGGTAATTAACCTGTCGCTATGCAGATAAGTCACAATTTTCCATCCCATGGAGTCGATAAGCCTCACAAGCTCATCCTTCACCGCACGGTAGCTGCGCAACGTAATAATAATATCAATATCGCGGCTCTTGTTCTTGTCAGGAAGCCCCTCAAAGTTACGGAGCACAGCATAATCAGCCTTCTCATTAAGCAGTCCTATCACCTCAGTGATATGCTTTGCCGAAATTTCACTCATCCTTATTTGTGTCTACTGTTTTTGAGAACTCAACTAAATGTGTTGTTTATTATTTTTTCACCAAGCCGGAATTTGCCATTATTTTGTCGAAAATGTAGGTGGGATTATTCCATACACTCTCGGCAATAAGGCGAAAACCCTTCAGCAACTTGCCGTCGCGCACGTAAAACACGCCGTTGCGCAGACAGTCAGCTGCACTGGAATCCTTCTTCAGCCGTGCAAGCTCTTCGGGTTTCAACGAATCATAATACTCCATGAACGTAAGTTCGGGCAGTCCTTTGCGCCTCCGGCGCACGTTCACCTTCACAAATTCCATTTTAATAATCATATTGAAGTGATTTGACGACAACCCATCCGTTTTCCTATAGAGATAAAGCACCTCGGGAAGCACGATAATATATTTTCCCTCGACATAAAGGTCGCTCATGCGCGTCCACAAATCAAGATCCTCACAGAAATCGCGATAGCGCGGCTTGCCTTCGGGAAAACCGTCGAGTCTGAATCCACCCACCCTGATAGCATCCTCGCGCACAAAGAGCGTCTGAATAGGCAGGAAAATGCGCTTGTCCGCCTCGGCACGCTTGCGAAATTCCTCCTTAGTGGTGTCACCAATGAACAACCCTCCACGCATGCGATTGCAATTTGCGTCAGCAAATTGCGACCAAGAACTGACTGCGGTCAGTTCTTGGTCGCAACTGATTGCAGCATATTCTTTCTCAACCAGTTGCGGCAAAGGGAAATCATCAGAATCAATAAAAATCAGGTATTTCGTCCTCGCATGGTGCAGTGCAAAATTACGCTCGTAGGCAATGCCCTGATTCTCCAGTTGGCGCACCACCTCATATTGCCTAGGATGCTTCACAAAGAAACGCTCCACGCACTCCACCGAGCCATCAGTGCTGCAATCGTCCACAATGAGCAGGTTAAAGTCCTGCATCGTCTGATTCAAGAGGCACTGCAGAGTGCTCTCAATTGTCTTTTCTGCATTCCACATGCAGACAGCCACAGTCACATCCATCTCAGTAATTTATTGTTTTTATTATTGATTGCCAATAACGAATTTTAAGTATTCTTTTATCTTCAATGCATTTTGCTCAATCGAATAATGTTTACAAGCCTTGATTCCACGTTCAATATACGGATAGTAACTTTCAATTCCATTCTCTACAACATTATTCATACACTGCCTCAATTCATCAACCGAGTTCCACCTCATTCCGATTTCATCCCCAGTCCATTTTAGGCCATTATCAAATTGTTCCTTTGTTCCAGCAACATTTCTGCCAATAACAAGGCAACCATTGAACATAGCCTCTGCTGTAACCAAACCAAAACCCTCAAATTGAGATGCCATCACCAATGCAGTTGCCTTTCGCATAATGCTATCTACATCATTTACTACTCCTAAAAATTCAACCCGATCTTCTATTCCGTACTCTTTAACAAGTTCTTTAAGTTGATTATCTTCATTTTTCGACAAAGAGGCTCCAGCAATCTTTAATGTATGAGTTCTGATTCGCGATTTTGCAAATGCCTCAAGAACAATTCTAACGCCTTTGGTTTTGTCTAATCTACCCACAAACAAAAAGTATTTTTCTTTTCTCTTATCGAAAAAAGCTACATCCTCACTACGAACGCCATCATAAATGACCACCGAATTCTGATTATTCAGTCCAAAATGAGATTGAATTCCTTTCGTTATACATATTGAATATTGATTCTGTAACATTCTCTTAAATGTAGAAGATGAAGGTATTATACGCATACCAAAATCCAAATACTGATACTCTCTTATATGATATATATGAGGTACCTTAATCTTTTCAGCCACTTTCTGCCCAACACCTATAACGCTCACATTGGTGTAAACAACGTCGGGTTTATAGTATTTACTGATAGTACAAATTTGTTGAAAAGCTTTGTGATTAACAACAAAATGATATAACAACTTCAAAGGGAATAGCAGTATGTTATTAATGCTATTATATTCAGGATATATGTGTGTGCGCATAGACACAGCTATCACCTTCACCCCCCCCCATTTGGGATAGAGCCTCATATCCGGCTCCACGGTTTGGGCATACTACCAAAACCTCAATCGATCTATCTTTGACCAATTCAGAACATAACGTAAGAAATGCCTTCGTTGATCCTCCAAAAACAGATGTTGAACTTAATAAAAACAGTATTTTCATCAATTACTAAAGTGAAATATCAACCTTTACTCCGTTCTTCTTCTTTATTCTAGCAGGATTTCCTGCTACAACACAATTATCGGGAACACTCTTTACAACAACGGCCCCTGCTGCTATCGTAACATTATCTCCAATTGTTATATCACCGAGAACTATCGCACCTGTACATATCTTCACATTATCTCCTATGTTTGGTCTATTACCTTTGTCTGACGCCCTTCCTATTGTCACATGATGCCAAATTTGGCAATTATTCCCAATCTTTTCAGGCCAAAGCATGCATGAATATCCATGTTGAAGCACCAGCCCTTTATTTACATTTCTCGACTCTACTATGAAATTTACATCTCTTGCACAAGGAACTATCTTTTTCACTAATTTCCCGATAATCCCACACCTAAAGAAAAACACATTGCGATATTCACGAAAAAGAGCAAACATTCTTATAAAAGCAATAAATGTGCTTTTATACTTCTGTACAGGTAGTACTTCTTCCCATCGTCTGAGTTCTTCTTCAAGAAATCCTTTCTTGTTGTGAGTTAAGAAAATCACGTAGAATGGTATTGATAACAAACACTTAATCCTCGCTGTTAGAAGATTGATATTCATATCTATGATGCTTAAAATATTTTACACAAGTAAAAATCATTAATAGTCCCCAAATATATGAAACATTTCCCCCGGCAAATCCCGCTATTCCTACCAAAATCATTATGGTTGGCAATGACCAAAAATTTATTACACAAGAAAATGTCAGAATAACGCATATTATAAAAGCGATAAACCCATAATCACCTATATTCACTATATATCTATCGTCAGAATATAGACCTTTCGCCGAATCGCACCCTCTTCCTATCCATACATCTGAATCCGATAAATCTAATGTCAATGTATTAAGCATAGGCTTTATTCGCATTGCTGCGCTTCCATCTGTTTCCATTACAAGATTCGCATCTCCGGTCATTGTGGCTTGTGTTGTAGTTTGAACTCTGCGGAATGATTCATTTCCATAATAATCCATTGCAAAATACGCCGCAAAAAAAATTGGAATCGAATACAAGAAGTACCAGCCTCTCATAAAATACAACGATGTTATTGCTGTGGCAAAAAAAGCTGTTCCACTACCCATAGTAAGCACAGCCCATAAAAATGCAATAGTTACCCACTTGTGTTCTTTATTTAAGACTTCGGTAATCTTAACTTTCTCTCCACGTCGATATTCATAACATTTAAGATATGCATAGAATAATATATTTATCAGTCGACCTAGCGTAGAGGGCTCAAAAGTGAGGGAGTTGGCACCAATTCCGCGATCGAGCACTTGACACAGATTGAGAATCGGCATCAGCTTGAATCCTGCTATAATGCATATCTGCTGTGCCACAAGGACACCCACAAGTACAAAGATGAACTGCCGCAGCACCTTGATGAAGAAATCTATTGATATCACATGGTAATTCCACACAAATGTATAAAACGCAACAAATGTGGTGAGAAACATAAAGAAATATATCACCGTCGAAGCCCTAAAAGTTGCAGGATGAAGCCCATATGCTGTTAGTATAATCCATACAGCATATATTAGCGAAATAATTAGGGCTTTATTAACTACTATATATTTCATTAACACGAACGCGGTAATCACCATTGTCATCACCTTCACCCAACTTGCACCCGCACGGCTCTCTATGGGGATATACTGGATGCAGAATAGCACCAACAGGAACACCGTGTAGTTGCGCAGCGTGTAGTTGTGCAGCGAGAACAATTCTCCTAACCAATAAAATAATCTGTTCATTCTTACAATCGAATTTTCGTTTTGCCACCTAAGCAATGTCCTCTCGCCACTATCTGCCGAGCAAGCGCGGGCATTTTCTATTTATCAACTCGCAGATAAAATATTCCACAATCATTATGGCAAAAAAATAAGCAAATGCCGGGTAGCCTTGAATGTAAGGCTCATGCAGAATCGCCTTGTTGAGCATCTCAAAGAGCACAATCACGATCGAATAATGAGTCACCATAAGCACAAGCGAGTTACCCCCCCAGTAATTGAGATAGTTAGTAACTTTCAGACCATCAGCCGCCATGGCAAGCAGCAGTATGCCTATAGGTCCAACCACCGGCGCAGCCATGCCCCAAAGCATAGGCACCGGCCAATAGTTGGCACACCAATATCCGACAGCCGTCACTACCATTCCGGCCACAAGGTAGTGCCATCTTGCCATTCTCTCCATCTTCAGTGCCACAAAGAGGCGACGGAAAAGGAAGCCGGCCGCAATGCTCGTCCAAGCGGCAAGCATGTTGTGAAGCGTGTGAAATGGAGCCTCAATTATCCGCGTTAGGGTGTCGATCTTTCCACTGAAAGCAGAAAAATAGGCATATTGCGCCGCCAGCGTAGCCGCCACGGCAAGCAAGCCAACAATCGCCGAGCCACGGCGGCGTACAAGATTCCATATTATCTCACCGCCAAATAGCGCCGGAAGGAACCACAGCGTGCCTATGCCGCGCAGTACAAGCGCCTTGTAAATCTCTCGCCCTATCATGTAGACATCATAGTAACCCACAGCCCATAACATCAGGTCGAAAGCCAGTATCATGCCAGTCCACCACAGATAGGGCACTCCAAGTTGCTTCCACCGCTTGCGACATAGTTCCTTCAACTTCAGCGGCTCGCTACGATAGCCGTCGAGCCACCCAGTGGTTACAAAAAACATGCTTATCATGAACGACCCTATAAAGGTGTTCAGCCCATCCGGAATCACACCGTTCTCCACATGCAGGAGCACGATGCACAGAATCGCCAGTCCCTTGGCAACATCTAAATATCTTTCTCTTTTCTTAGCCATTATTTCTTCAATCGTAGAAGCATAGTCATCGTCAGCACGTAGGCCGTCATCGATAGCTTTGCCATCATGCGGCCCCAACGGCTGTCGTCACTGTAATTGTCAATGAAAATAAATCGTGAGTGCTTCCAGTGTCTGAACCGCGCCACAGGATCACCCTTCTCATTCTTCACATGTGCATGTATCGCCTGAGCATCGGCAATGTAGTGCATGGTCATGCCACAACGTTCCACTTGCCGGGAAAGAATAGCCTCCTCGCAGTAGAGAAACACACGCTCGTCGAAATATCCTATACTCTGAATAAAACTCATCCTCAAAAGCAAACAGCATCCGCTCACCTTGTGGCATTGATGAGTCGTGTGATAGTTGTCGATAAAATCGTAAGTGTCGGCCTTTTTCTTCCTAAAAAACGCCGTAATCCACCCGAACGAGTTGCGCCAATCACCATCACGCATCATGGGATTCTGGTGAATGCCCTCTGGGGTCACGATGTCACTGCCCACCACAGCCACGTCGGGGTACTTCCGCATCTCGGCTGCAAGGCTGGCCACATAGCCGGGCTGTGGGAACTCCATGTCGGGATTCGCAATCAGGGCATACTCGCAACCAAGTCCGGCGGCATGACGCAACCCCACATTGTTGCCCGCATTGTAGCCACGGTTGGCATCAGCCGCAATAAACGTGCATCCCTGCTCCCACGCCAGGATCCGGGCGGCATCAGCCTCCTCGGGGCGAGAGCAGTTGTCCACAATCACAATCTCCAGCTCCACACCCTGCTGGTGCTTCAAATACGACACGCACTTACGGCAGTCGGCGGACGAATTGTAGTTTAGTATGATAGCTGCAATCTTTGTCATTAATTATAGTGATTAAAACGTCTTCTATCCATGGATCTTTTATTTAAAATCGCTTTGAATTTTCAAGGTTCGTGAGTAGCAGGTGGTTGGAAGTAAACTTCGACACATCCACAAAGTTGGGGTTCCTGTATCTAAAAAGCCAAAACGTCACGGGGAGATTCTCTGTTCAGAACTTGTGAACACGTGTTCACAAGTTTTGGACGCACGTTTATAGGCTTTAGTTGGCAAACATGTTCCAGTGATTTGCAGTTTTCTGTGCGATGCTGTATTTAATTACTCACGAACTTTGAAAATTCAAAGCGATTTTAAATGAAAGAGCCGTGTCTTCTATCCATATTTATTGTCTGTATATCCGACGATACAGATACCCACGCAACCGTCCTGTTGATTCATGGAGTCTCCAAGCAGGCGCCAGCATACAGAGAGGCAGTGTCAGCCGAAGGCTTCCCAAGTCGAACCCCGTCACATGGCCACCAAGAACGAGCAACTTCACCAGTTCAGCAATATTCAGTTTCTTTACGAAAGGCGTGTTGTCATCAAAGTCGCTTGTCGGGACAAGAGGTGTGATGTCCACTTCCAGGTGTGAGGACATCAAGGAACTGATGGCACTTCTTGCCCATTGTCGCAACATAGCCTTGTCGCAGTGGGGAAGGTCGGCGGCCATGCTTTCCATAGCCTCCGCATTGGCTTTGCTTGCAGGTGTGTGTGCAAATCTGCTCTTTGTTTTAAATTGCGGTATCACTTGCCCGTCTTCATTTCGTTGATACCCCACCGTAGTTGGATAAGGAGAGGCCGAGAAATAATGCTCCAACAACACCGTGGCTTCCGTAGAGAGTTCTCCGGCTTGGAAATATGCCGTATAACGACCTGCCGACGGCGGGAACACATCACCACGCACACCATAATAAAAGAAGTGTATGTCTGGCACACCCTGTCTGCGCAAAATATGATTGATCATCAGCCGCGATGTCCCCAGCCAGCCCACATCCACAGCAGCGCATCGCACACCGTCGAGCAATCCTTCTTGCCGGAAGTAGTCCAGCAACAATGTTTGCTGCTCCTGTGCACGCTGCTGTAATAAAGGAGTGAAGTCGCTGTGAAATATCTTTTTCAGAAAGTCCACCTGTTCAGCAAGATTGTTCACACGAGTGTAAGCGAATTCTATTCCGTATCGCTCACGTAGTTCTTCACGTGTGGTACCAAGATGCACCAACATTTTGTCCACGCTGTCTAAGCGCACAATGGTATTGTGGTCGCGTGCTGCAAGATAGGCTTTCTCGTCCTCGTTCCACAAGTAGGGCAAGAGCAACGAACGACGCGACACAAATAGATAATGTAGTTCAGGTCCTTGAGTATCTCCAAGCATTGCTTGCGCAGCCTTAAGCAACACATAACTGTCTCGTGAAAGGAAATAGAGCTTGGCGATGCCCATTCTGCGTGCTTCGGTAAGCACAAATGCCGCATAAGGCAAGTAGGCTGGCACCACGAAGTCGGCGGCGAATGCCGCAAATCCATCCCTCGGATGCTGTAGGCGGAATAACCTTGACAACGCAGCAAGATGAGGAGCTACACGCAAGCATGCCGCCTCAGCAACATTAAAGCCCGATGTCACGGCTATGGCACGAATGCCTTTCTTCCGGGCCATAGCCACATCGCTGCGCCAGTTGTCGCCATAGTGCTCCCACTCAACGGGAGCGCAGTCACGGCGCACCACATCGTAGAGGGTTCCGTCATCCTTGCGTGCACGATGCTCGCATGAGACATATATACGCTCACCCTCTTTGATGCATTGTTGCTCAGAGAGTACGGACTGCAGAAAGTGGCTGTCAAGATACATGTCGCTCACAAATGCAATCGTCCACCCTTCTTTGCGCTTACGCTCAATGATGCTGCGTATCTCAGGATTGACAATAAGTGTCGCCCTTTCCTCCTCTTTCTCGGCTTGCATCAACTCCTCTTCGCTTTTGCCAGAAAAGGTGACATACGCCTCATCGATACCGGCATAGATGGCCGCAAGAGTATCTCCCTTTGCTTGCCTGCGCCATGCCACAAATGCTTCGGTGAGGTCTCTCTCCTCAGCGAAAAGCCGATTGGCAAGCTGCTCCCACACCTCTTCAGGCCGACCGCACCGTCGCAGTAGCGTAGTGTCGAATATATCAAATGTAGCTAATCTCATAATCCTAAAGTCGTTTTAAACTTTCGGTAAGAATCCTCCCAAGTGAAATGCTGAATAAAGTTATGCCCATTTTCGGCTATGCGGCAGCGGAATGCGTCGTCGGCAATGAGCCGCTCCATACTTCTTGCCAATGCCTCGCTGTCGCCCACAGGTGTCACTAGGGCGGTCTCACCATCGGTGGCCATCTCGCGGTAGCCCGGATTGTCGGTGCAGCACACAGCCTGACCACACATCATCGCCTCGCCAACGGTCAAGCCCCAGCCCTCG
Organism: uncultured Prevotellaceae bacterium; assembly: GCA_947176895.1. Lineage (GTDB taxonomy): Bacteria > Bacteroidota > Bacteroidia > Bacteroidales > Bacteroidaceae > Physcousia. The sequence continues at coordinate 16,294 of CAMWSK010000014.1, read as the reverse complement.
GTGCGGCTCGTGCCAATGTAGATGGCAGCCTCATTATTGATACGCAAGTGAAGCTCATCATCAGGGCACTGGTAGTAGTCAATCCACTCCGGCAGTCCATTGGGGCGGGCCGGCACTCCAAAGAGTGTGGCTCGCAACTGCGGGTAGTGTTCCTTCACCCTCGTAAGTGCCCGCAGCCCCATGGCGCAGTCTTTGCCGGGCATATCGTGATAGAGCATTGACACATGCAGACAATCCTTTTCGGCCACAGGTACAGTGATACGAAACTTGCCGAAGTCAAAACCATTCGGCACAAAAACCGAATCCTCGCCATGCTCCTCCTTGAGCATCCGCTGTAGCCATGTGGCCACCACAATCTTCCGCATCGGGTAGTGATAAGTGTCGTGAAGAATCGCCCGCAGCCCCGGCCCCCAGTCCTCATAGCCTTGAATAAAATAGAACTTACGTGCATCCGTTGCATAGCGGTTGAGATACCAAGCCGTGTAAGGCGAGGTAGCCACATACACATCGGCCATCGGCACATGCCGTTCACAGAGCGACAGCGTGAAATGCTCGCGCACCCTATCATCGAGCTGGAACCACCCCCGGCACGAATACCCCCTCACCTTACGTTCCACCCAGCGCACACAGCAAGTGAGCTTATGCCACGCCGTCTTCCGGCTCCAGTAGATAGAACCCGAATAGACAATGTGCACTTCATGCCCGTCAGCCACCATGCGGTTGGCATACTCCATAGCTACCTTATACCCCCCCGTAGGCCCCGCCACCGGGTGCGGAAACAAGATCACCACCTTCATACATTTGCAGATATCTGTTCAAAGAGTTTTAGCCATTGCCGGGCTATCGCCGGAGTACTGAATCGGCTTATGCTCTCCATGCCTTGTGCCGCCATTGCGCGGCGGTGTTCATCATCATCAATCAGTTCAATAAGCTTACGCGAATACTCACCTATGCTGAATGGTTCCACCAGCACGCCATTCACGCCATCGTCAATAATATCGCGTACACTGGCATAGCTGTCGAAAGCCATTGGCACACACCCCCGGCTCATAGCCTCCACAAGCACCATTCCCCAGCCCTCGGTCGTACTTGTGCAACATAATACCTTTGCACGGCTATAGTGCAGCCAAGGCTCGCAGAATCCTTCTACCACCACGTTGGTTATTCCATTTTTGACAATAAGATTCTCTATAAACTTAATATCACCGCTACCAAGAATGTGCAATGTCCAGTCTGATTTTAGCGGATTAATCCGTTCCCAAATTCTCAGCATACGGTCAAGGCGCTTCATTCCAGTCAAGTCCATCCTGCCACACCACACCACCTCGTTTCGTTTTGATTTCTCAAAGAATTTCTCAACGGGCTTTACACCACAAGGCGATGGATTATTAATACTCACAATCTTTGAACGAACGCCTTTTGGAAACAACTGGATGAATCGCTCCGACAACACCACATAACGGTCACAATTCCGGATTGCATATAAATGCTTTGCCATCTCGGCACGTTCAGTAGCCCGAAGCCCATACAGCTTATATTTGACCCATAAAGCACACTGTCTAAGCCATGCCACGGCATCGAGACCAAGCGAATAAGATATGAAAAACGACTCCCGCACCACATCACGGTTATGAGTGGGCGAAAAGTGCAGGGCACACACCACCTTTGCCCCGATGTGCGGCCTCACCTCTGCCACAAGTTCATTCAGAGACTGCTCCTCCACATGCGGATTGAGCAGAATATTGAAATCCTCCCCATTAAGCTTATTCACCAGGAAATCCACATTTTCCCTCGCACAATAATCACTCGCATCGGGAAAAAACGACTGCGCTATACGTCCTATCCTCGGCTTGCGGAAATCCGACTCGGTGAATGTGATAAACTCCACCTCAGTCTCGCCACTATCCATCCAGCTTTCCCCAAGCATCGAGCACACCCGCTTTATCCCCCCAAGGAACTGCGGCTGCCCATCGGTCGACAATATCGCCACTTTCCACCTCATTTCTATTCCAATGAAAATATGAATCTGGATTTATACTTTATTTTATACACCTGAAAAAGATTCTTCGCACTAACAAACAGCATATTTATGCTATAGGCCATGCACGCTATTTCGGGATATCCTCGCAATGCTATCGACAAACACAAACTTAGCGGACTATACCACTTATACCTTCAGTTCTCCTTTATCGCTTGTCCATGCACATCAGGACCCCCTTGCCTTCTTAAACCAGTTTCTGCTTTCTATATTTACCAGAGACTTCAACAAAATTATCTTAAAATCAAGCAAAGTTTTCTCACTTACTGCACAATATAGCATCACGTTTAAGCAATACATTCCACAGAACCACAATAAATTTGTGATTCATCGACTTCTCAAGCTCTCCCCGCGTTGATGTCACTTTGCCGGGGATGTTGCGTCTGCGTATTGTCTCCCGACGAATATTCCTCAAAGTAATCACAAATCACATATTCTGCACCTGTTTCAATTGCCTTTGCCACAAGCTCCTCTACTATCGTTGGTTCCACCCAGTCATCGGGGTCGACGTGGATTGAGTATCCGCCGGTGACATTGTCAATTCCCATCTGCCAAGCGACGCTCACACCGCCATTCGGCTGGTGAATCACCTTCATGCGGCTGTCACGCGCGGCATACTCGTCACAGATTGCCCTAAAACGATCAGGTGACCCCATCGTCCATCAAAATCACCTCAATGTTGCGATAAGTCGACCCAAGCATACTGTCCACACACTGGTTGATATACTTCTCCGCTCTGTACACCGGCACAATCACCTACATCAGCGGAACATCGTTTATGTTATTGGCAAAATCCACAAGCATTGTATTCTTCATATTCTAAAGGACTCCGTTCATTCTCAGTTTTTCCTAAATATATTTCTCATTGCAATAAACTTCCATTGAAGTTTATTTAGCATATTCAAGAATCTATATAGTGCCGTATTCGATAAATAGGATTCAAACAATTGCATGCCCACAGGCGAAGTAATAAAATATAATTGTTCTCTGCTTACAAAAAAAGAGGGTGTATTAATCCACTTAGAGCTGTCATTTAGAATGCATTTTATATCACATTTAATTCCACCATCTTCTTTTACTCTTTGATAAATCTCATCGGTATAAAAAGGCGAGAACCCCTTTGTTCGTAGTGAGGTCTTTTCATTGAAGAAATGTAGAATCAAACCTTTGTGAAGATATTGCAAACTTAGAAATAACTGACAATTATATTCTCCCGGCAATTCCTTTATTTCATAGCCATTTTTCTTATCGGTAGCAAACAATGCCGGCTGGTCGAAATTACACCCTTTTTCAAAAGCAGAGAATTTCCACTGATTATACCAATCAACGAAAAAATCTCTTGTGCGCTTCGTGTCCTTAACATAAATAACTCCAGAGTTAAAGTAATACGTTGCATCATTCATATCTATTCCGAAAATCTCCAATATCTTCGCCTTTAAACCCACAAGCTGAGAATACGAATCCAACGCTTTATGAGCATCAGGCACACAGGCGATTTCGGCTTCTATGTCATCGATGGCGGCAAGCGATCCGCCTATCACGGTGTCGGAGTCGATAAAAAGCAGGTCGCCGGATATGAACTGCCGGAAGTTGGTCTTCAGATAGCGGGAACGCTGCATGGCATTAAAGCCAGCAGGAGTATCAACGACCAACACCTCTGTGACAAGCCCCCTTATTCCGGCACGCTTTCCAGTGAGTGTATCCTCAGTTCCTTTGTCAATGAGCAGAATCACCTCTGCGTCGGGGTTATGCTTCCTCAGTGTATAAATCGACACCCACGCCTGTTCCAGATATATATCCTTTTCGTTGCTTACTATGCAATATACTATCTTTGTCTTCATCATCTCACACTTAATTCCGCACTCATTGTTTCCCTAGCCTCCCACTCTCTTTCACAAGTATTTCATTGATGTTGTAGCGCGCAAACACTGCTGCAATCTGCCTATCATTGAGTCCATTATCCACATTTGTCTTGCATAATCCCATATCCTGAACCGATGCGTTCACGAGGTAGTCCTCTCCGATGGCACTCTCGGCTCTCACTCGCATCACTTTTGTGCCTTTCTTCACCGCCATCGCATAAAACCACACATCATCGGCATATTTGCAAATGTCGGTGAAAACGTCCTCCCTAAGCACTTCGTTGTCGAGACTCCCGGCAGGAAAATACGCGCCTCCACCTCCTGTGAAGAAATTGAGCAGTGACGGCATCCAGTCGCCTCCATTCCATTTCCAGTTGTTGTAAGCCACTGGTTTCCCATCATCGCCCATCACAACCTTGTGAATCCTTCGGGCCACAATGCAGTCACCGTAGGCACGATGAGTCTCCACAAGAGCCTCCACGAGGTCGTAATTATAAATCAGATCATCATCAATAGTAATCACGTCGGCATTAGGATAATTGCACAAAGTGGGACACAACTTTTTGTATGACTTAACATCTTTACAGAACTTAATCTCCAGTCCCCGCTTCATCTGATTCCTCAGGACTACCGGCAATGGAGTATCTTGAAGCTCATCGCCAAGCCACAAAATAATTCTGTTGGGCAGTACCGACCCCTGCATAATCGACTCAATTGCAAGATGAACGCTATATAGCCTCTTACCATAGGTAGTGAGCGAAACAATCAGCTCATTGCCGTAATCCTCGTCGCTCACTCCTTTCTTTATGCAATTAATTGCCTTGTCGGTGAGATAATGAGCCAACATATCATATTTCAGATTATGAACACAATGCGAAGTTTCCCTGATTAATCCTAAATGCAGAGCAATAGTTCTTGGCAGGAGTCCTTTCAGTTTCATTTCTTCTGTATTTTTTTTACTTCGTTATTAATAATCATGAAAATATTGTATTGATGCAACAACTGCACACTGAGTACAAAGGCCACCACTGCAGCAACCGATTTCACGATTAATGCCACGATATCATTCTTGAATCCTAAAAAATCAAATATCAGTATCACTGCATAAACTATCATAGCTATAATTGCAGGCTTCACCAATTCCCTAAGCATTGGCAGTATTGATATTTTAAGCACATACCGATACATCAAGTAGTAGGTGAACACAAAATTGATGAAAAGCGTTATAGTCCACGCCCACGCCATCGACTCAATGGTGCCAAAGGCAAATGCTGCTATCAAAAATCCGGCCACGGTGGTAACAGTGTTTCGTACTCCCAGCCAGAATTGCATCTTGCTGGCGTTGCAGACCATATATATAGGACCCGATGTGGACAATATCATCTGCAACGGTATGGAAAGCGCAAGAATGCCAAACACCGGAATGGCAGCATCCCACCTACCTCCATAAAAAAAGTGTATGCACTCAGCCGAAAGTCCATACAGCGCAAATCCCAGGGTGAAACTGAGTGTGGTAATGAACTTCACTATTTTTGCATATTTCCGCCCAAGTTCCTCATGATCTTCACCGAAATCACGCAGTACCGGCTGCATCACCGGATGAATCACAAAAGTGATGTTGCTCATAGGCAACTGCATCAGCCTGTAGGATTTCTCATAGATTCCAAGTGCCGACAGGTTTAAGAACTTTCCAATAATCAACTTGTCGAGATTGCGTGAGAAATAGTTAAAGAAGTCGAACAAAAAAACGTATGCACTAAACGAGAACACCCTCTTTATCGGCTCAATGTCAAATGTCCTGTCGATTTTTAAATGATAATAATACTGATTCCAGAAAAACACCACTGGTGTCGTGAGCAAGGGCGCGATTATCAGCGAATAAAGTCCCGCACCCAGCAATGCAGCACCGACCGATATTATCGCACTTATCACGCCAAGCAACAGCGAACGGCGGGCAATGAGTTTAAATCTCTTGTCCCTCACCATCAGTGTACCTGGCACCATGTTTATCGTGGAGAAAAAAAAGGGCACCGTCAGCACCTGTGTTATAATCACAAGTTTACTATCCTCATAAAACGAGGCAATTCCCCACGATGAGAAAAACAGAATTGAGCCAAGAAACAGCGCTATCAGTATTGAGTAAGTGTAAATCGAATCAAGGTTCGACTTCGTCAAGTCCTTACGCTGAATAATGGCTGGTGCAAGACCCATGCTGCTAAACAGCCCCAAAAATGTGGTAAAAACGGTCACAATTGCCACCGTTCCATAGTCCTTAGGCGTAAGGATTCGTGCAAGCACCATCGAAACCATCATTCCGATAACAATGCCGGTATATTTCTCTATGGCGTTCCAAAATACGCCCTTTATCATTTCCCCTTTTAAGTTCGACATATTTATTTCATTTCTTAACACAGCATTAGCCTTGTTATCCTCCATTACATCGCTGCGAAATATAGCAGCAACGACAAAGCTATGATACCCAAAAGTGAACCCATCGGTCTTGTGCGACAACTATGCGAGAATGCACATACTAATGCACAAACATTATGAACAGCGATGCCTTGCCACAATATGCCAGGGTACTGCCCACCACTGGTACTTTTGCAATTCTCACACACAACAATGCTACCATCGCCACCATAACCACCGACAGCAATATTGCAAACACCTGAATATCATAATTATTATACTTTACAGATAAATACACATCGGGCAACACATTGGTATCAACTGTCCGAAACTTAACCTTATGCTCTTTCTTTGTCAGCTTCAGGCAGAAGCAACTCCTCAACCGCTTTACAAGCTGAAGCGGCATGGCAAAACCATGCCCAACACTGTAGTTTTATCATTCGGGGGTGCCACCACAAACAGCATCGTATCACGCAGCATTGCGCCTAACCTGTAGGCAGCAAGATAGTGCTCTATGTGAAACTCAATACTCCAAGTCTATATCTTAGTGGACATAATCCATTCTTTTCATCCACATGACGGGGCGGGGATTACCTTCCCTTATACATCTCCTCGTAATACTTTTCGTATTCACCGGAGGTGATGTTGTCCATCCATTCCTGATTATCCAAGTACCAACGGACCGTCTTTTCGATGCCTTCCTCGAACTGGAGGCTTGGCTCCCAACCCAGTTCCTTCTGCAGTTTGGTGCTGTCAATAGCATAGCGGGCATCGTGTCCCAAACGGTCGGTAACGTAGGTTATCAGATTCAAATCTTCACCTTCGGCACGTCCGAGCAAACGATCAACCGTCTTGATGACCACCTTGATGATGTCAATGTTCTTCCATTCGTTGAAACCACCGATGTTATAGGTCTCGGCAATCTTGCCGTTGTGGAATATCACATCAATGGCACGGGCATGATCCTCCACAAACAACCAGTCGCGCACGTTCTCTCCCTTGCCATATACGGGCAACGGCTTGCGATGGCGGATGTTATTGATGAACAGAGGTATCAACTTCTCGGGGAACTGATAGGGACCATAGTTATTAGAGCAGTTGGTGACAATCGTCGGCATTCCGTAGGTATCGTGGTAGGCACGCACGAAATGGTCGCTCGAAGCCTTTGCCGCCGAATAAGGACTATGAGGATTGTACTTCATGTCTTCATAGAAGAAATCATCACCATATGCCAAATGATGTTCGGCGGAAGAGGCCGTTGTTGTAAACGGAGGCCGGATGCCTTCGGGATGATTCATTGTCAAAGCACCATACACCTCATCCGTGGAAATGTGGTAGAAACGCTTACCCTCGTACTTCTCCGGTAACGATTCCCAATAGAGTTTTGCTGCCTGCAGCAACGAGAGTGTACCCATCACGTTGGTACGAGCAAAAGTGAAAGGGTCCTTGATACTGCGATCCACATGGCTTTCGGCTGCCAAGTGAATGATTCCGTCCACCTGCTCATCCTGCATCAACTGATAGAATGCATCGAAATCACAAATGTCCATCTTCACGAACTTGTAGTTGGGCTTGCTCTCGATGTCCTTGAGGTTGGCAAGATTGCCGGCATAGGTTAACTTGTCCAAGTTGATAATCTTGTACTCAGGATACTTGTTCACGAACAGACGAACGACGTGACTTCCGATAAAACCGGCTCCGCCGGTGATAATGATATTTCTCTTTGCCATATTATTTTTCATTTTTAAGATTCTTGATACATTGTTTCAGTGACTCCGTCCAATAAGGAATACGGATGCCGAAAGTTTCTTTTATTTTGGTCTTGTCAAGCACAGAATAGGCGGGGCGGGTAACCGGAGTGGGAAACTCGTTGCTGTGGCACGGCTGCACATCGCAAGCGGAAGTCCCGTTGTATTCAGCAATCATTTTTGTGAAATCGTACCATGAGCAGACGCCTTCATTGGAATAATGGTAGATACCACTCTTGCTGTATTGCTCATCCGTCGCCTCTCCGGCATAGTCGGCAATCACATGTTTGATGGCTTCCGCCAAATCCAAGGCATAGGTAGGTGTGCCGGCCTGGTCGAACACAACTTTCAACTGAGGCTTGGTGGCCGTAAGGTTCATCATCGTCTTGCAGAAATTCTTGCCGAACTCACTGTAAAGCCATGCCGTACGGATGATGACATACTTGCAACCAACAGCAGCAATCTTCTGCTCACCATGTAGTTTCGTCAAGCCATAAACACCTGTAGGCGTTCCCTGCTGCTCTTCTGTACACGGGATGTTGTACGGTTCTTTGCCAAATACATAGTCGGTGGAAATCTGCACCAGCAGGCCATTCACCTCTTTCATCGCCCTTGCCAAATTCTCCGGGGCTTCGGCATTCAGCTTCTCAGCCAATGACTCATTGCTCTCCGCAGCATCCACATTGGTATAAGCCGCACAATTCACAATCACATCCACCGATTTGTCTGCCACCATCTTGCGGACGGCATGCAAATCCGTTATATCCAAATGAACGGTTTCTACGCCCTCCACCTGGTTCACATCCGTAAAGACATAATTATCGCCACTTCCCCGGGCAATCAAGCGCATTTCATTGCCCAACTGTCCGTTGGCACCGGTTACCACTATATTCATATTACTCAAATTCGGGATATAAATTTACCTGATAATCAAAAGGAGAATCGAAGTCTTTCAAACACACATGCTTGACATCCTTTTCTGAAAGGAGGGCATTTTCAACGGGAATCTGCCAATCAATCCCCAGACTCTCGTCCTTGATGCTAATACCCCCGTCAGCCTCCGGTGCATAGAAGTTGTCGCACTTATACTGAAAGACCGCCGTTTCACTCAATACGGCAAAGCCATGAGCAAAGCCACGCGGCACAAAGAACTGACGATGATTGTCCTCGGTCAGCTCAACAGCCACATGCTGTCCGTATGTAGGACTGCCCTTGCGTATATCCACTGCCACATCCAGCACACGCCCCTTCACGCAACGCACCAACTTGCTTTGTGTAAAAGGAGGACGCTGGAAATGCAGTCCACGCATGACACCATACGAGGACATGCTTTCGTTGTCCTGCACAAAATTGATTTTGCGGACTTTCTCTTCAAATTCCTTTTGAGAAAAGCTCTCGAAGAAGTAACCTCTGGCATCCTTGAACACCCTCGGTTCAATAATGACTACACCTTCTATCGCCGTTTTTATTACTTCCATTGTTTCTTATTCCAAGTTTGAATTTCCTGTTTCCTTCAACTCGTCAATCACCTTCAACAGATATTGGCCATATTGGTTTTTCAGCATCGGCTGTGCCAGTTCACGCATCCGCTCTTCGGAAATCCACCCTTGTCTGTAAGCAATTCCCTCCAAACAAGCCACCTTCAGTCCCTGGCGTTTCTCCAACACCTCCACGTATGTAGAAGCCTCGCTCAAAGAGTCATGAGTTCCGGTATCCAACCAGGCAAATCCTCGGCCCAGGGTCTTCACTTTCAACTCTCCATCGTGCAGGAACTGTTGGTTTACAGTGGTGATTTCATACTCTCCGCGTGCAGAAGGCTGGATGTGCTTGGCAACATCCACCACTTTATTAGGATAGAAATACAGACCGACAACCGCATAGCTGGATTTGGGCTTCAGAGGTTTCTCCTCAATGCTAAGGCAGTTGCCATTCTTGTCGAATTCTGCCACACCATAGCGCTCGGGGTCGTTCACCCAATAGCCGAAGACTGTGGCTTTCCGCTCTTCATCGGCAGTCCTCACCGCGTCTCTCAACATAGAGGTAAAGCCGCTTCCATGGAAAATATTGTCACCCAGCACCAAGCAAACCGAATCATTTCCGATAAACTTCTCACCGATAGTAAAAGCCTGAGCCAAGCCATCAGGCGAAGGCTGCTCTGCGTATTCGAAATGCACTCCGTAATCCGAGCCGTCTCCCAACAAGCGCTTGAATCCGGGCAAATCATAAGGCGTGGAGATAATCAAGATTTCACGAATACCGGCAAGCATCAGCACGGATATCGGATAATAAACCATCGGCTTGTCAAAAATAGGCAACAACTGCTTGCTTACTCCTTTCGTAATCGGATAGAGGCGTGTGCCACTGCCTCCTGCTAAAACAATACCTTTCATATGATTTAATGGATTTAAATTTTCGTAAAACGGGAACACCTTACATCTGGATGTTTCGAAGCATATCCCATACCTTCTCCGGTTGCCGAGACTTTGTGAACGCTTCCATCCATACATCCATCCGATGAGTGTCTCCCCCACACAATTGATAGTAATTGTTTTTCAAAAGCCATTCGGCCTTTTCCTGCACATGACCGCCATACATCCCGGCCAACGAAGGAACATTGAGTTGGAAGAAAACACTCGCTTCCTTCAATACTTTGTAATCCTTCACCTGCATATATTCATATCGTTCGGGATGGGCCAACAGCGGATAATACCCTTTTCTTTGGATACGCTGCAAGATGGAAAGCATGTTCATCGGCGGATTATAATAAGAAGTTTCCACCAAGAGGTAACGTCTTCCTTCTTGGAGGGGCAGAAGATTGTTTTTCTCCAGCCGCTCCTCAAAAAGATTGTCCATCATGTATTCCGCAGCCAAGGCCAGTTCCATCGCTCCTTTGTAACTTTGCTCCAGTTCCCGGAACTTCTGTTGCAAAAGGGTGGTCTCGTTGGGGATATCCTCCATGATATGCGGCGTAAGCCATACCTTTCTGACACCATGTTGCTCCATCAAGCCCAAAATATCGAGCGTCTCATCCAGGGTCCGGACCCCATCGTCCACTCCCGGAAGAAGATGGCTGTGGCAATCGGCCATCCCTTGCAAGACACCGCTTTGAGCAAGGGTCTTTGACTTACGAAACGGCCACATCACCTGTTATTCGTCTTTAGCATAGCCGGCATACCCATAGTGATAGCCGTACTTGTACCCGTATTTATATCCATACCGGCCACCGCCATCAGTACCATTGAGCAAGAGCGACATGTTCTTGTACTTCTTGTCGGTATAGAACTGCTCTATTTCAGGAAGCATGTTGCGTTCCAACAGTCCGGCACGAAGAATGAACAAGGTCATATCGGCCAACTTGTTGATGATAGCTGCATCTGCCACGATCTCCACAGGAGGACAGTCGATAAAGATATAATCGTATTCCTTACGGAAATCACTGATTAACTTTTCCAACCGCTCGGAGAACAGCAGTTCCGTAGGATTGGGAGGAATGGTGCCCGCCGGAATGACATCCAACTTCAAATGCTCAGAAGGAGTACATATAACGTCATCAATACAGTTTATCTGCTCGGCAAGATAATCGGCAATACCTGTTGCCGGACTACCCACATAGCGACTCAAAGAGCCTTTTCGCAAATCGAGGTCAATGACAAGTACACGCTTCCCCTTGACAGCAAAACTGGTTGCAAGGTTGAACGTGATAAACGTCTTTCCACTGCCCGGATTGGCCGAAGTCAGCATGATTACGTTAGACTCCCGTTCCTTTCCCATCATGAACTCAAGATTGGTGCGTACCACACGGAATGCCTCATTGATGATATTACGGCTTTTTTCCTTGACCACAATCTTACCTCCCGCTTCCTCTTTTCGGAGAGTGTACCATTTTCTCTTCCTGCTGAAAGCAAGAGGTATTTCTCCGATGAACGGTATCGTCATACCCTCCAAATCTTTGCGACCACGCAACTTCGTATTCATGGTCTCATGCAGGAAGATAATGACTATCGGCAACAACATGCCCACAGCAAAGGCCACCAGCAGAATACTCTTCTTTACAGGAGCGATAGGAGCCATACTTCCTCCCGGACGGGTAATGACACGGGTGTTATAAGCAGTAAAAGCTTGGGACAATTCATTCTCCTCACGCTTTTGCAACAGGTAAATGTACAATGATTCCTTCACCTTCTGCTGGCGTTCCACACTGAGCAGGTATTTGGACTGCTTCGGGTTGGAAGCGATTTGAGAAGTCGCTTGCCCGCCGATAGCCTGATGGCTCTTGATTTGCGCGTTCAAGGCCACCAGTTGGTTGTCTATGGAGGAGATTAAAGCCTTACGTAAGTCCGTTAAGGAAGCATCCATTTCTACTACCAACGGGTTTTTAGTACTACTATGCGCAACCAAATTGTTACGCTCCTGCAACTGGTTGTTGTATTCATTAATCTGTGCGGATATGTTGGCACTTTCCATCCCTGAATTGGTGGGAAGCAACTTAAACATATTTTCCTCATTTGTCAAATAGCTTTTAACGTAACGAGCCATATAGACTTGGTCCTTAAGTTCCTTGACAGACGTCTCAGCTGCATTGGCCCGTGCCATATACATACTTGCGGCAGCCTGCACATCCGGCAACAGATGTTCACTCTTATAGGAAGAAATGTCATCATCCACATGGCCCAACTCGTTTTCTATCACTCCCAGTCGTTCGTTAATGAACATGGAGGTACTGACTGCCAGTTGGTTCTTGTCCTTCAACCAATTCTCATTATAGACCGTTATCAGCATATTTAACAAATCTTCCGCACGCCGGGGCGATACATCCTGATAGGAAAGGTTGATAATGTTGGTGCTTGCATCGGTCCGCGCAACAGCCAGACGAGAAACACAAGCGGATGCAACAGCTGCCAGAGGCGTTCGGGATACATGGATGGCTATCTCGGTATCTGCCGTGTAAACAGACGAAGGGGCAATCACAATAATACCCAGCGGACTGGCAATACTATCGTTCAATGTTCCTGTCACATCCGGCTTTACATCCATTTCCTCACCATTATGCACAAAAGACGACAAACGAACGGTTCCATCCCCTGACAAACGGAGAAGAAAGGCAGCCGATTCGTCAGCCGGCAAATCGGCAAATGATACACGAACAGGTAACTCGTTGCCATAAATCGTCTGCTTGTGATAACGGCCGTCTACGTGGTAGTCCACATCCAAATGCAATCTCGACACCACCTCACGCATGACATCAGGAGACTTTAACGTCGCCATCTCGTTGTTGACATTGGTGGCGACAGTAAACGTACCCAAATCGGCAAATGCCTCCATGCCGGTTGAGCCCCCCCCCTTGGAATCATCCTTTATCAGGATGGAAGCCGTGCGGACATAGACAGGAGGGGTGGTCAACAGGTAATAGACCGCAACACCAAGGCATATCCCTAACGAGGCAATGAACCAATACCATTTGTTGAGACAAAGGTAGAACAAATCTTGTATCCGCATGAAATCCTGCGAGTTCTGTGCGGAAGGTCTATTTTGTGTGGTTGCCATTTTTATCTTTTATCTAACGATTAATACAATGATGGAGGTCAGGAAAGAGGCCAACGACAGCCAGAACGAGGTACTGCGCACCGTGTTTCCGTTCACCGTAGACTGGCGCACCTTCATACTGTTAGGCTCCACATAAACCACATCATCCTGTTGCAGATAATAAACCGGAGACGCATAAAGATTATTGGCAGAGCACAGATTCACCCGATAAGGCTGCTGTTTGCCATTTTCATTACGAAGAACCAACACATTTTCCCTTTTTCCCTGGATGGTCAGGTCGCCGGCCAAACTCAAGGCTTCCGGCAACGTCAAGCAATCCTTATCTATGGTATAACGCCCGGGGCTATTCACCTCACCTATGATGGAGACGTAGAGATTGACAAACTCAACCGTAACAATAGGGTCTGTAACCAAATCACGGGATTGAAGTTCCTTCTTGATATAGGCTGCCAACTCCTCGCGCGTCTTTCCCTCAATGCGAAGCTTCCCCAATACGGGAAAATCTATGCACCCATCGGAATCCACAGTATAGTCCAAGACCTCACTACTTCCGGAAGAACCAGTTGATGCCGATAATGTAAACTGAGCCGTAAGCTTCGGGTTCTGACTGTTGACCCGAATCGACAACTTGTCTGTAGGCCGAATCCTGATTTCTGTCGGATTGGCGACGGTTAATGCGTTCCCTCCCTGTTGCAAGTCTTGGAAATAAGCGACCTGCTTGGGTGCAGAACAGGCTCCTAAAACAAGAATAGAAGCCACCACAATCAAATTCTTGCAAAAATTCATATCTCAAAAATAACTATAGTTTTTTATTTTTCTGACCGATTTTATGGGTGAGCCACATGTTGACTGCTATCCACAACAAAACGTCCCACAGGAAAAGAAAAGTCACAGAAACACGTTTCGACAACAAGACATTGCATACAATGAACAGCATTGAAAGGAAAACGATGGTAACCATGGCTGTACGTTGCGTCATGCCGACGGCAAGCATCCTGTGATGGATGTGGTTCTTATCGGGCAGGAATGGATTCTTTCCATTACGCACCCTATGAAAATATACCCGCACAACATCAAAACCGGGCACCAGCAACGGAGAAAATGCCAATATGATGGTATTGATTTCCGAAGCATCCTCAGGAACACATGTAACCAACTTTATACTCAAGACGGAAAGCATCAGTCCGATGGTGAGGCTGCCCGTATCCCCCATGAATATCTTTCTCCGTTTCAAAGGATCGCCCCATACATTATAATAATGGAAAGGAACCAACACCCCTAAAGTGGCAAAAGCAAGCAGAGCATACACGTAATTTTGCAGAATAAAGAAAAAGACCCCGTAAAAGAGGCAGGCAATACCACTCAGACCGGATGCCAAACCATCAATACCATCTATCAGGTTGACGGCATTAATGATAAATACAGTCAATAACACGGTCAGCGGATAACCTATCCATCTGGGAACTTCATGAATCCACAATACGCCGTGGAGGCTGTCCAGCCAAATACCGCCGGCCACCAACATCACTCCGCATAAGACTTGGGCAAAGAATTTAGCCTTGTATTGTACGCCGACAAGATCATCCGCCATGCCAAGAAGATATAGCAACATCAGAGAACAATAGACAAAGGATAAGCCTTGCAAATCTTTTTCGAACTCCACATAGACGTTCTGTACATCCAGTAGCATGTTGACACCCAATAACAACATCAATACAAATGACTTCACCGGAGTAAACGCGATACCGCCCAGACGAGGCACAGCACCGCGGTGAATCTTACGTTCATCGGGGACATCAAACAACCTGTTGCGAAAAGCTACCAACAGAATCTGCGGAATAACAATTCCTGCAAAAAACACGCAAAGCAGAAAGACAAAAAGACAATTAAAAATCCAAAATTGCATAAATGAATGTTGTTTTATCGTGTTAAGTACTCTATTTTCGTTTCTATTCCAGAAGATGAATGTACTCAGGATTAACCTCCACACCCACGGAAAAAAAACCGGGCAATTCCACCAGCAAGCGCCGGGTCTTGGATCCTCTTATGGTAAGCAACGTTCCTTCGGAACCATCCATCGGGCCACCCACAACACGAATCCTGCGACCACACATCTGCGAAGTCAAATCTTCGGGCAAATAATATTTAGCCTTTCCCGAAACTTCAACAGCATGAATGAATCGTTCCATGTCATAATCGGGAACAACGATGGGTTCATGTTGTCTTCCACCTCTCTTGTAACGGAATTGCAATGTTTCCGTTTTCTCCACAATGTGCCTGACATTTTCCAACGTGTCGTGCACAAAAAGCAAATCGGGAATAACCGGCACTTCCATTTTTACTTTCTTCCCGTTCTTCATGAGAAGTTTCTCCTTCTTGGGAATAAAGACCCTCATCCTCAGTTCCTCCTCAAGCAACTTATAGCCGGGAAGCTTTGCATTAGGGCGTTTAAGGTCACGCAAGGCATACCACTTAGCCTGCATCGACAGATCCTTGAAATCGCTCATAGTATGGTAACCGATAAATCTCCAAGTCCTGCAAGGCCTCAATAATTGCTGTTAGCCAAGCAGTTACACAATTTCCCCAAAAAGTATTTGACGGGGGGGGGGGGGGGGGGGGCGGTTTTTGTTTGACGGAAAATTTTTTTACACCAAATCCCCGCACCCAGTTTAAAAGAACGGCCCACAATGAAT
>CAMWSK010000013.1 GCA_947176895.1 uncultured Prevotellaceae bacterium | reverse complement strand
TTGTTTGGTGGCTCGGATTATTTTGTTAGCAAGCAAGCAAGCACTTATTTATATAAGTATAAAAAGCACGGGCGCGTTTAGCGCCTACGTGCTTTCGCCGGTTTCCCGCCATGCCCATGGTGTCAATCCGTGGGCATGGCGGGAAACCGGCATGTGTAATGCCCTTTGCTTTCCGCCGGCTCTTCACGGGTATACTCCGATATCATTAGCATAACATATCATTCAAAAAAACTGCAGACAATGAAAAGATTTTATCTCTTTGCCCTTTCGTGCCTGACGCTGACGGCTGTCAGCGCACAGGTGAGTGTGCCCCGCCCTGTGGCCTCGGGGGTGAATTATTCGGCCGCAGCGGGCCGCTCCGTGATGCCTCGCGAGGCCGGGTCCCCGGCGGGCAGGTCGCGGGTGGCCGACAGCCGCCTCCGGGCTGCGGAACTGCAGCGGAGGGCTGCTCCGCAAAAGGCTGTTGCGCTGAGCGTGGAGGTGGATACCACGCTGTGCACAGGCTATACGATGACGCGGAACGGCGAGACTCTGAGGAGCACCACCGTCAGCTATGACAAGTACGGGCTGCGCCGGCTGGTGGCCACGCACGAGACGATCGGCTGGCCCCTTGGCGACAGGCAGATGCGCTACACCTATGAGGTGAACGCCGACGCTTTCTGGACCAAGCGCACCATCGAGACGGACGACTGCCCCTCGGGCATGGAAACCGAGGAGGGGAAAGACTGGTATGTGAGCAGCATCGTGGAGCGCGAGATGGATGCCGACGGACGCATCCGGTCCGTGGTCGTGGACAATAAGTATGATAATAACTACTATGAGAAGAGAGTGTATGACTATGCCCATGTCTACTATGACTGGGACGGAAAGCCCCGGCGCGGCTTCGAGGTGGAGAACGAGCGCCGCTGGAACGGGGGCGAGGTGATAGAGAAGAAGTTTTTCCGCTGGTATGAGCCGGCCCGGGCCTATCTGCCGGCCGGCAGTGAATCGTCCTACAACAGTACGAAGGTGGAGTTCTTCGCCGACTCGGTGCGCACCACCTCTTTCTACCGTGATGCGCTTGACGCGCCGTGGCGCGAGAACGAAGTGGTGACGAAATACTACCGCATGGACGGCTATCCGTGTGAGGGCAGCAAGATCTGTGACAGCGAGGGCTATGTCTCGGGCAGACTGGATGTCTTCATCGAGGCCGGCGATTCCGTCACCCGTATCTACCGGGAGTATGACCGCGCCACCGGCCTGTGGGTTAATGAACAGAAGTTCGTCTCTTCGGGCGAGATGTGGAAAACGCCTCTCTATTACAACAATTTCTATTCATACGTTGACGGCAAGTGGGAGCTGATGCGAGGCGAGCGTGTGGAGCTGATCCGCAGTTTGCCCAAGGTGAAGATTTATAAGGGCAGTTTCAATGTCGTGGTCTATTATGCCTGGTTCGAGGGTGCGGACGCGCCCGTCATGCTCAACCGTGTGGACGACAACACCTACGTCGGCTCCGACACGGAGAATGACATCACCACCTATACCTACTACGACAACGACTGCAACGTCAAGGCCGCCTACCGGGTGAGGGAGAGCGTGGACACGCCCCTGGGCGAGCAGTCCGGCAACAACTCCGAGATGGACGTCTGCACCGTCTGGGTGCTGCAGCCCGACGGAACGTGGAAGCAGATGGACAGCTTTGAGTATTCGAGCATGGGCTACACCGTGCGCCACACCTTCAACGACAGGGGCTATCCCGAAAGGATCATCCTCTTCCAGAGCAATGCCGACAACCCCGTTGAGGAGCAGCGCTACACCTACACCGACAAGGGCTATGTGGTGGAGTACTACGAGCGCGGTGTGCTGAAAACCCGCGAGACCTTCGGCCTGATGGACGACGGATGGGTCAGCGACATCTTCTATCGCTACAACACCTCGGGCACCGTCACCCGTGCCACGCGCAACGACACCTGGCATAACTGCTCCCGCCGCTACGACTGGGATAAGGACACCGACACCTTCACTTTCGACCAGCTCTACACCGGCGACGATTACTATACGCTGGAGGACGGCACGCAGGTGAGCGTCAGCTATGAGGCGGAGGGCGACCGGGTGGTGCCCGTGGGCAAGCACGAGGATTACAACAAGAACGACGACGACGGCTATTCCTATGAGGGCACATCGGCCACCTACCGCTGGGACCCTGTGGCCGGGGAATGGGTGGGCGAAAGCCGCGAAAGCGGATACAGGCTGATATATGACTTCGCCCTCATCTATGGCCGCAGCGACCTGATTGACAGCTATGACGACCATTGCTACTTCGGCGAAGAACACATCTCCTCCGTGCGTGACCCGCGTGTGGAGGTCTACGGCGGTGCCACCTGGCTTTGGGACGCAGACTCCAAGAGCTGGGCGATAGGCAGTCTGTACGGGGATAGCGTTTCCGCCCTGAGCGCCAACAGCATCACCGTGGTTTCGCGTGGCGGTGACGAGACCAAGACCCACGTCTACGAGCGGAACTCCGAGGGGCGCATCGTCCGGGAAACCGAGACCCGGACGTTCGCCGAGGCCGGCAGCAAGAACGAGGTGACCACCACCTATGCCTACACCCCCGAGGGCTACCTGCTGACCAAGGAGAAGGAGGAGGACGGCCGGAAGACCGTGGAGGCCTACACCTATGAGCGGCGCACCGTCACCCTCACCGGCATCGCCGAGGCCACGCCCTCTGCCACGCTCACCGTTGAGGGGCTGGGCGTCAGTGCCCCCGGGCACACCGTCCGCCTGTTCAACGTCCAAGGTGCCGAGGTGGCCGCGGGCGAGGGCAGCGTGAGTGCCCCCGGCCCCGGCCTTTACATCGTAAGGGTGGGCAACGCCTCGGTGAAGGTGGTGCTGAAATAGACCTTGCGTCTTTCCATACAAAACATCGCGATGAACGGGTCCGTTCATCGCGATGTTTGCTTTCGTTCGCCGCGGCGTTTTTGAAAAACATCGCGGCGTGTTTTTGTGGGGAGGGTTGTTGTTGTCAATTACACCGATGCGGCGGCAAGCACATGCCACTCCCCGTCTTTTTCGCGTCGTTGGACATAACCTTTGTTCGTCATTTGGCGCAATTGCTTTTTTACGGCAGCCTCCACGATGCCGGCCTTTTGTGCAATAAATTCGATGGTGCAGTCCGGATACTGCCGCATGGTTTGCAGGATGATGCGGGAAGAAGGGCTGCGAAACGCGATACGCTGGCCGTCGTACCACCATACGTCGGGCGACGTTTCCGTGGCAAAGTCAATGGCATATTTTATTTCCGCAGCAACCAGTTTCTTGAAATAGTTCAGGAAATGCTTTATTTGTGCCAGTGTGGCATGTGCTCTGGCAGAAGGCGCTGGCCCGATTTCGATGTCAGACAGATGCAGGGCATCGATATATTCGTTTTTATTGCGGCTCCTCACCACAATCATCGGCCATCCGTGGCGCGAGAGAATATAGTTTACCATTAATCGTGCGATGCGGCCGTTTCCGTCTTCAAAAGGGTGGATGCGTATGTAGCGATAATGAAAAAGAGCGGCAAGTTCCGGGGGGGAGTACTTGCCGGATTGCTCCGCTTCGTTATACCAGTCCACCAGGTCGGCCATCAGTGCCGGCGTCTCTTCGGGCGAGGCATATTCAAACCGGTCGCCGTAACGCGTGATGACACTGTTCGGGCGTGTCTTGTAACATCCCGCATGGATGGTATAGCTGGTTTGTATTCCTCCGGGCAGATTGCGATATACCGTGTAGTCTTCGCGCAGGATGGTTTTGTGGAGTTGGCGGATGAAGTTCTGGGTCAAGGGATTCCGGGTAGCGGATTCGCTTTCCATCATCTTCATTCCCACCAGGCTTGCTTTCATGTCCACGAAGTCGTTCAGGTTGCCCTCGCCGCTGACCTTGCCGAAGAGCAGCAGCAGTTCCGTTTGGCCATAGGTAAGCGTGTTGCCCTCGATGTGGTTGCTGTTGTAGTTGTACTCGACCGTAAACCGTTGGCTGAACAGATATTGTTTCCGCTCCGACAGGGGTTGCAGGGCTTTCCATTGGTTATAAAGTGCGTCTGTCTTATCCATAATCCGCATCCGTTTTTTACGTCTGGAGGTATACTAAGGCCACCTTTGGACGTGTTTTTTTTGAGAAAAAAATAGTTTTTCTTCTGCAAAGATACTTTTTCCATGGGAAATTTTCATACCCGAAATCATTTTTTATTCACAAAAAAAACTTCACTTTTTGTGAATGGCATGATAGTAATCATTAACGTGAGTCCGATGAAATCCCGATAAGGCAAGCTGTGTGCTTCATGCCGTTTGCAGAGCCTTCAAAAAAGTATGCGGATGTTTTCCCCGAAACGTCTTGATGTCTTGTGGAGGGTCAGAGATGGGTTTTTTTTACAGAAGGAAAAAAATCCATCCTTAATCCCGGGGATGATAGCCCCGGTGTTGCAAAAATTCCGTATCTTTGTGCGAATTAGCTGAGTGAAAGGAATGATGGAAACGGAGACGACGGGACTGACGTTCGGCGACGTGGCGGGGCAGACGGCTGCCAAACGCCACCTGGTGGGCCTGATGCTGGCCGACCGCCTGCCGCATGCCCTGATGCTGGCCGGTCCGTCGGGCGCGGGCAAGATGGCCCTGGCCCTGGCGCTGAGCCGCAGCCTGCTGTGCCAAAGGCCCACGGCGGAGGGCGAACCCTGCGGATGCTGCCCGGGATGCCGCATGACGGCCGGGTGGACACATCCCGACCTGCATTTCTCGTTCCCTGTCATCAAGAAGAAGAGCACCGACCAGCCGCTGAGCGACGACTATCTCGCGCAATGGCGCGGGATGCTGGCCGACGGCCCCTATTTCACCCAGGCCGACTGGCTTGGCCGCCTGGGCGGGGAGAAGGAGCAGATGCAGCACTTCGTGGGCGAGGCCGACAGCTTGCAGCAGAAGCTCAGCCTGCGCAGCTCGCAGGGCGGGAGGCGCGTGGTGGTGATGTGGCTGCCCGAACGCATGGGTGAGGCCACGGCCAACAAACTGCTGAAGCTGGTGGAGGAGCCGCCCTCCGGCACCCACTTCCTGCTGCTGAGCGATGAGCCGGACCGCGTGCTGGGCACCATACAGAGCCGCACGCAGCGCCTGCAGGTGCCGCCCCTCGGCGAGGAGGATGTGGCGCAGACACTGGTGCAGAGGTATGGCACGGAGGCCGGCGAGGCCGCACGCATAGGCCATCTGGCCCAGGGGTCGATGACGCGCGCCCTGGCTCTGATGCGGGGGCAGGAGGGCACTGAGGCCGAGTGGCTGGAGCTGTTCAAACAGCTGATGCGCACGGCCTACGGGCGTCAGATCAAGGAGATGAGGGCGTGGGCCGACACGGCTGCGGCGCTGGGGCGCGAGAGGCAACGGAGCCTGTTGCAGTATTGCCAGCGCATGGTGCGCGAGAGCTTTATCCTCAATTTCCGCCAACCCAAGCGGCTGAACTACCTGAGCGTGGACGAGCAGGTGTTCCTCTCCCGCTTCGCGCCCTTCGTGCACGAGCGTAACGTGATAGGCATCACGCGCCTGCTGGACGAGGCCGAGCGCGACATAGAGCAGAACGTGAACGCCAGGATGGTGATGACGGATGTGGTGATGCGCCTGACCGTGCTGCTGCTGACGAAAGGATATTGACACGATATATTATTATATATGGAGAAAGAGACGAACAAGATGATGGCGGCCGGCAGGGGACTGATAGCCCGTGCCTGCGCCCGTGGCAACTGCCAGCTGGGCGTGAGCGACTACCTGGCCGACCTGGAAGATAACACCCGTGTGTGCAACCTGGTGGAGGTGCAGTTCAAAAACACCCGCAAGGACTATTATGTCAACGACAACCATCTGGAGCTGCACAAGGGCGACATGGTGGCCGTGGAGGCCAATCCCGGCCACGACATCGGTATGGTGACGCTCACCGGCCGGCTGGTGGAGCTGCAGATGAAAAAGCAGCCGCCCAAGCCCGGCGAGGAGCTGAAGCGCATCTACCGGCTGGCGCGGCCCGCCGACATGGACCGCTACCGCGAGGCGAAGGCGCTGGAGCATGAGACGATGATCGAAAGCCGCCAGATAGCCAAAGGGCTGGGGCTGGACATGAAAATCGGCGACGTGGAATATCAGGGTGACGGGCAGAAGGCCATCTTCTATTACATTGCCGACGGTCGCGTGGACTTCCGCCAACTGATTAAAGACCTGGCCGCCGCTTTCCATGTGCGCATCGAGATGAAGCAGATCGGCGCCCGCCAGGAGGCCGGACGCATCGGAGGCTTCGGCCCCTGTGGCCGCGAGCTGTGCTGCACCACGTGGATGCGCAACTTCCAGAGCGTGGGCACGGGAGCCGCACGCGCCCAGGACCTCTCGCTCAACCCGCTGAAGCTTGCCGGCCAGTGTGCCAAGTTGCGCTGCTGCATGAACTATGAGGTGGACCAATACGTCGAGGCCTCGCGCCGCCTGCCCAGCCGCGAGGTGGTATTGCAGACCGACGACGCCGAATGGTATCTGTTCAAGACCGACATCCTGCGCGGGCTGGTCACCTATAGCAGCAGCCGGCAGATGGCCGCCAACCTGGTGACCATCACAGCCGAGCGTGCCTGCGAGATTATCGCGCTCAACCGCGACGGACAGAAGCCCCTCACCCTGGAGGACGCCGCCACCGTGGCCGCGCAGAAGGAATCGGAGAACGAGAACGCCGACCTGGCCGTGCAGGAGGATGTGACGCGCTTCGACAAGGCCAGGCGTAAGAAGAAAAAGAAGAAGGCCGCACCCGCCGATTCGCGCCCTCAGAACCGACGCCGCGGCGGCGATCGTAAGGGTGGGGGAAAGGGCGAGCGGCCCGCAACGGGTCCGGCCAATGAATGAGCACCGGCGTAGCCTGCTGTCGCTTTCTTTGGCGGCGGTCCTTTTGGGGGCGGCATCTTGCCGGCCCGACCCCGCGACGCTGGTGCATGAGTACCGCCAGGTGAAGGGCGGCGCGGGCTGGAACGTGCGCGACACCATCACCATCCCCGTGCCCCCGGTGTCCCGCGCCGGCGACTATGTGCTGGGTGTGGGCATGCGCGTGGACAACCGTTTTTCGTGGGAGGGCGTGTGGGTGGAGGCTGAACTGCAGGCAGACACGCCCCGTGTGCACTACACCGACACCCTCTTTGTCCGCTTCTATGACGAGAAGGCACGCCCCGTGGCCGACGGGGTCAGCCTGTTGCAGGTGGAGGTGCGGGCCGACAAGCCCGTCAGCCTGAGCCAAGGGCAGCGCGGCCGCCTGCGCCTGCGCCACCTCATGCGCCGCGAGACTTTGCCCCACATCACCGATGTGGGTGCCTGCCTGCGGATGGAACAGTCCCGGCAGGAATAGGTTTTTTTTTTGCAGCAAGAAACAAACATACCATATAAGATGAGAACTTTCCACTCCACTATCCTGGCCCTCGGCCTGAGCCTGCTGGCTCTCTCTGCCGGTGCCGTACCCGCCCAGAAGGGCGTGAAGAAACAAATCCGGCTGGCCGACGGTTCGGTGGTCACCGCCACCCTGCAGGGCGACGAGCTGCTGAGCTACTACCTGTTGCCTGACGGTCGCCCCGTGGTGAGCGAGGGCGAGGGCCGCTATCGCTTCGAAACCGCCGAGGGGCTGCAGACGCTGCGTCGCAACGCCCTGATGCGCGAGGCCTCATTTCATGGCGGCAAGACCCTCGACCGGCGACGCGCCGAACGCCTGCCGCGCCGCAACGCCGCGCGTGCCGCCGCCATGGAGGGCAAGAAGAAGGGGCTGGTGCTGCTGGTCAACTTCACCGACAACGCCTTCACCACGCCCGACACACACACCTATTATCAGCGTTACTTCAACGAAGTCGGCTTCAGCCAGGGCGGCATGACCGGCTCCGTGCACGACTATTTCTTCGACCAAAGCTATGGCCGCCTGTCCGTGGACTTCGACATCGCCGGCCCCATCACCCTCTCCCATGACATGGCCTACTACGGAGGAGCGACCAACGGCGAACACGACAACTATCCCCACATCCTGGAGATGGTGAAGGAAGCCTGCATGGCGGTGGACAATCAACTGAACTTCGCCGACTATGACTGGGACGGCGACGGCGAGGTGGACCAGGTGTTTCTTATCTATGCCGGCTACGGACAGGCCTCGGGCGGCGATGACAACACCATCTGGCCCCACGCCTTCGGGCTGGGAAACCAGAGCATCCAGCTGGACGGCGTGTGGGTGAACACCTATGCCTGCTCCAACGAGCTGAACATCGACAACACGACCACCGGCATCGGCACCGCCTGTCATGAGTTCAGCCATTGCCTGGGCCTTGCCGACCACTATGACACCGGCAACGGGAGCAACCCCACGCCTGCCGCCTGGGACGTGATGGCCAGCGGCTCCTACAACAACAACCAGTGCACGCCTGTGGGCTACACCGCCTTCGAACGCTGGCTGAGCGGATGGCTCGAACCCACAGAGATAAATGCGCCCACCACCGTCACCGGCATGAAGCCCATCGACCAGACGCCCGAGGCCTACATACTGACCAACGACAACAACCCCAACGAATTTTATATCCTGGAGAACCGCCAGACCAGCAAATGGAACCGCTTCCCCGGCGGACACGGACTGCTGATCATGCACGTGGACTATGACGCCCGCTACTTTGCCTACAACCAGGTGAACGTGGACGCCGACCGGCTGCGTATGCAGGTGGTTCCTGCCGACGGCAGCATCGGCAGCCCCTATGACGGCGACACATGGCCCGGCACGGGGGACAAGCGCCGGTTTACCGACGACACCACTCCCCGGGCCTCGGTCTACACCGCCGACCGCGAGGGAAACCGGACGTTGGGCAAGCCCGTCACCAACATACGCGAGGCCGCGGACGGCACCATCTCGTTCACCGCCATGGAAGGCGTGATGCCCAGGCCCGCCATGTTGCCCTTCACCGATGTCACCACCGCCGGCTTCACGGCCAACTGGACACCCGTGGACGGCGCCACCCGCTACACGGTGGCTTTGCGCCAGGTGCCCGCCGCACCCGCCACTCCCGCCGAGGCCGTCTGCATCTACGAGACCTTTGACCGATGCGTGGCCGGCAGCGTGGGCATGACCAACATCGCCAAGTCGCTGGACAATGTGCTCAACCGGGCCGGCTTCACCGGCACCTATTGTTACAAGTCGCCGGGCGGACTGCAGCTGGGGCGTGGCGCCAACCTGGGTTCGCTGAAGACACCCGACCTGAACGAACCCCTGAGCGGACAGGTGACCGTGCTGGTGGGCGCCGCGCCCTCGGGCAAGAATGCCGAGGGAACATGCAAGCTCAACCTGACCACCGGCGGCAAGACCTACTCGGTCAGCCTGACCGGCAGCGGGGAAAGCGTGGATGTGGTGCCCACGGAAGAGGGGCTGATGGCCGAGGGTGCCTTTAATGTGGAGATATGTGCCACGGGCACCCCCGTGGTGCTATACTTCCTCTCCGTGCTGGACGGCGTGTTCGGCGACGAGGCACTCGACGGGTGGTTGCAGACGCTTGACGCTCCCGCCGAGGTGCAGTGGCACGCACTCACTCTGCCTGCCGCTTCGGGCAAAACCGCTTTACGCCGCGTGAAGGGCACCGTCACCGAATATTCTACGGACGTGCCCGCCTACACCTTCTCGGGCCTTGCTCCCGGCAACAGCTACTTCGTGAGCGTGAAGGCGCACAGCGCCAACGGCGACAGCCGATGGTCTGCCGAGCGGATGGTGGACATCGCCGACGGCATCGCCTCACCCGTCGTGCCTCTTCAACGTGCGCGGCAGGCTTATGACTTGGGCGGACGGCCCGCCGACCGCCGCTTCCGTGGCGTGATCATCCGCGACGGCAAGCTCGTCGTGCAGTAATCCCCGGATGGAGTTGTGTCAAAATTCGATTCATCCACCACGTAAGGACGTGTCTTTGACACAACCCCATCTTGTAAAAAAGTCATTACCCATCATACCGCAACACTTTATTATTTATTATATATAAAGGAGAGAAGAACATGTTTTCAGGAATTGTAGAAACGACTGCCCGCGTGGTGGCCCTGGAGCGGGAGCAGGAACTGCTCCATCTGACGCTCACCTGTCCTTTTGTGAATGAACTGAGCATCGACCAGAGTGTGGCACACAACGGCGTGTGCCTCACGGTGGTGGCCTTGGAGGGAGACACCTACACCGTCACGGCCATGCGCGAGACGCTGGAGCGCTCCAATCTGGGGCAGCTCGGCGTGGGCGATGAGGTGAATGTGGAACGCTCGATGTCTATGAACGGACGGCTCGACGGACATATCGTGCAGGGCCACGTGGACACCACCGCCCGCTGCATCGCCGTCGAGGAGGCCGGCGGCAGCCATGAGTTCACCTTCCAATACGAATCCTCGCCCGAGATGGTGCGCCGCGGCTACTTCACCGTGGACAAAGGTTCGGTCACCGTCAACGGCGTCAGCCTGACCGTGTGCCGCCCCACAGCCGACACCTTCACCGTGGCCATCATCCCTTATACGTTCGACAACACCAACTTCCGCAACATCCGCCCCGGCACGTGTGTCAACCTGGAGTTCGACATCATAGGCAAGTATATCACCCGCATGAACCAACTGCTGGGCTGACCTGCCGCGGCGGCCGTTCCTATCCCCCCCCGACCCTTATGAGTGCCATAACCGTTATCCTGCTTGTCCTCTGTGTGCTTCTGGGCGTGTTCTCCGCCTGGCTCTTCGCCAAGCATGCCGGCCTGCAGAGCCAAAACCAAGCCCTGGCCATTCAACTCGAAAGCCGCCGGCAGCAACTGGAAAGCCAGCGGCAGCAACTCGAGAACCAGCAACAGCTGTTTGACAGCCAACGCCGGCAGTTCGAGCGCGAGCAGCAGCTCAAGGACGAGCGCTTCCGCGACCAGCTGAAGCTGGCGCAGAGCGAGATGCGCCGGCAGTTCGACAGCGAGATGCAGGAGCGCACGCGCCGGCTCAAGGCCGACAACCGGGAGGCCATGCAGCAGGTGACCCTCCCGCTGCGCGAAGAACTGGAGCGCCTGCACCGGCTGGTGGACACCCAGCGCCAGGAGCAGACGCGGCACGTCTCCGCACTGGAGGCCGGCATCAGGGCCGTGGTGGAGCACGACCGCGAGCGCGACAAGACCACGCAGAGCCTGGCCGACGCCCTGAAGAACAAGGGCAAGGTGCAGGGCGACTGGGGCGAACAGGTGTTGGAGAACATCCTGCGCGACAGCGGGCTGCGCGAGGGGGAGGAGTATGAGAAGCAATGCTGCGTGAAAGACGAACAAGGGCGCAACGACCGCCCCGACATCCTGGTGCGCGGAGCCAACGGGGCCGTCATCGTCATCGACAGCAAGGTGAGCCTCACGGCCTACACCGATTATTGCGGGGCCGCAGACGACGAGGAGCGCAAGGCCGCCGACCGGGCCAACCACGACTCCATCTGGCGCCATGTCATCGAGCTGTCCGCCAAGAAATATCCCTCGGCGGTGGACAAGAGCATGCCCGTCACCCTGATGTTCGTGCCCAACGAGGGCAGCTACATCCTGGCCATGAACCGCGACCCGCAGCTGGGCATCAAGGCCTACAACAAGGGCGTGCTCATCGTCAATCCCACCAATCTGATGGTGGTGCTCCGCCTCATGTTCCTCACCTGGCAGAGCACGCGCCAGGAGAAGAACAACCGCGCCATCGTGGAGGCCGCCTCGAAAATCTACGAGAAGTATGCCACGGTGTGCGACACCTTCCTCACCCTGGGCAACCAGCTCACCACCGTCCGCACCACCTACGACAAGGCCCTGGGCCAGATGCGCGAGGGGCGCGGCAACCTGAGCAAGCAGATGCAGGACCTGATGAAGCTGGGCGTCACGGCCACCAAGCAGATACCCGGCAGTCTGGAGAGCCTGGAGTAGTTCTTCCCCCAAAAACATGGCCGTCTTTTTTGAAAACATGTTGATGTTTTGAGCGAAACATCAACATGTTTTTTTCATATTCCCTCGACATCTCGATTTATTTGGCTAACTTTACGGCATGTTAATGCAGAAACCACCGTTCATGACACAACAAGGAGCCGAATCTGTCAGGCGCGGCACCGCCATGGCAGTGACCCCCGAAACAATACAAATAATCCCTATCCATGAAACAGTATCAAAACATTAAATCCCTGATTTTGGCCGCTTTCATCGGCTTTTCCACTGCTGCGGCAGCGCAGCGCGTGACGAAAGATTTCAACAGCGACTGGACGTTCCGCGCACCGGGCGAGGTGGATGGCGGCAAAACCACCCGCGTGCAGCTGCCCCACACGTGGAATGCGCAGGATGCGCTGAGCGGCGACATCCACTATCTGCGCGGCACGGGCAACTACACCAAAACGTTCGTGGCGCCCAAGGAGTGGGAGGGGAGGCGCGTGTTTGTGCGCTTCCAGGGAGCCAACAG
This sequence comes from uncultured Prevotellaceae bacterium, assembly GCA_947176895.1. Classification (GTDB taxonomy): domain Bacteria; phylum Bacteroidota; class Bacteroidia; order Bacteroidales; family Bacteroidaceae; genus Physcousia. Next base: position 50,517 of record CAMWSK010000013.1, on the reverse strand, counting down.
CGTGGCCCATGTCTACCTCAACAACCGGCTTCTGACCGAGCACCGCGGCGGCTACAGTGCCTTTGCGGTGGAGTTGACCGACGGACTGCGGCTTGGCGAGAAGAACACGCTGCACGTGAGTGTGAACAACGGCGAGAACGCCGACGTGATGCCGCTGGTGGGCGACTTCAACTTCTATGGCGGCCTCTACCGCGATGTGGAGCTGCTCATCACCGACCGCGCCTGCATCACGCCACTATACCACGGTTCGCCCGGCGTGTTCCTCACCACCAAGTCCGTAAGCGATCGGCAGGCTGAGGTGGGGCTGAAGGTGGTGCTCACCAACATGGCCGACGAACGGCAGGACGCCACGCTGCGCTGGACGGTGCGCGGCGAGGGGCGCACCGTGGCCACCGGGGAGAAGGCCCTCACGCTGTCCGGGCTTCTCAAGGAACGGACGGTGGCCGGCGACTTCATCATCGAGAAGCCCCGCCTGTGGGACGGACGCCGCGACCCCTTCCTCTATGAGGTGGAGGTGGAGCTCATCGCCGACGGCCGCTCCATTGACCGCGTGGTGCAGCCCCTGGGACTGCGCACCGTCAGCGTAGACCCCGGTAAAGGTTTCTTCCTCAACGGCAAGCATCTCACCCTGCAGGGTGTCTGCCGCCACCAGGAGCGGGCGCAGTTGGGCAGTGCGCTCCGCCCGGAGCACCACCGTGAGGACGTGGACATCATGTTGGAGATGGGCGTCAACGCCATGCGCCTGGCACATTACCAGCAGGCCGACGAGATGTATGGCCTGGCCGACCGCCACGGACTGCTGGTGTGGGCCGAGATTCCCTTCGTGGGCCCCGGAGGTTATGCCGGCACGGGCTTCACCGCCGGCCCCGCCTTCCGCAGGAACGCCGAGGAGCAACTGAAGGAACTCATCTATCAGCAGTACAACCACCCCAGCATCTTCGCCTGGGGCCTGTTCAACGAGCTGAACAAGACGCTGGGCGACCCGTTGCCGCTGGTTAAGTGGCTGAACCATGTGGCCCACAGCACCGACTCCACGCGCCTGACCACTGCGGCCAGCAACCAGGGCGGCGACCTGAACTATGTCACCGACCTCATCGCATGGAACCGCTACGACGGGTGGTACGGAGCCTCGCCCGCCTCGCTGGGCAAGTGGCTGGACGCGACGCACGCCGAGCGTCCCGACCTGCGCATCGCCATCAGCGAATATGGTGCCGGAGCCAGCGTGCTCCATCAGCAGGATTCACTGAAGCAACCGGCGGCCAACAGCTGGTGGCACCCCGAGAACTGGCAGACGTATTATCATATAGAGAACTGGAGGATTATCCACCAACGGCCGTTTGTGTGGGGCAGCTTCGTGTGGAACATGTTTGACTTCGGTGCCGCCCACCGCACCGAGGGCGACCGCCCCGGCATCAACGACAAGGGACTCGTGACCCACGACCGCAGCACCCGCAAAGACGCTTTCTACTTCTACAAGGCCAACTGGAACACGGAACCCATGCTGCACATCGCAGGCAAGCGTGCCCGCAACCGCAAGCATGCCGACACGGAGCTGATGGTGTTCACCAACACGCCCGAGGTGGAGCTCTTCTGCGACGGAAGGCCGGTGGACAAGCAGCGGCCCGACAGCCTGCATATCTGCCGCTTCCCCGTGACATTGCACCCCGGGGAGAACCGCCTGGAGGTGCGCACCACGAAGGGCAAGAGTCGGCTCAGCGACCAATGTGTGTGGGTGCTGGAGTAAAAAGTTGGCGAAAAGTTTCCTGGTTTGCTAAAATTGATATACCTTTGTACCCGCAAAACGGGACAGATGCCCGCAGTCAGGCTGCTTTAGCTCAGTGGTAGAGCGCATCCTTGGTAAGGATGAGGTCCCGAGTTCAACTCTCGGAAGCAGCTCGAAAAGGAACACGGAGAACGCACCATCAGGTCGTCCTCCGTGTTCCTTTTCGCTTCTTTTGTGGCAGGATATGACGAATGTTCAGTTAAAACATGCAAAATCAAACGTTTGTTTGTTAAATTTGACTAATCTTCGGAACGGAGGTGATTGCTTTTTACTTGCAAATGACTACATTTGCTACTATAATAGTGTGGTGTACCCAAAAGGATGCCACGGAACAAAAAACAAGGGAATCCATGTGAAACCATAGGGCTTACACCCTTATACATAGAGAATTAGTGTTAACAAAAATAACCTTAAAGAAAGACACGGAAGAAAGAACCAACCCGGAAGAGCATCACCCCGATGCCCGTTTTCCCCAAAGAATCATTTTAATGGAAAAAACTTATAACTCTTTAACCAATTTATGAAAAAAACATTACTAATGTCCTTTGTGGGGCTGTTGGTCAGCCTCACGACAATGGCACAATTGCCCAAGGCGGGTAAGTATTACCGCATTGTCAATCAGAATCCGGACAAGTCTGTCACCTCAAGTGGCGTGCGTTATGGTTATGCCATAACCGAAGACTTGATTTCCAACGCCATGAAGGCATCCGAACAGGGTGGAGACACTCAGTACAACCAGTTGTGGAGCTATGTTAACGGCAAGTTGCAGAATGCCCACACGCAGCGCTTCTTCGGTGACCTGTATACCTCTCAGCAAGGCTACACCGATACCAATGGCGCAGCCATCTCTTTCGAGGCGACCGGCAGTTCTTACCTTATCATCAGCAACAGACAGCCCGCACATGCCGATGGCGGCAATAGCATCGTGGGTTGGTGGGACAGGAACAACCCAAGCAGCTGGTGGAAGTTCGAGGAAGTGGCCGTGGACGAGGCGGCGCTGAAAGTCGCTCAGGACGCCTACAAGCAGCAGCAGGCCGAGAAAGCCGCCCTGCTGGCAATCGTCAACAAGGCCGGCACCATTACCCCCGTTGTCGAGAACTATTTCGAGGACAAGGCCTGCACCACACTCAAGGCCGAGTTTGCGGGCATGACCGACGATGCGTTCAAGGCCAGAATGACCGCGGACGAGTTGCCCGAGCTGATTCAGAACATGGTCGTGAACATCAAGAACAGGTGGAAGGACGAGTTCAACCCCCAGCTGTCGGAGCGCTTCCGTGTGCAGAACTACAAGATATACTCACGTTGCGATGATGCAGGCACCGCCGGTGCCTCGCCCAAGAACAAGTGGAAGGCCACTCAGATGAGCGACCGCAACAACCCCACCGGCATCTGGACCGACGCCATGCAGCTGATGTGCGTATTCGTGGAGGATGAGATTCCCGAGGGCGCATCCCTGAAAATCGGCCAGGCTTCGGGTTCCGGAGTCATCGGCCTGTTCGACCAAGACGGCAACAACACCGTGCTGCACCAGGGTATGAACATCATCTACTGTGGTCTGGACTACAGCACACATTGGATCATGTACACCTGCGCGGCCGACTACACGAAGCCTCTGAGCAGCTATCCCGAAATCAAGATCCACATCGAGGGTGGCGACGTGCTGGGCTATGTCACCAAGAAGGTGGGCGACGAGGAGGCCACCAATGCCGAGTACGCCGAGGTGCTGGGCAATGCCATCAGTCTGATGAGGTCGAAGAAAAGAGACATGTACGCCATCAACTTCAGCGTGAAGGGCGAGCGCGGTCTCTTTGAGTTCCCCGTGGAGACCTTCCGCCAGGTGTGGTCTGCCGACTCCAAGTACGGCTACAAGATATACAAGAGCATCAATTTCTACGACAATGTGCTCAAGTGGGAATGGAGCAACATGGGCTGGCAGGCCCGCGTGGAGAACGGCGAGGCCGACAACGAGCTGGAGAACCTGAAGCCCGGCGGCGGTGATGCCATCTATCCCACGTATGTGAACAACCTGGCGCCCACCATGCAGTGTCCGGACGGCAAGAACCCCCATTCCAGCAACAGCTACACCGGCATGCCCGGAATCGGGGCTGTGGAAAGCTCATACAATGCTGAGCGTGCCGACTTCGACATCTGGTGCTGCGGTCACGAGAGCGGCCACAACAACCAGGGCACCATCAACCTGCCCTCTTGCATGGAGTCGAGCAACAACTATTTCTCCAACATCATCACCAGCCAGTACGGCTACAGACTGTCACGCGGATGGAACTTCTCGCAGAACTATGACAACTATGTGGCCCAGAAGATCATCTTCTCGCAACGCGACATCAGCATCACCATGCGTATGTACTACAACCTGTGGCTCTACTACCACCAGGCCGGCAAGAACAAGCAGTTCTCTCCCAGGCTCTTCAAGCTCTTGCGTGAGGATCCCATGAGCTTCGGCGGCGAGGGCTGGTACGAAGGTTCTTACGGTGGTGCCAACAAGGGCTCTGCCACCACCAGCTGGCTGAAGTTCTACGAAAAGGCTTGCGAGGCCGCAGGCGAGGACCTGACCGAATACTTCCGCATGTGGGGCTTCCTGACCCCGACAAGCGAGGCCGGCGGTTCGATTGAAAAGATTGGCACCAAGTATTATGCCTATTGCGGTGACTACTCTTCATATTATGTATGCTGCGAGCAGAAAGACATCGATGCCGCCATTGCACGCGTAAAGGCCAAGGGCTATCCCGAAAACCTGCAGATCATTTTCGTGGAGGACCGCCAGATTCCGCGTCAGCGTCATGACCCCTGGGCACAACCCGGAGACATGAAATACACCAACTGGGGCTCCATGATGACAGCGGAAGAGATGCAGAACGAGTACGGCAACGTGGGTGACGTGCTCACCTTCATCGACGGCAGCGCCAACACCAGCGACTACACCTATATCCTCAGCGGCAACAAGCTGAAGCTCACGGGCACCGGCGGCGCAGGTTTCATCGTCTACGACAAGGAGGGCAACATCGCCTATATGAGCAACCGCTTCGAGTTCGAGATTCCCGCCGAACTGGCAGTTGCCGGCTTCACCATCAAGACCATCAATGGCGACGGCACCACGAGCGAGGTGGCCGACAAGGCCGAAAGCGCCACGCCCGCCGAGAAGCTCGAAATCCTGCAGAAGGCCCTGGAACTGGCCGGCGAGTACACGGCCATGGAAGACCCCACGGGCAAGAAGGTGGGACTCTACAGCTCTGACGTGATCGCTCCCCTCAAGGCCTTTGTGGACGAGGCACGCAGCGCCATCAGCAACAAGGACGAGGACAACTATCTGACTTTGGCCGACAAGCTGAATACCGAGGTGTTGCGTCTGAAGACCGAGGACCCCTCACAGAAGCTCACCGCCAACGGGTTGTACACCATCACCAGCGTGCGTAAGGTGAGCGGTTCGTCACGCTATCTGGCCGCCAGCGGCAACAATGTTTCGGGATCCACTTCGGCGACCACCGCTTCCAGATGGGCTTTCGTTCCCGCCAACGACAAGAACAACGGTACTTATTATCTGCAGAACAATTCCAGCCTGAAGCTGATGGGCGCCACTTTCAACGAGAAGGACAACGTGAGCGGCGTGAACATGGGCGGTGAGTTGCCTACAGCCGCCGGCGTGTTCAAGGTAAATCATCTGGGCATGGGTGTCTTCACCTTGAGACCCAAAGACGAGACCAATGTCAACATCGATCCCTCCGGCAACGTCACTGTGTGGGGCTCGGCCGACGAAGGCTCACAGTGGACCATCGAACTGGTCAGCGAGCTGGAAACGGTGACCGACGAGATGTTCAACGAGAAGCTCAGGCAGAGCCGTGCCTTGCTCAGCGATGTGTGTGAGGTTACCGTTGACCGCACTCCCTACACCCTGCAGGTTACCGATGCCGCCAACGCAGGCTACCTCTCTACCAACCAGCCCAGCACAACCAACCCCTTGTCGTATGCCATCGACGCAAGCCCGGTGACCTATTTCATGAGCAACCGCACCGCCAACAACGCCACCGCACCCCATCATCTGAAGATTGACCTGGGCAGCGGCGTGAAGACCAAAAGCGTGCAGTTCGACATCCTCGGCAGATCGTCTGTCAACTATCCCAAGAGCATCATTGTCTATGGCAGCAGCACCGGAAACACCTGGACCAAGGTGGGTGTCATCAACGGCAAGGAGCTGGAAATCCAAAGTCCTGTCGTCAGGGCAAGCGTGTCCTATCGCTATTGGAGGCTCGACGTGATGTCTACTGCCGGCAAATTTGTCGACGAGTCCGACTACCCCTGGTTCGCCGTGGCCGACTTCAAGATGTATGATGCCGCGGAGACCGTGAAACTGAAGGAGCCCTACACGTCGATTACCGCGTCGCTTGTCAGCACGCTCATCAAGAGAGTGGATGAGAGTGACGGACAATTGGGCTACACCTTCCGCACCCCGTTGACCGACTCGTCTGTATATGACGCTCTGGTGAAGGCCTACGACAACCTTTACAAGAAGGCTTCTGCCATCGACCCCACCGTGAACATCGAAGGCATCGAGGCCGACAACACCGCCGACGGTGCCATCTACGACCTCTCCGGCCGCAAGGTGAGCAAGGCCGGCAAGGGTATCTACATCGTCAACGGCAAGAAGGTGTTGCGCTAAACGCGGCAATTCCTTCACCCGATAACCGGTAAACAGAAAGGCGGTGCACCTGCATGATGGATGTGGGTGCACCGCTTCCTTTTTCTTTCGCCCGGGAGGAGGGAGCCTTCTCATGCAAGTATTTGAAGGCAAATTTGCATTTCTGAGTTATGCGGCTTATATTTGCAGTTGTATTTCAACCGATACATGACACTTGAGAACATAGAATAATGATAGAGATTCCCCTGATGATGACAAGAACCTTTTTCTTCCTTTTGATGGTGAGCCTGGTTGCCGGTTGCGGTCGCCGCTCACAAAAGACGGAGGCCGGAGCAGAGGCCGTGAGTACGGATGATTCAGCAGGCACGGTGGCCGCGCCGTCTCGCGGCAGCGAGACCGGCCTTCAACCCATCGAACCGTATCGTTCGGTTGAGGAAATCCGCCGGGACTCGTTCAGCATGGCACGTATCGACTCGCTGGCGTTGCTTCCTCCGCCCTCGTTCGGTTCTCCCCGCGAGGCCGTGGAGGCCCACATGCGGGCCTATGTGGCGCTGGACGCGCCCCTGATGTTCCACATCTGTGAACTGGGTTTCGACAGGGAGCCGCAGCTGATACTCGACTATCAGCACATGATGGAGGGGCTGGTGCGGCTGGGTCGCTTCCCCAAGTCCTTCTCCATCGCCGAAATGGGTGCGGAGGAGGAAATGGTTTGTAAGGCGGTTGTGGATTTCACGATGGAGGACGGCTCGGTACAGCCCATGCACACCGAGGCCATACGCTTGTCTTCCGGTCGCTGGCGTCCGGTTATCAGGTGAGCCGTTCGCGGGCGGTGTCCATCCTCAGAAAGATGAAGAGCAGGATGGTGAAGCCCCACAGGCTGCTGCCGCCGTAGGAGAAGAAAGGCAGCGGGATGCCGATGACGGGGGTCAGTCCCAGCACCATGCCCACGTTGATGAACACGTGGAAGAGGAAGATGCTCAGCACACAATAGCCATAGACGCGGGCGAAGCGGTCGCTCTGCCGCTCGGCCAGGTGGATGAGCCGCAGGATGAGCGTGAGGAAGAGCATGAGCACGGTGGCGCAGCCCAGGAAGCCCTGTTCCTCGCCCACGGTGCAGAAGATGAAGTCGGTGTCCTGTTCGGGCACGTATTTGAGTTTTGTTTGTGTCCCGTTTTTGAATCCCTTGCCTTTCAGTCCGCCCGAACCGATGGCAATCTTGGCCTGGTTCACGTTGTAGCCTTTTCCCAGCGGGTCATCCTCCATGCCAAGAAATACGCGTATGCGCGTTTGTTGGTGGGGTTCCATGATGTTGTTGAGCACATAGTTGGCTCCCGCGTGCAGGCTCAGTCCGCCCATGGCGAAGATGGCGATGAACACGTAGTGCCACATCCATCGCCGTATGGCCATATAAATAAGGTAGAGCACGGTGGCAGCCACCACGCCCGTCGCCACCACGTTCAGGCTGACCATGGGCAGAAGCCAGCGCACCAGGGCATAGCCGGCGAGGAGCGCACCGGCCGTGGCCGCCAACATCCGGCCCGTGGGGCGCGGGCGGGGCGTGTAGCTGTGGACGAAGGCGAGGGTGAAGGCCTGGATGATGAGGCACACGCATAGGGTGCCCAAGTCGCCCAGGGCGATATGCTCGATGGGGGTGAGCGAGAACTTCACGCCCACCACGAAGATGCTCACGGCGGAGACGGCCGTCAGCAGGATGCTGCCCGAGAGCCCCTCGCGGTAGAGCATCAGGAAGAGAGACAGGTAGACCAGTGCGCTGCCCGTCTCTTTTTGCTTCACGATGAGTGCCATGGGCAGCAGGATGATGGCGCAGGAAAGGAGGAAGTCGCGCTTGTTGCGCATCGAGAAGCCGCGCCGGCTGATGCACGAGGCCGCGCACAGTGCGGTGGCGAACTTGGCGAACTCGGCGGGCTGTATGCTGAACGAGCCTATCTTGATCCACGAGAGCGAACCTTTGGTTTCGCGTGCCAGAAAGGGCGTGACGAAGAGCAGCACCATGAAGAGCAGATAGATGGCCACGCCGAAGGTGGTCCACACCCGTTCGTTGATGCCCAGCAGGATGAGGCCGAGCAACAGCGAGGTGCCTATCCACACCACCTGCATGCCCGGGCGTGTGCTCATGTCCAGGACGGAGAGCTGAAGGTCGGGGTCATAGGAGGCGCCGCACACGCTCACCCATCCCAGGGCCATGAGAGCCATGTAGATGAGCACGGTGAACCAGTCGAGGCGGCGCAGGATGGAGGGGGTGTTCTGTGGCATGGTTGGCTTGTGTCTTATCGGATATCCGGGTAGTTGATGGTTTTCTCTTCGATGCTTCGGGCTTTCTCCAGGGAGGTTTCCGAGAGTTCCCCGTTGATGTATTGCTCCATCATCAGGGCGCCGATGGGCACGCCGAAGGTGGCTCCCCATCCGCCGTTCTCCACATACACGGCGATGGCTATTTGAGGGTTGTCCTTGGGTGCGAAGCCCATGAAGGCGCTGTGGTCGTGTCCCTTGTTCTGTGCCGTGCCCGTCTTGCCGCACACCTCATACATGGGTGTGTCGGCCGAGCGGCAGGTGCCCCCCGTCACGGCGCGTCGCATGCCTTCCACCACTTTCTCGTAATGCCGCCTCTCCACCATCGTGTGGTGGCGGGTGGTGTATGCGGTGTCCGGGGACTCGCCCTGCACGGCCTTCACCACGTGGGGCGTGATATACCATCCCCGGTTGGCGATGGTGGCTCCCAGGTTGGCTATCTGCAGTGGCGTCAGGTTCACCTCGCCCTGCCCGATGCTGATGCTGATGACGGTCAGTCCGTTCCACGAGCCCCGGTAGGCCTTGTCATAATAGTCTGCGTTGGGAATCATGCCGCGCTTCTCTCCCGGCAGGTCGATGCCCAGCGGATAGCCGAAGCCCATGGCCACCATGTGGTCTTTCCAGCGCGTCATGGCGGCCTGCACGGTGGGGTATTTCTTCCGGTTCTGGAACATGTAGTAGAGTCCCCAGCAGAAGTAGGCGTTGCACGAGGTGGCGATGGAGGGCAGCAGGGCCGAGGGCGAGGCGTGGCCGTGGCAGCCCACCGTCAGTCCGCGGAAGTGGAAGCCGCGGCTGCAGGGCATGGCCGTTTCGGGTGTGAAGATGCCCTCTTGCAGGAAGGTGAGCGCCTGCGAGGTCTTGAAGGTGGAGCCGGGGGGATACTGTCCCATGATGCTGCGGTTGAGCAAGGGCTTCATCGGGTCGATGTTCAGCCGGCGGTGCATCTGTCCGCGCTGGCGTCCCACCATGTCGCGGGGGTCGTAGGTGGGTGAGGAGACCATGCACAGCACCTCGCCGGTGGCCGGCTCGATGGCCACGATGCTTCCCAGTTTGCCCCTCATGAGCCGTTCGCCCAGGGCCTGCAGGGCCGAGTCGATGCTCAGCGTGAGGTTTTTTCCGGGTCGCGGCATGCGGTCGTATTCGCCGTTCCGGTAGTGGCCCTTGATGCGTCCCTGTACGTCGCGCAGCAGGATTTCCACGCCTTTCTCGCCGCGCAGTTGCTTCTCGTAGCTGCGCTCCACGCCCAGCTTGCCGATGTAGTCGCCCGGGCGGTAGTAGTCGTCGTTCTCGATGTCTTGGGGGTTCACCTCGCCCACGTCGCCCAGGATGTGTGCGGCGATGGGTCCGGTGTATTGCCGGATGCTGCGGCGCTGTACGTAGAAACCGGGGAAGAGGAATATCTTTTCCTGGAAGCGCGAGAACTCCTCGGCGGAGAGCTGCCCCATGAACAGCTGTTGGGTGTTGCGGCTGTAGCCCGGGTTGCGGCGGCGGTCGCGCACCTCGTCCATGCGGCGGCTGTACCATTCGGGCGTGATGCCCAGTGCCTCGCACAGGCGCAGTGTGTCCACGCCCTCCTGCTCCTTCATCACCACCATGATGTCATAGGCGGGCTGGTTGTAGACCAGCAGCCGTCCGTGGCGGTCGGTGATGGCTCCTCGTGCGGGGAACTTCACCTGCTTCATCAGGGCGTTGGAGTCGGCCTTGGCCTGGTAGTCGTCGCTGCCCAGCTGCAGGAAGAGCAGCCTGATGAGATAGATGACGATGATAAGTGCGGCCGAGGCTCCGATGACGTATTTCCGCCGCTCCAGCCGGAGCACCTCTTTTCTTTCCTCCGATGTCATGATTCCCGCAGTTTCTTCCGGTCGCGCATCGTGTCGACGGCCATCATCACGACGATCGATACCGCGATGCTCAGTCCGAGGCTCAGCAGCAGGGTGGCCCGGGTGAAGTAGTTCATGGATTCGAGGGCGAAGTAGAGGGTGTGGTGCACCAGCACCACGGCAATCATCAGGCTGATGTGCTTGCGCACGCCCATGGTGCGGTAGGAGGGCACGAAGTCGTCTTCGTGCTCGCGGGGCACGAACAGGGTGAGCAGGGCAGGCCTCACCATGGCCGTGGCCACCAGTGCCGCGCTGTTCAGCCCCGGCGTGCCGCCGATATAGTCTGTGAGGATGCCCAGGGCGAAGGCCCTCAGCAGGGTGGTGGTGCGCCCCTCGTTCAGGGGCAGGAGGAGCAGGAAGAGGGGGGTGATGACGGGTGTGGCCAGACCCAGCAGGTGGAAGTGGTTGAACACGGTTGCCTGGAGCACGGCCAGCAGGGTCATCTGCCAAAGGTATTTAAGTTCGGTTGTCAGCATTCTTTTTCCTTCTGATTTGAGTTTTTCTCTGCCACGCAGTAGGGACGTGTCGTACCTTATTATGCAGGTTATCTCTTCTTCTTTTTCTTACCCTCCAGTGCCTCCTCGGCTTCCTGCCTGAGGCGGGCTATTTCGTCGCGCCGGGTGCCGTCCACCACGGCCACCTGTTCCACACAGGCCAGGTCTGCCGTGAGCCTGACGGTCAGTTCATAGGCCAGCCCGTCCTTCGAGTTGCCCACGCTTTCCACGGTGCCCAGCGTGATGCCTCCGGGGAACACGTTGCTGAAGCCGCTGGTCTCCACGCGGTCTCCGCGCTTGACGGTGGCGTGTCGCGGCACGTCCTCCACCACGGCTTTCCTCACGTCGCCCCCGTGCCATCTCAGATAGCCGAAGTAGTTGGTCCGTGCCAGCCGGCAGCTGATGCTGCTGTGGCGGTTGAGCACGGGGATGACCACGCTGAAGCGCGGGCTCACCTGGCCCACGATGCCCACGACGCCTGTGCCGCACACCACGCCCATCTCGGGCCGTACGCCGTGGTCGGAGCCGCGGTCGATGACGATGAGGTTGTCGCTTTGTCGGATGCTGTTGTCCACCACGCGGGCGGGGATGAGCCTGCAGGTGTTGTCGCTGCTGTCGGCCTCGGCCATCAGCCCGGCGATGGCCGTGTCTGCCGGTGCCTGTGTCTGCCGGCGGCGCCACTGCTCGCGCTCGCGCTGCAGCCTCAGGTTTTCTATCATGAGCCGTTGGTTCTCCTCTCCCAGGTGCATGTGGCTCTGCACGCGGTGGCTCACGTCGGCCATGGTGCCGGCCACGCGTGTGGCCTTGCCGAACCACACGCTCCGTTGGTAGGGGTTGAAACGGAACAAGAGCACCAGGCTTACTCCCTCCAGCAGGAGGAAGCAAGCCCAGTGCATGTATTTTTTCAGTGTGTCGAGAAACTGTCGCACCGCTGCCTCGGGAGGGGGTTACATCAGAAAGATCTGGAACTCGTCGATGTGCTTGAGTGCGATGCCCGTGCCCTTGGCCACGCAGTGCAGGGGGTCGTCGGCCACGTGGAACGGGATGTTGAGCTTTTCGGTCAGTCGGCGGTCCAGTCCGCGCAGCAAGGCTCCGCCTCCGCTCAGCCAGATGCCGTTCTTCATGATGTCGGCATACAGCTCGGGCGGTGTCTCTTCCAGAGCCTGCAGGATGGCGGTCTCCAGCGTGTTGATGGTTTTCTCGATGCTGTGTGCCACCTCCTGGTAGCAGACGCTCACCTTCATGGGCAGTGCGGTGATTTTGTTGGGCCCGTCCACCACATAGTCTTCGGGGGCCTGGTCGCCCAGGTCGCTGAGTGCCGAGCCCACGTGTATCTTGATGCGCTCGGCCATGCGCTCGCTCACCTTCATGTTGTGCTGGCGGCTCATGTGCTCCTGTATGTTGCTGGTCAGCTCGTCGCCGGCTATGCGCTGGCTCTTGTTCACCACGATGCCTCCGAGCGAGATGACGGCGATTTCGGTGCTTCCGCCGCCGATGTCCACCACCATGTTGCCCTCGGGTGCCAGCACGTCCAGTCCGATGCCCAGTGCGGCGGCCATGGGCTCGTGGATGAGGTGCACCTCACGCACGCCGGCCTTCTCGGCACTGTCGCGCACGGCACGCAGCTCCACCTCGGTGCTGCCGCTGGGCACGCCGATGACCATCTTCAGCGTGGGGCTGAAGATGCTGCGGCCGGGGTGGGCCATGTTGATCAGGCCGCGGATAAGCTGCTCGCAGGCCTGGAAGTCGGCGATGACACCCTCGTGCAGGGGGCGCACGGTGCGTATCTCCTTGTTGGTTTTCTCGTGCATCTGTTTGGCACGCTCTCCCACGGCCTCCATCTGTTCGGAGCGCACGTTGAGAGCCACCACCGAGGGTTCGTCCACCACAATCTGGTCGTTGTGGATGATGATGGTGTTGGCGGTGCCCAGGTCCATGGCAAATTCCTTGCTCAGGGAGAAGAAGTTAGATAACCATCCCATAGGTCAGTGTGTGTTTTTCTTTAGGCTTGTTTGAACCATGCGTTGATGGCGGTGTCATAGTGGCTGCTCACGCCGAAGGCCTCGGTGGCCAGGCGGCGGCGCTGTTCCAGGGTGGTCTCGGGTCCCTGCTCTTTGAGGATGTCGAGCAGGGTGGCGTACTGTGCTTTCGAGGGCACGATCACCACGTCGTTGAAGTTCTTGGCGGCGGCGCGGATGAGGCTGATGCCGCCGATGTCTATCTTCTCGATGATGTCGGTCTGGGACGCGCCGCTCTCCACGGTCTGCTCAAAGGGGTAGAGGTCCACGATCACCAGGTCGATTTCGGGGATGTCGTATTGTGCCATCTGCTGCTGGTCCTCGGCCAGGGTGCGGCGTCCCAGGATGCCTCCGAAGATTTTGGGGTGGAGGGTTTTCACGCGCCCGCCCAGGATGCTGGGATAGGTGGTCACGTTTTCCACGGCCTGGCAGGGGATGCCCAGGCTTTCGATGAAGTGCTGTGTGCCGCCGGTGCTCAGCAGCTCCACGCCCTGCCGGTGCAGTGTGCGCAGGATGTCGTCCAGCCCGTCCTTATGGAACACGCTCACCAGCGCTCGCTTGATGGTTTTTTTGTCAGTCATAATATATAATGTATGGAAATTTTTGCAAAGGTAGCGAAAGGCGAGCGCAGAAGCAAATGAAAACGCAGTTTTTATTTGGTTTTGCCGAGCCGCATCCTACTTTCGGCGAAGCCAGAGTAGCGAAAGGCGGGCGCAGAAGCAAATGAAAACGCAGAAAAAGTGCTGCCGAATCCATGAAAAAGCACATCGCAAAGAACGGGGCGAAACATGTTCATGTTTTTCAAAAAGATGTTCATGTTTTTGAAAAACGTGTTGATGTTTTTTCCGAACCGCAGCTACGGGGGGGCGTTTTTTTAAAAAAATAATCCCGCCAGCGGTAAAATTGTTTATATTCACTATATTTGTGCCGGATTTAACCGGTAAACATGAAAGACACGCCATGAAAGGTTTAGACTTCTTGTGATCGCATTTTTTTTGAGACAGAGCCGTCGCGCCATGAAAAACGGCTCTGCAGTTCCATAGATTAACCTGTCAGACTGAAAAACAATAACCCTTCAATTTAAATTTAATTTATAATGTATATGAAAAACTCGTGTTTCGCGAAGCTCGGATGCTTCCTGATTGCGATTCTGGGTTTCTCTGTTTCAAGTGCCTCGGCTCCGCTTGAGCAGGGGAAGGTGTACCGCTTCGTCAACGTGGCGTACCCCGGTTATTCCCTCTGTGCCGGTTCGCTGACCACCGTGGGAGCCGGCATGACGATGGAGAACTCCAAGACACAGCTGTGGTATGTCGACACCCGGACGGACTCCGGCAGCAACACCACCTACCGTTTGCGCAGCCTGCGTACCGGCAGGTACATGCAGGGCGGCGGCAATGTGCAGTGGAAACTGGTGGACGACGGCTCCGCCGCCAACACCTTCCTCTACCTGCAGGAGCCCCAAGAGGGCAAGTACACGCTCAGCACCAACACCTCCGCCGGGGGCTTGAACAAGATGCACTGCGATGCCTCGCGCAACATCGTGGGATGGTCTTCCGATGCCGCCGCCACGCAGTGGACCATCACCGAGGTGACGCAGGTGGCCGGCGAGGCCATCACCGCAGCGTGGCTGGCAAGCAACTGGGCGGAGGTGAGCGGTTTCCCGCCCTCGGATGACACAAAGGCCGGCTATCAGGCCGCCCTCGACGCCATCTTCACCGACAAGGCCTGCACCGCGCTCGGCGGCACGTATGCGTCCATGGGCGAGACGGCCCTGGAGGCCGACGCCAACTACCGGGCGCTGCCCTCGGCCTTGCGGGCGATGGTGAAGAAGATATGGCGGGTGAGCCGGGGCGCGTCGGTGGACGAGGCCTGGAGGGAACCCCATTATTCGGGCGACGAGGCCCTGGCCTGGGACGGCGACTATGCCCGGCGCTTCCGCGTGCAGATGTACGAGCCCTACACCGAGCGCGAGTGCACCAACGCCGCCCTGAGGATAAACATCCACACCAACCTGAACAACCCCACGGGCATCTTTGCCAACGACGGCGACCTGATCTATGTGATGGTGGACGACGAGGTGCCGGCCGGGGCATCGCTCTACCTGGGCTCCTACGAGGGCCACGGCCAGGCCGGCAACTACAACGACGGCGTGGAGCTGCACCGGGGCCTGAACATCATCCCCTATTGGAAGGAGAAGATGTGGACCTGCATCTACTATACCGTGCCCACGCTCAAGGCCTGGGACGGGACAACCAACAAGACCCAATACGACCTGACGCAGTTCCCCGACCTGAAGATACATATCGAGGGCGGCTGCATCAACGGATACTTCAACGCCGTGGGCGACGACCTGTGGGCCCACGACGCGGCCACCAAGGGCTGCGACGAGGGGAACAACGTGGCAAGCCTTGCCACCACGCTGACCAAGGCCGACGGCACCCCGACCGCCGCGAACCCGAACCTGCTGCAGGCCAACAACGTTTACCCCAAGGGCGACAACGAGGCCGACTGGGACTACTATGCCGCACGCAACGTGCTGCCCGACCTCACCATCCTGGGCAAGTACATGGTGTTCCAGTTCTATTATGAAAGCCCCGAAAGCAATCATCCCGAGTTCAGCACAAGCCATTGGTTCAACCGGAACGCCGACGGCACGCGCCGCATCCGCATCTCCGACTGGCTCGAACGCTGGGACCGCGTCATGCTGAGCGAACGTCTGGTGATGGGCCTGCCGGGCAAGGAGGAGATGGCCGAGGCCAACGCCCGCTTCCATGCCTGGGACGAATCGAAGCACGACATCTTCACCTATACGGGCGAAGACGGAGGTTTCGGCTGCGACTACAGCCGGCACTACCGGATGCACGGCCTGGCCATCAGCAACAACAGCGGCTACATGTCCGGCGGCTGGACCAGCTCCAACTACCACTACAACACCCTGGGCAGCATCATCGGCGAGATGACGGACCCGAACAGCGCCGGAGGAGTCACCTGGGGACCCGGCCACGAGATAGGCCACCAGCACCAGGGGCCCTTCAACATGCGCGGACTGACCGAGGTGACCAACAACCTGTATGCCAACGTGGCCGTATGGTATGACGGCCGCGGCACCAGCCGCGTGAACGGAGGCGAGGGCGACCTGACCGAGGTGCTCAAGGCCTATAACCGGACGCCCCACGACTTCTTCACCAACAACATCTGGGCGCAGACCCACATGTACTACAAGCTGTGGCTGTACTACCACCTGGCGGGCAAGAACACCAGGTTCTATCCCACCCTGATGGAGATGCTGCGCCGCGACCCGATGACCATCGAATACAACCAGTCGGGCAACACCAGCCTGCTCCACTTCTATAAGAAGGTGTGTGAGGCCGCTGGCGAGGACCTGACCGAGTTCTTCCGTGCCTACGGCTTCTTCGAGGTGATGGACCACCGCTTCGTGGGCGACTACAGCAGTGCCGAGTACACCCAGACCCGGGAGGACATAGACGCGGCCATAGCCTATGTGAAGGCCAAGAACTACCCCGTGAACACCAACGTCCTCTTCATCAACGACTACACCGCCGGCGCGACGTACAAGAGCCACGACGGCGTGACCGACAGAAAACTGTGGGACGGCCGCACCTTCTCCGACCTGGGCAGCGTCACCGTGTTCGACGGCACGGAGACCTCCGATATAAGCGGAGACTACAGCCTGACGGTGACCGACGGGCAAGCCACCTTAAGCGGCGCCACCGGCGGCCTCGGCTTCCTGATTTACGACGAGGACGGCAAGCTGCTCTCCTTCTCGTCCGACTATTCGTTCCCCGTCAACGACGCCACGAAGCTGGCCATAGCCAAGGGCACGGCCACCATCCAATCGCTGCCCCTGGTCGGTGAGCCGCAAGAAGTGGCGTATGACCCCGCCTCGGCTTCGCTCAGCCTGCTGAAGGGCATGCTCGAGACCGTGGCCGCCGAGCTGGCCAGGAAGACCGACGACGGCGGAGAAAGCGGCGATGCCTATACCCATGCCGGCCGCTACAAGGGCAACGGGGATACTTATGTCGCGCTCGCTGACATGTATCAGACGGCCAAGACCGTGTATGCCGCCGGCGATGTGACGAAATATGTGGAAACCTACACGGCCCTGCGCAAGGCCTACGAGGCCCTGCTGGCCGACGCCTATGCCACCGTGCCCCTGGTATGCGGAAACAAGTATTACATCCGTTCGGAAGGGAAAAGCGGCCAGTACATGTATGTGGACGCCGCGACGGACGGCGACGGAGCCACCACCCATACGATCATGACCTCCGCTACGCTTCCCGAGGACAAGGCTGCCTATATGTGGACCTTGGAACAGGCCGGAGAGGACGGGAAGTATTACCTGAAGAACCATGCGGGCGATGAGCTTTATGTGGTGAACGTGAGCGAGAACGAGAAGAACGGCCTGCAGTTTGCCTGCGGCAGCGCCAAGTACGCTTTCAGCCTTACGGCCTACGGCGTGGGAACCTTCAACATCTATTCCGCCGACGCCAAGAGATACATGAACGCCGACGGCGGGTCAAGCAAGGTCATCACCTGGGGCGGCAACGACGGCAACTCCCTGTGGACGTTCGAGGTGGCCGAGGAAGACGCCCTGTCCGCAGGGGTGTCGCGCCTGCAGACCCTGGCCGCACAGACCCGGGAACTGATGGACCGCATGGCCGACGTGAAGGTGAAGGGCCGGCAGGACATGAGCCTGCTGCGCATCACCTCCAACGCCACCGAGCAGGGACACGGAACCGAACTGCTGGTCGACGGCAATGCCGAAACCTATTTCCACACCAACTGGACCGGTAGCGGTGCCGTTGCCGAGCCCCATTATATCCAGATAGACTGTGTGGACGAAGGCCTCGACAACTTCACCCTCAGCTGGCAGACGTTGCCCCTGTCCGCATGGAATGTGGATGCCCCCCAAACCGTGGTGGTGCAGGTGACCAACGTGACCGCTGACGACGTGCCTGTCGATTTCACGACTCTGGCAACTCTCTCGTCCGATGATGCCGACAATCCCCTGCCCGTGGCCAAAGGGCAGGCATACACCTCGGGAGAAATAGGCACGGCAGGCACGCCCTATCGCTTCATCCGCCTGCAGGTTACCCGGGCAACCGGCGGCAACTGGGGCAGCTATCCTTATTTCGGACTGGCCGAGCTGGGCATAACGCGCCTGAACAGCAAGGTAAATGCCATCGGCAGTGAATATGCCGGCGACCTGACCGAGGAGCAGGTCATTGAAATAGCCAACGCCATCGGCGATGCGCTGGACAACACCTACACCGATGCCGGTGAGGTGGAGGCCCTCGCGGCACAAATGCAGGCGTATTATCAAACTCTGTCGGAGGTGTACCGGGCTGTTGCCAATGCCGGACTGGAGGCCGCACGCAGGGAACTGCAGGAGCTTGCCGACAGGACGCAGGCCCTGATTGCCGAGTGCGGCACCGTGGAGAAGCTGACGCCGGCCATCCCCTTGCAGAGCACGGATGCCGCTGCCACGGGCTATCTGTGGTGCAACGCCCCCTACACCGCGTCGAGCAACGCAGACTACAGCGAACCGGGCGAGGACGGCTACCACCTGCTGGACGGAAACATCAACACGTATCTGCACACCGACTATAGCGGCACGACAGGCGGTAATCACTATCTGCGCGTTTACATGGGCGAGGAGGGCATAGGGCAATTCTCGTTCACCTACACCAACCGCAACTTCAATGTCAGCAAGGGCAATCCTGCCACGATTGTGGTGGAAGGCTCGGACGAGGCTGACGGCACCTACACCGCCATCGCCACGCTCACCAAGGACGACCCGCTCAATCCGATGCCCGTCAATTCGGCATCGGCTTACGGAGGCACCTACAGGTCCCTGCTGCTGGGCAGCACGAACACGCGCTATCCCTACATCCGTTTCCGCGTGACCAAGACCTGTGGCGGTCAGAATTGGTTCTACATGTCCGAGTTCGGCATGGAGGGCGCACCTTATTATAATGCCGTGGTGACATCCGTCAACCCCGACGTGACCGGGGACCTGCTGATTGCCACCGAAAAGGCACGCGTCGCCGCCCTCACCGCCATCGGTCTGGCGACAGACCCCGAACAGCTGACGGCGGCCAAGGAAGAGCTGGCCAAGGCATACGGGGCACTGCACGAGGTCATGTGCTCCCGGCGCACCCTGCAGCTCATCATCGACGACTTCGGCGCGGCAATCCTGAATGCGGAGGACGTGCGTGGAGCCAACCCCAATTCCGTGAACCTCACCGCTGCTTTGATAGGTGAGATGAAGACTGCGAAGGACGAGGCTCAGAGTGTTTGCAACCGGGACGAGCTGACCGAAGAGGACATCATCGCGGCCATCGCCTCGCTGGCCGAGGCGAAGGAGCGCCTGCAGACGGCCACCGACTATGCGGCTGTGCCCGTGATGCTGACCGCCGACACTTCCGCCCCCGCCTGCTACAACATCATCATCAACCGCAGCGGCTATCCTGTGTTCCAGAGCCGCACCGCCGCCGAAGGCTCGGAAAACAAGATCAAGCTTACGGCGTATGACGAGGCGGGGAACGACCGCCAGATGTGGTATTTCGTAAAAGGAAGTGAGGCGCCCAAGGTGCGCATCGTCTGCCGGGCCACTCCCGAACTGGTGGTGGGTTGCATACCCACCGACTTTGCAGAAGGGGCGGGCAAGATCATCTCCCTGGCTCCCGATGCCGCCTGTGGCACCAACGAATGGCAGATCGTGCCTTCGGCCGGGGACTGGTACAACATCACGGCCGACAACAACGGCACCACCTTCTATATGAGCAATCATGGCGGTGTCGCGAACAACATGGGCTTCTACAATGACGACCATACCACCGACGGCGGCTCGAACTTCAAGTTCCGCCTGTGCGGCAGTGAAGCCTACGAGCAGCTCTATGATTATTTCAGCAACGAAACGAAGGTGGATTTGAGCGCCACGGACAACGCCCTCCCCGAGACGTCCGTGCATGAGACCGCCATCGGATACTATCCCTCAGCTCCCGCCGCCGCTTACGAGGCCGCCTATCGGCAGGCCGGCGACCTGCTGCACGTTCACAATGCAGCCGACGAGGCCTACACCCGGGCTTACGACGACCTGAAGGCCGCCAACGAGGCTTTGAGCCCCAACACTCCCGAAGCCGGAGCCTTCTACACCTTGCGCAACGCATCCGCCACCGGCGGCGATTGCACGGACGCTTTGGCCTATGCCGAAATAGAAAGCGCATGCAGGATGAGGTATGACAAGAGCCTGACACCGGCGGACGGACGCACCCTGTGGCAGTTCACCGACAACGGCGACGGCACTTTCCTGATGCAGAACCTGCACACCGGCATGTACGCCACTTCGGGAATGCCCTTCCACACCGAGGCCACCGGCCAGAACGTGACCTTCAAGCCGGTAGGCGACGGCCAGCTCGTAGTCAAGGTGAACGGAAATTCCATGTACGCCCTGTCCGGTTACGGGAATATCCGGACCAACAACAGCAGTGATGCGAAGAACACCAACGCCGCCTGGCTGGTGGAGAAGGTGGACGATGTGGAATCCGTGTTCCAGCGTGTGACGCTTACCGATTATCAGTATGCCGGCTTCTATTCCGCCTATCCCGTAACCCTTCCCGAGGGACTGCGTGCCTTCTATGTCAGGGAGGGTGAAGCCACCGGGCAGACAGGCGAGACCTCCGGTCATGCCACGCTTACGGAAATCACCGGGGTCATCCCCGCCCACACGGGTGTCGTCCTCTATGGCAACGCAGGTCCGTATGAGATGCACTATGCTGCGGAAACGGCCGCCGACGTTAGCGACAACCTGCTGAATGGCTCTTCCGTGGTGAGTTACAAGCAAGGCGAAACGGACACGAACTACTATCTGTTCGGCGTGAAGGACGGTAAGGTAGGCCTCTATCAGGCTTGGCTGCAATACGGCAGCGAGGGCAACATCGCAGAGGATAACGCCAACACCGACAACGGCGGCTATTTCAAGGTGTCGGCCAACAAGATCTATATGCCGATTGCCACAGGCAGCCTGCAGGTGTCGGCCTTCCACTTCGACTTCGTGCAGACGGGTGTCGATGGCGTAGGGGCCGGGCTTCCTGCCGATGCCGTCATCCATGACATGCACGGGCGCCGCATCGGTCGCATCACGCAGCCCGGCCTGTACATCGTCAACGGCGAGAAACGCATGGTAAGCCAACCTTCTATCAAGTAACCTTACAAACGACTGACATGAAAAGGAAATATATCATACCCGAGAGCACGCCCATAGCCTGTCACACGGAATCTCTGTTGGCCACAAGCCCGGGCGACGGCCTGGATGTGGGCGGAAAGGCCGACGACGGTTTCGTTGAGCTTTCCCGCGAAGAGGAAGACCATTCTTCGATGTGGGACGATTGGGAATAAACGGGAACGATATGGCAGGAATTGATTTTGATACAGCTCCCTTCTTTTATTAGCGAAAAAAACACCGCGGCGTTTTAAAAAAACATCGCGGTGTTTCGCTTCATTCACCGCGATGTTTTACTCTGTTCACCGTGGCGTTTTTTCGGAAGTCCGAAATTCCTTATCTTTGCCTTTGAAAACCCGAAAAACTTTTGTCTGATGATCATGAACCTGAAACGTTTGTTGCCGGCCTTGCTGCCCCTGGCCGTTTGGGCCGGCGAACCGCCCGTCATGGGGTGGAGCTCGTGGAACACCTATCGCGTGAACATCTCCGACTCGCTCATCTGCCGCCAGGCCGATGCCATGCGCGAGCTGGGGCTGGACAGGGTGGGATACACCTACATCAACATCGACGACGGCTACTTCGGCGGACGCTCCGCCAACGGCACCCTGCTCATCCATCCCACACGCTTTCCCCGGGGACTGAAGCCCGTGGCGGACCATATCCACCGGCTCGGCTTCAAGGCCGGCATCTACTCCGATGCCGGGCGCAACACCTGCGGCAACTTCTGGGATGCCGACACCATCGCACGCGGCGTGGGTCTCTATGGCCACGACGACGCGGATGCCGACTTCTTCTTCCGCCGCCTGGGCTTCGACTTCATCAAGGTGGACTTCTGCGGGGGCGACCCCGGACAGAACAGCGAGCAGCTGCGCCTGGACGAGCGCGAGCGCTATACCGCCATCCGCCGCGCCGTGGACGCCACCGGTCGCCGCGACGTGCGCCTCAACGTCTGCCGCTGGGCCTTCCCCGGCACGTGGGTCGGCGAGGTGGCCTCCTCGTGGCGCATCGCCGCCGACATCGCGCCGAACTGGGCTTCCGTCAAGCGTATCATCCGGGCCAACCGCTACCTCTCGGCCTATGCCGCCGACGGGGCGTACAACGACATGGATATGCTGGAGATAGGCCGCGGGCTTTCTGCCGCCGAGGAGCGCACCCACTTCGGTATGTGGTGCATGATGTGTTCGCCCCTGCTCATCGGCTGTGACCTGACGGCCATACCGCCCGCCTCGCTCAAACTGATCACCAACCGCGAGCTTGTCGGCCTGAACCAACGTGCGCCCCGCCAGCAGGCACGCTTCGTGAGGGAGGAGGACGGCGTCAGCCTTTATGTG
This sequence comes from uncultured Prevotellaceae bacterium, assembly GCA_947176895.1. Classification (GTDB taxonomy): domain Bacteria; phylum Bacteroidota; class Bacteroidia; order Bacteroidales; family Bacteroidaceae; genus Physcousia. Next base: position 27,805 of record CAMWSK010000013.1, on the reverse strand, counting down.
AAGGACGTGGATCGGCTGAACGGGCGCACGCGGGCTGTGGCTCTCTGCAACCTGAGCGACAGCACCCGCACCTTCACCCTCAGGATGAGCGATGTGGAGCTGACAGGGCCGGTCGGCGTGCGCGACCTTTTCACCCATGCAGACCTGCCCGCCGTCACCGACACGCTCACCGTCAGCATCTCCGCCCACGACACCCGCATCTTCCGTCTCCGTGGCCGGGGGCGTGCCGAGCGCACGCTCTACGAGGCCGAGACGGCCTGGCTGGGCGGTTACCAGAATATCGGGCTTAACCCGCGCATGGGCTATGCCGTGCCCGAGCGGGCGGACGGCTGTTCGGGCGGTGCCAAGGCCGCGTGGCTGGGAGGCCGGCCCGGCAACCACATCGAGTGGCGCGACGTCTACGCCCGTGGGGGACGCTACCGGCTGACCCTGCGCTACGTGGCGGCGGAGGAGCGCGAGGCCCTGCTCCGCATCAACGGCGGCGAGCCTCTGTTGCTGCACCTGCCTGCCGGCTCCGGCGGCCAACCGGCCGAGGTGGAGCTGGTGGTGAGGCTGAAGCGGGGCCGCAACACCATCAGCCTGGCCAACGACTCCGCGCCCATGCCCGACATCGATTGCCTGCGCTTGCAGCGTGGCGGGTGAGTTTCAAAAATGAAGCCGGACTTGTTGGGATAAGTGTTTTTGTAAGCAAAAGGGATGATGGATAATACTTTTTTATGTATCTTTGCCCAAAAGTGAAACCAAAAAGACATTTTTGATGCTATGAGCGACAGACTGTACATATTTGACACCACGCTGCGCGACGGCGAACAGGTGCCCGGCTGCCAGCTGAACACCGTGGAGAAGATTCAGGTGGCCCGCCAGCTGGAGGCCTTGGGAGTGGACGTGATCGAGGCGGGCTTCCCCGTCTCCAGCCCCGGGGATTTCAATTCCGTAGTGGAAATATCCAAGGCCGTGACCTGGCCCACCATCTGTGCCCTGACACGCGCCGTGGAGAAGGACATCGACGCGGCTGCCGAGGCGCTGCAGTATGCCAAGCGCAAGCGCATCCACACAGGCATAGGCACCAGCGAGAGCCATATCCGCTATAAGTTCAACTCCACGCCCGAGGAGATTATCGAGCGTGCCGTGCGTGCCGTGAAGTATGCCAAGCGCTATGTGGAGGATGTGGAGTTCTACGCCGAGGACGCAGGCCGCACGGACAACGAGTATCTGGCCCGCGTGATCGATGCGGTGACGAAGGCGGGCGCCACGGTGTGCAACATCCCCGACACCACCGGTTTCCGCCTGCCCGGCGAATATCAGGAGAAGATTGCCTACCTCTATGAGCATGTCGATGCCTTCGCGGCCGGCCGCAGCATCCTCTCCACCCACTGCCACAACGACCTGGGCATGGCCACGGCCAACACCGTGGCCGGTGTGCTGGGTGGCGCACGCCAGGTGGAGGTGACCATCAACGGTATCGGCGAACGGGCGGGCAACACCTCGCTGGAGGAGGTGGCCATGATTTTCAAGACCCATCCCGACCTGGGCATCGACACCAACATCAACACCACGAAGATCTATCCCACCAGCCGCCTGGTCAGCTCGCTGATGAACATGCCCGTGCAGCCCAACAAGGCCGTGGTGGGCAAGAACGCGTTTGCCCACTCCAGCGGCATCCACCAGGACGGTGTGCTGAAGAACGCCTCCACCTATGAGATCATGGACCCCAAGACCGTGGGCATCGACGACAACGCCATCGTGCTGACGGCCCGCAGCGGGCACGCCGCCCTGAAGCACCGCCTGGAGGTGAACGGCGTGGAGGTGAGCGCCGAGCGGCTCGACCGGCTCTACCAGGACTTCCTGGCCCTGGCCGACAAGAAGAAGGAGGTGACGGACGACGACCTGCTGGTGTTGGCCGGCGCCGACCGCAGCGCCCAGCACAATGTGAAGTTGAGCTACCTGCAGGTGACCACCGGCAAGGGCGTGCGCTCCGTGGCCAGCATCGGCCTGCTCGTCGGCAAGGAACTGTTCGAGGCTTCCAGCATGGGCAACGGACCCGTGGATGCCGCCATCCGTGCGCTGAAGGTAATCATCAAGCGCGAGATGACGCTGAAGGAGTTCACCATACAGGCCATCTCCAAGGGTTCGGACGACATGGGCAAGGTGCACATGCAGGTGGAGTATGACGGCCGCCTGTATTATGGCTTCGGGGCCAACACCGACATCGTGACGGCCAGCGTGGAGGCCTACATCGACTGCATCAACAAGTTTAAGTAATTCATTTAAGGTACGTGCGTACATTATATATAATATGAACACACTCTTCGACAAGATTTGGGATGCCCACGTGGTTCAGAACGTGGAGGACGGTCCCACCCAACTCTATATCGACCGCCTGTATATGCACGAGGTCACCTCGCCCCAGGCTTTCGACACCCTGCGCGACAAAGGCATCGGCGTGCTGCGCCCCGAGCGCATCTTTGCCATGCCCGACCACAACACGCCCAGCGACCAGCAGCAACGCATCGACGACCCCGTGGGGCGCAAGCAGGTGGAGACGCTGAAGGCCAACTGCGAGCAGTTCGGCATCACCCACTTCGCCATGGGCACCAAGGACAACGGCATCATCCACGTCGTGGGTCCCGAGAAGGCACTCTCGCTGCCCGGCATGACCATCGTGTGCGGCGACTCCCACACCAGCACCCATGGTGCCGTGGGTGCCCTGGCCATGGGCATCGGCACCAGCGAGGTGGCCCAGGTGCTGGCCTCGCAGTGCATCCTGCAGAGTAAGCCCAAGAGCATGAGGATAAACATCGAGGGCGAGCTGCAGCCCGGCGTGACGGCCAAGGATGTGGCCCTCTATATCATGGCCCGGATGACCACCGGCGGCGCCACGGGCTATGTGGTGGAATATGCCGGCTCCACCATCCGCAACATGAGCATGGAGGGGCGCCTGACGCTCTCCAACCTGAGCATCGAGATGGGTTCGCGTGCCGGCATCATCGCTCCCGACCAGATTACCTTCGACTATCTCAAGGGACGCGAATATGCGCCCAAGGGCAAGGCGTGGGACGAGGCCGTGGAGCAGTGGAAGCAGTTGAAGAGCGACCCCGATGCCGTGTTCGACAAGGAGGTCACCTACCGTGCCGAGGACATCGAGCCCCGCATCACCTACGGCACCAACCCCGGTGCCGGCATCGCCATCGGAGGCCATGTGCCCACGATGGAGGAGACGCCCGAGCAGGAACGCGGCCAGCTGCAGAGCCAGTTGGACTATATGCAGTTCAGCCCCGGCGAGACCCTGCTGGGCCATCCCGTGGACTATGTGTTCCTGGGAGCCTGCACCAACGGGCGCATCGAGGACTTCCGCGCCTTCGCCTCCGTGGTGAAGGGCAGGAAGAAGGCCCCGGGCGTGGTGGCCTGGCTGGTGCCCGGCTCATGGCTGGTGCGCCGGCAGATCGTGGCCGAGGGCATCGACAAGGTGCTTTATGAGGCCGGCTTCGAGCTTCGCCTGCCCTCGTGCAGCAGCTGTCTGGCCATGAACCCCGACAAGGTGCCCGCCGGCAAGCTGAGCATCAGCACCAGCAACCGCAACTTCGTGGGCCGGCAAGGCCCCGGCGCACGCACCATCCTGGCCAGCCCCCTGACCGTGGCCGCTGCCGCCGTCACAGGCAGAATCACCGATCCCCGCGAACTGATTAACAAGTAAGCAAAGATGAAACAGAAATTCGACATCATACAGAGCACCTGCGTGCCCATACGCATCGACAACTGCAACACCGACCTCATCATCCCCGCACGCTACTTGGCCAGCACCACACGCGACCCCAAGTTCTTCGGCGACGCCTTCATGCACGACCTGCGCTACGACGCCGAGGGCCGCGAGGTGGAGGACTTCGTGATGAACCAGCCCCAATACCGTCAGGCTCCCGCGCCCGGCATCCACGAAATCATCATCGGCGGAGCCAACTGGGGCAGCGGCTCTTCCCGCGAACATGCTGCCTGGGCCATCGCAGGCTATGGCGTGCGCGTGGTCATCAGCAGCAGTTTTGCCGACATCCACCGCAACAACCTGCTCAACTGCTTCGTGCTGCCCGTGAAGGTGAGCCCGGAGTTTCAGCAGGAATTGTTCGAGACCGTGGAGCGGAACCCCGAGGCACAGGTGAAGGTGGACGTGCCCAACCAGACGGTGACCAACCTGGCCACCGGCCACAGCGAGCGCTTCGAGCTGAACAGCTACAAGAAACACTGCCTGATGAACGCCTTCGACGACATCGACTTCCTGCTTTCGCACACCGACAAGATCGAGGCTTACGAACAAAAATAAGCTGCTGCCCATGATTGAGATAATGGACACCACGCTGCGCGACGGCGAACAGACCAGCGGCGTGAGCTTCATGCCCCACGAAAAGTTGATGGTGGCCCGCGCCCTGTTGCAGAACCTGGGCGTGCCACGCATCGAGGTGGCCTCGGCCCGTGTGTCGAGCGGCGAGCAGGAGGCTGTGAAGAGCATCTGCCGCTGGGCGGCGCAGGCCGGCCTGCTCGATAGCATCGAGGTGCTGGGCTTTGTGGACCGCCACGTGAGCGTGGACTGGATACTTGCGGCCGGCGCCCGCTGCATCAACCTGCTTTCCAAGGGCAGCCTGCGCCATTGCGAGGGCCAGCTCAGGAAAACGCCCGGCCAACACATCGCCGACATCAAGGCCGAGGTGGCCTACGCCCAAGAGAAGGGCATCAGCGTGAACCTTTATCTCGAGGACTGGAGCAACGGCATGAAGGATTCGCCCGAGTACGTTTTCCATATGCTCGACGAGCTGGCCGACACCGGCATCCGTCGTTTCATGCTGCCCGACACGCTGGGCGTGCTCAACCCCATGCTCACGCTGCAGTATTTCAAGCAAGTCACCGGGCGTTATCCCGATACGCATTTCGACTTCCATGCCCATAACGACTATGACCTGGCCGTGGCCAACGCCCACGCCGCCGTGATGGGCGGTGCCCGCGGCGTGCATACCAGCGTCAACGGGTTGGGCGAGCGGGCCGGCAACGCCTCGCTGGCCAGCGTGCAGGCCGTGCTCCACGACCAGCTGGGGATGGACACCGGCATCGACGAGAGCCGCCTGAACGAGGTGAGCCGCCTGGTGGAGAGCTATGCCGGCATAGCCGTCCCGCCCAACCAGCCCATCGTGGGCGACAGCGTGTTCACCCAGGTGGCCGGAGTGCACGCCGACGGCGACAACAAGGCGGGACTCTATCAGAACGCCCTGATGCCCGAGCGTTTCGGCCGCAAGCGCGAGTATGCCCTGGGCAAGAACTCGGGCAAGGCCAACATCCTGAAGAACCTGGAGGAACTGGGGCTGGAACTGACACCCGAACAGACGCGGCGCGTGACCGAACGCATCATCGAGCTGGGCGACAAGAAAGAGGTGGTGACGCAGGACGACCTGCCCTTCATCGTCAGCGACGTGTTGAAACACGCCACCGTGGACGAGCACGTGAAGCTGCTCTCCTATGTGGTGACCACCGCCGCCGGACTGAAGCCCCTGGCCAGTCTGCGCCTGGAGGTGAACGGACAAACCTACGAGGAGAACGCTGTGGGCGACGGTCAGTTTGATGCTTTCGTGCGCTCTATCCGTCATATCTATAAGAATAAGTTAGGGAGAAAGTTCCCCTGGCTGGCCAACTACACGGTGGGCATCCCGCCCGGCGGTCGCACGGATGCCTTGGTGCAGACCGTCATCACCTGGAACTGGCAGGAGCGTGTGATCCGCACGCGCGGCCTGGATGCCGACCAGACCGAGGCTGCCATCAAGGCCGTGATCAAGATGCTCAACATCATCGAGCCTGATTACGGAAATCTCCCCACTTTGCCGGTAGATTAAATATAATAAAGAAAATACACTATGGACCTGAAAATCGCAGTGCTGGCCGGTGATGGCATCGGCCCCGAGATTATGGAGCAGGGTGTGGCCGTGACCAAGGCCATCGCCCGGAAGTTCAACCACAACATCACGTTCAAGGAGGCCCTGTGCGGCGCACATGCCATCGACGAGGTGGGCGACCCCTTCCCCGAAGACACGTTCCAAACCTGCATGGAAGCCGACGCCGTGCTGTTCGCCTCTGTGGGCGATCCCAAGTTCGACAACGACCCCACCGCCAAGGTGCGCCCCGAACAAGGGCTGCTGGCCATGCGCAAGAAGTTGGGCCTCTTCGCCAACATCCGCCCCGTGGAGACCTTCGACTGCCTCATACACAAGTCCCCCCTGAAGGACGAACTGGTGCGCGGCGCCGATTTCATCTGCATCCGCGAGCTCACCGGCGGCATGTATTTCGGTCAGAAGCAGGAGGGCACCGATGAGGCCTTCGACACCAATTTCTATTCGCGTCCCGAGGTGGAGCGCATCCTGCGCGTGGCCTATCAGTATGCCCGCCAGCGCCGCAAGCACCTGACCGTGGTGGACAAGGCCAACGTGCTGGCCAGCTCGCGCCTGTGGCGCCATGTGGCGCAGGAGATGATGGGCGAGTATCCTGACGTGACCACGGATTTCATGTATGTGGACAACGCCGCCATGCGCATGATCCAGGACCCCCGCTTTTTCGATGTGATGGTCACCGAGAACACCTTCGGCGACATCCTCACCGACGAAGGCTCGTGCATCACCGGTTCCATGGGTCTGCTGCCCAGTGCCTCCACGGGCGAGCATACGCCCGTCTTCGAGCCTATCCACGGTTCGTGGCCCCAGGGCAAGGGCCTGAACATCGCCAACCCCCTGGCACAAATCCTCTCCGTGGCCATGCTCTTCGAATACTTTGATTTGAAGGAAGAAGGAAAACTCATCCGCCGGGCCGTGAACGCCAGCCTCGATGCCAACGTGCGCACCCCCGAGATTCAGGTGGAGGGCGCTCCCAAGTACGGCACCCGGGAGGTGGGCCAATGGATTGTGGACTATATCGACAAAGCTTAATTGAAACACATTTTTATGAAGAGAAGCCACCTCGTGGGGATGATAGCCGCCATCGGGTGGCTTCTCCCTTTCACCATGCGGGCGCAGCAGTCCGCATCCCCCGACAGCCTCTATCGCTGGCATGTGCAGCATGCCATGGAATTGCTGCAGGTGGACAGCCTCTCCCAGGCCGCCGGGCATCTGACCGAAGCGTTGCGTCTGGTGCCCTCGGCACCCGGCAACACCCTCATCTACCGCTATATCGCGCAGATACAGGAAAGGCAGGGCGACGGACCGCTGGCCTTGCAGACCCTTGCCACGGCCATCAGCCGCGAACCCGCCAACGAGCAGTTGCTCCTGGACCGCGCCGCCCTCAACTTCCGCCTGAATCGTAACGAGCACGCCATACAAGACTATTCCGCCGTGCTTGGGCTCAACGACCAAAACACCGAGGCCCTCTTCAACCGCGCTTACCTCTACGGGCAGAAGCGTGACTACCGTTCGGCTCGCACCGACTATGAAAATCTTTTAAGAATCGATCCGAAGAACATGCGGGCCATGGTGGGTCTGGCCATGACCAATGATGCCGACCGCCGTCCCGTGGAGGCCATGGAGCAGATGGACGTCATCGTGCAGCTCTTCCCCCGCGACCCTTTGCCTTGGGCCATCCGCGGCGGCATGCACCAGCAGCGCCATCAATGGGAGGCCGCCCTCGCCGACCTTAACCAAGCCATCGAACTGGATTCCGACAACGCCGACTATTACGTCAGCCGCGCCACCCTCTACATAGCCATCAACAAACGTGCCCTGGCCTTGCAGGATGCCCGCAAGGCTCAGAGCCTGGGCGCCGACCCTCGTGAGATGGCCGGCTTGTTCAAGTAAGGTGTAACGTTGTCTCAGTCAAGGCATATGGCTTGCGCGCTGGCATTGTCCATTCCGGGCATCGTGCGACCGATGGGGGCGTTGATGAAGGTAGGGTCGCACACCAGATAACGCTCTTCGTTGATGAGGAGAAAATCCCCTTTGATGGCAGGATCGGTTACCTTGATGGCGGCGGCCAAATGGCCGGGATAGTAGACGAGGGCGGCGCGGAGCTGCAGCAGGTCGCGCACCAAACGGGTGAAGAGGATGGCGCGGTCCTCGCAGTCGGCATAGGGATAATGCAGGGTCTCCTCGGGGAAGAAGGCGCGGTCGCCTCCCCACACCTTGTCGTCGTACTCATAGACGAGGGCCGTCTGCACAAAGTTGAGCAGCATCGTCAGAGCCTCGGCCTGTGTCTTGCCCTCAAGGGTCTTGCGCAGGGCAGGGTAGAGTTCGCTGCGCGTATGGGTGTTGAGGGGTGTGTTGGCATAGACGGCCCAGCGGGTGCACTCGTTGGCACCGAAGCGGCCCGTGGGATAGGTGTTGTAGAAGTCAATCAGATGCTTGTTTGTGTGCACGGTGAAGCGCATGGCGGGGAAGCCCCGGGCCTGCAGCGTGCGGGCGCAGGCCGCGGCCTGCGGCACCACAGGCTCCTGTGTGATGCAGAGCGAGAGGGCGCGCTCTTTGGGGAAACGGATGTCGCAGATGCTCAGTTCTTCTTCATCTCTCTCTTCCAGTTCATAGTAGTTTTGGCCGTCCAGTACATAATAGGGTCGGCCGAACAGGGTGAAGCGGCTGCCATAGAGCATGCTCAGGCGCTCTCCGTTGCGGGCCAGTCGCATCATGTAGCCGGATTGGGTGTAGAGCCAGGCGGTGAGCAGGGTGGCCTCGTTGCTCTTTTCTCCCAGCAGGTCGCAGGCGAAGGCCTTCAGCAGTTGTAGGTAGGCCCAGTCGCACAACTGATGGTTTTTCCTGATTTCGAGCAGGTCGCGGAGCGTGTTGTCGAAGGCTCCCCCGGACAGGCGCTGCCACGCGTCGGCGATGGTGTTCTCGCGTACGTTGCGCAGCGTGAAGCGGTGGTCGCGGGGTACACGCACCTGCAGCGTGTTGCCCAAAAACGCCAGCTGGCGGATATTGTCCTGCTGCTCTTTCTCTTCGATGGGCACGATGGGCTGGGGCTGTGGCTCGGGCAGGGGCGGGGGGACGAGGCCCTTGATGGGTTGCAGCTTTCCCTCGATGGGCTTCCCGTTTTTCTCCCCGCGGAACTCGATGGGCGGCACGGGCTGTTCGTCCTTGGGCTCGGGTACCTCGGGTCGGGGCGTGAAGTTGGCCCAGGCCTTGCGCATGAACTCGGCAAACCTCTCGTTCACCTGCCGGCGATAGGCATCGAACTCGCCCTCCACCTGCTGCCGATGCGCCCGGAAGCGCTGCTCCACGCCCTTGCGGAATTCGTCGAACGTGTCCTGGGCGCGGGCCGTGGAGGTGCAGATGGCAAGGAAAAGTAAGGGAAGAAGGATGTGTTTCATAGTGGGCTTGTGGTTAGAGGCTTGGTGATGGCGGAAAAACGCGTGGCCATGAATTTGGCAGAGCAACCGCATGGCTGGAACAGGGTCCGGGATTGCAAATAATAATGTCAGAAACGAAGGTTGAAGGCCAGGCCGGCGGAATTATCTTCCATCACCGTGGGCAGGAGGCTGTAGCTGCGTCTGCCGTCGTTGCTTTGGTGAACGAGGATGCGACGTGCTCCCGGTGCCACGATGGCATCTATCAGGTTGTAGACGTAGAGTGCGGCCAGGCCACCTATGCAGATGTTGCGTCCCATGGTGAAGTTATCGCGTTTGGTGGCGTAGGTACGCTTGTTCGCAGCAATGTGCGTCTTGACTATTTTATTGGCATAGTCCGTACGCATACTGCTGGTGTAGATGATTCCGCCTATCAATACTATGCTGCCTCCCATCACGAGTCCGCCTTTCAGGTACGAGCCCTTGTAGAGCTGTCCCCAGCCCGGCACGATGGCGGAGCGCCACAGGCCATGGGCGGCGTAAGAGGTGGTGGAGGAGATGGTGGAGAAGTCGGCATGTTCGCCGCTCCTCTCCACTGCATACACAGCCCGATAGTCCACTGCGGGGCTTCCGCCTCGCTGCTTGTAGGTCCAAAACTCATCGATTCGTCGGGAAGAGATGGGACGCGCAGAGCCTTCTACCTGCAGATTTAGTTGGTACTTGTCGGCAGACTGCAGGGTTGTTTGCCCGTTGTTGTACTGCTGGATTGAGTTGTCCTCAAAGACTTCCTTAACGGTTACCTTGTCCGTCCGCTCTACATTTGCTGTCAGCTCTTGCATTACCGAGGCACGTGCGCCTTGCAGCGTGGACGAGGCATCGGAGTGGACTTCCACGAAGTAGAAGGGCAGGTTTGCTGTCTTGGGGGTGTTGCCTATCCACTTCGGACGCATTTTAGTGCTCTTCTGTGCTTGGGCCGCTCCACCGGCCAGCATTAGCAATAGAAATAAGAGGATTCTCATCGTTACTTGCCTTGGCCCAGGTTCTTGAGGATAGACTGCCTAAACTTCTCGTGGCGCTGTTCCAGCTTGGCACGCTGCTGCGGAGCAATCTTCTCTTTCAAATTCTTCTCGACATCTTCAGCGAGCTGCTCGGCATTTCCCATGAATTCAATACATACATAGTACTTCCACTGCTTGTTGGGGAGCAGGTTTTTGCTGGACTTTACGGTGTGTGTGTTCTTTACAATTTCGGCCGCGATGCTGCGCACGAGGTCGCCGCTTTCGCTGGATTGATCAGAAACGGTTTTTCCTGTCTCGTCGTCACCGGCATACTGCGTGAGGTCAACACTTGTTTCTTCGCAGGCTGCGATAATGGCGGCTTGCAGGGCACTTGCATAGGCACCGCGGGCTTGTGCGGCTGCCAGGTTCTTTGCAGTAGCCTCTTTGAAGTGTTGGCCGATACCTACGTCACGAAGTGCAGGATTCATCTCAGCGTATTCCTGAACGGGATCAAGTTCTACTCGCTGTCCCAAAGCGGAGGACACATTGGAAGACGGGGCTTGAACTTTTGAAGTTCCGCAAGCGGTAAACAAGAAAGCGGAAAAAGCCGCGGCTGAAATTGCAATAATCTTTTTCATAATCGTTGTGTGTTTATGAGGTTAATAATAGATTCAATAGATTCGATGTGTGGGGTTAGAAGGTGGAGAAGCGGACACTTTGGCCGTAGTAGTACTTGTTACCCACCTTGACGTAGGCACGCACGTAGTAGGTCTGCATATCGGAGAGGTTGCCCACGTTGGCCGTGAAGACGCCGGTGCCGCGGCCCGAGACCACCACCTTGTCGCTGCCGCCCACGGTGGGCTCGTTGGCGTTGTTGCTGTAGACGAAACCACGCTCGGTGTAGGCGGGCGAACCGGCGGCGGTCACTGCTCCGCTGAACGTGGCGCTCCATTGATAGAAGTAGGTGCCCGTCTTGGTGAGCGAGCTTACGCTGCCCGTCTCCACCACGGGCAGCGATCCGGTGGTGAACGTGATGGTGTTGCCGTAGACGTACTGGCCGTCCTGCATGGCGAAGGCGCGGACGTAGTATGTGGTGCCCTCGCGCAGGCCGGAAAGGGTCTCACGGAAGGCGCCGGGCGTGGATATAAACTGCACCACCTTGTCGTTGGCGATGGTGGGCTGGCTGTTGGTGCTGCTGTAGACAAAGCCGCGCTGGGTGTAGGCGGGCGAGCCCACGTCGCTGATAGTGCCGTTCAGGCGGGCGGAGCTCTCTGTGACCTCCGTGGCTGCCGACGTGTTCACGGCCACGCTGCGGAACTCGGTGGTGAAGGTCACCGTGTTGCCATACACCGGCTGGCCGTCCTGTATGGCATAGGCGCACACGTAATAGGTGACGGGGTAGTCCAGCCCCTCAACCTGCAGCGAGTAGTTGCCCGTACCCGAGCCGCTCACCCGGCAGCGGTTGGTGGCGATGGTGGGGGTGCCGCTTGTGGAATAGCAGAAGCCGCGCTCGGTGTAGGCCGGCTGTCCGGCATCGGCGATGGAGGCGTTGAAGGTGGCCGTGGTGGCGCCTGTCTGTGTGACGGCCGAGGTGGACAGCGTAGTGGCCTTTTGCAATGCGGTGAACGAGATGATGTTTCCGTAGATGGTGTTGCCGTTCTGCACCACGTAGGTCCTGGCATAATAGGTCTGTGTGGGCGAGAGGCCCTCGATGGCGCAGGAATACCTTTTCTCGTTGTTGACGGGAGACGAGAGTTTCTGGATGCAGGCCGTGGTGGTGGGCGTGGGCTGCTTGTCGTAGACGAAGCCGCGCTCGGTGTAGGCGGGGGAGCCCTCGTTGATGATTTCGCCGTTCAGGCGGGCTGTGGTAGCGCTGATCTCCGAGGCTTCCAGCGTGTTCACCGCCGATGCCGCGCGGTACTCGCCGATGGCCTTCACCTTTACTTCCACATTGCCGCCGCCGCTGGTGGAGCGTACCACAATCATGGCCTCGTTGTTTCCGCTGGCCAGCAGCTGGCGGTCGATCTTCACCACGATGGTGGCCGTCTTGCCGTAGCCCAGGATGTCCGTTTCGGGGTCCACACTCAACCACGGGCAGTCGCCCTTCTCCACCTTATAAGCCAGGTCGGAGTAGCCCGAGTTCACGATGCGGAAGGAGAGAGTGGCGACTTCTTCGCCGAAGTCCAGCAGGGTGCGGTCGGCCGTGATGGAGGCCGGTATGCGCTCGATGAGCAGATGGGCGGCGGTGGGTTGGCCGGCCTGTACGGTAATCTTGTCGGTGGTGGGCGTGTAGCCTTCCTTGCTGATGAGGATGGTGTAGTCGCTGGGGTCCAGCTCGTCGAACGAGAAGCTGCCGTCGCTGCCCGTGACGGTGGAGCGTCCGCCGGGCGAGAGGGTCACGTTCACCGTGGCCACGGGTTCGCCCGTGGTGCGGTCGGACACGCTGCCCGCGATGCTGCCCTTCGACCATTCCTCGCCTTCGTCGGAAGAGCAGGAGCAGAAGACGAGGCCGAACATGAGGATACAGAGAATCTTTTTCATATGGGAAATACAGTGTGTGGGGGTTATCGTTCGATGAGGCTCAGAGGGATGTTGGCCTCCACGCTCTCGCCGCTGATGGCTGTCACCGTCTTGCGGTTGGGCTGATAGCCGGTCTTCTGCACGGTGATGGTGTAGGTCTGGGCATCCAGGTTGGTGAAGGTGAAGGTGCCGTCGGTGCCGGTCTGCTGCGTGCGGCTGGTGGGCGAGAGGGTGACGATGGCATTGTCTATCGGGGCGCCCGTGGCGTAGTCCGTCACCCGGCCGTGCAGGGTGGAATAAATCTCGTAATCGTCATCGTTGGAGCAGGCCGAGAGCAGGAACGAGGCACAGCAGCCGCACAGGACGAGCGCGCTCAACGTACACAATCCTGCCCGGGAAAGGCCGGGAAAACGTGAAGTCTTGTTCAACATAGCGTAATACTTTATTTGTCTTTTTGAAGGACAAAGTTATACTACTCCCCGTTGAATTCTGTTTTATCCGCGTATCTAATTGGATACGCGTATCAGAAATGATGCGTGTCGGCGGCCGTCTGCTTGCGGTATTCCTCGCTGTAATAGGCAAAGAAATCGTGGCGCAGGAACACGGAGATGCGTATCAGCAGACCCGTGTCGATGGTGGCCTGCCTAAAGATGCGGTAGGCATTGTTGCGCCGGTAGCCGATGGCCTGGGCAAATTCTTTCACCGTGTGCCCCTGCTCGCGCATCCGGTCGTGGATTAGTTCTCCGATGGGTTTCATGCATGGTTCCTCCTGTGTGGCAGTGTCCCTGTGGCCACAGTATAAAGACATGGGTGATGCAGGACGAACACTCACCCGGACCGGTCATTCTCAGAAGCTGGCGATTTTCAAGGACTGAACGGGGACAGGAGGCGGCATCATCCGGCCCGGCCGGGAGGAGGCATAGGGACATGAAAAAAGCGTGAGCCGCCTTTATACATAAGTCCTTGAGGTATCGCCAAACACCTGACCACAATTATACATAAAGTAAAGCCCACGCATTATGCGTGAGCAATAGACTTTACTTCTTTTGTGGTCTTTCAATTGGCGATTTTCAAGAACCAAAAGCAAAAGCTAATGCCGTATCATGTCTTCTGCCACCCCACATCGGGGCAACATATTTTTTACAAAGGTAGTGAAAGGCGGGCGCAGAAGCAAATGAAAACGAATTTTTCTCACAGGACACGATTCGGGTTAAGCTTAACGTGGGTTCGATGGAATCTTTCCATCTGTAAATAGTCCCCGTCCCCAACCCCTGAAAGACATGAACACGTTTTTAAAAAAGATGAACATGTTTCAGAAAAAGATGAACATGTTTTTCCCAAAAGATATACATGTTTTTTGAAAGCGCTATGGCGCGGTCAAACAGTTTGTGACAACCTCTCTTCAAAAGAGAGGTTGTTCCGACCCCAAAGGTAAACAAATTATTGCAATTGATTGCAAAAGAGAGTAAAAAAACCGAATAGCGGACAATAATATTTACGCAAGGCCGCCTGCTGTTGAGCAAATGGTTGATTTGCTTACATAATATCGTTTTAGTTCATAGTATGATAAGCCCCATTGACACTCTCTTTTGAAGAGAGGGCGATGTAAGGAAACTAAAATAATGTATTATGCAAGGAGAATTTAAGCAGTGTCCGAATGGGCATTACTATCAGGGCACAAGTTGTCCTTATTGCAAAAGCGGAAACCAAGCGGGAAGTGTGACATCATTGAAGACAGAAGTTTTTGTCGGTGATGAAGACGAGCGCCCAATGACCATTGATGTGTGTGGAGGGGGCACAAGAACAATGATGATGGATGAACAGGAAACGGTTTTGGAAGGAAGACAAAAACCGATTGGCGGATATAGCCGCACGGTGTTTGGCGATGAGGAAGAGGAAATTCGAAATTACAATGTGCAGGGAGAACCGAAAAAAACGCCCCGGTATGTCAGGAAATTGGTCGGCTGGTTGGTGACCTATTCTTTGGATGAACTTGGCGTGGATTACAAATTATACGAAGGCCGGAATGTTATCGGTCGTGATACCGACAGCAACATTACGGTGAATGATTGCCGGATGTCCGGTAAACACGCTGTCTTGCTGTTCCGTGCCAATAAATATTCATTGACCGATTGCCAGTCATCGCACGGAACATTTGTCAATGACGAGGACATCGAACTTGAACCTCGTTATCTGAAAGACGGTGACGTGATTCGGATGGGAAACACGGTTTTCAAGTTCCGCACATCGCTGTAAATCAATAAACCGTTATGAATATTTGTTGATGAAACGGCACAAGAAAATATGGACAGGCTTGTTGTCATTGATTCTGGCAACAAGCCTGTCCGCGCAACAGACAGGGAAGATCAAGCAGGGGTTCAATGTCAATAAATTCCCTGAGGTTTCCTTTATATACCATAGCGATAATCCCGAGGGGCTGAAGAAATCGTCCTTCTGGTATTTGAAAGAGGGCGGGGAGAAAAGGGTTTTTCGTGTCAAGCAGATATCCGCCGAAACGGACAAGGCGCCTCAAACAACGCTCATCCTGTGGGAGGATATGGCCCATAACGGCTACGGACAATTCGATTTCACACAAAAGGTGTTGTCCGGGTTTTTCCGTCATGCGGATATTCCCCGGACGGATAAGTTTGCCGTTTCTGTCTTTAATCGGCGCAAGAACACTTCGTCGGCTCTCCTTCACCTTACAGACGGGTTCACGAAGGATAAACCCGCAATCATGTCCGCCATACAGAATTACGGGCATAGCACGGAGCACTATCCGCAGTTTCCCAATCGCTCTGATATGTATACGGCCATTCGTGAAGGACTGGAGCTTATGGCTCCGCTGAGGGGGCCGAAGGCGATTGTCGTGTTCACTGCCGGATATTCGATGAAAAGTTCCGGTTCGGATTCCGAGGCCCAGGTACTGCTGAAAGCACAGCAACTGCATATTCCCGTTTATATCTTCCAATACTATTACCGTTCAGGGGTGGCTCCCGAATCGGAAGGTTTTGCCCGAAGCACTTTCGGCACGTTTAATTCCTATATGGATGCCGCTACGGCAGAAGCGGCGTTGACAGAGCTTTATCCACAACTCTGTAAGAGATACCGGGGACATGACTACCGGGTATCTTTCACGTCCGATGCCCAGTGTGGTGACGAGGCGCGTATGATTGCTTTTTCGGTGGGTGGCGCCGAGGTCCGCGAACAGCTGTTGCCGCCGCCACACACGCTTAAAAGTTGGTTAAGCGCCCATTTGATGTGGGTTGTCGTTGTGGCCGTTCTGTTGCTTGTGCTGCTTGCGGGCTTTGTTGTCTTTGCCTGGAAAACAAGACGGAATGCTGCGGCGAACCGCCGCGAGCTGGCCGATTTGGAGCGGCGCCGCGTTCAAGACAAGAAGGCTGCGGAGCAATACCGGAGCGACATGGAAAGCAAGGCCCGCCAGGAACGTGAAGAGCAGGAGCGGTGCGCCGAACGGGAACGCCTGTGCCGGCTGATGGAGGTAAAGAATCTGTATCCGCGTTTGAAATGCGGGGTCGGCGCAGACACGTTCACATTCGAAGTAAACGAGCCGATAACACGTGTCGGGAGAGAGCAGGACAACGACTTGGTATTAAGCAATAAGATGGTGTCGAGACACCATGCGGAGCTTGTGTTCAACGGAACCGACTTTGAGGTTATTGACAAACAAAGCACCAACAAGGTGATTGTCAATGGACAGTTCGTGCAACGTGCCGCCTTGAAGAATGGGGATGTCATCGGTTTGGGAGAGGCGGTGCTGGTCTTTTACGTGTGAACGGAGCGATGAGAGTGATTACGGTCGGGCGGAGTGCCAAGAGTGATGTTGTTGTTGGCGATGCCGGTGTGTCCCGAATACACCTGCAGTTGGTCGTGACCGACGACGGGACGTGCTATGCGGTGGACATGAACTCGACGAACGGCACGTTTGTCAACGGACAACGGATAGCCGGAAGGGTCCGTTTGCGGAACGGCGATGTGTTGCGTATCGGCAATATGACCTTGCCTTGGCAGGGCTATGTGGGGCCGACTCCCTCCGCCTCCGCCCGGAAAGGCTCTTCCCTGCGCGCTGTGACGGCTCTCCTGTTCGTGTTGCTGGTGGCCGGCGCCGCCGTATATGTTCTGAGCGTGGGGCATGCGGAAACCTCGCGCGAGCCGGAGCCTTCGCAGATGGAGCGCTACGAAAGCCCGGCGGGCGAGAAACCCGTCATCATGTCCTGCAAATCCAGGGAGACCACGGGCAGAAAGGAAAAACCCGCAGAGGGCAGCATACCGCTTGACCTGGTGGGGCACACCTTGTCCGAGAGCGTATCGGGCGGATACCGCAGGAGCGACTGGGTGTACACGATAGAGAGCACCTCCGTAAGCGGTTTCCGTATGGATAAGGTGCTTGAAGATAACGCCGACAACTATGTCATGGAAGCCTCTTTTCATCTTAAGGGAGGAAAGAACTTCTACTATGATACCCGTGCCAAGATAGGTTATGTAAACAAGGGCAAGGGATGGGAGTTGGATTATGTGCTTTCCTTGGGGATGACCGTGGTGTCCGACGGGCAATACGATGCTTGCATCGCCTGCGGCATTGTTGATGACGGGTGGGGCGGTGTCAACTGTTTGAGCCTCAGCAACACCTCGGAGTATCCTTTGGCCGTGGGAGGACAAATAAGAACCGGCAATGGATGGCAGAAGTTCAGCCTTTTGGTAAAGGCTCACGACACCGGGGCTGTGGGAGGGACGTTCGGTGGCGGCAACGTAGATGATTACAGGATAGAGTTTGTGGTTAGGGAATAACGAAGAAGCAGGTATAAAGTAAACCGAGTTGATATGAGTCTGACGATAATGGATAACAGCCACGTCTATCATAAGGATGTGGTGGGCAACGTGCGCAAGGCGCAAGAGGATAGTCATGACATAGCCGCGTCTACCCCCAACGGAGATGTCTTTGTCGTGTGCGACGGGATGGGAGGCCATGTCGGCGGAAAGCAGGCATCGTCCATTGCCGTAAAATGTATTGTGGACTACCTGAAAAAAGAAAAGCACCCACAACCTGCCCGGGCTTTGAACGATGCCTTGCGCTTCGCGAACATGCAGATTCTGGGTTATGCCAATGAACATCCGGAACTGAGGGGCATGGGCACTACGGCCTGTATCGTATTGCTGCAGGATTCAGAGGCGTATATCGCTCACATCGGGGACAGCCGCATCTATCTGTATCTGGGAAAAGAAAAGCAGTTGCATCGCATCACCAAGGACCACTCTTTCGTGCAGACCTTGGTTGACGCCGGACGGATAACCGATGAACAGGCGGAGCATCATCCGGACAAAAACCGGATTCTGAAAGCACTTGGAATAAAACCCGACCTGCAACCCTCTTTCGGCAGGGTCCGCCCGAAGAATGGGGACGTCTTTCTGATTTGCAGCGACGGGCTGAGCGGGATGGTTCCCGATTCCACGATGAGGGATGTCTTGATGCAGGATACGTGTCTTTGGGATAAGGGTGAGGCGCTTGTTGGTCTTGCATTGAAGGCCGGGGGGCTTGACAACATCACACTCGAATTGGTGCAGATAGCAGGCAGTCCGCACAAAAGAAGTGTGTTTAAGAGTTATAATCCAGCCATCTATGACCGTGACGCGCCAAGCTTGTACGAGACGGTCTGGCGAAGAGTGATGATTGTCCTGTCTGTAATCGTTTTGTGTGCTGCGGTGGGTTTCCTTATCCGTTATGGCGTGAACCGGCGTAAAGAGCCTTCGAAGAACCAAACGATGGAGGTGCAGACTCGGACGGATGTAGCCCAAACCAACGGAGAGCGTGGTTCCGCAAACGAAAGGGCAAGACTCATAGAGGTTTTTTATGAGGAGTACGCTGTCATGAAACCCGATTTTGCCAAACGGGTATGCAAGCGGTTGAAATACGATTCGCCTAAGGACACAGCCGATGCGATGGTGACGCTTAAAAAGCGGTTCAAAGCATCGGACGATGAAGAGAGGCAAAAGATTGTTGATGCAATACGAGGGGAAAAACAACCCGACGACACAAAAGACAGCGGCCTTTTATCCACTCTGAAAGGGTGGATTCGGATAGCGCAGAAAGACGATGAGTGAATTACCTAAGATACCGTTGTACCATATCGGCCACCTGGTGGCGGAAGGCGGAACTGCAAGGGTCTATTGGGGAATAGACCTGCGCAGCGGCTTCCCCGTGGCCGTCAAGGAGCTGAAGATACGGCATTTTAAGAATCAGGTCATCCGCGAGAAGTTCATGAAGGTTGAAACCCAATTGTACCTGTATATGCAGCATCCCAATATCCCCAGGCTGGTGGATTTTATTGACATGCACGAGCGTGAGCAGCTGTATATCGTGATGGAGTTTGTGCGGGGGGAAAATCTGGAGCAATATATCTACACGGAAATCGGGCTTATCCCGGAGCGGAAGGCTTTGCCCATGTTTCTCGAAATCCTGGATACGGTCGCTTATCTCCACCGCCATGGCATCCTGCATTTGGACATCAAGTCCAACAACGTCATGATACAGCCGGACGGGAAAATCAAGCTGATCGACCTCGGCATAGCGTCCCGGATGAGCGATGCCGTCAACAGTACCGGATTCGGCACGCCCGCATACATGCCTCCGGAGCAATCCGAGAAGGGGCAATGCGGTCCTTATACCGACATCTTTGCCTTGGGCGTCGTGCTGTTTGAGATGCTTACCGGAACGGTTCCGTTCACCGGCCGCAATGCAAGCGAGATACGCCGGAAGATCAAAAGCGAGCCAACGCCCCGGATGAGTGATTACTATCCACCCCTTAATGCCGGTTTGCAGGCTGTCGTGGAGCGTGCGCTGGCCAAAGAACCGGCACAGAGGTACCGCTCATGCGAGGAATTTGAAAAGGCCATCCGCGACTATATGGCCAGACACGGATTAACGGAATAGCAATGGAAGCCAACATTCAAACTTACAAGGAACTGCAGCCGGGCACCGTCTTGTGTGCCGGCAAATATGTTATCGAAAAGAAAATCGGCGAGGGCGGTTTCGGCATAACCTACAAGGCGTTGCAAAGCGGATTGGGCAGGACCGTCTGCATCAAGGAATATTTCCCCGCCGGGAAATGCGTGCGTGCGACCCATGCCCGGACCGTTTGTGTGCAGGGTGAAGGCGAAAAGCTGTTCGAGAAGTACAGGCAGGCGTTTGTGAAGGAAGCCAAGATGCTGGCCGCGTTGCATCATCCCAATATTGTGGAGGTGATGGATGTCTTCGACGAGAACGGCACCTCCTATATGGTGATGGCCTTTATCGAGGGCAGGAGCCTGCAAAGCATTGTCGCTACCGAGGGGCGACAGCCCTATCCCGTGGCCGTCAATTACATGGCACAGGTGACGAATGCCGTGGACTATATCCACGACCATCATATCCTGCATCGTGACATCAAGCCGGACAATATCATGATTACGGATGATTATAAGGCCGTGTTGATAGATTTCGGCTCTGCACGGGAATTTGAGCAGGACAAGACTCAGGTTCACACATCCATGCTCACTCACGGGTATGCGCCCACGGAGCAATACACGGCTAATAGCAGGAAGGGTTCATACACGGACATATATGCCATCGGGGCGACCATGTATTTTGTGCTCACCGGCCACGTCCCGCTTGAGGCGGCTGCACGCCTGACGGAGCCGCTGGCTGCTCCGAAGGAGTTGGCTCCGGACATTCCGGATGAGGCCAACCGGACCATTCTGAAGGCGATGCAGCTTAAGGCCGAGAACCGGCATCAGACGGTGCGGGAGTTTATGGACGACCTGCGCAACGTGCGTCCCTCGGTGCTGGTCGATGAAACCATCGGCCCGGCAGTCTCTCACAGAAAGTTATGGCGGGTGCTTGCTGTTGCCGGATGTCTCATTGTCTTCTTGACAGGGTATCTGGTTTTCCGGCTGAAGACGATTCCTGAGGAGGCCCCCTCCGAGGCCGAATATCAGACCTATGATTTTACCGGCATGAATGTCTATCCGATGGTTAAGGTTGAGGGCGGCACGTTTGTCATGGGCACAGATAAGACGGAGGAGAAAGATTGTATGCCTCATACGGTGACGCTCAACGATTTTTATATAGGGCAGTTTGAGGTGTCTCAGGGGTTGTGGGAGACGGTTATGGGGAATAACCCCTCTGCATTCCAACCGGATGAGAACCGGGACAGCCTGCCGGTCGAAAATGTCAGCTTCGAGGATGTGCAACTGTTTATTAGTCGTCTGAACGCCAAGACCGGAAAGAACTTTTCACTGCCGACAGAGGCCCAATGGGAATATGCTGCACGTGGGGGCGTGAAAAGCAGAAACACGGTTTATGCAGGATCGGAATATCCACATGCGATTTGCTACAACGAGGAATCCCCCATGAACATAATGTTCGATTTTTCGGTAAATGAGCTTGGCATATATCATATGAGCGGCAATGTCGCCGAATGGTGTGCGGACTATTACAATGAGGATTTCTATGCATCATCTGAGAATAGCGTGGACCCGAGAAATAATGACAGGAAAGATGAATATCATGTGGTCAGGGGGGGGAGTTTTAAAGACAATGACGCGGAAAACATCACGGTGCATTACCGGGATGCGTCAAGCCTGGCCCGGCCCGATGTGGGATTCAGACTTGTAATAAACTAAATATAGTATTAACCATTAATTTTTTAAACATGGACAGAAAAGTGTTTACAACCTCACTGATGCTGGCTATCGGTGTGGCGGGATTTTCCCAAACGAGTGAAAACAAGTATGCCAATCCGAAAGAACTGGCGAAAACGGTTGTCCTGGACAAGCAGAAGGTGGACCTGGACAACATGAAGCGCCATTTGAAGGACAGAAAGAGTAAGCCTAAGTTCAAGTTCAACAACAAGGAGATGAAAAAATCGAAGCAGTTCCTGTATCAGGAGGAACTGGCGGAGTCCGTCCTGAAGTTGAAACCGAGTACGTTGGAGAAGGTCTTCGATGCGTTGACAAAGAAGGAGGCCGGTGCGGATCTGGTTTATGAAATAATCCAAACCGGCGGCATTGATTACAAGAAAGAGACATCGGGCAAAAAGCGAGGCCGGACGGATTCGACCACCATCGTTGTTCCGGTGAGGTTCGAAACGCATACGGTGACGAATGACAAGGCCAGTGATGCCAGGTATGCTGTCACATTCAATTGGGAGCTCAAGGTCAAGGCTGTGGAGAAAAAGGAAAAAAGAAAGGTCGAAGGCAAGAAAAAACCGCGGAAGGTGGTCGTCGGCTATGAGTATGAGAGAGACGGGGCTCCGGTCTTCGTTTCTTCTGTTCCCGAGAAAATCGCATATCTCACAACTGAGAGAGAGGACATGCGGACTGCGGCGAAAGAGGCAATACAGGAGTGGTATGCCAATCTTCCACAGACTATCGACCAATATGTAGAGCAACCCGGATCTGTTGTCGAGGCGATGAATGTCTCTTTTCGTGAGATTAAGATGAGTCTGCCTGAAAGCCGGAATTTTACGGTAGCTGACGTCCCGGTAATCCCGGTGAAGGTTAATCCTTACAAAGAGGTTACGATTGCGCCTACGTTTGTCGTGTCTGTAGACGAGACGCTTAAAAAAGCGAAGATTTCTTTGAAGTCCTACAAGTGCGTAAACGAAAAAAATACGCAGCCTGTCACCGATTCTATTAAACTGGAACGTAGAAGAAGAGCGGATACATTTATTCAGGAGTTTGCCGAACGGCTTTCCGTGTATGTGTCTTCAGGTGATGCGGAACAAAAAGCACATATCGAGAATATGTTCAGCACCGCAGAAAACAGCGTTCAGGTGTCCCATCTGCCCCGGCATGGATCTGAGAAGACAAAGAAGGAGTCTGCAAAGAAGTATTTGTCGTTGCTAAAGGGCTCTTCATTGAATATGGATAACATCCATTTGGACAAGATGGATGCCAATTTGAACACTTTGATCTACGTCGTGGACCAGGAGTATCAGAGTGACACGTACAGTGATTACACGAAAAAGAAGATCTATCTGACATACGATGCCGTAAAGGAATCCTATGTCATCGAGAAGATAGAGGTTGTACCTAACAGCACGGTAATTCGCTAATATTGGAAGTATGGTGCGGGGCTGTGTCGTAATGAAGCATGTGCTTGTTTCGACACAGCCCCCTGTTATCATGGAACGCTTATGAAAATCATTACAGTTGGCCGCAGTTCCGGCAACGATATCCGTGTTGGTGATATGCTGGTATCCAGAACGCATTGTCAGTTCTTACAGGAAGATAACGGAGAGTTCGGATTGGTTGACCTGAACTCGAAAAACGGTACGTATGTCAATGGCATGAAGGTGCGCGGGCATGTCACGCTAAGGCGAACCGATGTCGTGAGAATAGGTAACACCACTTTGCCATGGCAAACCTATTTCTTTACACCTGCCGAGGAGACAACCGTTTGTGAGCCTGTTGTTGATGCAATGCCCTATGAGAGGGGAGGCTGTCCAGACAGTCCTTCCTCGCCGGACATAGTCCCGGCGTCCGGCGTCCGGCCATCGGGATTAGGCACCGTGGCCCTCATCTTGAGTATTGCAGGGGCCGGCCTGCTTATCTATTGTGCCGTAAAGATTATGAATTGGGGGTTGTTTGCCTTTTTGGGCGACACGCAGGCATATATCTTTGTGTCCGTCGGTCTGAACGTGTTGGCATATATCCTTGGTGCTGTCGCTTGCGAAAAGGAATATAAGGATGAAGAGGCGGCAGAGATTGGAAAGTGGATAGCGGGTTGTTGCCTGTTTGTTGTGGCCGCATTTTTCTTGTATCTGAAATTCGGTAATGCGGGTATCTTGAATCCGTTTATGTTTCGATGAAATTTTAGGGCGTGCCTGTCAATAAAGCAGAGGCTGTGACATCTTTGTCACAGCCTCTGCTTTATATTTCTGTCTGCCTTGTCGGGGCGGGTTATCTCAGCACTGCAGGTTCGAAATTCTTCTTGCGGGTGTCAACCTTCTTGTAGCCGGCCCAGGGAGAGCGGACGTTCTGTGCAAAGGTGCTCACCTTCTTGCCGGCAGCCACCGTCTTCACCTTCTTGGCCTTGGCGCTCCGGGCGGGCTGCTCGCTGAAGTTCAGCTTGATGGTCTCGGGCATGGGACTGAATCCCTGGCCGCCGCCGATGTTATAGAACAGGAGCGCGTTGATGGTCGTTGTCTCGGGATCGTAAACGCAGGGATCGTATGTATTGTTCAGCGAATAGATGTCCGTCACATAGAGGGGAGTGCCGGGCTGGTAATCCATGCCGATTTCCTGCTGGGGGAAGGTCACCGTATTGTCCTCGTTGATGGTGAACTGGATGGTCACATCGTTCAGGGCATGCAGAATCTGGTAGGTGCCGGGTCTGTCGTCGCGCTGCTGCAGTTCCAGACCTTCGTCCAGGTAGGCGGAGCCGTCCTCGTTGCCCAGGAAGATATAGGCCCAGTCGGCGGTGCCCACGGTGGTGTAGGTGATGTTGGAGAGCACCTCGTCAGCGGTGCCGTACTCCAGGCTGCCGTCCTTGTTGGTGAAGGTGATGTTGAGGGTGATCACCTTGTCGGTGAACGAGCTCTTGTTGCCGTTGATGGTGGCGAACACGCTGTCGCCCATGGCCACGATACCGGTGGGCTGGATTGTCACGTCTTCGGGCACCAGGATGTTGCCGTCGTCATCCACGGCGAAGTAGAGGGGATAGCCCTCGGCATAGGGGTCGGAGATGGCGTAGGCTGTGCCGTAATCGGCCCGGAACACGCTGTCGGCGGCATCGGTCGTCAGGGTGCATGTGCCCTTGTAGAGGCTTGCGCTGCCGGAGGCGGCCAGCTGGTTGCTGGTGAAGTTGCCGGTGAACACCTCTTCCCAGTCGAAGTCCTCCTCCATCTTGGCGGTCACGGGATCCTTGTAGCCGGGGAAGAAGATGACCACTTGGTTGTCGTCCTGGGTATGGTCCCATCCGCCACCTACGCCAAAGAGGTACATGTAGGGGGCAAGCTGGACCTTGCCGGGCAGACCGTTCTCCTGCCATGCGAGCACGGCGTTCTTCTGCCACATGTCCTGCTTGGCCAGGTTTCCGTTGAAGGCGCTGGGATGCAGCAGGAAGTGGTCCTCGCCGTAGCTGCTGTTGTAGTAGCCGCAGTTGAAGTTGTTGAAGTACACCAGGTTGTCGGAGGCAATGGTGTTGCCGCGGAACTCCTCGCCGTTCTTCAGGATGCGGAAGCTGAGGTACTCGCTTGCCTCGTCGCTGAAGATGTTGAACTTCTCGAAGGGATAGAGGGCGCCGCCCGTGGCCTCCACCAGCAGGCCGTGGAAGGCGTGCCAGATGCGGAACTGGGTGTGGTCGTCGTCGCGCATTTGAATCTCCACCTCGGGATTCTTTGTTCCGAACAGGAGGTCCTCCTCGATGTGGCCCTTGCCCTCCAGGGTGACCCATTTCACGCGGGTAACCTTCAGGCTGAAGGTGTTCTTGCTGTCGTAGGCGCTTGCGTAGCGGCTGTCGGTCACGGCCAGCTCCAGGGTGTAGGTCTTGCCCACCTCGGCTGTGGGATAGTTGATTTCCAGGGTGGCCACGGACTCTCCGTCAGCGAACACACATTTGCCGATGGTGAACACGCTGTCGGTGTTGGTGAGGATTTCCACGGGCACCGTGTCGGCGGTGGCCGCGTGCTTGCGTGCCATGCGCACGGTGACGGTGGTCTCCTCCACGGGGTCCTTCTCCAGGGTGAGCGCGTTTTGCTCGAAGCTTACGCTCTGGACGCTGTCGCCGGCAATGACGGTGTCATCGCCGCCGGGAGTCCAGTCGTAGTTGTCCGTGCAGGCGGTGGCGGCCAGACCTGCAAGGGCAAACATTGCGAATTTATTGCTAAGTTTCATCGTCTCTGTTGTCTATATTGATGAATTGATACTGTTTTTTGATTATTCCACGGGGGTGTAGACGCCGCTGGGGTCGGGGTTCTGATAGCCGTCGATACCCTTGTTGTTGATGCGCTCGGTGTACAGCAAGCAGAAGTTCATCCATGCGGGGCGGCCTTCGGTCTTGAAGCGCTCGCTGGGGTCCACGTTCTTGCTCAGGGTGCGGTCCACGCTATAGTCCAGACGCTTGATGTCGAAGAAGCTGATGCCCTCGCCGAAGAACTCGATGCTCTTCTGGGTGATGATCTCGCGGATCACGTCCTCCTGGGCATTGGCCTTGCAGCTGTAGGAGGGGTTGCGATAGCTCTTGACGAAACTTTCCAGCAGGCTTTTGCCCTCGGCTGCGCTTGCGTGTGCCTTGGCCTCGGCCTCGATGAAGTACATCTCCTCGATGCGCATCAGGGGGAAGGCGGTCACGCTGCCCACCTTGTAGTCGTCGGGATTGCCTTCGCCGGGACGGAACTTCAGGCTGCTGTAGGTGGGCATGGCGTTGTAGAGGTCGCGGCGCACGATGGGCTCGGTGCCGGCCAGGGGGCTGGTGGCGGGAGCCTTGAACCAGAGCTTGCGGAAGTCGTCCGTGGGAATCTTGTCATACAGGTCGCTGGCAATCATCACGAAGGGGCCGGCGCAGGAGTAGCCGTAGCTGGTCTCGTTGCTCATCCAGCTGGTCCAGTTCAGGATACCGCTGGTCACCGTGCGGTCCTCGGGGGTCAGCTGGCTGTAGAGCATCCAGCTGCTCACGCCGGTGTTGAATCCGGTGGCGGTGTTCAGGCACTCGTTCTCGGTCATGGGCTCGTTCTTGCCCAGTGCGATGGCCTTGCGGGCATAGGCGGCAGCCTGCTCATAGTCCTCCACCCACATATACAGGCGGGCCTTCAGGCCATAGATGCTGGCCAGGGTGGGGGCTGTGCGGTTCTCCTCCTCGTCCTCGTCGTAGTAGAGGCCGATGTTCTGCTCGGCGATGTTCAGGTCGTTCTCGATGAACTTGAACATCTGCTCGCGGGTGGCGCGGGGATTGTTGCGTGCCTCCTTCTCGCCGGTCGTCTCGGTCACGATGGGCATGGTCAGGTTGGTGATGTCGTTGCCCTCTTCCGTCTTGGCGGATGTCTTGTCGTTGGGCAGGAACTCGTACATGCGTGCGGCGTCCAGGTAGAAGAACGCACGCCAGGCGCTGCCCACGGCATACTGGCCTTTCTGCTCGTCGCCGGCTTTCTCGAAGTCGATGGCCTTCAGGATGTTGTTGGTCGTCTGGATGGCCTTGGAGAAATACTGGCTGATGAAGGCGGTATAAACGTAGCGCTCGCCCTGGTTGGTGTTGGTGCTCCATGCCGTGTACCAGTTGTAGCCGTGGCTGACAACGGCCATGTCGGCGGTCATCACGTCGCGTATGTGCATGACCGATCCGTAGCCCCAGTCATAGGCTCTGTCGGAGTCGTAGGTTCCGAAGTTGTTGATAAAGGCAGTGGGGGCGGCCAACAAGGCCTCGGTGGCCTTGGCGCTGGCTCCGAGCTGGTCGGAAGTGGCCGTGGAGCTCAGGGGCAGCGTTTCCTCGATGCAGCCGGCGAGGCTCAGCGAGCCCAGCGCCAAGGCTGCCACGAAGTGTTTTCCGTTCAATATATTCTTCATTTTTGTTCTTTGCTTAATGGGGTTAGAAAGTTACGCTCACGCCGCCGCTGATGGTGCGTATGGTGCTGTAGAGGCTGGAGTTCGTGGAGCCGTAGCTGGTGCTGGTGAGCAGGGCGGTGCGGGGGTCCATACCGCGGCGTGCGCTCCACAGCCACACGTTGGAGGCGTTCACATAGAAGCGCAGGCGGTCGATGTGGGCCTTGCGGGTGAGCTTGGCGGGCAGGGTGTAGCCCAGGCTCAGGTTCTGCAGGCTCAGGTAGCTGGCGCTGGTCAGGAAGCGGCTGCTCAGGGACGTGGCGTTCTCGTTGCCGTCGTCAAACTGGAAGCGGGGGATGTCGCTGCCTTGGTTGGTGGCGCTCCAGGCGTTCAGCGCATCGCGATGGATGTTCCGGCCGCGTAAGGAACTGGTGGGGTTGGCCATGAAGCTTGCATAGTC
>CAMWSK010000012.1 GCA_947176895.1 uncultured Prevotellaceae bacterium | reverse complement strand
CGTTTTATTCGCTTCGTTGCTACGTTAGAACAACGTGTTCTCCACGATACGTCCCATCTGCCAAACGCAACGGACGTCAAGCTTGTCGTCAAGAATCAGGATGTCGGCATCCTTGTCACGCTGCAGTGTGCCCTTACGGTCGTTGACGCGCATGATGAGAGAAGGTGTCTCGGAGCACATGCGTACAGCATCCTCCAAAGGAATCTCGGCCATGTTCACAGCGGTCTTAATCAGACGATCGGTGGTGGCGATACTGCCGGCCAAGGCACTGCGGTCGCTCAACTTGGCCACTCCGTCCTCCACAATCACGCGGGCATCGAAAGCCTGTGCATTCTCGTCGGCGGCAGCCACAGCCAAAGCATCGGTGATGAGAGCCATACGCTCCACACCCTTGATCTTATAGGCCATACGCAAGATGGTGGGGGGCACATGGATGCCGTCGGCCACACACTCGATGGTCATGTCATCAATCAGATAGACACTCTCCACGGTTCCCTCGTACTTGAACTCATGTTTGTTGTGGAATCCGGGCATGGCGTTGTAGAAATGCGTCACATGGCGGTAGCCGGCCTCGAAAGCAGCCTTCACATCGCTATAACTGGCCTGGGTGTGTGCGATAGAGGGCAGGACACCCTTCTCGGCGCAGTAACGTCCGAACTGAATGGCACCGGGCATCTCGGGTGCGGCATCCCAGCGTTTCAGGCAACGGCTGTTCTCCACAATGGGGATATACTCGTTGGGGTCGGGATCCTTAATCCAACCGGGCTGTTGGGCACCTGCCTTGGCAGGGTTCAGATAGTGGCCCTCAAGGTGCAAGCCCAAGATGGGTGTGAGGGGGTCCTCCATCAACTTGTCGCAAGTCTTCACTGCCTCCTCGATCATCGGCACTGTGCTGCTGCTCAAGGTGGGGAAGATGCTGGTGGTGCCATGCTTCACGTGAGCCTCAACAGCCGTAAGGAATGCGTCCTCCTTGCCCTCTTGGAAGTCGCGGCCTCCGCCTCCGTGCACGTGCATCTCGATGCCTCCGGGCACCACATACATGCCCTTGGCGTCAATCAGATTGGCACCGATGACAGCCAAGTCGCAGTTTGTCACCTCCAATATCTTACTATCGCGCAGAATGATACTGCCGTTTTTCAGCCAACCCTGAGGTGTAAGGATGCGGCCATTGATGATTTGTGTTAACATATCTCTCGTGTATTATAATTCTATGTGCTCTTACTTCACCATCTGATACACCACATCCATGATGTCCTTACCCAGCTGGTCGGCTTTCTCCATTGTTTCCGCCTCGCTGTACACGCGGATGATAGGCTCGGTATTCGACTTGCGAAGGTGCACCCACTTGTCGGGGAAGTCGATCTTCACACCGTCGATGTCGTTCACCTGCTGGTCTTTGTACATCTCCTTCACCTTCGCCAGGATGGCATCCACATCGGTGCCGGGAGTGAGGTCGATGCGATTCTTGGCAATCTGATAGTTGGGGAAAGTGGCACGCAACTGGCTGGTGGTCTTGCCCGTCTTGGCCAGATAGGTAAGCATCAGGGCAATACCTACCAAGGCATCGCGGCCACTATGGGCAGCGGGATAGATGACTCCGCCATTACCCTCACCGCCGATAACGGCATTCACCTCGCGCATCTTGGTCACCACGTTCACCTCGCCCACGGCAGCAGCACTATAAGTGCAGCCGGCATAGCGGTTGGTCACGTCGCGCAGGGCACGGGTGGAACTGAGGTTGGAAACGGTGTTTCCAGGTGTATGCTGCAGAATCCAGTCGGCCACCGTCACCAGCGTGTATTCCTCGCCATACATGGTTCCGTCCTCACAGAACATGGCCAGACGGTCCACATCGGGGTCCACCACAAAGCCAATATCGTGTCCGCCCTTCTGCATCAGTGCTTTGATGTCGCCCAGATTCTTCTCCAAAGGCTCGGGATTATGCTGGAAATCTCCGTTGGCCTCGGTATACAGACCGGTCACCTTCTTCACGCCCAATGCCTCGAACAACTTGGGCAGGATGATGCCGCCCACAGAGTTCACGGCATCGAAGGCCACACTGAAACCGGCCTTGCGGATTGCCTCGGCATCCACCAAGTCAAGTCCGAGCACCATGTCGATATGTTTTTGGTCGTAACTGTCGTCCTCGCGATAGTGGCCCAGATGGTCCACATCGGCATATTCAAAATCTTCGGCCTCGGCAATGCGCAGGACCTCCTCGCCCTCGGCCTTGTTCAGGAACTCGCCCTTCTCGTTCAGCAACTTCAGCGCGTTCCACATGCGCGGATTGTGACTGGCGGTAAGGATGATACCTCCGTCGGCACCCTCCATGGTCACGGCGATTTCGGTGGTGGGAGTGCTGGCCAGCCCGATGTTCACCACATCAAAGCCCATACCCATGAGGGTGCCACACACCACGTTTTTCACCATCTCGCCGCTGATGCGTGCATCGCGCCCCACAACAATCTTGTTGCTCTTCACGGGAGAAGTGCGACGGATGATTGTTGCATAAGCACTTGTAAACTTAACGATGTCAAGGGGATTCAGCGTATCTCCTGCACGGCCGCCAATGGTGCCGCGAATACCCGAAATTGATTTGATTAGGGTCATAACATGATTGATTTAAGTGTTTCTTGTAAATGCAAATTTACAAAAATCTGTTCGTAATGAGAAAAACAAACGGCAGAAATTATTCATTCTGAACGTCTTTTTTCGTTCAAAGTCCTCTCATTTCAAAATTGCCTCGGCCAAAGCATCCAAGGCCGGTTCATCGGTCTTTTTCATACGGCCGCGCAGGGTGACGGTTTCACCCACGATGGTCGTGTTCTTCATTCCTTCGAGCATCGTTGTCATTATCCTTGCCGCACAAGGTGCCCACGAGCCGTTCTCGACCAGCGCCACCTTGCGCCCCTGCCACATCTTCATCTGCAGGTGGAAAAGGAAATCGTGCATGGGCGGGAACACATAGCCGTCATAGCTGCTGGCGGCCAGCACCACCCGGCCATATTTGAAAGCGTCCTCGACGGCCTCGGCCATATCCTCGCGTGCCAGGTCGCACACCGCCACTTTCTTACATCCCTTGGCCAGGAGCATCTCTTTCAGCCGCAAGGCCGCCCGAGCCGTACAGCCATGGATGGAGGCATGGGCGATGAACACTCCCTCGGCCTCCACGCCATACGAGGACCAGATGCCGTAGAGGCGAAGAGCCTCGGCAAGCGATGCGCCACTGAGTTCGGGACCGTGAAGGGGCAAGACACGCTCAATCTGCAAACCCGAAACAGCCTTCAGCAACTTGCTCACAGGCACGCCATATTTGCCGCAAATATTCACATAATAACGGCGGGCCTCGCAGGCCCAGTCATCGGGATGAGCATCGCGCACCCCGAAGGTGCCGAACGCATCGGCGGAGAACAGCGACCGGGTGTGCTGTTCATAGCTGACCATGACCTCGGGCCAATGCACCATGGGCGCCATGATGAACTGCAGCGTGTGGGTACCCAAGGAGAGCGTATCTCCCTCTTTCACCGTCTGCACACGCGCCATCAGGGTCTCGTCGTCAAAATAGAGGGGAAGCATCTTGGCCGCCTTCTCGCTCATCACCAAGGTCATCCCGGGATATTTTTCCGCAGCAAGACCGATACCGGAGGCGTGGTCGGGTTCCAGGTGCTGCACCACCAGATAATCGGGCCGGCGCCCTGCGAGGACCCGCTCCAAGTCGGCGAGCCATCCGTCGAGGGTTGCACCGTCGCTGGTGTCCATCACGGACACTTTCTCATCCATAATCACGTAGCTGTTGTAGCACATGCCCTCGGGTGTGACATACTGCGATTCGAACAATCGCTGACGGGCATCGTCCTGCCCAATGTAAATAATGTTGTTCATTCTATGTATTGTAGCGTTTGTTTCTCCTTACAAAAATAAGACAACTTTTGTTTTATTCCTAATTTCGAGAGCTATATTTCGGGGCTTTGACATAGATTGAACGTTCAGCAGGAAGAAAATTTCGACAAAAACTTTCAGAAAAAAAACATCTGGCTATATCCATATCGCAATGCGAACCGCATCCTCGAAAAAAAACATGAACACGTTTTTGAAAAACATGAACATGTTTCTAAAAAAGATGAGCATGTTTTTCCCGAAACATGCTCATCTTTTTTAGGGGTACATACGAGAGGCTGATTTTCAAAGGTGGGGAGCGGTGTCCGCAATCATGCCGTCCTGCATGTGAATCGTGCGGTCGCAAAGTTCGGCCAGACGCTCGTCATGGGTGACAATGACAAACGTTTGACCGAAACGGTCACGAAGATCAAAGAAAAGCCGGTGGAGTTCTTCCTTGTTGTGGCTGTCCAAAGAACCGGAAGGCTCGTCGGCCATCACCACTGCGGGCCGGTTAATCAGGGCTCGGGCCACAGCCACACGCTGCTTCTCGCCTCCGCTCAACTCGTTAGGCTTGTGGTCGGCGCGCTCGCTCAGTCCCATGAAGGCCAGCAGTTCTTCGGCATGTCCGCGGGCCTCCTTGCGCGTTTTGCCGGCAATGAAGGCTGGTATCATCACGTTCTCCAGTGCCGTGAACTCGGGCAAAAGCTGGTGGAACTGGAACACGAAACCTATCTGCCGGTTGCGGAACCCGGCCAGTTTGTTCTGCCCCATGACGCTCACATCCGTACCGGCAATCTCTATGGAGCCGGCATCAGGACGGTCCAACGTACCCATAATCTGTAACAACGTAGTCTTGCCCGCACCGCTGGGCCCTACGATGCTCACCACCTGACCGGCCTCGATGTCCAGATCGATACCGCGAAGCACCTGCAAGTGGTCGAAACTCTTGGCTATCCCTCTAAGTTTTATCATTGACGGAGTGTTTTCTGTGAACGGATTCAGTCGGCAAGTTCTATTCCCTCGGACGTAAGGGTCACCAGATGCCGCTTGTAGAGGTCACCCACGGCCTTCTTAAACACCTTTTTGCTCACACCGAAAGCCTCGTAGATATCCTCGGCAGGCGACTTGTCGCCCAACACCGTGCGGCCTCCGTTCTGTTGCAGATAGCGCAGCAGGACATCCGAGAAATCCAGGGCCGCCTGCTGCCCTGTCGGCTGCAGGGTGATGTCAATCTTCCCGTCGGGGCGTACCAGACGCACGTATGCCTCCAGGCGGTCACCCGTGCGCAGAGGGCGGAACACCTGGTTGTCATAAATCAATGCGCTGTATTTGTTATTGACGATGGCCTTGAAGCCCAAGTCGGTCTTCTGCCAGACAAGGACATCCACCTTGTCGCCGGGCTTCAGACCGGTCACCTCCGACGAAAGATAGCGTTCCACCTTGGCCGAAGCCACTATGCGAAAGCTCTCGGGGTCGAGGTGGACATGCACAATATAGCTCTGCCCTTTCTGCATCTTCATCTTCTGCTCGCGGAAAGGCACGAACAAATCCTTCAGCAGGCCCCACTGCAAAAAGGCACCAAACTGATTGACCCAGGCCACCTCCAGGAAAGCGAACTCACCGACCTGCGCCAAAGGGCGGCGCATGGTGGCCACCAACCGCTCCTCCTGGTCAAGGTACAAGAACACATCCACCTCATCCCCCACATCCACTTTTCGGGTGACCTCACCCTGGGGAAGCAGAATCCGGCCATATTTCCGTCCGCCATCCACGTAAAAGCCAAAGTCCACGTATTTGATAATCTTCAGCCGGTTCAGCTCTCCGAGTCTAATTTCATTCATGATCAAAGATGCTTACAATATTTATTGTCTTATATAAAAAATGAGAGCATCCGGAGAGGGGTGCCCCTCCTGGTGCTCTCAGTGCTGTTTGTTTGGGCGCGTCCCGCAAAGTTACTCGGCAGAACTCACCACACGCTTCTCGGCGATGCGGGCCTTCTTACCGGTGAGGTTGCGCAAGTAGTACAACTTGGCACGGCGCACCTTACCAATCTTGTTCACGGTGATGCTGTCGATGTTGGGAGACTCGATGGGGAAGATACGCTCCACACCCACGGTGCCCGACATTTTACGAACAGTGAAGCGCTTCTTGTTCTGGTGGCCGCTAATCTTGATGACAACGCCACGGTAGAGCTGAATACGCTCCTTTGTGCCCTCGATGATCTTGTAAGCCACGGTCACGGTGTCGCCAGCCTTGAAAGAAGGGTGCTGCTTGCCCGTAGCAAACGCTTCCTCAGCAATTTTAATTAAATCTGCCATTTTTTGGTTTGTTTGTTTAATTAGTTTGTTGTCCATCTCACCAAAGGCATAACAGGTCTCTCAAACTTCCTGACAGCGGCCTGAGGCGGAAAGCGGTTGCAAAGGTACGGTTTTTCACCGAAACTGCACAATTTTCAACGCAACTTTTTCTCTCTCACCATTTTTTTATACCTTTGCCTATATGAAAAAACACGTTTTCCTCCTATATGTCATGATGGGGCTGTGCCCCACCGTCTGCACTCATGCCCAAGAGAAAATCTCCGCCATCCGCACCTCGCGCATCGAGGTGACCGATCGGCTTGACGCGCAAATCACTCCACAGATGCGTTCCGTGTTGGCTCCCTACAAGACCGGCGTGGACAGTCTGATGGCGCCCGTTCTGGGGCAAAGCCGCATAGGTATGGGCAGCGGACGCCCCGAAAGCCTGCTGGGCAACTGGGCCGCCGACGCCTTGGTTTGGGCCACCCGCACCACCGACAGCCTGCCCCCGGCCGACTTCGGACTGATAAACGTGGGCGGACTGCGCAACAGCATGCCCCAAGGCACCGTGCGCCGCGGCGACATCCTGCTCATTAGTCCGTTCATCAATCACCTGACGGTGTGTGAACTGACGGGCGATGTGGTGCTGGAGCTGATGGAAAACATCGCAAGCGTGGGCGGCGAGGCCGTCAGCCGGGAGGTGAGAATGGAAACCGGCACAGACGGAAGACTGAAAAGCGCCACACTCAACGGAGAACCCATCGACCCCCAACGCACTTACCGGCTGGCCACCATCGACTATCTGGCCGAGGGCAACGACAAAATGGTGGCGCTGAAAAAATCATCAAAGAAGCATATAACAGGCTTGCTGGCCAGCGATGTGATGATGAACTGCGTGAAAGAAAGCGGCACCATCGACGCGAAAATCGAAGGAAGAGTGATTGTTACCGAATAAAGACATCCGATGAAAAAGATTTTATTTGCCTTCACTTGTTGCGCCCTGTTGGCAACGACAAGTGCTTTCGCCCAAAAGAGCATCACCCTGCTACATACCAGCGACACCCATTCGTGCATAGAACCCATCAGTAAGAACGACCTCAATGCCGACCAAGCCGGCAAGGCGGGCTATCTGAGGCGCGCCGCCCTGGTGGATAGTCTACGGAACATCACGCCTGACCTGCTGCTGTTGGATTGCGGCGATTTCTCGCAAGGTTCCGCTTACTACTCCCTGTTCAAAGGAGAGGTAGAGGTGAAACTGATGAACCTGATGCGTTACGATGCCTGCGCCATCGGCAACCACGAGTTCGACAACGGACTGGAAAACATGGCACGCCTCTTCCGCATGGCACAGTTCCCCATTATATGTAGCAACTACGACTTCACCGACACACCCGTCGAGGGACTGGTAAAACCCTATACAATCATTGAGCGTGGTGGCCTGCGCATAGGTATTCTGGGCGTTTCTCCAAGATTAGAGGGTCTGGTGGCAAAAGCCACCTACGGAAACACCCGATACACCGACCCCGCCGAAGCGGCCCAACCCATCGTAGACCTGCTACGTAAGCAAGAGAAGTGCGATTTGGTCATCTGCCTCAGCCACCTGGGCTATACCGATGCCCCCGAATCCGACATCACCTTCATCCAAAAGACACGCGGAATCGATGTGGTGTTGGGCGGCCACAGCCACACCTATTTTCCCCAGGTGAAATACCTTCCCAACGCCGACGGCCACCTCATCCCCCTTGACCATCAAGGCAAAAACGCCCGATTCGTAGGTAAGATCGTGCTGGAATACTAAAGAAAACGAGAGCGGGTCATGCTTGATTGCATGACCCGCTCTCGTTTTAAAGTAGCGGGAATGGGACTTGAACCCATGACCTTCGGATTATGAATCCGACGCTCTAACCAGCTGAGCTATCCCGCCTCCTTGCGTTTTGCGAGTGCAAAGGTAGACGAAAGTTTTTATTTGTGCAAGCGTTTGTCAAAATATTTTGTTGTATGTCACTATTTTCCCAAATTCTTCGTACCTTTGTCTCGTTAGTGACAACCCACATGATTCCACACAAAGGCAAAAGGTGAGAGTGTTTAAGAGAATGGATACTTACCTGCTGGGCAAGTATCTGCAGTTAATAGTGGCCAGTTTTGTGGTTTGCCTGAGCGTACTGCTCATGCAATACACTTTTCGCTATATGGAGGAATTGATAGGGAAAGGGCTGGAGACCACCGTCATCTTGAAATTTTTCGCTTACGCCAGCCTTACCATGGTGCCCATGGCCCTGCCCTTGTCTTTGCTTTTAGCTTCACTCATTACATACGGTAACCTGGGCGAAAGCCGCGAATTGCTGGCCATGAAGGCCGCCGGCATCCCTTTGTTGCGTGTGTTCCGCCCCGTCTTTCTGTTTGTCGCCCTGCTCAGCGCCGGCAGTTTCGTGTTCCAAAACAGCGTGATGCCCTATGCCGTGAAAGAACTGGCCGCACTGGTATGGAGCATGAAGCAGAAGAACCCCGAACTGGACATACCCGAGGGACAGTTCTACAACGCCATACCCGGCTACAACCTTTATGTGGAAAACAAGAATCCCGAAACGGGCATGCTCCACGAAGTGATGATTTACGCCAACCCCTCCAGTCCCGACGATGCACAGATTGTGTTGGCAGACAGCGCACGCCTGCAGACAACAGCCGACAAAAGACATTTGAAACTGACTTTGTTCCAAGGCGAACGGTTCAAAAACTTCGACAGCCAAACCGGCAACATGCTCAGGGCTGAATCGCCCTACATGCGTGAAACATTCATGCACGAAGAGATGCTTATCAACTTCGACGCCAACTTCGATGTCATGAGCAGCAGCCAGTTTTCCCACAACGCCCAGACAAAGCCCTTGAAAGAAATCTCTCTGGGCATCGACAGCCTGCACGCCCGTATCGACAGCCTCGGACGAAGTATCTATTATATGCAGCTGCGAGGAGCCATGCGCCGGGAGTCTAATCTGATTGGCGAGGACTCTGCAAAGTTGATGGCCTCGCTGAAGGAAGCCCCGAGCCTGGACAAAGCATGGGAGGAACTCAGCAGGGAAGACAAAGCGGCAGCATTGGGACGCATGCAAAACGCCGTGGCTCAATCGCAAAACGAATACGAGTTCAGAAGCCTGATGACCGAAGAAGACAACCGGGCACTAAGAGTCCACAGAATGGAATGGTACAAAAAGTTCACCATGAGCGCCGCCTGCATCATCTTCTTCTTCATCGGAGCACCCTTGGGCAGCATCGTGAGAAAAGGAGGATTAGGTATCTCGGTACTGCTGAGCACCATCATCTTCATTTTTTATTACATCATCAACGTTAGTGGTGAGAAGATGGGGAAAAGCGGACAATGGAACCCCATCTTCGGAGTATGGTTCAGCAGCATGGTGCTTGCCCCCCTGGCAGCTTACCTTACCATCAAAAGCAACCGGGATTCTGCCGTGTTCAACGTAGACACCTACATCAATTTCTTCCGACAGCTTTTTGGCATCAGTCCTCACCGCAAACTCAACGTGAAGGACATCGTGCTCAACGATCCCGACTATCCCGCAATCATCAACCGTTTGGACACCTTGTCGCAACACTGCGACGCTTATATCCGGCGCAAGCAACTGACCCGATTGCCCAACTACATCAAGATTTTCTTCTTTTATCACCCCGAAACCGCTCTCCGCCAAATCGAGGAAGAACTGGAGAGTGTGGTGGAAGAACTGCACAACAGCCGCGACCACCATATTATCAAACTGCTTTGCGACATGCCCATCCTGTGGCCGGAAAGTTTTGCCAGACCCTTTTCCAGCCCGTGGGCCAACCGTCTCATCGGCATTTTGCTGCCCATCGGTATTCTCTTTTGGCTGCGCATGTGGCAATATCGGTTGCGCATGAAGCGGGATCTGAACGAAACCATACGCATAAATACAAAAATATCAGACATCATCAAACGAACACAATTATGATAGATTCTCAAGTCAGACAAGACATAGAGGCTGCACTGGCAGACTTTAAAGAAGGCAGGTTCGTTATCGTCGTGGACGACGAAGACCGCGAAAACGAGGGAGATTTCATCACCTCGGCCGAGTTGATTACGCCTGAGAAAGTCAACTTCATGCTGCAAAACGGTCGGGGCGTGCTGTGCGCACCCATCACCATGAGCCGTGCCGAAGAGCTGGCTCTCCCCCATCAAGTGGAAGAAAACACCTCCATGCTGGGTACGCCCTTCACGGTGACGGTGGATTTGCTTGAGGGATGCACCACGGGAGTCTCGGCTCACGACCGCGCCGCCACCATACGTGCCTTGGCCGACCCGGCCACCAAGCCCACAGACTTGGGCCGACCCGGCCACATCAACCCCCTCTATGCCCAGGATCGTGGCGTATTGCGACGTGCCGGACACACCGAGGCTGCCATCGACCTGGCCCGACTGAGCGGATTGCAGCCTGCCGCCGCCCTCATCGAGATTCTTAATGAAGACGGCACCATGGCACGTATGCCCCAACTGGAACAGGTTGCAAAAAAACATGGGATTCGTATTATCACCATCCGCGACCTGATAGCCTTCCGTCTGGAACGTGAATCGCTGGTGGAACGTGGCACGGAAGCCCTCCTGCCCACCCAATACGGCGACTTCCACATCATCCCCTTCCGCCAGAAGAGCAACGGGCTGGAGCACGTGGCACTGGTCAAAGGCGAATGGACAACGGACGAACCTTTGTTGGTGCGCATGCACTCCAGTTGCATGACGGGCGACATCTTCGGCAGCAAGCGCTGTGACTGCGGCGACCAGCTCCACCAATCGATGGAGATGATCGAGAAAGAGGGCAAGGGCGTTGTCGTCTATCTCAACCAGGAAGGACGGGGCATCGGCCTGATGAACAAGATTGCCGCCTATAAACTGCAGGAAGAGGGCGATGATACCGTGGACGCCAACATCCACCTCGGCTTCCAGCCCGACGAGCGCGAATATGGCGTGGGCGCACAGATCCTGCGCTCCCTGGGCGTGGGCAAGATACGCCTCATCAGCAACAATCCCGTGAAGCGCGTAGGGCTTGAGGGCTATGGACTGGAAATCGTGGACAATGTGCCTATCATCATCCGGCCCAACGAATACAACAAAGAGTATCTGGAGACCAAGCGTGTGCGCATGGGTCACAAACTTTAGTCTGAACAAACAGAAACATCTAAACATAACGGTCATGAACAACCAATTGTCAGAAACCCTGAACCGCCTGGCACCCAGTGCCACACTGGCCATGAGCCAGAAAAGTAGCGAACTGCAAGCGCAAGGCATCGACGTGATTAACATGAGCGTGGGCGAGCCGGACTTCCCCACCCCCCAGCACATCAAGGAGGCAGCCATCCAAGCCATCAACGACAACTGGACACGCTACAGCCCCGTGCCCGGTTATCCAAGCCTGAAGAAGGCCATTGTGGAGAAGTTGAAAAAGGAGAACGGGCTGGATTATGAGCCTTCCCAGATTCTGGTGAGCACTGGTGCCAAACAAAGCGTGTGCAACGTGGTGCTGGCCATCACCAACCCCGGCGACGAGGTAATCATCCCCGCCCCCTATTGGGTGAGCTATCCCCAGATGGTGCT
This sequence comes from uncultured Prevotellaceae bacterium, assembly GCA_947176895.1. Taxonomy (GTDB): domain Bacteria; phylum Bacteroidota; class Bacteroidia; order Bacteroidales; family Bacteroidaceae; genus Physcousia. The sequence continues at coordinate 67,029 of CAMWSK010000012.1, read as the reverse complement.
GATGGCCGACGGAAAGCCCGTGTTCATCGAGGCTCCCATCGAGCAGGACTTCAAGATAACACCCGAGCAGTTGGAGGCCGCCATCACTCCCAAGACCCGCGCCATCATCATCTGCTCGCCCAACAATCCCACGGGCAGCGTGTACACCAAGGAAGAGATTGCTGCCCTGAAGGACGTGCTGGTGCACCACCCCCGCGTGATTGTGATAGATGACGAGATTTACGAGCACATCATCTACAGCGGCAAGCTTACCCCCTTTGCCTCCTTCCCCGAGTTGAAGGACCGCACCGTGATTGTGAACGGCGTGAGCAAGGCCTATGCCATGACCGGATGGCGCATCGGCTTCATCGCCGCTCCCGAGTGGATTGTCAAGGGCTGCAACAAGCTGCAGGGCCAATACACCAGTTCTTCCTGCTCGGTAAGCCAAAAGGCTGCCGAGGCTGCCTACACCGGCGACCAGCAGTGCGTGGAAGACATGCGTCTGGCCTTCGAGCGCCGCAAGAACCTTATCGTGAAGCTGGCCCGCGAGATTCCCGGACTGGAAGTGAACGACCCCCAGGGTGCTTTCTACCTCTTCCCCAAGTGCTCAGCCTTCTTCGGCAAGAGCGACGGCGAGCGCGTAATCAACAACAGCACTGATCTGGCCATGTACCTGCTGGAGGTGGGCCACGTAGCCACCGTGGGCGGTGACGCTTTCGGCAGTCCCCAATGCTTCCGCATGAGCTATGCCACCAGCGACGAGAACATCATCGAAGCCATGCGCCGCATCAAGGAGGCTCTCGCCCGACTGAAGTAATCCCCCCGGCACCTTATATAAAAAAGAGGCTGTCTAACAAACTGAAGTGACCCCAAAAAGTTAGACTGGTTAAACATTATCCTATTATAGAAAGAGTTCGGTATTGCACCGGACTCTTTCCTTTTAACCTGGATTTAATTCTTTTATTGTTATAATAATCAATATATTCCTCTAAAGCCGTTATAAATGCTTCGGGCGATTCAAATTTTTCGGCATATAGGAGTTCTGATTTCATAATGCCGAAGAAGTTTTCCGCCATTCATTTTTCATGGCAAACTCCACATTTCGGGTGGGGGTCGATCAATACCCTTGCCATTGGGCTGTCGGCGTTTAATCCTCTCTGCCCTATCGGGCGGACATTGGCGAGGACCACGGGCTGAACACCGTGCGTCCATCAATCCACTATGGGTTGGATAAAGTGGAGTTTTCGGTAAGATAAGAGTCTATGAAATTGACGAAAACCATAGGATCCTGCTGTATGGTAAGAATTGATCTCCCACGAGTTTCCTTATCGGGGAAGAAGTGGGATTCTATAGCTTCAGTAAGTCCGGGATTTATCTTTGAGATCACATTGTTAATACATGTACAACTGGGCCTGTTGCATCCATTCTCCAATGGATTGTCAAAAAATATTGAAACCTGACCGTTGTCACGAAATCTGATAAGCCAGTATTCCATGCGTTGGTCCATATTGGCGTTGTTGGTGCGGTCTTCACAGTTACCGATATAGGTCAGTTTGCACAGGTCCACATTCTTGCCGGCGTATTCGCGTTTAAGGAACTTGTGGATTTTGCGCCCACCCAGTGTATTGGTCTTGCCGTTAAACGATACATAGAAGTCTCCGACCTTGAAATCCGGGTGTGTGCTCGCCGTTATCATTATCGAATCGGTGTCCTTGGCCCCGTATTTTTTGGATTTGCCGTCGGAACCCGTTATCTGGAAACTGTGATATGGAGCCATAAATGTCTGACTATAAGTTCGCCAGTGCTTCAGGAGCAGTCCTTCGCAGACGCTTCCGTCTTTTAACCAAACTTTGGCCGTAACTGTCTGGTCAGAGTTTTCTTTCTTACCATATGCGCTTATTGATAAAGCGAGTATCGCTATCACTGCGATGGCCGACTTCAGGGTGGAAACGGATATCTGCGCTTGTTCTGCCATAAAAAACCGCGTTAAGTTATGCCACAAAAATAGCCAAAAAAGTTCAAACTGCAACTATTGCAATGTACTTTTTGTGTCTTTCACAAAAAGTACATTTGACATTCTCAAAAAAACATGTTGATGTTTTCCAAAAACATGAACACGTTTCTGAAAAACATGAACACGTTTTTCCCGAAACATGCACATGCTTTTGAACACTGCCGTTAAAAAGTGGCTATACAATAGGGGGAATGAAAGAAAAAAGCCCCACATTTGTTTCGGTAAACCCTAAAAACACTTATATATAAACTTTCTTATTACACATTTTACTATGAGAAAAATCCTATCCTTTTTTCTCTGCTCTGTTGCATCGTGGCAACCTCCTATGCCAACGACCTGACGGGCAAAGTGCTTACCCAAACGAAGTCCACGACCGACATTGTTGCCGGCCAATGGTACACCATGACCAACAACGGATACTTTCTGTCAGACGACAGCGGCGGTTCGCTCACCACCAACACCCGTGCCGCCTTGAACTGGGCAAGCGATGTGGCTGACATGATGGTCAAGTTTGAAAAAGCCGATGATGGTTACTACATCCACACGGTCAACGGCAAGGAAGGCTTGATCCTGACGCAGGACAACGACCGCATGTTCTGTCGTCTGGAAAAGAACAACAGCCTGTTCGGCCAGTATTGGACGATGGAGAAGAGCGGGAACGGTGGCCGCCGGCAATCCCGTGGTGGTGGAGGGCGATGTGAACTACATCCTCAGCCATGTGGCCGTCAAGGCTGCCACTTTCCAGCCCCGGGAAAGCGGTTTCGCACTGAACGCAACGGGTGATGCCGTGGAGCCCGCCCCTGCTCTGAGCGCCTTCACCTATAGCTTCGACGGCCCCGCAACCATCACCACCGCCACGGCCATCAACGACATCCTCTCGCACCCTGACACAGAAGCAGTCCGGGTGTTTGATATTGACGGACGCCGCGTGAGCAACGTGAAGAAAGGAGGCCTGTACATCATCAACGGCAAGAAAACACTGGTGAAATAATACAATAAAGAAACCTCACAGAAAACGCCGCGGCGAACAAGACAAAACGCCGCGGCGAAATGATTGGTTCGCCGCGGCGTTCTCTATGAAACATCCGAATGCTTTATTTCCTTACTCGATACTTATGGATTACGTGGTCTGACCTTCCATGCAGGTACCCCCGAACCACTGGGATATACAGCCACCATGCTCAAACGGAACTGAAGGGTGCTGTAGGCGGGAATGGCCGCTGAAGCACTACTCCCATAAGCCAGATTCTGGGGAATATAAACCAGCCAGTCGTCACCCTCAACCATATACTGAAGCGCCGTAGAGAAGCCCTCGATGGTGCTGCCCACGGCCATCAGGCTGGGAGCAGCCGTCGCGGGATTATACGCACCGCTATAGTTCTCGGTGAACACCTTCTGAAGCACACTGTCCACCTCCACTCTGTCGGCATTATACCGTTTATAGGTGGCAGGCATGAGCCAACCGCGCAGGTTGAGGCGAACGGTGTCTGAGAAAGTAGGACTGTATGTCCCTTCGCCCCGCTGCAGGATGTGTACACAAATGCTGTCGGTGTATCTGCCCGAATCATAATCTTGCGACTTGAGCAGACTTTTGTACTGCCTCCACTCGCAATGCTCCTCCCACCGGTCGCCCCACCGGGCTTTCGCCTCGGCGATGGCCGTGCGGGCGGAATCGGTGATGGTGGCAAACCACTGGTCGTTACGGGCAGGCCAATTGGTATAGGGGTCGTATTCATCCTCATTCTCGCTGCATGCCGCAAAGCCGAGGGTCAACAGGAGGATGAGTGGCAATAAACGCTTTTTCATTCGGCGGAATGATTGTCAATCTTCTTAAGCAGGGATGTTATGCTCACCTGATCCTCGATGATGGAGCGCAGGTCGGCGATAGCCACACGACGCTGTTCCATGGTGTCGCGGTCGCGCAGGGTGACGGTATTGTCCTCCAGGGTCTGCTGGTCCACGGTGACGCAGAAGGGGCAACCGATGGCATCCATGCGGCGATAACGCTTGCCGATCTGGTCCTTCTCCTCGTACTTCACATTGAAATGGAAACGCAGGTCGTTGGCAATCTCATGAGCCTTCTCGGGCAGGCCGTCCTTCTTGGTGAGGGGGAACACGGCCAGTTTCACGGGGGCCAGGGCGGCGGGCAGGTGAAGCACGGTACGTGTCTGGCCGTCGGGCAGCTGCTGTTCCTCAAAACTGTGGCACATGATGGAGAGGAACATGCGGTCTACGCCGATAGAGGTCTCGATGACATAGGGAGTATAGCTCTCGTTGGTTTCGGGATCGAAGTACTCGATTTTCTTGCCGCTGAACTTGGCGTGTTGGGAAAGGTCGAAGTTGGTACGGCTGTGCACGCCCTCCACCTCCTTGAAGCCGAAGGGCATCTGAAATTCGATGTCGGTGGCGGCGTTGGCATAGTGGGCCAGCTTGTCGTGGTCATGGAAGCGGTAGTTCTGTGCACCGAAGCCCAAGGCCTGGTGCCATGCCATGCGGGTCTGCTTCCAGCGGTTGAACCAATCCAGCTCGGTGCCGGGCTTCACGAAGAACTGCATCTCCATCTGCTCGAACTCACGCATGCGGAAAATGAACTGACGGGCGACAATCTCGTTGCGGAAAGCCTTACCGATCTGGGCAATACCGAAGGGAAGCTTCATGCGGCCGGTCTTCTGCACGTTGAGGTAGTTGACAAATATGCCCTGAGCCGTCTCGGGACGCAGGTAAATCTTGCTCGCACCCTCGGCAGTGGAACCCATCTCGGTGGAGAACATGAGGTTGAACTGGCGCACGTCGGTCCAGTTGCGGGTGCCGCTGATGGGGCAGGCAATCTCCTCGTCAACGATAATCTGGCGCAACTCGGCCAGGTCGTTGTCGTTCATGGCCTTGGCAAAACGCTCGTGCAGGGCGTCGCGCTGCTGCTGATGCTCCAGCACACGGGCGTTGGTGGCACGGAACTGTGCCTCGTCAAAAGCCTCGCCGAAACGCTTGGCAGCCTTGTCCACTTCCTTTTGAATCTTGTCGTCGTACTTGGCCAACTGGTCTTCGATGAGCACGTCGGCACGATAACGCTTCTTGGAATCCTTGTTGTCTATCAGGGGATCGTTAAAGGCATCCACGTGTCCGCTGGCCTTCCACACGGTGGGGTGCATGAAGATGGCGGCATCAATGCCCACGATGTTCTCATGCAGCAACACCATGCTCTGCCACCAATACTGCTTGATATTGTTTTTCAGCTCCACGCCATTCTGACCATAGTCGTACACGGCTCCCAGCCCGTCATAAATATCGCTGGAGGGGAACACGAAACCATACTCTTTGCAGTGGGCGATAATTTTCTTGAAAACGTCTTCTTGTTGTGCCATTTTTAACCGTTTTTGTCGTTTATGCAACGGCAAAGGTATGTAAATTTGTGGGAATAACGTGTGCCACTCTTACTTTATTTTATTACTTTTGCAAGAGGGAAACGTTTCCCCGCAAAATCATAAACGATTAAATTATGGAAAAATCACGCATCTATGCTGCCATTTGTGTGGCTGTCGGCATGGCCGTGGCAGGCTATGCCATCAAGGGAGGTATGGACAATTTCACCAATCGCAACCGCATGGTGACCGTAAAAGGACTGGCCGAGAAGGAGGTGAAAGCTGACAAAGTGACGTGGATGATTTATGTAAAGGGCGAGGGAAGCACACCCAAGGATGCCAGCGACGCAGCCGGCGTATCGGGAGAGAAGCTGGTCGGCTTCCTGAAGACCTGCGGCATTCAAGAGAACGAAATCACGGAAAGCGCCACCAGCATCAACCCCGAGCAGTGGTGGGACGACAAGGCACGTGTGTCACGCATCGTGGGCTACAATGCCACCAAGAACGTCAATGTGTCATCGAAGAACGTTGAGGTTGTGCGCAAAGCGTTGGCTCGTCAGGACGAACTGATAGACATGGGAGTGATGGCCAACTCGAACCAGTACGGCAACAGCACCGACGACAACGTAATCTATGAGATAGAGAACTTCCAAAGCATGAAGCTGGACCTGATGGACGAGGCCATCGTCAACGCCGAAGCCGCCGCCAAGCGCTTTGCCGAGAACAGCAAAAGCAAGGTGGGACGCATCATCACGGCCAACCAAGGCGAGATAAACATCAACGACAAGGACCGGCTGACCCCACACATCAAGAAAGTGCGCCTGGTGAGCACCATCACCTATGCACTGGAAGACTGAAAAACAAACAGACACACCCCTTAACCCGTAATGACAGATAATGTTGCTCCTCAGGAGGGTATCACACACCGCCTGAATGATATGTACCAAAACTGGTTCCTGGACTACGCCTCCTACGTAATCCTGGAACGCGCGGTGCCGCACATCGGCGACGGACTCAAGCCGGTGCAGCGACGCATCCTGCACTCGATGAAGCGCATGGACGATGGCCGCTACAACAAAGTGGCCAATATCGTAGGCCACACCATGCAGTTCCATCCCCACGGAGATGCCAGCATCAAGGACGCACTGGTGCAGCTGGGACAGAAAGACCTGCTGGTGGACTGCCAAGGAAACTGGGGCAATATCATTACGGGGGACAACGCGGCTGCCGGCCGATATATCGAAGCCCGTCTGAGCAAGTTCGCACTCGATGTGGTGTTCAACCCCAAGACCACCGAATGGAAGTTGTCCTATGATGGCCGAAACAAAGAACCTATCGCCCTGCCCGCCAAATTTCCCCTGCTGTTGGTACAGGGTGCCGAGGGCATCGCCGTGGGATTGAACTGCAAGATTCTTCCCCACAACCTGAACGAGATATGCGAGGCCGCCATCCACTATCTGCGCGGCGAGGAGTTTCATCTCTATCCGGATTTCCCCACGGGCGGCAGCATTGATGTGAGCAAATACAACGATGGGCAGCGCGGAGGACTGGTACGTGTGCGTGCCAACATCGAGAAAATCGACACCAAAACACTGGCCATCACCGAGGTGCCTTTCGGGCGCACCACGGGCACGGCCTCGAAGCCAAGCACCCTGATAGAGAGTATCCTGAAGGCGGCCGAGAAGGGAAAAATCAAGGTGAAAGAGGTGAAAGACAAGACGGCGGCCAAAGCCGAGATTGAAATCCACCTGACACCCGGTGCCAGTTCCGACAAGACCATCGACGCCCTCTACGCATGTACCGACTGCGAGGTGAGCATCTCGCCCAACTGTTGTGTGATTGACGAGGGCAAGCCCCGCTTCCTTTCCATCAGCGATGTGTTGCGCAACAATGTGGACACCACGCTCAACCTGCTGAAAAAGGAGCGTGAGATACGCAAAAACGAACTGCTGGAAAGCCTGCACTTTGCCACGCTGGAACAGATTTTCATCGAGGAACGCATCTACAAGGACAAGCAGTTTGAGAACGCAAAGTCGAACGACGAGGCATGCGAATGGATAGACAAGCGCCTCACACCCTGGTATCCCAAGATGGTGCGCGAGGTGACGAAAGACGATATCCTGCGCCTGCTGGAAATAAAGATGCAACGTATCCTGCGCTTCAACAAGGACAAGGCCGAAGAGCAGATGGCCCGCATCCGCGAAGAAATCGAGCAGCTGGACTTTGAACTGGCCCACATGGTGCAGGTGACCATCGACTGGTACCAGTTCCTCAAGGACAAGTATGGCAAGGATCATCCCCGCCTGACCAAAATCAAAAACTTCGACAACATCAACGCGTCGGCAGTGGTAGAGGCCAACCAGAAGCTGTATGTCAACCGCGAGGAAGGCTTCATCGGCACAGGCTTGAAGAAGGATGAGTTCGTGTGCAACTGTTCGGATATCGACGACATCATCCTTTTCTACGAGGACGGAACCTACAAGGTGGTGCGCATGGCCGACAAGCTGTTTGTGGGCGAAACCGAACGTTCGAAGGCCGAGAAGAAGAAAGCCAAGCTGTTGCACATCGCCCTTTTCAAGAAAAGTGATTCGCGCACGGTGTACAACGTGGTATACACCGATGGCAAGCAAGGTTTCACCTACATCAAGCGTTTCAACGTGACCAGCGTGGTGCGCGACCGCGAATATGATGTCACCCAAGGCAAGCCGGGAAGCAAAATCCTTCACTTCACGGCCAACACCAACGGCGAGGCGGAAGTGGTGAAAGTGACGCTGAAGCCCAACCCCAAACTGAAAAAGGTGTTCTTCGACAAGGACTTCTCCGAGATAGCCATCCGTTCACGTCAGGCTTTGGGTAATCTGGTGACCAAACTGCCCGTGGCCAACGTGCGCCTGAAGAGCCATGGAGTGAGCACACTGGGCGGACTGAAGGTATGGTTCGACAACGACGTGAAACGCTTGAACTACGACGGACAGGGCAGCTACTTGGGCGAGTTCAATGTAGGCGACCAAGTGCTGGTGATACTTAAAAGCGGAGAATTTTACGCCACCGGCTACGACATCAACAACCACTTTGACGAGGACATCCGGCGCATAGAGAAGCTGGACATCCACAAGATCTGGACACTCTGCCTGCTGGATGCCGACCAACAGGACTATCTCTATCTCAAACGTTTCCAGATGGTGGACGCCAAACAAAGCAAACAATCGTTCATGGGCGAGAATCCCAAGAGCCGGTTGTTGCTGCTCACCGACACGCCCTACCCCAACCTGGAGGTGACATTCGGCGGAGCCGACAGCTTCCGGGGGCAGATGCAGGTGGACGCGGAAAGCTTCATTGCCGTCAAGGGATTCAAGGCCAAGGGCAAGCGCATCACCACCTTTGCCATCGACCGGGTGGTCGAGCTGGAGCCTTTGCGCCAACCCGAGCAGAAAGAAACGCCCGAAGAGGAAACCATCACACCGACAGACGAGCTGCCGGATCCCGATGACGGCAAGACGCAAGACCAGGTGGCCGATGAACTGAACGGCCAGATGCGTTTGTTCGACGAATAGTCCGCCGCCCATGACACGATTCTTTTCTTTGATTCTTGCGGTCTTCTGCCTGTTCTCTGTCATGGAACGGGCGGAAGCGCAGGCACAAAACACCGTGTTTTTCGGCTTCGGACGGGCAAACGTGTACGACACATACCTCTCCCCCATCGAATACGCAGGGCCGGAGATGAACGTCAGCGTGTCCACCGAACGCCATCTGAAGCGCAATCCCCACATTCTTTTCCACACAAACAGCCAAATACACGCCGGCTGGCTGCACAATCCCCTGAAAATCGCCCACGAGGCAAACGGAAGTTTGTCCCATGATTTCGGCTACAGCTACCGTTGGAACAACGCCCTGCCCCGCCTCTCTCTTGATGCCGGACTGACCGTAGGAGCCGCCATCGGCGGGACATACAACAACCAGAACGGCAACAACCCCGCCCAGGGACGGGCATCCATGCGCATGAGCATCGTGGGCCAGGCCCGCTACGTCCTGCCCGTCAAGAAGCATCGGCTGGAGCTGACCTACCGCGCAAGGCTTCCCTTCTTCGGAGCCATGTTCTCGCCCGGCTACGGACAAAGCTACTACAACATCTTTGCGCAGGGAAACTGGGACGGAAACATCCTGGCCACCCACCCCGGCAACGCCCTTTCGTTCCACCATCGCTTCACAATCGGACTGCCTCTCGTCCGCAGGACATGGGTCATCGGTTACGAGAGCCTGCTGGAGCAGGCCAAGCCCAACAACCTGAGGCAGCACCACTACAGCCGCTCCTTCGTTATCGGATGGACACTCGGGCGCACACCTAAACACGCCAAACCATGAAGCATCTTCTCTATATAATAGGACTCGTCCTCGCACTCCTCCCCCTGCAATCCTGTGTGGACGAGGAGGGACAGGACAACACGCCGCGCGGCAACTTCGAAGCACTCTGGCAAATCATCGACAGCCGGTACTGTTTCCTGGACTATAAAGGCATCGATTGGAACGAAGTGCGGGCACGCTACAGCGAACGCATCGCCGACGGCATGACCAATGCCCAATTGTTTGAAGTGATGACCGACATGCTCTCGGAACTAAAGGACGGCCATGTCAACCTCTACACCGCAGGCGACATCGCACGCTACTGGAAATGGTATGAAGATTATGACAAGAATCTGGACATTGAGCTTCGGGACAGCTACCTGGGCCATGACTACAGCCTTGCCTCCAGCTTGAAGTATAGAATCTTGGACGACAACATCGGCTACGTCGTGGTTGAAAGTTTCAACACCGGCATGGGTGAAGGAAACATCGCGCAAATGCTTTTCAACCTGCGGTCATGCAACGGGCTCATCATCGATGTGCGCGGCAACGGCGGAGGACGGATGGACAACGCCCGCCGACTGGCCTCCCATTTCACCAACGAGCGCCTGCTTGTGGGCTACACCATCCACAAGACAGGTCCCGGCCACAATGACTTTTCCGAGCCATGGGCCGACTACATGTCACCCTCCGAGAGCGTCCGCTGGCAAAAACCCGTGGTCGTGCTCACCAACCGCGAGTGCTACAGCGCCACCAACACCTTCGTCCGCGATATGAAGCGTTGCCCGAAAGTCACCATCCTGGGCGACAAGACGGGCGGAGGCAGCGGAATGCCCTTCTCCGCCGAGTTGCCTAACGGCTGGCAGGTGCGCTACAGTGCCGAACCCTGCCTGGACGTGAACATGCAGCACATCGAATTTGGCATTGAGCCGGACACGCCCTGCAGTTTAGACAGCCTGCAGGCCCTTCAAGGTCACGACACCCTGATAGAGGAAGCACGAAAGCTCTTGCAGTAACTCCCGTCCGATAAACGAAGAGGCTCCCACCCGTTCTGACGGGATGGGAGCCTCTTCGTTTCTTGCTAAGACTGTGTGTCTTCCGTGCCTGTTAGGGCAGAGAGATAGCGCCGCTGGGGCAGACATCAGCGCAAGTGCCGCACTCGGTGCACTCATCGGGGTTAATCTTGTAGATATCGCCCTCGGAAATAGCGCCCACGGGGCACTCATCGATACATGTGCCGCAAGCAACACAATCCTGACCAATTACGTAAGCCATAGTTCAATCGTTTAATTAGTTGATAGTATTCGTTCAAAATTCTCACCGCAAAGTTAATCATTTTTGGGTATACCGCAAGTAAAAAACGCCAAATTTCACCGCTCTGTCACAAAAAACCGCAGCCGCTTACGGCTCTATCGGCAGAATCTTCTCGAACTTGTCCCAGTCCTTATCCGCGCGACAGGCATCAACCGAAGCGGCGGGCACGTAGACGGGAAGCTCTTGGTACTGGGCATCTTTTTCAAACATCACGTCAAATGCTTCCCGTTCCAGCCGCGGGGGAACCGTTGCACGACAGGTCAGACGCTGCAAAGCCTTGCAGTGCCAAAAGGCCCTTGACCCGACAGACCCGACACTCGCGGGCAGGTCAACACTCTTCAGTCCGACGTAGCAATCAAAGAATCCCCCAAAGCGAATCTTCGTAACGCCGTCGGGCACAACCACCGATCCGCGATAGGCACCGGGACAAGTATAGAGCGTCTGCATGGATTTGTCGTAGAGGATGCCACGCACGGAGCAGAAAGCAGTGTTGTCCTTTGCGACACGAATGGACTTCAATCGGTGGCAGCCACTGAAAGTCGCATTCATCATTGCCGTGACGCTGGCGGGGATAGTCCAGTATCGTGGTGTCGCCGGGCATCAAGTCCCAGCGCATGGAGTCCATAGGCTCCGTATAGACGAAGACGGCCGGGTGCAGGGCATCCTCCACGGTCATGGTTCCTTCCTCGGGACAGTTCTGCGTCACCCACATCTTCCCGTTCAATGTGCGCTGGGCGGAAGCGGACAAAGCGGCAAGCAAAGCCAGGAATAAGGCAAGGCAATAACGAAGCATATCGTTTCTCATTCCAGTTCCAATGGAATCTGTTACGGGTTTATGCTTACGGTCCTGCGTGGCGGTGTAGTATTTATAAAGGACACGGACGCGGCAACTGTCTATGGGTGCTGCCGAAAGGGGATGAAAGTAAAGACTAAGAAAGAGGAAAAATGCGAGCCGGGAAATCACCCCCATATTTTCGTCAAGAGTGCAAACCACTATCCTATTGAAAGACAAGTCGTTTTTCATCTGTATTCCTGCTTTTACGGGTATAGCAATAAGGGTGTCACGTGACAGATATAGGGAATTTCGAAATAAAAAACAAGCCTTTTTCGGGAAAAATTCCGGACGACCGGATATAAAACAGAAAACGCAGCGACAACTTTTTTATCCAAAGGCTGTGGATTATTGTGCAAGGTGCTGTAGACAATTACCCAAGGTCTGTAGATGATTGTGCAAGCACTATGGATAAAGAATTGATGAGGGGGATTTGCTGTTTTCATCGCAATCTTGTACCTTTGTAACCTGCATGATTACCATAAAAACATTTCAGACACCATGGCAATATACATCAAGCAAGAGATGCCGGACCTGAACAAGGACGGCAACAAACTATGCTATTACCGCATGCAAAGCAGCGGGAACGTATCCACCGACGAGCTGATTCACACCATTTGCTACCACGGAGGCGTTGGGCTGAGCGAGAGCGTGCTGCACAGCGCCCTGCTGGAACTCTCCCGCGAGATGGCACGCAAGATTGCAGACGGCTACAGCGTGACGCTGGACGGCGTGGGCACCTTCCGCGCCACCATCGGGGTGAAAGACGAAAAGGAGATGGACACGCTGGACGGCAACGAGACGAAACGCAACGCGCAAAGCTTGGAATTGAAGGGCGTATCCTATCGGGCGGACAACAAGCTGGTGAAGCGTGCCCGCAGCCACTGCCGCCTGGAGCGTGGCGGCACGGCACGTGTGAACCGCTCGCCCTACACGAAAGCGGAGCGGTTGCAACTGGCGAAGGACTTTTTATCTACCGGCGCGAAGCCGTACATGAACCTGTCCGACTACGTCCAACTGACGCATCTGTCCCGCTCGTCCGCCTCCATAGAGCTGCGCACCTTCGCTGCCGACCCCGAAAGCGGCATCACCGCCATCGGAAGAACCACGCACCGCGTCTATATTCTGGGGTGATTGCGATTTATCGTTTCGCCGAGGGCCTGACGATTGATTCTGAACAAAAACGCGCGGGCAGGCAATAAAAACGACCCCGCGGACGTTATATCCTTAATCTATGCGCACACGATATCTCGCACTCATGCTGCTCTGCCTGCTCTCCGTGGGCAGCCTCTCCCCGGCCTCGGCCCAGGAGCGGAAAGTCATGCGCCGGCCCTACATCGACCAGCGCCGGCTGCATTGGGGCTTTCTCTTCGGAGTGCAGACCATGGACATGGAGTTACGCAACAACGGCCACATCAATCCCGAAACGGGCGAACAATGGTATGCCGACGTAGACACCTACAGCCCCGGCTTCTCGGTGGGGGTATTGGGCGAGGTGCGGCTGAACAATACGCTGGCCCTGCGCCTTGTGCCCACCATGCACTTCGGCCAGCGCCACATCTCCTTCCACGAGCAGGTCTCCGGCCGCGACACCACACAGAACCTCAAGAACACGCTGCTCAGCATCCCCCTGGAGCTGAAGGTGGCCGCACCACGCTACAACAACTTCCGCCCCTACCTCATCACCGGTTTTGCCCCCACCATAGACTTCACCGGCCACAAGCACCACGCCATACGCACCAAACCCTTCGATTGTTTCTTTGAGATCGGTGCCGGTTGCGACATCTACTTGGGTTTCTTCAAACTCATCCCCGAACTGAAATTCTCGTTCGGTTTGCTCGACATCCTGCAAAAGAACCGCAAGGACCTGATCGACAACTCGCTCATCAAATACACCGATGCGCTGGACAAGAGCCGCAGCAAAATGATCACGCTGACGCTGAACTTCGAATAACAACGAAACAACCATTTTAACGCCTATGCTCATCACGATTACCATCCTTGTGCTCTCCGCAGTGTTTTTTGTAAATGGCAAGATACGGTCGGATCTTGTGGCTCTTTGTGCCTTGGTGGCATTGTTGGTTTTTCAGATATTGACTCCCGAAGAGGCCTTGTCCGGCTTCTCCAATTCGGTCGTCATCATGATGGTGGGCTTGTTTGTGGTCGGTGGAGCGATTTTCCAGACCGGACTCGCCAAAATGATCAGTTCGCACATACTGAAACTGGCCGGCAAAAGCGAATTGAGACTCTTCTTGCTGGTCATGCTGGTGACCTCGGCCATCGGGGCTTTTGTGAGCAACACGGGCACGGTGGCCCTGATGTTGCCTATTGTGGTCAGCCTGGCCGTCAGCGCCAACATGAATCCCGGCCGTCTGCTTATGCCGTTGGCGTTTGCCAGCAGCATGGGAGGTATGATGACACTGATTGGTACGCCGCCCAACCTTGTCATCCAAAACGCGTTGACCTCGGCCGGCTTCCCTCCGCTGTCGTTCTTCTCGTTCTTTCCGGTAGGAATCATCTGTGTGGCAGTGGGCACTTTGGTGTTGCTTCCGCTCAGCAAATGGTTTCTCTCAAAACGGGGAAGAAACGGGGAAGACGATGTTCATTCGGGCAAATCCCTGAAGCAGTTGGTGAAGGAATACGGCCTGTCCAGCAATCTGTTCCGGCTGAGGGTGGTCGGTGACTCCCGTCTGCATGGAAAGACAATCACAGAGTTGGATATCCGCCGGAAGTATGGATTGAATATCATGGAAGTGCGGCGTGGGGACGTGTCACAACACCGCTTCCTGAAAACCATTACCCAGAAGCTGGCCGACCCCGGCACCATCCTTCAGAAAGAGGACATCCTGTATGTGACGGGGGATTTTGAGAAAATAAAGCTGTTTGCCGAGGAGTATCTGCTGGAGATGCTGGACAAGCGGACTACCGAAGAAGCGAGAAACTCTGCCAATTCATTGGATTTCTACGATATCGGCATTGCAGAAATCGTTTTGATGCCTTCCTCCAATCTGATAAACCAGACGATAAAGGGGGCAGGCTTCCGTGACAAGTTTAATGTGAACGTATTGGGTATCCGCCGGAAGAAGGAATATCTGTTGCAGGATTTGGGCGACGAACGGATTCATAGCGGGGATGTGTTGCTGGTGCAGGGCACATGGAACAATATCGCCCGGCTGGGCAGGGAGGATGCCGACTGGGTGGTGCTGGGGCAACCGTTGGCCGAGGCAGCGAAGGTCACGTTGGACTACAAGGCGCCGGTAGCTGCGGTTATCATGGTGTTGATGGTGGCAATGATGGTGTTCGACTTCATTCCGGTAGCTCCGGTGACGGCGGTGATGATTGCGGGTATCCTGATGGTACTGACGGGATGTTTCCGCAATGTGGAGGCGGCCTACAAGACCATCAACTGGGAGAGCATCGTGCTCATTGCGGCCATGTTGCCCATGTCGCTGGCCTTGGAAAAGACCGGAGCGTCCGAATACATCTCAAACAGCCTGGTCAGCGGACTGGGGGCATACGGGCCGTTGGCGTTGATGGCGGGCATTTATTTCACCACCTCCCTGATGACGATGTTTATCAGCAATACGGCCACCGCAGTGCTTCTGGCTCCCATCGCGATCCAAAGTGCGACACAGATAGGGGTAAGTCCCGTACCTTTTCTTTTTGCCGTGACAGTGGGAGCGAGCATGTGTTTCGCTTCACCCTTCTCCACTCCGCCCAATGCGCTGGTGATGCCTGCCGGCCAATATACCTTTATGGATTATGT
Source organism: uncultured Prevotellaceae bacterium (assembly GCA_947176895.1). Lineage (GTDB taxonomy): Bacteria > Bacteroidota > Bacteroidia > Bacteroidales > Bacteroidaceae > Physcousia. Next base: position 51,424 of record CAMWSK010000012.1, on the reverse strand, counting down.
AAAGGTAGGTCTGCCGTTGCAGATTATCATGGGTATTGTGATGGTGCTGGCACTTCCTCTGCTGTTTCCTTTCTAAACCCGTTTATCATGTTTAAAACAATCCACATCCTTCCGGAAGCCCTGTAAAAGAGTGCATCCGGAAGGATTTTTCTTTATGGGAATTTCTACCATTCAACACCCCTTTCCGTCCAAACTGCAGGCCATCCCCTCGTCTTGTTCTTCAGAGGGGGATTGGGGGCTGTTCCGCTCCTCTGCAGGAGTAGTGACAGCGAGGTCGGGCATAGAGAAACTAACGTCTCCGTCTTCTGTCACATAACAGGGGATGCCTATCGCACCCCTGGCTTTGACGGGTTCGAAAGCGGGATGACTGTCACGCAGGTAGAGGAAAGCCTTAAGGTTTCTCACATGCTCACCGATATCAACAAGCGTAAACCCGGGATGCTCCTTGAGCATAGCCTTCACGTTAAAGCAGTCGGGACAGGTGCTCATCACAAAAACTTTTATCATAGTCGTTAAGGATAAAGATATAAAACCACTTTGAAAACTTTAAAAGGAGAAGAAAGGCATCTCCCATTTGCAAAGATAATGGCAGGCGAGGACAATGCAAAAAGAAAAGGTGAAAGAAAAACAAAAAAAATCAAGAATATGTTGATAGATAAAAAGGTATTTATTACACCGGCATCGGCTTTCACCAATCGTTATCTACGCGGGGTCGGAATAATTTTTCTCAAAAGAGGGTTAGCTGCATTGAAATTACATAACAAAGGTATAGATTATCACGGGTATTAAAGACCATATGCTTTTTCCCCCACATTTCCATCCCGTTTTTCGTATTTGTGGCAAAAATCATTTACCTTTGTCCTGTTCCCGTTCGCTTATTCGTACCTTGGCCGGATACGGAGAGCACGGAACACAGCATAATGGAAAAGCGTCATTGATGCTTTGTTCTATGGTCGTTTGAAACCTCGGAAATTTCAAAAACGAAGGTCATGAACAAGGTCGGAAGTGAATGCTTCATGGGTATGTCATATTCATATCCCGGAGTGTGCCGCGAGGGCTTCACGCCCTCACGCACACTTTTCGGATACGTATAGATATCGATGTGGGCATACACTCTGCGTGTTCACCTTCACAGGTCTCCGAGGGCCTCAAACGACGAACAGGCAGCAGTGCAAGCCCACATTTTTTGTTGTGTCTGTACCTACAAAAAAAGATTTCGTCCAGACGGGGGCTTGTCGGACACCCATAAACACAAAACTCAACTCGTTATGGAACAGCAAAAAGTTGACATGTTCATCATGACAAACAGTTCTTCTCTCCCCACCCAGCAGATTCCCTTCATTCGGGAAAAACTACTCGCCATGGATGATTCCAAATGGCTCGCCCTTTCCACCGTTAAGTTCAAGAACCCCTTCGTGGCTCTGATGCTCTCCATCTTTCTGGGCTGCTATGGCGCAGACCGATTCTACCTGGAAGAAACAAGCAAGGGCGCCAGCAAACTGCTCACCTGCGGCGGACTGGGTATTTGGACTATCGTGGACTGGTTCCTGATTAGCGATGCTACCAAAGAGTATAACTTTGCTAAACTGACCAACTATCTGCTCTACTAAAACGCTGCACGCACTATCGGCCACAGCCTATATACTCACTTGTCTGTGGCTGATGTCTGCATCTGAGGGACAAACAGCTATCACCGTTTGTCCCTCAAAACTGGTTTACCACATCCCATGTCCAGGATGTGGTGTCACGCGTGCCTCCCTTCTTTTTCTCAAGGGACAATTCCTGAATGCCGTTCGGCTGAATCCCAATTGTCTGGCGGCCATCTTTTTTCTATTTGCCTATCCCGTCATTGCATTCTACAGCCTCCTAACCCGCCATTCCTACATAGCCGACACATGGGAGTGGGGTCTGGGCATGCTGAAAAAGAAATGGGGATTGGGAGTCTTTTTGCTTTGCGAAGCCGCTATCTGGATTCACAACTTCATCAATCAGATATAAGTTTATCGCGTCAGTTTGCCCCACCAACCGGCGCTCTTCGTCACGGCCTGTCCGTTGGGGGCGAAGATGCTGACGGCATCTCCGGGATCGCCCAACTGGTCAGGATAGAGCAGAAGCACATTGGTGTGGCTGAAATAACGGTGGAGCTGTATGGGCAGGCCCTCAAACGCCGAACGATAGCTGATGAAACCGGGGCGAGAGGTGACCACAATCAACAGGTCGTACTCCCCTACCCGCCGGGCCAGACTGAGCAACCGGCCCCAAAGCTCCATCTCCACATAATCCACTCTCAGACGGCTGTGCAACTGGTGCATATAGGCACTGATATAGGGTAAGGTCTGCTGATGGGCGTGGAAAGAGATGCGGCAGTCCAGTTGCTCACCCATACGGCAGATATGCTCCAACCACTTGTAGAAGCCCACCTCGTACTCGGCCTTCTTGGGCACAGCCACCACGATGCTGCGCAGGGTGCCCAAGGGCACTTGGCTGCGCAAAGCCATAATCTGGCGGTGAGAACCCGCCACCACATTGTCGATAATCGTGCCCAGCGACGAGCGGGGCATCTGGGTGGTGCGGTCGGCCAGACACATGACCACCTCGCCACAATCATACTCACGCATGGTGTAGAGAATACCTGATGCCACGTTGGTGGACATGCGGCTGAGTGTGGCCATGTGCACATCGGCTGCGGCTGCGGTCTTCTCGGCCTGCTCCAGCAACTTCCGACCCTCACCGCCCACACTGCCGTCCTCCATAGGAGCCTCGGTGAATGCCACGTTCAGGCCCATGAGGCTGTCGGGGATGAAGGGGTTGCGGATGAGTATGCCCAGCTGGGTCAGCGTGTCCACGTTCTCCATCTGACTATACGTCACGAGGCACTTGCCGTGATAACTGCCCTGGTTATCCTCCATCTCGGTTTCCTTCAGCGCCAGTTCGCGTGCCCCACTGTTGGTGGCCAGACTGCTGATGATGCACGAGCACAGGATAAGCAACACCGTGGCATTGACCATAGACACATCCATCAACCCCACCCGGGGGTCGGTCGCGATGAGCACGATGGCCAAGGCTCCGGCCGAATGGGCATTTGTCAGACCGAACATCAGGCGGGCACTGCACCACGGCTCTTTCCATATATATTTATAAAGCACGGCCGGCAACAACTTGGTGAGCGTGGCCACCACAACCACCAGCGACATCATCCACATCGCACCGGCATCCTGAAACACCACACGCAGGTTGACAATCATGCCCACGCCTATCAAAAAATAGGGAATAAAGAGGGCGTTGCCCACAAACTCGATACGGTTCATCAGCGGCGAAGTACGGGGGATGAAACGCCCCATCACCAGACCGGCAAGGAAAGCTCCCAACAGACCCTCCAATCCTGCCAAATCGGCAAGACCGGCAGAGAGGAACATCACGCTGAGCACAAAGATGAACTGAATCACCGGATCGTTGTATTTACGAATAACGAATCGTGCCACACGGGGAAGAACCATGCCCATGAACAGGAAGAACAAGACGCTGCGCACGAAGAACCACATCAGGAAGCCCAAGCCGGCCTGCGAGCCACGCATCTCCAGCGACACGGCCAACGTCATCAAAGCAGCAAAGGTGGCCAAAGCCGTGCTCACCACAGCCACCACCACCGTGCGATGGCGCTGCAGGCCATAATGCCCCACGATGGGATAGCTGACCAGCGTGTGGCTGCCATAGATACACCCCATGAGCACAGCGGTGAGCACACTCATGCCCAGCAACGTGCGGCTGGTGACGTAGCCGACAACAAAAGGAATCAGAAACGTGAGCAGACCGAACCAGAAGCCCCTGCGCCCGAAGCGCTTCACGGAGCCTATGTCCAATTCGAGGGCTGCCATAAACATGATATAGTAGACACCCACCTGACCGAAAATCTCGAAGCTACGGTCCCGCTCTATCAGATGAATGCCATGAGGACCCACCAACACACCCGCAAGAATCAGAGCCACGATGTGGGGCACACGGATACGACGAAGTGCGGGGGCCAACAGAATGATAGCCAACACCACAAAAAAAGTCCACGTGGCATCCGTGACAAGAGCTGTGGGCTGGTTGAAAAGCGAAGTAAATGCACTAAACATTCGCGGCGAAAGAATACCGGGTTATTTGATTAATGTGAATGCAAAGTTACGTGTTTTTGCTGACAAATACACACAAAATACGCATTTTCGATAACAACACTTGCTACATCCGCCAAAAAACGCTACTTTTGCACCACAAAAACAACCAAATAACTTGACAATCCATCATGAGAATAGCTATCGTTGGCGCCAGTGGCGCTGTAGGCCAAGAGTTCTTGCGCGTGCTGAGCGAAAGAGAGTTCCCCATAGACGACTTGCTTTTGTTTGGAAGCAAACGCAGCGCCGGTTCCAAATACACTTTCCGGGGTAAAGAGATAACCGTGAAAGAATTGCAGCACAACGATGACTTCAAGGGAGTGGACATCGCCTTTGTAAGTGCCGGCGGCGGCACTTCCAAGGAATTTGCCGACACCATCACCAAGCATGGCACCGTGATGATTGACAACAGTTCGGCCTTCCGCATGGACGCTGACGTGCCCCTGGTGGTGCCCGAGTGCAACGCCGAAGATGCGCTGAACCGCCCCCGAAACATCATTGCCAACCCCAACTGCACCACAATCATGATGGTGGTGGCCTTGCAGTGCCTGGAGAACCTGAGCCACATCCGTCGCATCCACGTGGCCAGCTATCAGGCCGCCAGCGGTGCCGGTGCAGCCGCCATGGCCGAATTGGAACAACAATACCGTGAGGTGCTGGACGGCAAGCCCGCCACCGTGAGCAAATTCGCCTATCAGCTGGCCTATAACGTCATCCCCCAGATTGATTCGTTTGTTGACAACGGGTACACCAAGGAGGAGATGAAGATGTTCAACGAGACGAAGAAGATTATGCACACCGACGCCCAATGCTCGGCCATGTGTGTGCGTGTGCCTTCCCTCCGCAGCCACAGTGAGGCGGTGTGGGTGGAGACTGAAGAGCCCGTCAGCCCCGAGCAGTTTGCCGAGGCCATCAGGAACGGCGAGGGTGTGCAACTGATGGACAATCCCGCCAAACAGGAATATCCCATGCCCCTGTTCCTGGCCGGAAAGGATGATATTTACGTGGGACGTATCCGCAAGGACCTGGCCAACGAGAACGGACTGACCTTTTGGCTCGTGGGCGACCAAATCAAGAAAGGTGCGGCGCTGAATGCCGTGCAGATTGCCGAGTATCTGATAAAGGTAGGCGATGTGAAGTGACCGCCAATAAAGCAACAAACAAATGGAGCTGCAGTTTAATCGAATTGCAGCTCCATTTGTTTGTTACCAAGAAGGTTGAAACTCATGCGATGTAGCGGTGTGGGGCCATATTGTGCAATGGCCTCGCGATGGACTTTCGCAGGATATCCCTTATTCTTGTCCCAATGATATTGCGGATATTGTTGATGCGCTTCAAGCATAAAATCATCGCGATACGTCTTTGCCAAAATACTGGCCGCAGCAATACTCATATACGTAGCATCGCCCTTGACCACCGTGGTGTGGGGAATATCCTTGTAGGCATAAAAACGATTGCCATCGACAATCAGATGCTCGGGACGTATGGACAATTTGTCCACAGCACGGTGCATGGCCAGGATGCTGGCACGCAGAATGTTTATCCGGTCTATCTCCTGGTTGTCCACCACCCCGACGGCCCAGGCAAGCGCCTCCCGCTCAACAAGTTCACGCAGGCGGTAACGCTTCTTCTCGCTCAACTGCTTGCTGTCGTTCAAAAGTTCGTCGTGGAAATCAGGCGGCAGGATGACGGCCGCCGCATAGACGGGGCCGGCCAGGCAACCACGTCCGGCCTCATCCAGGCCGGCTTCCGGTATGCCGGAAAGGTAACAGGACTTCAGCATCGGGACTTTATTCAAGCATGACACGCACACGCCGGATGCCCTGCACCAGCGCGTCCACCTCGGCCTTGGTGTTGTAGAGGGCGAAGCTGGCCCGACATGTTCCCTCGACTCCCAAGCGATGCATGAGAGGTTCGGCACAATGGTGACCCGTGCGCACGGCAATACCCAGACGGTCGAGCAAAGTGCCCATATCCAGATGGTGGATATGACCCACTTGAAAACTGACCACGGCATCATGGTCGTCGCCCTTGGGTCCGAAGACATGCACAGCAGGAAGGTTGCCCAACTGTTCCATGGCATAGCGTGTCAATTCCGATTCGTGGGCCTGTATATTGTCCATACCCAATTCGTTGACAAAATGAATGGCCTGGGCCAAACCCGTGGAGGCCACATAATCCGGTGTGCCGGCCTCGAACTTATAGGGAAGGGCGTTGAATGTTGTCTTTTCAAAGCTCACATGCTCTATCATCTCACCGCCACCCATATAAGGAGGCATACGGTCCAGCCACGTCTCCTTACCATAAAGGACACCTATGCCCGTGGGACCATAAATCTTATGGCCACTGAATGCCAGGAAATCGCAGTCCAAAGCCTGCACATCCACCGACATGTGGGGCACACTTTGGGCGGCGTCCACCAACACAGGTACATCGTGGGCATGCGCGATGCGTATAACTTCCTTAATAGGATTGACGGTTCCCAACACATTGCTCACATGGGTGATGCTCACAATACGTGTGCGGGGAGTGAAGAGCCTTTCATAGGCCTCCATATCCAAACGGCCCTCCTCGGTGACGGGAACCACACGCAGCCGAATGCCGATGCGCTGTTGGAGCAATTGCCACGAGACGATGTTGCTGTGGTGTTCCATCTCGGACACAATCACCTCATCGCCTTCCTTCATAAAGGCCTGTCCGAAACAAGCGGCCACCAGGTTGATGCTCTCTGTGGTTCCGCGGGTGAAAAGAATCTCGTTGGCAGAGGAAGCGTTAAGGAAACGCCGCACCACTTCGCGACTCCGTTCGTGCAGCTCGGTAGCCTGCTGCGAAAGGAAATGAACGCCACGATGCACATTGGCATTGACGTTATAATACTCCTCGGTCATGGCCTCCACCACCTGACGCGGTTTCTGTGTGGTGGCTCCATTATCCAGATACACCAGCGGATACTTATTGTATATGGTACGTGCGAGAATCGGGAATTGGGCGCGTACCGCTTCTAAATCATACATAGGCAAACTTAATTATGCACCTTACATCCCTCACAATGGCTAAGCTCGCCACGAAAACGCTTCTCCATCAAATAATGAAGACGGTCACGAAGGGTTTCGAGTTTGATGCTGTCTATCACCTCGCCCACAAAGGCAAACTTCAAAAGAAGACGGGCCTCGGCCTCGCTGATACCACGCTGACGCATATAGAAGAGGGCCTGTTCGTTGAGCTGACCCACAGTGCTTCCGTGTGAGCACTTCACGTCATCAGCATAGATCTCAAGCATGGGCTGGGTATACATACGGGCATCGGGTGAAGCGCAGAGGTTGGCATTCACCTCGTTGGAAACCGTCTTCTGGGCATCGGCCACCACCAGCACCTTACCGGCAAAAGCCCCGACAGAACTGTCATCAAGCACATACTTGTAAAGTTCGTTGCTTTGGCAGTTGGGCACAGAGTGGCGGATGAGCGTATTGTTGTCGACATGCTGTTGCTTGTCCGCCACCACACATCCGTTGACATGGGTCTCGGCATACTGACCGGCCAGGTCCACTTCGAGCGTGTTGCGGGTAAGACCGTTGTGCATGGTGATGGTACACATGTTCAACGTGCTGTAGCTCTGTTGGCGGACATACGTGTTAGTCACACGGCGGCTCTGCAAATGCGTAGCCTCAAGGTCGTAAAGTTCCAAATGGGCATTCTCGCCCACGAACACCTCACACACCTGTGTGGCCAGGAACGAACGCTCGTCCATGGCATGATCACAGAAGAGCACCTTGGCCTGCGCACCCTGTTCAAGAACAATGAGCACCCGGCGATTGGCCATCAAATCAACATCGCTACGCAGAATATTAACCACCTGAATGGTTTTGTCCACCACCACGTTCTTGGGAATATAGATAAACAGACCGTCCTGAGCCAACATGGTGTTAAGAGCCGTCACAGAATCGGCTTCAGTCTTTGCCAAGCGACCGTAATAAGGTTGCAACAACTCGGGATGTTCCAGGGCTTGTTGACAGAGACTGCCCACCACAACTCCCTCAGGCAACTGGGTCTTGGGCATCACACTGTTATGGAACAAGTCGTTGACCATGAAATAAAGCGATGTGCTGAGGTTGGGAACACTGCACTTAAAGATGTCATGCGGGTTCACGGGGAACTGCACACGTTGCAGGTTGACTCCGTAATCAGGAGCAAAAACCTCCTCCATATCGGTGTAGCGATACTCCTCCACCTTGCGCGTAGGAAATCCCTGACGTTGGAAATCAACATAAGCTTTCTCACGCAGAGCGTTCATCAACGGAGCGGAATGCCGGTCGATAAGTTGTCGCTCCTGTAGAAAAAGGTCGATATATTGCTGCCGGGCACTCACAATCCTGCCTCCTCTCGTATCCAGTCGAAACCTCTGTTCTCAATCTCCAAGGCCAATTCGGGCGTACCCGTCTTCACAATACGCCCGTCAATGAGCACATGCACGATGTCGGGCTTCAGATAATCCAACAGACGCTGGTAATGAGTGATGACCAAAGCACTTGTCTTCTCGGTCCTGAGCAGATTGAAGCCCTCGGCCACAATGCGCAGGGCATCCACATCAAGACCGCTGTCCGTCTCGTCCAGAATGCTGAACGTAGGTTCGAGCATGGCCATCTGGAAAATCTCATTGCGCTTCTTCTCGCCACCGGAGAAACCTTCGTTCACTCCACGGTTGGCCAGTTTACTGTCCAGTTCCACCAACTTGCGTTTCTCGCGCATCAACTTCAGGAAATCACCTGCCGTCATGGGTTCCTGCCCCTGATATTTGCGCTTGGCATTCACGGCAGCACGCATGAAGTTGACCATAGACACACCGGGAATCTCTACCGGCTGCTGGAAGGACAGAAAGATACCCTCATGGGCACGTTCTTCGGGAGACATGGCCAAGACATCCTTACCATTAAAAAGGATTTCACCCGTGGTCACCTCATAAGCAGGGTGCCCCACAATGATGTTGCTCAGCGTACTCTTGCCGGCTCCGTTTTGTCCCATCAAAGCATGCACCTCGCCGTCGTTGACCGTGAGGTTGATGCCCTTCAATATCTCTTTGCCATTTATAGAGGCATGTAAATTTCTTATCTCAAGCATAATCTGTTCTTTACACTTCTTTTCGTCAGCCCACGGTGCCCTCCAGCGACACGCCCAACAGTTTCTGTGCCTCCACGGCAAACTCCATGGGCAGTTTGTTGATGACATCCTTGGCATAGCCGTTGACAATCAAGCCGACGGCATCCTCCGTGGGAATGCCGCGCTGGCGGCAATAAAACAATTGGTCTTCACTGATTTTACTGGTGGTAGCCTCATGCTCCACCACAGCTGTGGGATTCTGCACATCCATATAAGGGAATGTGTGGGCACCGCAAGTACTTCCCAGCAGCAAACTGTCACATGAGGTATAATTGCGTGCATTGTCGGCCTGCTTACCCACCTTCACCAGTCCGCGGTACGAGTTCTCGCTCCTGCCGGCACTGATACCTTTACTTATAATGGTACTCTTCGTGTTCTTACCCAGATGAATCATCTTGGTACCCGTGTCGGCCTGTTGGAAGTTGTTGGTCACCGCCACACTATAGAACTCGGCCTGCGAGCCGTCGCCCATCAGCACACAACTGGGATACTTCCAGGTGATGGCACTTCCCGTCTCCACTTGCGTCCAACTCAACCGGCTGTTTTCGCCCTTGAGAAGTCCACGCTTGGTCACCAAATTAAGTACGCCTCCCTTTCCTTCGCTGTCACCGGGGTACCAGTTCTGCACCGTGCTGTACTTCACCTCGGCACGATCCATCACCACAATCTCCACGATGGCGGCATGCAGTTGGTTCTCGTCACGCATAGGTGCCGTGCACCCTTCCAGATAACTGACATAGGCATCATCATCGGCCACGATAAGCGTCCGTTCAAATTGCCCCGTCTCACGGGCATTGATGCGGAAATAGGTGCTCAATTCCATAGGACAACGCACACCCTTGGGTATATAAACGAAGCTGCCGTCTGAGAACACGGCACTGTTGAGTGCGGCAAAATAATTGTCACGATAGTTTACCACCGAACCTAAATACCGACGTACCAGGTCGGGATATTCCCTCACGGCCTCGCTGATAGAGCAGAAGATGATGCCCTTTTCACTCAGTTTCTCTCGGAAGGTGGTCTTCACGCTCACAGAGTCCATCACGGCATCCACAGCCATTCCGCTCAAGGCCAAACGCTCTTCCAGAGGGATTCCCAACTTGTCGAACGTTTTCATCAGTTCGGGGTCTATCTCTTTCTTCTCGTCCCCTTTCTTTCTGGCCGTGGGATCGGCATAATAGGAAATGGACTGATAGTCTATCTTGGGCATCCGAAGGTGCGCCCACGCAGGCTCTGTCATCGTAAGCCAATGGCGATAAGCCTTCAAGCGGAACTCCAGCAACCATTCCGGCTCACCCTTCTTTTGCGAGATGAGACGAACAACATCCTCGTTCAAACCTTTGTCGATGATGTCCGTCTCCACCTCCGTGGTAAACCCATAGGCATACTGCTTCTGGGCAACCTCTCTTACATATTCGTTGTCTCTAACAATAGATTCGCCCATGCATCGTTACTTTGTATCACTTTTGCAATAAGCCACAACAACACGACATACTTCAAGCCGCCCAACAGGGCTCCTCCCAATCGATGAAAGAATCCTATGATAATGATTTGGTTCAGAATTTTGGACAACACCGTTGCCAACATACCGAAGACGATAGGAAAGAGCAGGCAGATCAACAGGGTAGCGCCCAAAGGCAGATCAAAGTGGTTGTAACAATACCATGCGAGCAAGATGCCCACAAAAACGCCCCCGGTGGAGCAAACCTCTTTAACCAGCCCTCGAGACCATCCCGTTATCACTCCGTAGCCCACCACGGCGACAAATGCAATAGTGGTCAGAACGTTGTAGCCAATTAATTGCGACATATCCTCTTATCTCACACTTAAAGCTTGGCCTTCACCTCAATCTCCTGGAAGGTTTCAAGGATATCACCCTCCTTCAGATCTTGGAACTTAACCAGCGAGATACCGCACTCGAAGTTGGTGGTCACCTCCTTCACGTCGTCCTTGAAACGCTTCAATGCGTTAATCCCATCGGTGGCCACCACAATACCGTCGCGCACCACACGCACTTTGTTCGAGCGGCTTACCTTACCATCAAGCACATAGGCTCCGGCCACGGTGCCCACCTTGCTGATGTGGTAAACCTGGCGAACCTCCACCTGGGCTGTAACCTCCTCCTTGATTTCGGGAGAGAGCATACCCTCCATGGCATCGGTAATTTCCTCGATGGCATCATAGATGACACTATAGGTGCGGATATCTACACCCTCCTGTTCTGCCAACTTGCGGGCTGCAGCCGAAGGACGTACCTGGAAGGCCACGATGATGGCATCCGATGCGGCGGCCAGGTTCACATCGCTCTCGCTGATTTGTCCCACAGCCTTCTGAATCACATTCACCTGTATCTTCTCGGTGGAAAGCTTCAGCAAAGAATCGCTCAACGCCTCGATAGAACCGTCCACATCACCCTTCACGATGATGTTCAATTCCTTAAAGTCGCCCAAGGCAATGCGGCGGCCAATCTCGTTCAGGTCCACACGCTTCATCGTACGCAGACCCTGTTCACGGGCCAACTGCTCACGCTTAGTGGCAATCTCACGTGCTTCCTGGTCCGTATCCATCACATGGAACGTGTCTCCGGCAGTGGGAGCACCATTCAATCCCAAGATGGTGGCAGCCTGACTGGGGCCGATCTCCTTGACGCGCTGTCCACGCTCGTTGAACATGGCCTTCACACGTCCGTAGTTGGTACCGGCAATCACAATGTCGCCCACGTGCAGGGTTCCGTTGCTGCAAAGCACCGTTGCCACATATCCACGGCCTTTATCCAGCGAACTCTCGATGACGGTGCCCGTACCCTTCCGGTTGGGATTGGCCTTCAAATCGAGCATCTCAGCCTCCAGCAACACCTTATCCAGCAGTTCCTGCACACCAACACCCTTTTTGGCACTGATATCCTGGCTCTGATACTTACCGCCCCAGTCCTCAACCAAGAAATTCATCTGCGCCAGCCCCTCCTTAATCTTTTCCGGGTTGGCAGCAGGCTTGTCCACCTTGTTGATAGCAAACACAATAGGCACGTTGGCAGCCATGGCATGGTTGATGGCCTCCTTGGTCTGGGGCATGATATCGTCATCGGCCGCAATGATGATGATGGCCACGTCGGTCACCTGGGCGCCACGGGCACGCATGGCGGTAAAGGCCTCATGACCGGGAGTATCCAGGAACGTCACATGACGACCGTCGGCCAAAGTCACGTTGTAAGCACCGATATGCTGGGTGATACCTCCGGCCTCACCGGCAATCACATTGGTCTGACGAATATAGTCGAGCAACGAAGTCTTACCATGGTCCACATGACCCATCACGGTCACGATGGGAGCACGAGGCCGCAAATCAGCCTCATCATCCTCTGCCTCCACTACAGCCTCGCTCACCTCCGCACTCACATACTCGGTCTTGAAGCCATATTCCTCTGCCACCAGATTGATGGTCTCGGCATCCAATCGCTGATTGATACTTACCATAATACCCACACTCATACAGGTGCCGATAATCTTTGTCACGGGCACATCCATCATAGTGGCAAGTTCATTGGCAGTAACAAACTCGGTAAGTTTCAGAATCTTGTTCTCGGCTGCCTGAGCGTTCATCTCCTCTTCCATGGATTCGCGAATAGCCTCGCGCTTATCGCGGCGATACTTGGCGCCCTTACCCAGTTTCGAACCTTTGCTGGTAAGGCGTGCCAAAGTCTCGCGAACCTGCTTGGCAACATCCTCTTCGCTCACTTCCTGAGGAGCGGCTACCTGCTGCTTGGGCTGGTTCTTCTGCTTATTCCTGGTGCGCTTACCCTGCTGCTGGCCTTGCTGCCCCTGCTGCTGGCCACGCTGTGCGTTGCCTCCCTGCTGATTCTTGGGGCGGTTCTGCCCGCCACCTTGATGCACGAAAGCATTGACATCTACTTTCTGCGAGCCTCCACGGCCTCGGCTCTCACGTTCCTTGCGCTTTTCGTCCTTACTCTTTTTCTTTGGACGTGTACTCTGGTTCAGCGTACTCAAGTCGATAGTGCCCAACACTTTGGGACCATTTCCTGTAGGAGTCACGGTGGGACGGAACACGCCATCACTACCCAAGTCGTGAGTCGTACCCTTTTCCGCACTGATGCTATGAGGCTCTTCCTTGGGAAGTTCCACTCCCACAGCCGCCTTTTCCACAGGTTTCTTCTCCTCAACCTTCGGGGCGGGCTTTTCAACTTTCGCCTCCTGTTTGGGAGCTTCCGCCTTCTTTCGGGGAGCATTCAGGTCAATAGAACCCAACACCTTAGGACCCTTCAGTTTTTCCACGGCAGGTCTCACTACCTCCTGTTGCTGTTGCTGCTGACGTTTGGTGCGCTGAGCCTCTTTCTCCCTCACTTTCTCCTCCTGACGCTGTTTTTGCATCTGAGTGGCTTCGTTACGCAAACCCTTATAGGCAGAGAATTCGTTAAGCAGCATTTCATACTGCTCGTCGCTTATTTTGGCATTGGGATTGCTCTCCACATCAGTGAAACCTTTCTTCTGAAGAAAGTCCACCGCTGTCTGCAAGCCCACGTTGCATTCTTTTGTTACTTTACTTAATCTTATACTCATATTCTTTCTCTAACGAATAATGTTATTGTCGCGGAGCCAAGCTCACTCCTTTTCAGCCGCTTCGGCATCCTCTCTCAGAATGCGAAGGATGTCATCCACGGTCTCCTCTTCCAGGTCAGCATTCTTCACAATCACCTCACGGGGTGCCTCCAGCACTTGGTTGGCCGTGTTCAGTCCGATTTTCTTCAATTCATCGATAATCCAAGGCTCTATCACATCGCTATAGGCATCCAGATCCACATCGCCTTGCTCATTCTCATCCAATTCGCGGAACACATCGATAGTATAACCCGTGAGCATACTGGCCAACTTGATATTCGAACCACCCTTACCGATGGCCAAACTCACCTGATCGGTGTTCATATACACCTCGGCACGGTGTTCCTCCTCGTCCAACACCACCTTGTTTACCTGAGCAGGACCCAAGGCGCGTGCCACCAACAACTGGGGGTTCTGGGTATAGTTAATCACATCGATGTTCTCGCCATGCAACTCGCGAACGATGCCATGCACACGACTGCCACGCACACCTACGCAGGCACCTACGGCGTCAATACGCTCATCATAGCTTTCCACGGCAACCTTGGCACGCTCACCGGGGATGCGGGCCACCCGCTGGATGGTAATCAGTCCGTCGCTGATCTCGGGCACCTCGGTTTCCATCAGTCGCTGCAGGAACATGGGACTGGTGCGCGAAAGGATAATCTTTGGTTTGCCGTTGGTGTTGTCCACACGGTCAATGACGGCACGAGCGGTCTCACCCTTGCGATAGAAGTCTCCGGGAATCTGCTCGGTGCGGGGCAGCAACAGTTCGTTGCCGTCATCGTCCAGCAACAGAGTTTCACGTTTCCAGGCCTGATACACTTCAGCACCAATCACCTCGCCCACACGATCCTTGTATTGGTTATAAAGGGCGTCGTGCTCCAATTCCATAATACGTCCGGCCAAGGTTTGACGCAACGTGAGGATGGCGCGTCGACCGAAGCTGGAGAACGGCACACGCTCGCTCACCTCTTCGTCCACCTCATAATCCTCATCGATGGCACGAGCCTCTTTCAACGAGATTTGCTGGTTTTCGTCGGTCACCTGACCGTCAGGCACCACGATACGGTTTCTATAGATTTCAAAGTCACCCTTGTCCGGATTTACGATGATGTCATAGTTCTCATCTGTACCGTAAGTCTTGGCCAACATGCTGCGGAAGCACTCTTCCAGCACGCTCACCAGGGTGGTTTTGTCTATACTTTTCTCGGTGTTGAATTCGGTAAACGAGTCAAACAGGTTCACCTTGTCTGTGTTTGCTTTTGTTGCCATTTCTATATTTCGTTTTTGTTTATTTCACTTTTATCAGATATCTGGTGGTTGCCACCTCGGCAAAAGGACAACGCACATCAACCATTTGTTTTTTGGGGCGTTTCATTTCTTCGGTCTTCACCTTCATTTCCACCTCCATATTAAAGCCCTCGGGGTCCACTTTTGTCAGCGTGCCCTGATACTTGTGTCCGTCTTTCATCTGCGTCTCCACGGGGTTGCCAACATGAATCTCCCACTGGCGATAGACCCGGAAAGGCTGGCCCAGTCCGGCACTGCCCACCTCCAGTTCATAGTCCTCCTGTTCACGGTCGAAACGGCTCTCGATGAAACGGCTCAATTCCACGCAGTCGTCAATCCACACTCCCTCGGCATGGTCAATCACCACTTGGATGCTATCATCGGGCGACACAATCAGATCTACCAGGAAATAGTCGGTCTTTTCCAACCATTCGTTCACAACACTCTCTAAGGCTTTTTTGTCAATCATTCTCTTTGATTCCGATTGTTTTTAAAAAGAAGTGAGGAACTCTTGCGGGCTCCTCACTATTCAACGTTGCAAAGTTAAGTATTTTTTGCCTCATTGCAAGCACTTTTCACGAAAAAACATGTTTCCGCACCTGCTTTTTCAACATTTTCCTCCTCCACGGAACTCTTCCGACCCGATGCCCACCACAAAAAGCCATAGACAACCGCTATCAGAAGCAATCCCATTATTATACTCACAGCCATAAACCGTTGGTTCGTGCGACATGCTTTTTGCCGATATTTCATAATTCCGTGAAAGATTTAATTTGTTTTTGGATGTAGTATCTCCTGCATCTTGACCGGATTGGCAAGCAACTGCACGGCCCTCCGGCAGACGGCATCCGTGCCCAATTGCTGGCGCACCGCACCGCCCTCGCCATGAGCGCGGCTCACGATTTCCGTCTCCAGGAAGGGAACAATCTTGTCTTTCATCTTCATCACACCCGTGCGCATATCACTCTTAAGTTTCGTCTCCAAGGCATCGAATTCCGCCCTCGAATCCTCGTAGTAGCCCTCCAGACGGGCGGCAGACTTCAGCACGCCGAGCACCTCATGGGTGCGGCGATTCGCCGTGAAACCGCTTTCCTGAATATAATCGGCAAAATCCTCATAGTCGGCATCACTCAGATGAAACTCACCGGCCGGAGCCACCTTCGGATGTCGATTCATATAACCGGTCACCCAATCGAACATTTCATCGCCGGCCACCACGTCAAACACAAACGATGGCATGGAATCGGGCTCAACCACCACATCAGGCTTGATACCCCCACCATCACGCACCGCACGACCGCCACGGGTGTAGAACACATGGGTCAGGCTGTCGGGCACTACGCCCACCGACCCGTCAGGGTTCAGATGACGATAGTCATAGGCCTGTATGCAACGTCCGCTGGGAATATAGTAACGGCAAATGGTCAGTTTCAAATTACGGTTAAAAGGCAACTCACGCACACTCTGCACCAAACCTTTACCATAGGTCCGCTCGCCCATCACTACGGCACGGTCCATATCCTGCAGGCTTCCGCTAAGGATTTCCGCCGAGGAGGCACTGCCTCCGTTCACCAATACCACCAAAGGCATCACCGTATCCAGCGGCTCGCCGGTGGTATAGTACTCCATATTCGTCGAGGGCATCTTACCCTTGGTGTATACCACTTTCCTTCCTTTAGGAACAAAAAGGTTCACAATGTCCACGGCCTCTTCAACCACTCCACCCGGATTGTCTCTCAAATCCAGCACCATTGCCTTCACGCCCTTCTTCTTCAGTTCGTTCACGGCGTGGCGAACCTCCAGCGATGTGCCCCGAGTAAAGCCCGTGAGCAGCAGATAACCTACGCTGTCGTTTCTCATGCCATAATAAGGCACCAGGGGCAACTGGATATTGCGGCGCGTGAGAACAAAAGTCAGGGGCTTCTCGTCCTGTCCGGGACGCGTCACCACCAGTTTCACCGTGGTACCCGCATCGCCACGCAGCATCTTGGTCACCTCCGTGGCATTCTTGCCCTCCACGTCCTGTCCGTCCACACTTTGCAACACATCACCAGCCTTCAGCCCTGCCTCATAACTGGGCATACCGGTAAAAGGCTGTGTTATCACCACACGCTTCAACTTCCGGTTATAACGGATGGCGCTGCCGATACCCGCATACTGACCTGTAGACATCTGGCGAAGCTCCTCATCATCTTCCCTATAATAAGAGGTGAAAGGATCCACGCGCTGCAACATACCCTGAATGGCCCATTCCATGGTGGTATCAGCACTCAGCGTATCCACATAATATATATCCAGCAAGCGATAAATATCGCTAAACACCTGCAGATTACGCGCCAGTTCCGCTTGACGCGTGCCTTGACGCTGAGCCATGACCGTCAAAGTCACCAATGCCGCCAAGGAAAAAGACAATAAACGTTTCATGACCACGAAGATAAGAAAAGAAAGTGACTTTAGCACATAATGCCGGCAAGTTTTAACCTAATTTCATTCCACTGCGCCCCCGTCAACACACAACCCACATGTTGGATGACATAACTGCCGAGCAATGCACCAGCCCTGGCACACTGCCAAAGAGAAGCCCCCCGTGACACGCCATAAAGGAAACCACCGGCATAGAAATCGCCCGCACCCGTGGTGTCCACCACAATCACGCGTTCTGCCGGCATCTCCACCCGCTCGCCGTCTCGCACCGCCACGCTGCCCGCACTGCCACGCTTCTGAACCACCGTAGGCGCCATGCCGGCAAGGTGGCGAAGCGACAATTCCAAATCCTTGTCGTCCGTAAGGGCAAGACTTTCCTGCTCGTTGGCGAACACGATATCCACGCCACGTTCCAGCAGCCGAGTCAGGAACGTGCGGTTTTCCTCCACAATATTATAGCTAGCCATATCCATTGACAGACTCACGCCACACTCACGCGCAACATCCACCACCCGCTCTATCAGCGCATGGTCCTGTACCAGATAACCCTCAACGTGGGCCATCCGGCACCCCTCAAAGCACTCCGGTCGGATGTCCCCGGCCGACAAATCCGCAGCCACACCCAGATAGGTGGCAAACGTGCGTTCGCCATCGGGAAGAATCAGACTGGAACAAATGCCCGTATGCCCCTCGGCGGCTTCCACCAAGCGACCTTCAATGCCCATCTGACGCATATGGTCGGCATACACCTTTCCTGCCACATCCTGCGCCACGCAACCCACAAAAGCCGTATCTGCGCCACAGCCCGCCAAGGCCTTGATTGTGTTACCTGCCGAACCACCCGTGGCCATTTCAGGCATGAAGTGTTCTCTGATGCAAGATAGAGACCCGTAGGTTTGCTCGTCTATCAATGTCATGCCGCCAACAGGCAAACCTAATTCTTTCAACAGGTTAGCCGAAGGTATCCGCATCAGCTCGTCTACCAGGACATTTCCGACTCCAACAATTTTCATCTTTTTTCGTAATTTTCTTGCAAAGATATTGCAAGTTTCTGATTTTTCCTATACCTTTGCATCGCAAATGAAGGGGAGCGCCCCTGAAAAGTTGCAAAAACACTGCTTCAGTAGCTCAGTTGGTTAGAGCACATGACTGTTAATCATGGGGTCGTTGGTTCAAGCCCATCCTGAAGCGCAAGGAGAGAATCGATGTGATATCGGTTCTCTTTTTGTTTATATCTTCCAAATGTTCAACTTTTATAACCCCTCTTTTGAATCAACGTTTTTCGCTGTTATGGAAAACGGGGCACAAAGCCTGTCAACGGAAAGATTCGGGGCACGGAACAAGCGTTGAATATGACCGCCCGCCACCATTTCGGGAACAGAAAGGTGGTATAACGCTCCATCATCCACAAGAGCAATAGAATCGCACATCTGAAGGGCCACATCAAGTTCATGGGTTGAAAAGAGGACACATCTCCCCTGTGTATGGGCGAGAGTCTGAAGAAGAGACACCAGATCGTAACGGTTAGGCATATCAAGGAACGAGGTCGGCTCATCGAGCAGAATAACCGGAGTGTCCTGAGCCAATGCACGGGCAATCATAATACGCTGGCACTCGCCGTCGCTCATGGTGTCCATCGTTCTAAGGGCATAGCCCTCCATGCCCACGGAACGGATGGCCTCCGTCACAATCTCACGGTCAACGGCCTGCATCCGTCCTATCCAATTGGTGTAAGGAGCGCGGCCTATCGCCACCACATCCTCGCAACGGAGATTGGGAATCCGTGCGCGTTCGGTAGTGACAAAAGCAAGCGTCTTAGCCAGTGCCTGAGGCAGCATCCCGGAAATCGACCGACCATTCAGCAAGACCTCGCCCGAATACCGGCGGTTCAGTCCGGCGATGGCACGCAGAAGCGTGGATTTACCCGTACCGTTCCGCCCGATAAGTGCGGTAAGCCGCCCTTTGCCGAAGGAGGTGTTCACCCTATCGAGCAGCATACGTGAACCGTAGCCTATGGAGAAATCCCGGAGCTGAATCATGACGTGACGGATTTATTACGGAGCACCACCCACACCACCACAGGAATACCGAGAAGCGCGGTGATGGCATTTACAGGCAGTGTGAACAGTTTGGAGACAAGGTCGCACAGCAGCAGAACGGAAGCACCTGTCAGTATCGTTCCGGGAAGCAACACACGGTGGTCGCTGTTGTCGAACAGCATACGGGCAACATGCGGCATGGCAAGCCCGATGAACCCTATCGGGCCACAGAACGCCGTGACCGTTCCGGCAAGCAATGTGGTGGAAAAGAACAGCAGGCCACGTGAACGGCTGATATTCAGCCCCATCGTCACGGCATACTCCTCGCCGAAGAGCAACAGATTAAGGGGTTTGATGGTGACGATGGCAAGAAGCAGACCGGCAACGACGGCCGGGACAAGAACATAAAGTTGGGAGAGTGTCACATCGCCGAGAGACCCCATAGTCCATATCACGAAAGCCTTGAGCGATTCCTCGTTACTGAGATATTGCAGAATCTGGACGATGGCTCCGACTCCCGACGAGAACATCATGCCAAGGATAAGGATTACCATGATGTCCTTGATGCGACGCCCCACGGCAGCGATAATCACCAGAACAACCGCCGCACCGGTCCATGCAGCCCCGGCAATGCCCAGCGATGCGAATGTGGCCGACAGGCCGAACAGCGGTGCGCCGAGGATAAAGAGAGCCACACCGAGGCTTGCCCCGGAACTGATGCCGAGAACATACGGTCCGGCAAGCGGATTGCGGAAGAGTGTCTGCATCTGCAGTCCGCTCACCGAAAGAGCCGCACCGGCCAACACCGCCACAACCGCCTTGACAAGCCGTATGTTCAGGATGATTTTAGCCGTGCCGCGGGGGCAATCGCCGCCCGTCAGAGCGTTCCACACATCACGCAACGGCACAGAGACCGCCCCCACAGCCAGATCCGACACAAACAGGAAAACCGTGAGTACGATCAATATGACAAACAATACAGATGTACGGGAGCGCATTTATTTCAGTTGCTTGTAATACACAAAATCCTCTGCCACCAGTTCGGGATGAAATATCTTTACGAGGTCACGCAAAAGGATATCGGGATTGACAATCGCCGATTCGTAATAGTCGTTGCCGCCGGATGTATTGGTGCGGAGATTGTTGTTATAAACGTCACCGTTACGGAAGCAGCGTGTATCGGTGAATTTAGGACATGAAGCCTTGAGGTCGTCCAGCGAGTTCGCCATGCCGACATTCAGCCACATATCGGCTTGGGAAACCAACAAATACGCTTCCTCAAGGTCAACAGGCATGGATGCGTTGCCCGTGTTCTTCTGATAGATATAACTGCCGCCTGCGTCTGCCACAAGACGGGCGACATAACTCTCGGCAGAGGGCATGAACCATGAATCGCCGTAGGGAGTGTTAAACATGACCGAAGGAGCGTCAAGGACAGTATCTGCCACCTTCTGCCTGAGCGCATTGTATCTCACGGGAATATCCGCAAAGACCTTTTCCCCGGTCTCGCGTTTGCCAATAATCTCGGAAAGAACCACCATCCACTCAGCTTTTCCAAGCGGTGATTCCTCAAGATAGTCGCCCACATACATATAAGGTATGCCCAGTTCGATAAGTTTGCCTTCCATCAAGCTTGCACCGTTCACGCCGTAAAGCAGCACAAGATCGGGGTCAAGGGAAAGCAGCAGTTCATAATTGATGTTGCCCTCATAGCCGACATCCCCCACACGGCCACGGCGAGCCTGAATATCGGGATTGGAAATGTAGTCGATACCCGAGACGCCCACCACACGGCCGACGGCACCAACGGCATCAAGCATGGCGATATGGGTGGACGACATGGTGATAACACGGCCGGCATCGCCCTGAAGCACCTGCCCCGTAAACCCTTCGGGGGCGGCTTCCCCGTCACGGGCAATGAACAGCTGTGTGGTGACTCCGTCGGCACCCTGCCAGGGATTGGAAACGCTTATCAATGTACTTTTACGACCGCCGGCACCTTTGATGTCAAATCCCGAAGCATATTCCGGAACGTAGAGCGATTGGCTAAAATCCTCAATTTTAGCACTCTTGTTGCCGCCACATGAAACCATAAGCACGGCCGACAATATCAGACAGAGGAAAGAACGATACGTTTTCATTATACAATATGTCATCATTAATCATCCAACGTGAACTCGGCAAATGATAAATACCGATGATTCTGGTGGCCGGCAAAACCGCTATGGCCAACGAAAGCAAAGTTACAGAATTATTTTCTATGGCTGATGGTTTCGGTAAGTTTTTTGATGCCATCCGTGCCTTTTCCGCAAACACCACAACGAACGGAAAGAAACATGTTCATGTTTTCAAAAAACGTGTTCATGTTTTTAAAAAACATCTTGATGTTTTGGCCGGAAGACGAGGGAGGGGATACACACATACGAAAACGGCCCCATCAATACGATGAAAGGGCCGTTTGCTCCTATATCCATAGAGGTACGCGCATACGCGCGTACCTCTATTATACTATCTTATTCAGCTTTCTGCTCGGTTCTTTGCTGACGACGCTCACCACGCTCGGGGCGGGGACGACGCTCGCGCTCCACATAACCCTCGGGCTTCTCGAGCAACACGCGGCGGCTGAGTTTGAACTTACCGGTCTTGGGATCGATGTCCAACAGCTTCACCTTTATCTTGTCACCCTCGTTGATGCCGGCTTCCTCCACGGTCTCCAGACGCTTCCAGTCAATCTCGCTGATGTGAAGCAGGCCGTCCTTGCCGGGCATGAACTCAACGAAGCAGCCATAGGGCATCACGCTACGCACCACACCGTCGTACACTTCACCCACCTCGGGCACGGCCACGATAGCCTTGATCTTGGAGATAGCAGCATCGATGGCCTCTTTGTTGGGGCCGCTCACCTGAATCTTACCCACGCCATCTTCCTCGTCAATGGTGATGGTGGCGCCGGTATCCTCCTGCATGCCCTGGATGATCTTGCCGCCGGGGCCAATCACGGCACCGATGAACTCCTTGGGAATAATCATCTGCTCGATACGGGGAACATGGGGCTTCAGCTCGGGACGGGGAGCATCCAAGGTCTTCAACATCTCGGCCAGGATATGCTCGCGACCGGCCTTTGCCTGCATCAGAGCCTTCTCCAGAATCTCGTAGCTCAGACCGTCGCACTTGATGTCCATCTGGGTTGCGGTCAGTCCGTTGGGTGTACCGGTGGTCTTGAAGTCCATGTCGCCCAAGTGGTCCTCATCGCCCAGGATGTCGCTCAGCACGGCGTATTTGTCCTCGCCGGGATTCTTGATCAGACCCATGGCAATACCGCTCACGGGGTTCTTCAAGGGCACACCTGCGTCCATCAGGCTCAGACAGCCGGCGCACACAGTGGCCATGGAGCTGGAGCCGTTGCTCTCAAGAATGTCGCTCACCACACGCACGGTGTAGGGGTAGTCCTCGGGGAGCTGGCCCTTCAGACCGCGCCATGCCAGATGGCCGTGGCCAATCTCGCGACGACCCACACCACGCTGTGCCTTGGCCTCACCCGTAGAGAAGGGAGGGAAGTTGTAGTGGAGGAGGAAACGCTGGTAGCTCTTGTCCAGCACATCGTCCACCATCTTCTCGTCCAGCTTGGTGCCCAGGGTGGTGGTGCTCAGGCTCTGTGTCTCGCCACGCGTGAAGATAGCCGAGCCGTGAGGCATGGGCAGGGGGCTCACCTCGCACCAGATGGGACGGATGTCGGTGGTCTTGCGGCCATCAAGGCGAATGCCCTCGTCCAGAATGCAGCGGCGCATGGCGTCCTTCTCCACATCGTGATAATATTTATCTATCAAGGCGTTCTTCTCGGCAAGCTCGTCGGCGGTAAGCTCGGTGTGAGCCTCGGCATAGCGCACCTTGAAATCCTCGCGGATAGCCAGGAAGGCATCGCTGCGCTGATGCTTCTCCAGTCCCTGCTTGGTCACGTCATAGGCGGGCTGATAGCACTCGGCCTTCACCTGCTCCTGCAGGTCGGCGTCGTTCACCTCGTGACAGTACTCGCGCTTCACATCGGTGCCCAGTTCCTTCATCAGTTCTTTCTGCAACTGACACATGGGTTTGATGGCCTCGTGGGCAGCCTTCAGGGCACCCAGCAGATCCTGTTCGCTCACTTCCTTCATCTCACCTTCCACCATCATGATGTTCTCCTCGGTGGCACCTACCATCAGATCCATGTCGGCCTGCTTCAGCTGCTCGAAGGTGGGGTTGATGACATACCGGCCGTCGATACGTGCCACGCGCACCTCGCTGATGGGACCATCGAAGGGGATATCGCTGCAGGCCAAAGCGGCGCTGGCGGCGAAACCGGCCAAGGCATCGGGCATATCCACACCATCGGCGGAGAACAGGATAACGTTCACATACACCTCGGCGTGGTAATCGGCAGGAAAGAGAGGACGCAAGGCGCGGTCCACCAGACGGCAGGTGAGAATCTCATCGTCGTTGGCACGGCCTTCGCGCTTGGTGAAACCGCCGGGAAAACGGCCGGCTGCGCTGTACTTCTCTCTGTACTCTACCTGTAAGGGCATGAAATCTGTGCCGGGAACGGCGTCTTTTGCGGCACAAACGGTGGCCAGGAGCATGGTGTTGTTCATGCGCAACATAACGCTTCCATCGGCTTGTTTGGCCAATTTCCCGGTCTCGATGCTGATGGTTCTTCCGTCAGGCAACGATACTGTCTTTGTAATAACGTTCATCTTATATGTAATAAAAAAGTGTTTTCAACCTAAAAACCGCACAAAGTTAGACATTTTCGGGGAGAAAACGCACACAAATGCAGGAAATTATCGCTTCCGGACCACCTATTTCTACGCATCCTTGCCCTCCTTTGCCTTTTTTAATGTACCTTTGTACCCGTATGAAGAAAAAGACCTTTCTATTCTGTCTTCTGCTGTCGGCATTGCTCTCCGCCTGCCGGGACAGCGGCAACAAGTTCACCGTCCGGGGCTGCATAACCGAGGCCAAGGACAGCACGCTGGTGTTGGAACACCTGAATATCGACGGCTCCGTCGAAAAAATCCAAACGGCCAAGTTGGATGAGAGGGGCACCTTCGAACTGAAAGGTCTGCGTCCTTCCAATCCCGAGTTCTACCGTCTGCGTATCGCCGACCGCTTCATCAACCTCTGCATCGACAGCACGGAAACCATCGAGGTGGAGGCTTCATACAAGACCCTCGGCACGGACTACACCGTGAAAGGCTGCGGCCCCTGCGACACCATACGCATCCTCAGCCTGAAGCTGTGGCAGTTGGACAGCAAGACAGACTCCATTGCCCTGGACCGCAGCCTCACCCTTCGGCAAAGAGACGACAGCATCCATGCCGAAATCCTGCGCTACAAAGACGAGGTGAAACGCAAATTCATCAATCAGCATTACGGCTCGCCAAGCAGCTATTTCGCCCTGTTCCAGACCATCAACGGCGCACGTGTGTTTGACATGGAGAACGACCGCTCGGACGTGACATGGACTTTGGCCGTAGCCAACGCCTGGGAAGCCGCATGGCCACAGGCCGCACGCACGCAGGCACTGATAGAAACGGCACAGAAGGGACGGGCCAAAACCCATCGGCCCGTGCTGAAGCTGGACATCGATGATGACAAAATCAAACAGACGGGCATCATCGACATGGGATTCCCCGACATCAACGGCCAAGAGCGACGCATCAGCA
Source organism: uncultured Prevotellaceae bacterium (assembly GCA_947176895.1). Classification (GTDB taxonomy): domain Bacteria; phylum Bacteroidota; class Bacteroidia; order Bacteroidales; family Bacteroidaceae; genus Physcousia. Next base: position 26,048 of record CAMWSK010000012.1, on the reverse strand, counting down.
GCCTCAAAGGCCAGGTGGTGATACTCGACTTCACCGCATACGGCATAGAGGGAAGCGCACAGCGCAACCTGGAGTTGCGCTCCTTGTACAACAAGTATCACGAACAGGGATTGGAAATCTATCAGGTGGCCATCGACCCCAACGAGCACTATTGGAAGACGGCTTGCCGCCAATTGCCTTGGGTCTGCGTGTGGAATCCCAACGGACAGCTGAACGACATCATGGCCATATACAACGTGCAGCAGGTGCCGACGTGGATGCTGGTGGACCGCGACAACAACCTGGTAGGCAGACAGGAACTGCTTGGAGACATCGAGACGGAAATTCTGAAATTGCTGTAACAGAGTTCTTCAACCCTCGACAAGTGAAATAAACAAAAAAAATTTGGCAAAGATGGAAAGTTTATCTATCTTTGCCAACGAACCTCCCGAACAAGGGAAGAAAAAGTGACCGAGAACAGGGTTCTGGCAAGCACAGCTTGTTGGGATTCTATTTTTTATTACCCGAATAAATAACTAAAAAAGACAACCGATATGGCTTACATGACACAAAAGGGCTACGACAAGCTCGTGGCCGAACTTCAACACCTGGAAAGCGTGGAACGCGCTGCCGCCAGCGCTGCCATCGCCGAGGCCCGCGACAAGGGCGACCTGAGCGAGAACGCAGAGTATGACGCCGCCAAAGAGCATCAGGCCAAACTTGAAGGAAAGATTGCCCAGCTCAAACACACCATCTTCGAAGCCAAAATCATCGACCCCCGCACCGTGGACAGCAGCGTGGTTCAGATTCTGGCAACCGTCGGCCTGAAGAACGTGAAGAACAACATGCAGATGAAATACACCATCGTCAGCGAGACCGAGGCCAACCTGCGCGAAGGCAAGATCAGCGTGGCCACACCCATCGCACAAGGTCTGTTGGGCAAGAAAGTGGGCGATGTGGCTTCCATCAAAGTGCCCCAGGGCATGATTGAACTGGAGGTGACAAGCATCAGCTACGAAGACTAAAAAACATCCGGTAATGACCATCTTCAGTAAAATCGTAGCGGGCGAGATACCCAGCTACAAATGTGCCGAGAGCGACAACTTCTACGCTTTTCTCGACATCAATCCCCTGGCAAAAGGCCACACGCTGGTGATTCCCAAGCGCGAGGTGGATTATTTCTTCGACCTCACCGACCGGGAGATTGCCGAGATGCAGGTGTTTGCCAAGCATGTGGCCCAAGCCATCAAACAGGTTTGTCCCTGCATCAAGGTGGGACAAGCCGTGCTGGGACTGGAAGTGCCCCATGCCCACATCCACTTGGTGCCCATGCAAAGCGAGGGCGACCTGAACTTCGCCAACGCCAAGTTGCAGCTCGCCCCCGAAGAGATGCAGGAAATCGCCAACAAGATATCGGCATCATTCCACGCCTAATTCCATCTGTGCGTCCGTCTGATTGCGGCGCACCGCCTGTCTGTTCTTGGGGCAGATGAGCAGCACATCGCCTTCCTCTGCCACCACATAGTCCGTCAGCCCCTCTATCACCGCCTTGCGGCCCCGGGGCAGGCGGACTATGTTGTTTCTGCTGTTGTGCATCAGAGCGTCGGTGCCCATCAACACATTGCCGCAAGCATCCGCCTGCAAGCCCACGGTTTCCCAGGCTCCCATGTCGGCCCAACCGAAAGAACAATGATGGACGTACACATTCTCGCTACGTTCCAACACACTCAGATCCACACTGCGATTGGGCAATATACTGAAAAACTCGGGAAGGAACTTGTCGTCCGTCGTGTCGGCATCCATCAGCATCTGCGGTATGGTCTGCTGATAGTCGGGAACCAAGCTATAGATATTTCGCAGCATCTCGCAGGAATCAAAGGCAAAAAGGCCGGTATTCCACAACCATCCGCCATCCTTCACAAACAGACGGGCAAAATCCATCGTAGGCTTTTCGATAAAACTTTTCACGCGCCAGATGTCGCTGTCGCTTGTCTGCTTTCCCTTTTGTATATAACCATATTGGGTCTCGGCACGTGTGGCCTGGATGCCCATCACGCAGATGCTCTGCTGTTCGCGTGCGAAGCACAGCGAGTGAAGCGTATCATCCCGGAAAGCCTCTTCGTCCATGATAATCTGATCGGCAGGACTGACCACGATGGTGGCGTCTTTATCCTGGTGCATGATGAAGACGGTTCCCCAAGCCACGGCGGCCAGTGTGCCACGCCGTAGCGGTTCCTCCAGAATATGAAGATCATCCACCTCGGGCAACTGCTCATACACCAGGGGGAGATAGTCCACATGGGTACTCACGAAAATATGGTCGGCGGGCATGAATCGGGCGAAACGGTCGAACGTCTGCTGCAACAAGGTGCGTCCGGTACCGAAAAGGTCGAGAAACTGCTTGGGCTTCTCTGCCCGGCTCACGGGCCACAGGCGGCTGCCCACGCCACCTGCTAAAATCAGGCAATAATCGTGTCTATGCATCGATTCAACAATATTAATGTTCGGTTTCTCAAACACTAAAGTACGCTTTCTTTCTGTCATTGCCAAACCCCGTCACGGCTTTTTCACGATATTTACGCCTTTCCCGCGAAAAAGAAAACAAAAATTGCATTTCAGGCTCCTGCCCCTGTGGTTTTTTAACTATCTTCGCCGAAGAACCTATGCGCGTCGAACCCTGCAATTTCAATAAAAATCCCCCCGACATGAAATTTTTCCGGCAAAAGGTGTCACAAAACGCCAACCGACGCGTATATAGAGCAGACAAGAGTCCAAGAGGATGACAGAAAGCGAATACCAACGGGAAGCCCAAAGGCTGCGCCCCATGCTCGTGAACATGGGAAAACAACTGCTGGGCGACTCCGAAGCCGCGGAAGACGCCGCACAGGAAGTGTTGCTGAAGCTGTGGCAGCGGGTGAACGACCTGCGCATCCCCCTGGACGGTCTGGCACGCACCGCCATGCACAACCATTGCATATCGGTTCTGCGGAACCACACAATCCGCCTGCCGCTCAGCGACACACTCACCGACGAGGACTCTCCGGAACCGGACAAACGCATCGAACCTATGTCCGCAGCCATAGAAGAACTGCCCGAGGTGCAGAAAACCATCCTTCGCCTGCGCCACGTCGAGGGATTGGAGATGAGCCGGATAGCCGAAATCATGGGCATGAACGAGGCCGCCGTGCGCAAGGCACTGAGCCGGGCCCGCCTGAGCGTAAAACAAAAAGTTATCAACAGAAGATGAACACAACCGAAGACATCCGCATCCTTATCGACCGCTTCTTCGACGGCGACACCACCCTGAAGGAGGAACAACGGCTCTACGAGTTCTTCCAAGGCCCCGTGCCCGCCGATTTAGAGGAACTGCGCCCCGTGTTTCAAGGCTTCGCCCACCTGGGACAGAAGCAGGAGGAGCGTCCCAAGAGCGTGTCATTCACCCGGCGCAAGACGTGGGCGGCAGTAGCCGCCGTCGTGGCAGTAGCCCTGGGCACAGGCATTTGGCTCAAAGAGGCAAGACAAATGTCCATCCGCCACTTCCCCCACCCTACGCTATGCGAGGCTTTCGTCTACGGTCAACACATCACCGATTCCACTGAAGTAATGAACCAAGTGGCCGTCACCCTGCAAGCACTGACGCCCGACCCCGGTATAACAGATGTTGACAACCAGTTGAAAACCATCTTTACAGAATAAAACACACAAGCCATGAAACAAATACTATTGTTCATCATCACCCTCCTCGCAACCGTCTCCCCTCTGCGGGCGCAAGACGGACTGGCCACGAACCAAGCCTTTCAAGGCGGCATCGTGCCACGGGAAGAACTGGTGGAAGTAAAGGTGAAGGGACAGCCCATCCGCAAATACGACCTCACCTTGTACCACAGCATCCAATTCCAAGCCGACGGGGTTCAACAGAAAAAAGTGGAAGCCCTGGTGGAAACCGACCAAAAGACCGCCATCGGCAGCGAAGTCACCTTCAGGAACACGCGCAAAACCACAATCCTGCAACTGCCCGCCCGGGCAAACATTAACCGCTTTCTCTGCTATATCTGCGAACCGGACAAGGTGACCCTCGTCTATATGGAGGGTCATGTGAAGAACATCAAGCAACTGAAGAAAGCCATCAACGACAACCATTAAACAAACTCATCCTTATGAAAAAACTATTTATCCTGGCCGCCCTGAGCATCTGCAACACGGCAATGGCCGAGAACGCGAACGACACGGTGACGGTGGAACAGCCCCGGAGCGTAGAAATCATCAGCACCGAAAACGGAACAACCGTGAACATCCAAGGCAGGAAAGGCGAACCGGCCTATCAATACTCCCATTCCCTGACCACCCCCACCGACAACTACATTTTCCACTCGGGCATCAATCCCGACTCATGGCAATTCGATGTCGGCCCTTTCAGCATGCAGAAGAATGTCAAGCGAAACCGGCTTGCCAAGTACTCGTCCGCCACGAAATTCGCTTTCGGATGGAACGAAGCCCCCGGTGCCCCCGCACAAATGGACGTGACCCCCTTCAAAAGCTGGGAGCTTTGGTGGATTGTTTATGAACAACGCATCCGCCCCCGGGCCAACAAGAACATGTTCTCCGTGGGCATCGGACTGGACTGGCGCAACTATCGCATGAAGGAAGACATGCGCTTCACCAAGCAGGACGGGCAAATCCAACTTGTCGGCTACCCCGACGGGGCCATCCCAAGCTACTCGCGCATCAAGGTGTTCAGCCTCAACGTACCCATCCGTTACCAGTTCCGCGCCCGCAAAGCCGGTTTTTCCGTGGGTCCCGTCATCAACTTCAATTTGTACAGCAGCCTCCGCACCAAGTATAAGCTGGACGGAAAGAAACACATCGAGAAAGACAATACCAGTGCTTACGTGACACCCGTGACCGTAGACCTGATGGCCACCGTGCGCATTGGTGGCATCCTGGAAATTTATGCGAAGTACAGTCCCATGGACGTGCTGCGCACAGACAAAGGACCGAACTTCCAAAGCCTCAGTTTCGGCATCCTGCTTTAGCCGGCTCCGCACCACAAGGGTCCACATCAGAGTGTTGTACCCGACAAGAGAGGAAGCGGCAGATTGCCTTATGCAATCTGCCGCTTCCTCTCTTGTGCATGTCCGCAAAAAAACATGTTCATCTTTTGGTCAAAACATGTTCATGTTTTTGAAAAACGTGTTCATGTTTTCTTGAAAAATCAGATAGTTGGGAAAAGGAGGATATGGAGAACCTTATTCCGCCTCCAGTATCTTCTTGTATTCTATGGGCATAACCTTGATAAACTCGGCACAGTATTTGGTCCAGTCACGAAGCATGGACGAGGCCAGCCAGCTGCCGGTGTGCTCGTAGTGCGCCTCGATAAGGCGGTGCAGTTCCGAGCTGTCGGAAAGAGTCTCCACAAGGGTAAGCTCCACGGAATCCATGTTACAGCCTTGGTCGAAGGTGCGGGTGGGATCCCACACATAAGCCACACCGCCGCTCATGCCTGCGGCAAAGTTGCGCCCCGCCGGTCCCAGAACCACGGTGCGCCCGCCCGTCATATACTCGCAGCAATGGTCGCCCACGCCCTCCACCACGGCCACGGCACCGCTGTTGCGCACACAGAAACGCTCGCCCACACGGCCGCGGATGAACACTTCGCCCGAAGTGGCTCCATAGAGCAGGGTGTTGCCGGCGATGATGTTGTCCTCGGGGCGGAAAGCCACCTCGGAGGGGGGAGTCAGCACGATGCGCCCGCCGGAAAGTCCCTTGCCCAGATAGTCGTTGGCATCGCCCTCCAGCTTGAAGGTGACACCGGGGCAGAGGAAGGCACCGAAACTCTGTCCGGCAGATCCGCGGAAGCGTATGGTGATGGTGTCGGAAGGCAGTCCCTTGCCACCGCACAGACGCGTGATGTGGCCGCTGAGCATGGTGCCCACACTGCGGTCCGTGTTGGAGATGGCAGAGATAAACTGGATGGGCAACCCGCTTTTAATGGCATGTTCCGAGGCGGCAATGAGGGATTCGTCCTTCAGCCCCTGCGGCAGGGCCTGTTGTTCTCCCTGCCACATCTCGGGGTAACCCTCTTCGTGGGCATGGTGCAGCAGCCGGCCCAAGTCCACGCGGGCAAGCCTGCCTTCGTAATGCTTCTGCCGGAGCAGGTCGCTCCTGCCCACAATCTCGCCCAGCGAACGGTAGCCCATCTGTGCCAGAATCCGGCGCACCTCCCGGGCCACGAACAGCAGGTAGCGCACCACATAGTGGTAAGAACCCTTATACTTGCGGCACAACTCCTCACACTGGGTGGCGATGCCCACGGGACAGGTGTTCGTGTGGCACTTGCGGTCCATGATGCAGCCCAAAGCCACCATCAAGGCCGTGGAGAAGCCGTATTCCTCGGCTCCGAGCAAGGCGCTCACCACCACGTCGCGCCCGTTCTTCAGGCCGCCGTCGCACTGGACGCGTACCTTACCACGCAGGTTGTTGAAGATGAGCGTCTGTTGTATCTCGGCCAAGCCCAGCTCCATGGGCAGGCCGGCATAATGCACCGAGCTGGCGGGCGAGGCACCCGTGCCGCCGTCGGCACCGCTGATGAGGATGGAGTCGGCCTTGGCCTTGGCCACACCGGCGGCAATGGTGCCCACGCCGCTTTCCGCCACCAGTTTCACGTTGATGGTGGCGCAGGGATTCACGTTCTTCAGGTCGAAGATGAGCTGTGAAAGGTCCTCGATGGAGTAGATGTCGTGGTGAGGGGGCGGAGAGATGAGCGTGATGCCGGGGATGGAATGGCGCGTGCGGGCTATCATGGCATCCACCTTATATCCGGGAAGCTGGCCTCCCTCGCCCGGTTTGGCGCCTTGCGCTATTTTAATCTGTATCTCGTCGGCATCCACCAGATATTCCGTGGTGACGCCGAAACGCCCCGATGCAATCTGCTTGGTGGCACTGCGCAGCGAGATGCCGTCGCGCGTATGGGTGAAACGTTCGGGGTCCTCGCCTCCCTCGCCCGTATTGCTCCGGCAGCCCAGGCTGTTCATCGCCAGGGCAATATCCTCGTGCGCCCTGCTGCTGATGGCTCCGAAGGAAATGGCCCCTCCCACAAACCGGTGCACGATTTCCTCCTCCGGCTCCACCTCGTCCAGGGGCACAGGCTGACGGTCGGAATGCACCTCCATCAGATTGCGGATGAACATGGGGTGCTCCTCGTTGTCCACCAGGCGCGAGAACTCGCAAAACTGTTCGTAATCATCCTCCCTGACGGCCTTCTGCAGAGCCTGAACCGTCTTGGGGTACCAGGCATGACGCTCGCCGTCCTTGCGGTAACGATAGATGCCGAAATCCTCCATGGCGGGCACTTCCCCGCTCTCCGCCGGGGCGGCATAGCCCTTGGCGTGGCGCAGCAGCGTGTCGTGGGCCACATCCTCCAGCGTGACGCCCTCAATCTTGGAGATGCCCCCGCCGAAATACTCATCAAGCAGGGACGAGGAGATGCCCAGACTCTCGAACAACATGGCGCCGCGATAGCTGCGTATGGTGGAAATGCCCATCTTGGATATGATTTTCATCAGACCCTTGTCTATGGCCCGGATATAGTAGCGCTTGGCCGTGGGATAGTCCAACTGCAGTTCCTTGCGCTCCACCAGGTCATTGAGCATGGCAAAGGCCATGTAGGGATTCACGGCACTGGCGCCGAAACCGGTAAGCAGGGCCACGTCCATGACCTGCATCACCTCGCCCGTCTCCACGATGAGCGCCGTTTGCGAACGTTTCCTGCACTTGATCAGATGGTGATGCACGGCCGACATCACGATGAGCGACGGAATGGGAGCATGCTGTGCGTCAACCGCCTTGTCGCTGAGGATGATGTAGTTGTAACCCTTGTCCACGGTATGTTCCACCTCGGCACACAGCTCGCGGATGGCCCGCTGCATACCCGGCGCACCCTCCGAGGCCGGGAACACCATATCCAGCGTGATGGTGCGGAAGCCCTTGTAGGCAAGGTTCTTCAGGTTGTCGAGGTCGATGTTGGAAATGATGGGGCTGGGCAGCTCCACCACCTTGCACATCTCCGGCGTGGCCTCCAGGATGTTGCCCGACACACCGCCGATATAGTCGGTGAGAGACATCACGGTGTATTCCCTCAGCGGGTCGATGGCGGGATTGGTCACCTGGGCAAACATCTGGCGGAAGTAATCGAAGAAGCGCTGCGGCCTTTCGCTGAGCACGGGGATGGGAATATCCGCTCCCATGGACATGATCGGCTCCTGATGGTTGTTGACCATGGGCTTGAGGATGAAGTCGATATCCTCGCGGTTGAAGCCGAAGGTGTGCAGGCGTTGTTGGAAGTCGTCCACATCGTGACGCACCTTGCGTCCGCTGTGAATATCGCTAAGCACCACCAGATTACTGTGCAGCCAGTCGCTGTACGGGTGTTCCTCGGCCAAAGAGGTTTTTATCTCGTCGTTGGCAATGACGCGTCCGCCGTCCAGGTCCACCATAAACATCTTGCCCGGTTGCAGGCGTCCTTTTTCAATGATGGTGGTGGGGTCGATGTCGAGCACGCCTGTCTCCGAGGCCATCACCAGCAACCCGTTGCGCGTGATGGCATAACGGGCGGGGCGCAGGCCGTTGCGGTCGAGCAGGCCGCCGGCATAATGCCCGTCGGAGAACATCACGGCCGCAGGTCCGTCCCACGGCTCCATGAAGATGCTATGGTACTCGTAGAAACTCTTTATGCGGTTGGAGATGGGGTCCTTGCTGCCATAGCTTTCGGGGATGAGCATGGCCAAGGCATGTGGCAGGGACATGCCTCCCTTCACAAAGAACTCCACCGTATTGTCCAGCGAGGCGCTGTCGCTCATGCCCTCCTGTATGATGGGCGAGATGTCTTCCACGGGACCTAAGTGATGGGGACGCAAAACGGACTCGCGCGTCTGCATCCACATCCGATTGCCCTTGATGGTGTTGATCTCGCCATTGTGCGCGATGAAGCGGAACGGCTGGGCCAGACGCCACATGGGGAAGGTGTTGGTAGAGAAACGCGAATGGACGAGAGCCAGGGCACTGGTGAAATACGGATTCATCAGGTCGGGATAGTAATAGCGCAACTGGCGTGAGGTGAGCATACCTTTATATATAAGCGTGCGCGTGGAGAGGCTCACGATATAGCAGTTGTCCTTGTTGCCGATGGTGGATTCGGCCACACGGCGCTCTATTTTCTTGCCCACGACATAGAGCAGGCTTTGAAGACGCTCCTCATAATCCTTCACGTCCACACCTATCTCTTCCTTGCCACAGATGAAAATCTGCTTGATGAGCGGTTCGCTCATGGCGGCATCATGGCCCAGAACGCTGGAATTGACCGGCACATCGCGCTGGAACATCAGGGTAAGACCCTCTTCGGAAACCGTCCGGCGTATGATGCTGAGGAAGGCCTCGTAGTCGGCCGTCTCCTTGGGCATGAACAACATGCCCACACCATACCGGCCACGCTCGGGCACGGGAATGCCGTTGAGCAAGATGAACTCATGGGGAATCTGCACCATGATGCCCGCGCCGTCGCCGGTCTTGTTGTCGGCACCCTCGGCTCCGCGGTGCGCCATGTGTTCAAGGACTTGCAGGGCGTTCTCCACCACATCGTGGTACTTCGCTCCCTTGATATTTACTATGAGCCCCACGCCACAGGAGTCGTGCTCGTAGGCGGAATCGTACAAAGAGTCTTTGATGTTCATATCTGTGTTCCTCTCGAAAAAACTTACAGGGTACTGCGGATAAAGGCCACGAAGAGCGGGCTGGGGTGAAGGACGGTGCCGGAATATTCGGGATGGAACTGCACACCCACATACCAACGGCACGAGGGCACCTCCACAATCTCCACCAAGCCGCTGTCGGGATTGATGCCCGTACAGGACATGCCGGCCTGTTCAAATTGGCTGCGATAGGCTTCGGCAAACTCATATCGGTGTCTGTGACGCTCCTCCACCAAGGTCCGGCCATAGGCGGCCTCGGCACGCGAACCTTGGGCAAGCGTGCAGGGATAGGCGCCAAGACGCATCGTGCCGCCCTTGCATTCAACGCCCACCTGATCCTCCATCAGGTCGATGACGGCGTGTGCCGTGTCCGGTGCCATCTCACGCGAATGGGCATCGGTCCAGCCCAGGACATCGCGTGCGAACTCCACCACCATCATCTGCATACCGAGGCAGATACCCAAGGTGGGCACATCATGGGTACGGCAATAGTGGGCTGCCGTTATCTTACCCTCGATGCCCCGGTCGCCAAAGCCGGGACAGATAATCACGCCGTCCATCGCAGAGAGAAGCGTGTCTACATTCTCGGGTGTAATGTTCTCGCTTTGGACAAACGTGGTTCTAACCTTGCGGTCGTTGTAGGTCGCGGCCTGGGAAAGGCATTCCAGTATGGACTTGTAGGCATCCTGCAAATCGTACTTTCCCACCAATGCTATGTGCACCTCCTCGGTGGCACGATGACGGCGGTCGAGGAAGTTCTGCCACGCCCCGAGGTCGGCGGTTCCGCGCGGACTCATGCCGAACTTGCCCAGTATCACGGTATCAAGGTTCTGCTCGGCCATCTTGACGGGCACCTCGTATATGGTGGGCAGGTCGATACTCTGCACCACGCACTCTTTCTCCACGTTGCAGAAACTGGCCACCTTGTCCATAAGGCCACGTCCCAAAGCCCTGTCGGCTCGCAGAACAAGAACATCGGGCTGCAGTCCCAGCCCCTGCAGTTCCTTCACGGAATGCTGTGTAGGTTTGGTCTTAAGCTCCCCGGCAGCGGCTATATAGGGCACGAAAGTAAGATGAACAAGCAGGGCATCCTGCTTAAGCTCCCACTTGAGCTGGCGCACAGCCTCCAGGAAGGGCAAACCCTCGATGTCGCCCACCGTGCCACCGATTTCCGTTATCACAAAATCATATTCCGAGGTGTCGTCCAACCGCAACATGCGGTGTTTGATCTCATCGGTGATATGGGGAACCACCTGCACGGTATGTCCCAGATAGTCGCCACGACGTTCCTTTTCGATGACCGTCTGATATATGCGGCCCGTGGTGACGTTGCTGGCACCCGTGGTACGGATGTCCGTGAAACGTTCATAATGCCCGAGGTCGAGGTCGGTTTCCCGTCCATCGACGGTGACGTAGCACTCGCCGTGCTCATAAGGATTAAGCGTACCGGGGTCGACATTGACATAGGGGTCGAACTTCTGTATGGTGATTTTGTAACCACGGGCCTGGAGCAACCTGCCCAGGGAGGCAGCAATGACGCCCTTGCCTAAGGAACTGGCCACGCCACCGGTAACGAAGATATATTTCGGTTGAGACATTTTTTGTGGTGTATCTTTATTTTATAACATACGGATGAAATCATCAAAGAGGAACTGCGTATCGGTAGGACCGGCTGCAGCCTCGGGATGGAACTGCACAGAGAACCAAGGCTTGCTGTTGTGGCGGATGCCTTCGTTGGAGCCGTCGTTCATGTTCTCGAAAAATGGCAACCAGTCTTTGGATAAAGTGGTGCTGTCCACGGCATAACCGTGATTCTGACTGGTGATGAAACAGCGGTTGGTTCCCACCATTCTCACCGGCTGGTTGTGGCCGCGGTGACCATATTTGAGTTTATACACCTTCGCTCCCCCGGCTTTGGCCAAAAGTTGGTTGCCCATACAGATGCCGAAGATGGGTTTGTCGGCCTGCATGGCCTTACGGATGTTATCCACGGTCCGGGGACAATTGTCGGGATTGCCGGGTCCGTTGGACAGGAAAAGGCCGTCATAATCCAACGTGTTGAAGTCGTAGTCCCAAGGCACACGCACGACCTCCACGCCACGCGCCTGCAGGCAGCGGATGATATTGGCCTTCACGCCGCAATCCACCAACACGACACGCTTGGGCGCTCCCTCATTGTAGCGGATAGGTTCGGTGCAACTCACCTTGGCCACATAGTTCTCGCCGCCATAGTCGGGGAAAGGTTCGGGCCGGGTCGTGTCGCCTTCTATCTCTATGCGCCCCATCATCACACCGTGTTCGCGAAGCAAGCGGGTGAGGGCCCGCGTGTCTATGCCTGTGATGGCCGGCACCTGTTCGCGCTGAAGCCATTGGGCCAGGCTCTCCTTGGCATTCCAATGGCTGTAGGCCTGGCTGTAATCGCTTACGATGAGTGCCTTGACATGTATGCGTTCGCTTTCCCAGAACTCGGGAGCGGGAACGCCATAATTGCCTATAAGCGGAAAGGTGAGCGCCAGCAGCTGGCCTGCATACGAGGGATCGGTAAGACTTTCGGGATAGCCTGACATGGCCGTGTTGAACACGACCTCTCCGACCGTGCCCCGGGATGCCCCGAAAGAATAACCTTGGAAACGTGTACCGTCATCAAGAATCAATGTTGCCTTATTCATTTTTTATATAATCGATAAATGCTTTGTTCAATAGTTTCAATCCGCCCGCATTGGGATAGTCGCCGCTGAAGTACCAGTCGCCGGTATGGCGGGGACAAGCCTGATGAAGCCCGTCGAGGGTCTGATAGACCAGCTCCACCTTGGCACGGATGCCGGCGGGGGTGAGCAGCTCCACAATCTTGGCGGAGATCTCCTCATCAGAAAACGGGCTGTAAATGTCCTTCACATAGTTCCGCATCTGCTCTTTGGGCAGGTGTTCCTGTGCCACGCACTTGTCGTATGTGGCATCAATAACGCTTTCCATACCACGCTCCCTGAGCAGGGCTATGGCCGCCCGGAAAGCGACGAGTTGTTGCATGCTGGCCATGTCAATACCGTAATAATCGGGATAGCGCACCTGGGGAGAAGAGGATACGATGACTATCTTCTTGGGATGAAGACGGTCGAGTATGCCGATGATGCTCTGGTGCAGCGTGGTGCCCCGAACGATGCTGTCGTCTATGATGACAAGGTTGTCGGCGTAGGGGCGAAGACTGCCATAGGTGATGTCGTAGACATGGGCCGCAAGGTCGTTGCGGCTATTGCCCTCGGCAATGAACGTGCGCAACTTAATATCCTTGACGGCAACCTTCTCGCTGCGGATGCGCATGGACAGGATGCGCTCAAGCCGCTGCCTGTCGAGGGTGTGGCCAAGGGCTTCAATCTCTTGCACCTTCAATTGGTTGAGATGTTTGTCCAGACCCTCCAGCATACCGAAGAAAGCAACCTCGGCCGTGTTGGGAATAAACGAAAAGACCGTGTTCTCTATATCATGGTCCACAGCCCGGAGGATAGAAGGGATAAGATTGCGTCCCAAGGCTTTGCGCTCACGATAGATGTCCATGTCACTCCCTCGCGAGAAATAAATCCGTTCAAAGGAGCAGGGACTCACCCTTTGCGTAGCGTTGATTTGCACCAGCCGCATGTCTCCGGCCCGGTTTTGAATGAGGGCCTGCCCGGGCTGCAATTCGTGTATCTCCTCGGCGGGGACGTTCAATGCCGTCTGTATCACGGGACGCTCCGACGCAAGCACCATAACTTCGTCGTCCATATACCAAAATGCCGTGCGGATACCCCATGGGTCGCGCACGGCAAAGGAGTCTCCGCTTCCTGTAATACCGCAGATGACATAGCCTCCTTCCCACTCGGGAGACGACGTACGCAGCACGTTCTGCAGATCCAAGCGCTGTTCGATGGCAAGTGTGAGGTCCACACCCTGCAGGCCTTCCCCTTTACAGATTTCATACAGACGTTCCACCTCGCGATCCAAACGGTGGCCCACTTGCTCCAACATAATATAGGTGTCGGCATACTTACGGGGATGCTGACCCGCGGCCGTGATGTTGGAAAAGACTTCGTCCACATTGGTCAGGTTGAAGTTTCCGCACAAAGCCAGGTTCTTGGCCCGGTAATTGTTGCGGCGCAGGAAAGGATGCACATAGTCCAAGCCCTTGCGGCCGGTGGTGGAATACCGCAGGTGCCCCATGTAAAGCTCGCCAGCAAAAGGGAGTTCCCGTTCGGCCAGCCGCGCATCACCAAGCTGCTCCGGTGTCAATCCGGCGTAGTGCTTGTGTACCGATTCAAAAATTTCCGAGATGGCTCCCGTTCCCACAGCCCTTTCGCGAAACATATATTCCTCGCCGACCATGGCGTTCAGCTTCACACAAGCAAGTCCGGCTCCCTCCTGCCCCCGATTGTGTTGCTTCTCCATGAGGAGATAAAGCTTGTTGAGTCCCCACATCCACGTACCATACTTTTGTCGGTAGTGCTCCAGCGGTTTCAACAATCTGACTATCGTCACACCACATTCGTGCTTCAGTTGCTCCATGGCTTGTCTCCTTATGCGTATTTTGTTCTATGTTTAACCTATAATATTATAATGTGCGCACCAACAGCATTGTCAGTAAGCACGCAACAAAGGTACATCTTAAATGCTATTCCGTTTCTTCTGATAACGCAATTTGAACAAAGCAAATTCATGACACTTTTAATTTGAAAGTATTTGGGCGTTATTAGGTTTCAATCTGAATAAAAAATAGCGTTTTGTTTGCGTATTTAAAAATGCACTTTCTTTTTTCTTGCGTTTCGCTCTTTTTACTTTCAAAAGAATCTTAATATTTTCCTTACCTTTGCAACACAAAATGATTAAAATACGTATCATGTATGGCACTGTTGAATGAGTATTTTCTGGATTTGCCCACAGAGAACCTGTTCTCAGACGTGGTAAAGAAGATTAACGCATTCAAGATTATGCGCCCAAACATCAGACTCACCGACATGGGTATCCATGATACGGACACATCCCTTCCTCCGTCTGTTGTGGAAGCGATGCATAGGGCCGTAGCCGACATGTCCAATCATTCCACTTTCAGCAGGAACGAATCTGAACAAGGATACGAATTTCTACGGGATGTCATCATCAAAAACGACTTCAATCCACGCGGCATCCACCTCATTCCAAACGAAATCTTCATAAGTAATGGCGTAAAGAGTGAAATAGGAAACATCGGTGATGTGCTCCGGGGCGACAATACCATCGGGGTGATGGACCCTATTTATCCCATTTACATCGAGAACAACGTCATCTCCGGCAGGGCAGGCATCTTCGAGGGGGGTAGATGGAGCAATGTCTGCTACATGAGCTGCAACGAGGCCAACGGTTTCACGCCCATGCCTCCGGAATATCCTATAGATATTGTGTACCTGTGCTCGCCCAACAATCCTTGCGGTGCCGCATACAGCAAGGGGCAGTTGAAAAAGTGGGTGGACTACGCGCTGAAGAACAACACGCTCATTCTTTTTGACGCATCCTACGAGGCATACATCCAGTCACCCGACATTCCGCATTCCATCTACGAAATCAGAGGAGCGAAAAAGGTGGCCATTGAGTTGCGCTGCTTCTCACGTACGGCAGGGTTCTCGGACTTGAGATGCGGCTACACCGTCATCCCCAAGGAACTTACAATACAAACGCTTGACGGAAGAAGAGTGCAGATGAATGCCCTTTGGAGCCGCAGGCAGAACATCCGGTTCGGGGGTGTTTCCTACGTCACCCAGTGTGCGGCGGCAGCCACATATTCGGAAGCGGGAAAGGAACAGCTTAGGCAGGCACGCGAATACCATATGGAGAACGCAAGGCTGATGCGCCGGGACCTGGCCAACCTGGGCGTGAAGGTCTATGGTGGAGAACACGTTCCCTACCTTTGGATGAAAATTCCCCCAAACACATCCTCATGGGAGTTCTTCGAGATGCTTCTTTACTGCGCCAACGTCATCTGTACGCCGGGTTCCGTCTTTGGGCCGGGAGGCGAAGGATTTGTCAGGCTGAAAGCCCTCGCCAACCGGGAAAATTGCGAAAACGCCATCACACGATTAAAAGATTGCCTCAAATAACGACAGAGAAGGTTTAGAACAGCACAACATATTAAAACTTAACGGTATAAAACGGAACGGCCCTATTCTTCACAAGACAGGGCTTAGGGATAGTATTATCAATTTAAACTCTTCAATATAAAAAAACGTATGCCAGAACTACGATTTAACGTGGTAGAGAATGCCTTTAGGAAGAAGGCCGCCACAGTGGAGATTCCCAAGTGTCGTCCGGAGGAATACTTCGGCAAGTACGTCTTCGGTCGCGAGAAGATGTTCCATTACCTGGACATCGCAACCTACAAGTCCCTCGTCAATGCCATAGACAACGGTGCTCCGCTCGACCGCAAGGTGGCAGACAAGGTGGCAGAAGGCATGCGCCAATGGGCAACGGAACTGGGAGTGACACACTACACCCACTGGTTCCAGCCCCTCACCGAGGGAACGGCCGAAAAGCACGACTCCTTCATGGAGCCCAACGGCAAGGGGGGCATGATCGAGGAGTTCTCGGGCAAGCTGCTGGTGCAGCAGGAACCCGACGCCTCGTCCTTCCCCAACGGAGGCATCCGCAACACGTTCGAGGCACGAGGCTATTCGGCATGGGACCCCTCGTCTCCGGTCTTTGTGGTAGACGACACCCTTTGCATTCCCACCATCTTCATCGCCTACACCGGCGAGGCCCTGGACTACAAGGCTCCCCTGTTGCGTGCCCTCAGCGCCGTGAACAAGGCCGCCACAAAGGTCTGCCATTATTTCGACCCCGAAGTGAAGAAGGTGGCGGCCTATCTGGGATGGGAACAGGAGTATTTCCTTGTGGACGAGGAGCTATACGGCGCACGCCCCGACCTGCTGATGACGGGGCGTACCCTGATGGGGCACGAGGCTTCCAAAAACCAGCAACTTGACGACCACTACTTCGGTGCCATTCCCCAGCGCGTGGTTGCCTTCATGAAGGACCTGGAGATACAGGCTTTGCAACTTGGCATCCCCGTGAAAACCCGTCACAACGAGGTCGCACCCAACCAGTTCGAGCTGGCTCCGGTGTTCGAGGAATGCAACCTGGCCGTGGACCACAACATGCTCATCATGTCTCTCATGCGCAACGTGGCCCGCAACCACGGGTTCAGGGTCCTGCTCCACGAAAAGCCTTTCAAGGGGGTGAACGGTTCGGGCAAGCACAACAACTGGTCGCTCGGCACCGACACCGGCGTATTGCTGATGTCTCCCGGGAAGACCACTGCAGAGAACCTGCGCTTCATCACCTTCGTGGTCAACACCCTCATGGCCGTCTATCACCACAACGGGCTCATCAAGGCCTCTATCATGAGTGCCGACAATGCCCATCGCCTTGGCGCCAACGAGGCTCCTCCCGCCATCATCTCCTCTTTCCTTGGCTCACAGCTGTCCCAAGTTTTGGCCCAGATAGCCGAGTGCGAGTCCACGGAAGACATCTCCCTCTCCGGCAAGCAGGGCATGAAACTGGACATCCCGCAGATTCCCGAACTGATGATCGACAACACCGACCGCAACCGCACCTCGCCCTTCGCCTTCACGGGCAACCGCTTCGAGTTCCGTGCCGTGGGTTCGGCAGCCAACTGCGCCAGCGCCATGATTGCGCTGAACACGGCCGTGGCCGACCAGCTGAACAAGTTCAAGAGTGAAGTCGACGCGCTCATTGCCACCGGCGAATCCGAGATGCAGGCCATATTGAAAGTCATCCGCGGCTACATCAAGGAATGTGCCCCCGTCTGCTTCGACGGCAACGGCTATTCCGAAGAGTGGAAGCAGGAGGCCGCCCGCCGCGGACTGGATTGCGAGACAAGCTGCCCCGTCATCTTCGACAGCTACCTGCGCCCCGAAAGCGTGGCCATGTTCGAGGCCACCGGTGTCATGACGGAAAAAGAACTCAAGGCGCGTAACGAGGTGAAGTGGGAAATGTACACCAAGAAGATACAGATCGAGGCACGCGTGCTGGGCGACCTGGCCATGAACCACATCATCCCCGTGGCCACCGAATACCAGAGCAGGCTGATCGACAACGTGCACAAGATGATGGACATCTACACCCTGGAGAAGGCCGACAAGCTCTCTGCCGAGAACAAGAGGCTCATCGAGGAGATTGCCGAGCACACGCTCTACATCACCGAACACGTCGAGGCCATGGTGGAGGCACGCAAGGTGGCCAACCGCATCGCCGACGAACGGGAAAAGGCCGTGGCCTATCACGACACCATCGCCCCCATGCTGGAACAAATCAGGTATCACATCGACAAGCTGGAACTGATTGTGGACAACCGCATGTGGCCCCTGCCCAAATACCGCGAGCTGCTGTTCGTCAGATAAGTTTGCAAAGCCTTCAAAACATGTGCATGTTTCGGGAAAAACATGTTCATCTTTTTCAGAAACATGTTCATGTTTTTAAAAAACATCAAGATGTTTTTTTCGAGGGCTTGGGGGGACGGGGATTTTACTGACGGACAAAATTCATCGGACTCACGTTAAACTAAAAAAAAATAATACATTATGTGCGGAATAGTCGGATTATTTCATATCAAGCGACAAAGCGAGGCGTTAAGGCAAAAAGCGTTGCGGATGTCCCACACCCTGCGCCACCGCGGACCGGACTGGAGCGGCATCTATGTGGGCGGCTCTGCCATCCTTGCCCATGAGCGCCTGTCGATAGTAGACCCCCAGAGCGGAGGCCAGCCCCTGTACTCGCCAAGCGGGAAGCAGGTTCTTGCCGTTAACGGAGAAATCTATAACCACCAGGAGCTACGTGCCCGCTACAAGGACCGGTACGCCTTCCGCACCGGCAGCGACTGCGAGGTGATTCTGGCCCTCTATCACGAGAAAGGGGCGGACTTTCTGGAGGACCTGAACGGAATCTTCGCCTTTGCCCTCTACGACGAGGAGCGGGACGAATTTCTCATCGCACGCGACCACATCGGCATCATCCCCCTCTATATGGGCACAGACAAGGACGGCCTCATCTATGTGGCAAGCGAGCTGAAAGCCCTGGAAGGGGTCTGCGACTCCTACGAACCCTTTCCGCCGGGGCACTGCTACCTGAGCCGGACGGGCGAGATGAAGCGATGGTACCATCGTGAATGGACCGGCTATGACCATGTCAAGGACAATGCGGCTTCGGCCTCGGAGTTGAGAGAGGCCCTGGAGACCGCCGTAAAAAGGCAGCTCATGAGCGACGTGCCCTATGGCGTGCTTCTGTCAGGGGGCTTGGACTCCTCCATCGTTTCGGCCATCGCCAGCAAATATGCCGCCATGCGCGTGGAAACGGACAGCAAGTCTGCGGCCTGGTGGCCCCGGTTGCACAGCTTTGCCATAGGATTGAAGGGGGCTCCCGACCTGGCCAAGGCACGCGAAGTGGCCGAACACATCGGCACCGTGCACCACGAGATCAACTACACCATCCGGGAGGGACTGGATGCCGTAAGGGATGTAATCTATTATATCGAGACCTACGACGTCACCACCGTCCGCGCCTCCACGCCCATGTACCTCCTGGCCCGTGTCATCAAGTCCATGGGCATAAAGATGGTGCTGAGCGGCGAGGGGGCCGACGAAATCTTCGGCGGCTACCTCTATTTCCACAAGGCCCCGGACAGCAAGGCCTTCCACGACGAGACGGTGAGGAAGCTGGGCAAGCTGTACCTCTACGACTGCCTGCGGGCCAACAAGTCGCTTTCGGCATGGGGCGTGGAGGGGCGTGTGCCTTTCCTTGACAAAGAATTTCTGGACGTGGCCATGCGCCTGAACCCGCAGGCAAAGATGTGTCCGGGAAGCGTCATGGAGAAGAGAATCCTTCGCGAAGCCTTTGCCGACATGCTGCCCGAGAGTGTGGCCTGGCGTCAGAAAGAGCAGTTCAGCGATGGCGTGGGATATAGCTGGATAGACACCCTCAAGGCCGTGACGGAGCAGGCCGTGACTGACGAGCAGATGGCTCACGCGGCAGAACGCTTCCCCGTCAACACCCCGCTCAACAAAGAGGAATACTACTACCGCACCATCTTCGAAGAGCACTTCCCGAGCCGAAGCGCAGCCCTCAGCGTGCCCCACGAGGCCAGCGTGGCCTGTTCCACAGCCATTGCCCTGGAATGGGACAAGGCCTGGAAGGGACAGAACGAACCCAGCGGACGTGCCGTCCGTGATGTTCACAACGACGCTTTATAACCAACCCCATAACACATCCTCTATCCATGTCACATACCATTCCTTTCACAAAGATGCACGGGCTGGGCAACGACTATATCTATGTCAACACCATGCTCCACCCCATACCCCATCCCTCCGAAACCTCCATCCGGTGGAGCGACAGGCACACCGGCATAGGCGGCGACGGCCTGGTGCTCATTGGCGGCAGCAGCGTGGCGGACTTCTCCATGCGCATCTTCAATGCCGACGGGTCGGAAGCCATGATGTGCGGCAATGCCAGCCGGTGTATCGGCAAGTATGTCTATGAAAAAGGGCTCACAAGCAAAACCGACCTCTCGCTGGAGACCCTCTCCGGCATCAAGCGCCTCTCCCTCGAGGTGACGGACGGCAAGGTGAACACCGTCACCGTGGACATGGGTGTCCCCTCGTTCCGCAACGCCGAACAGGTGCTTGCCCCGGGCAACACCCTGACGGAACACGAGTTTACCGTTGACGGACACAAGTTCCCGGGCACTTACGTCTGCATGGGCAACCCGCACTTGGTCATCTTCACCCCCGATGCCGAACAGGTACCCGTCGACCGGGTGGGTTCCCAATTGGAGCACCACCCCTTCTTCCCCCGGCGCACGAATGTGGAGTTCGCCTCCTTCCTGCCCGACGGCTCCGTGCGCATGAGGGTCTGGGAACGGGGCTCGGGCATCACCCGCGCCTGCGGAACCGGAGCCTGCGCCACAGCCGTGGCCGCCATCGCCACACGCCACACCGGACGTCTCCTCACCATACGCATGGACGGCGGCGACCTTGACGTGCTTTGGAACGAGGCCGATTCCCATGTCTACATGACCGGCACGGCCACCTGCGTCTTCGAGGGCACCATAACATTGTAATCGTATCACCAACAAAAACAACACGCTTTTCCACATGTCTCTCATCAACGAACATTTCCTGTTACTCTCCAACAACTATCTCTTCTCTGAAATTGCCAAGAGGGTGAACGCCTTCAAGGCCGACAATCCGCACCGGAAAGTCATCAGCCTGGGCATCGGGGATGTCACCCGGCCCTTGCCGGAAGCCTCCATCGAGGCCATGACCCGGGCCGTCCGCGAGATGGCCGACACCCGCACCTTCCGGGGCTATGGCCCCGAGCACGGCTACGACTTCCTCATCGAGGCCGTCATACGCAACGATTATCTTCCCCGGGGCGTAAAGCTTTCCCCCGCAGAGGTGTTCGTCAGCGACGGTGCCAAGAGCGACTGCGGCAACATCGGTGACATCCTGAGCACGGAGAACAGCATCGGCGTCACAGACCCCGTATATCCCGTTTACATCGACAGCAACGTCATGTGCGGACGTGCCGGAACGCCCACCGCAGACGGATGGAGCAATGTCATCTACATGCCGTGCACCGCCGAGAACGCTTTCAAACCGCAGATTCCCAACCGCCACATCGACCTCCTGTACCTCTGCTATCCCAACAACCCCATGGGAGTGGTGCTCAGCAAAGAGGAACTGAAGCAATGGGTGGACTATGCCTTGGCCAACGACTCCATCATCCTCTTCGACGCCGCATACGAAGCCTATATCCAAGACCCCGCCATCCCGCATTCCATCTACGAGATTCCCGGAGCCAAGAAATGTGCCATAGAGTTCCGCAGCTTCTCCAAAACGGCCGGCTTCACCGGAGTAAGATGCGGATATACCATCGTGCCGGAGGAACTGACAGCGGCCACGAAGAGCGGCGAACGCATATCCCTCAACCGGCTTTGGAACCGCCGCCAGTGCACCAAATTCAATGGCACAAGCTACATCACCCAGCGCGGTGCCGAAGCCATCTACACCCCCGAAGGCAAGGCACAGGTGAAACAGACCATCAGCTATTACATGGACAACGCACGCCTCATGCGAGAGGGCTTTGCCAAACTTGGCATCGAGGCACACGGAGGCGAGAACGCCCCTTACATCTGGCTCAAGACTCCCCAAGGGCTCAGTTCCTGGCAGTTCTTCGACAAACTGCTCACCACCGCCAACATCGTCACCACCCCCGGAGTGGGTTTTGGCCCGAGCGGCGAAGGCTACGTGCGCCTCACGGCCTTTGGCAGGAAAGAAGATTGCCGTGAAGCGATGGAGCGGATGTGCTCTGTCGGCTGACAGGTGTCCACACGGGCCGGACTCTCCATGTGAATATTTTTTTCTATCTTTGCACAGATTTAATAAAAAAGCGCATGGAGAACCACCAACTCGACAGTATGGATGAGCAGATCCTCAGCATGCTGATACGCAACGCACGAACCCCTTTTCTGGAGATTGCCCGTGCTTGTGGTGTGTCCGGAACCGCCATACACCAACGGGTGCAGCGGCTCACGTCCCTGGGCATCATACAAGGAACAGAATACAAGATAGACCCCGCCCGCATAGGCTATGACACATGTGCCTTTGTGGGACTGAGAATAAACGAAAACGCCGACCTCAGAAAAATAGTGGAAACTCTCAGGGATGTACCCGAGGTGGCGGAAGTTCACTGCACCGGCGAAGAATACGACCTGTTAGTGAAGCTTTATGCCCACGACAACAGCCATCTGTTTGAGCTTATCCACGCCAAGCTCCGGCCCCTGGGATTGACGCAAACCAAAGTCATCGTGTCCCTCCGCATGATGGTGGACAAGCAACCCGGACTTTTCCCAATGAAAACGCCGCAGTGAACGATTCCATTCGCCGCGGCGTTTCATGTCATTCACCGCAGCGTTTTTGAAAAACATCGCGGCGTTTTTTTAGCACAACCCGGTGTACTTTTACAGAGACAGATGCAGTATCGGATAGGGCCGTCCGTCGCCATCCGTTTCATCCCGGGCAATAACGCGGAATCCCTTCGCTTCATAGAACTTCAAGGCCGAGGGATTCTGCTCGTTCACATTGACCTTCACCGCCCCTTTCCGTTTCGCAAAATCGATGAGAGCAGACCCGTAACCATGATTGCGACAACCGGCATCAATGAAAAGCATTTCTATTGTGTCCGCACTTAACCCGATAAATCCGACGAAAGAGCCCTTGTCGGCAATAGCATACAAATCAACCCCGGGGAAATAACAAGGAACCAATGCGGCTCTTATCTCGTTGAAGGCAGCTTCGGTCAGGAAATCATGCGTAGCCCTCACCGAGCGTTCCCATATCCCGACAAGCGACTCATAATCATCCTCATTGCACCTTACAATCTGCCACATAACTATCAAAAGCGTATTTACTATTGCTTGATGAAATCCACAATGATTTCCAGCACTTCGGGCGAGACGGTCTCCTTAATATCGCCATATTCCGTCATCTCACCCGTTTGGGCATGCTGCATCAGATGGTTGAGCCCTTCCATCCTTCTGACATCTACATTCCTGACATGCTTGCTGAATGCCGCAAGATTGACCTCCGCATCCACCTGCGTGTCCTTCGTGCCGTTGATGGCAAGGACAGGGCATGTAACCATTCCCAGGCTCTCGGTAGGGTCGAGGCTGACGAGACTGTCGAAATATCCGTTGCGGGTCTTCATATTCTGCTTTACGGATTCGAGCACCACCGTCGGCACATCAAGAGCATTCTCCTTGCATATCGCATCAATATCCAAGGGCTTCGATTCACCTGCCGGATATTGCTCTCGGATGGCATCGAAAGTAAGTTCTATAAATCTGATGGAAGCGTCTTTCTGCTCCCCCTTCACGCCGAACAGGTCAAGAGCGTGGGCGTTTTGGGCAAGAAGCATATTTCTTACCGGCACGGAAACACCTGCCAGACTGATAATAAAATCAGGCTTCTCTTCGGGTGCCAATAATATGGCCAACGTTCCGCCTTCGGAATGTCCAAGGACTCCATGCCGGTCAAATCCCGGAAGCGTCCTTACAAACCGCAAGGCGCTCTTGGCATCGGTCTCGAACGTATCTATTGTGGCTGCCGGATAACTCCCCTTCGATGACGAGACTCCGCGGTCATCGTACCTGAACGATGCAACTCCGTTCCTGGCAAGATAGTCGGCAATCACGGCAAACGGACGGTGTTCAAACACCTCTTCGTCACGGTTTTGCGGTCCGCTGCCGGTGACCATCACCACGACCGGTATCTTACCTCCTTCGGTCGCATCAGGGATTGTCAGCGTTCCGGCAAGTTCCGTACCGTCAGCAGAATAAAACACGGTATCCTTCTCTTCGTACGGAAAGGGCGGAACAGGTGTCTGTGGACGTCGTAACCGCAAATCCGACTCCGGTTCAAGAGTCAACGGCAGCCTGAAACCGCTTTGGGAGAACGTTCCCACGATTTTATCCTGCTCTATCCTTGCGGTGTAGGATGCACCAAGTATTTTACATTCCACGGCGACACTGTCAGCAGTACAGACAAGCACATCAAACGGAATACCTTTGGCATTTTGCTGTGGGCAATCCATGGTGGCAACCGTCGTACCATCGGCGTTCTCATTGAAATTGAATACAAGAGAAAGTTTTGCGGCACCCATATTCAAGTCCCCGCGCCACCTTCCGGTAAGAGCCATGCAGCTGGGCGTAACGCCAATTGTCAGGAAGAACACGAACAATAACCCGTAAAATGCTTTCATACCATATAATATTTATGATTGACAAATATACGGAAAATAATCATGAGAGCAACATGCCGTTATGATTTTGTGAGCAATAAATTCCCAACCACAAGAGATTATCCCGCTTTATGTAGAACGATGTAAACAATACGGATAATACCTTTCAATAAAAGTCATCCACAGATTAACGATTCTCATATATTCACCACAATACCCGAAATCAATAGTGTCAACCGATTCTATGATTTTTCGTGTTGCCGTGATGTATCCGCATGTTTCATATATATAATTATATCGATTGGAAATACTTGGCATTATGGACTCTTTATCATCTCTTTCAGGTTCAATGTGCTCTTTATTATTTTCCTCATGAATGGAGTTAAGTTCAGATATACAGTTTTCAATTTTATAACCGAAAGAGAGCATTGCATCACCAAAATCATGTCCTCCCCGTGCAGCATATTTAAGTGCATTAAAATATGCCCTTATTGCGTTCCAGCAATAGCGTTTTTGTGTTTTCTCGTCTTTTTTGTTTAGCTGCGTTTCATTGTATCTGATCGTTCCAATTGTGTAAGCATTAAAGTAGTTGCTTTTGAGAGTGGTTTTCTTCAGTTCTTCAATACGCTTTTCTAAAACCATCCTCTCGTCTTCAACTCTGTTTATTCTTTTATTCAAATCAATTGAATTGTAAATTTGGAAGCCTACGACGAAAGTGGTACAGAGTGCGATAAACGCAGTATAAAAATTGGTAATAGTTTGCACATCTGCCGTTCCTTCCGCTTTATATGGAATAATCAAAACAGCTGTGATGCAAGCAAGTATAGCAATAATGACCGTTCCCAATGAAGTTATATTCAGGAAAGAATGTAAATGATAAACTTTTTCCGTTTCCGAACACTTACTAATCTTTTCTTGCGTTAGCATCTTAAATATGAAATAGATAACGACATAGGAGGAAACGACCATAGCAAATAGGCCGCCAAAGCAATACCTTGATAAGATTATTCCGTAATGTGCAAGAATGTTTGTGATACTGCCCACTATTATAATTGTCAAGCAAATATTGAATAACACCCTAAGTATTGTTTTTAAACTATATTTTTTGTTTTCCATCTGTATTATATAAGGGAATCAATACCCAATACTTTTATATTATTATCTCGATAGCTCTCGGTATTAAGTTTTTATCCACGTAAAAATTCTATTTTCCGATGCAGAAGCGGTTAAATTATTGATATACAGATAGGTGTAAATCTAATCCGTACAAGTGACGTGCATTTTCTACGTTTGTAAGTAGTTAACCGTCTGCTACTTAAATTATTACAAGCCGCATTTGCCAAACCGACAACAGTGACTCAATATAAAGTTAGCTATAATCCTCCGATTATCAAGGGAATATAGCAACTTTAACTTTTCGCGACATACAAATGAGCGTACAAATTGCCTAAAAGTATGTCTTGACAGCGAAAAGGAATTGATCGATAAAAATGCGTTTGAAGGCTGCGATGT
>CAMWSK010000011.1 GCA_947176895.1 uncultured Prevotellaceae bacterium | reverse complement strand
TCATTATGCCGTGGTGGGTGAGGCTGAAGAAAAACGAAAGATTGTAGGAACTTGCAGGGTGAGGATAAGTAAAATGATGGTTTTTTCCTATCTTTGTGCGTCATGAAAGAGGAAAGAAGAAAAGTCGCGTTGGTGTTGAGCAGTGGTGGTGCCCGCGGCTATGCACATATCGGTGCCATCGAGGAACTGGAAGCCCGCGGTTATGAGATAACGTCCGTTGCAGGGTGTTCCATGGGGGCGTTGATTGGTGGTATGTATGCTGCCGGGAAACTGCAGGAGGTGAGTCAGTGGATGAAAGGGCTTCATCCCCGCAAGATATTTTCTTTGGTGGGAATATCGCTTAGCACCTCCCATATCATTGATGTGGAGCCCATACTCGAGGCGATGCGGCGAATAGTACCCGATATGGATATACAGGATCTACCTTTGCCTTATTGTGCTGTGGCCAGTGATGTGAAAAATTTTGACGAGGTGGTGTTCCGCGAAGGTAGCCTTTATGATGCTATAAGAGCCAGTATCTCGGTGCCATCCATGTTCAAACCCGTAAGCCGGGACGGTATGTTGCTGGTGGACGGCGGCCTGACAAACCCTTTGCCTCTGAACCGTGTGGCACGTACCGAGGGCGACCTGCTGGTGGCGGTGAATGTGAGTGCACCCGGCGAAGAGGTGGTGGAACAACTGCATGAGCGGGCCCGAAGCATTTTTTTACGCAGCCACCCGCTTGCCAAGCACTTGCTGTCGCGCTCATCGACCAGTTCTGGCGGCAACTATTATTCGCTGATTTCCGATTCTTTCTCTCTTATGATACAACAAAATGCCCGGCAGCGCATTGAATTGACACCGCCGGACATTGTGGTTAACATTCCTATGAACCGTCTCAAGAGTAGTGATTATGGGAATGCCGAAAAGGTGATTCGTTTTGGTCGGGCCCGCATGCGCGAGGCACTGCGCGAATACGAGGCAGGACTCATGCTCTAACGTTTGTCTGTACGCATGGCATAAATCAAGGAGTAGGTGGCAATGACAAGGAAGCACACCAAAGGAACCGTGAATCCGTATGCCATACAATTCTCACCCAGCATACCCATGACGATGGGGGCAATAGCACCGCCCACGATGCTCATGATCAGAAAGCTGCCGGCTGTAGTGGTTTTTTGCAGGGGCACTTTGACCAAAGCCATAGAGAAGAGGGTGGGGAACATGACACTCTCAAACAGATAGGTGAGGCATAATGCCACCACACTCAACTGACCCATTTGCAGGATAACAAGACTCATACATGCCGTGGCCATCACCGAGAATGTCAGCATCAGGCGTGAAGGACGTATGTATTGAAGCAGCCAACTGCCAAACAGACGCCCCGCAAACAGCAATCCCATGCCGCCGATGCTGAGCATCATGCCAATGGTTTGAACCGACAGATGGGGCAACTCCTCCTTCACATAGTTAATGAAAAAACTGTTGATGCCCGTCTGTGCGGCTACATAGAAGAACAAGGCCACCACACCCCAGGCATACGAGGGTGTGTGCCATAACTTCATCTTGCGGGCTTCTTCTGCAGTGGAGAAGGTGGTTTCTGTTTGTGGCTCCGGCATTTTCAAGCGGCTAAATACGATGGCCATTACGAATGTGACACATCCGATAATGGCGTATGGCAGTGCAATGTTCGAGTTGTCCCCCAAAATAATCAGACTGCCCACCAATGGACCCACAATCCAACCAAGTCCGTTGAGCGACTGAGCCAGATTCAGACGGCGTGCTGCTCCTTCCGGCTCTCCCAAAATGTTGACGTAAGGGTTGGCGGCTGTCTCCAGACATGTCAGGCCGCATCCGATTACGAAAAGGCAGAGAAGAAAAAAGTAAAAAGACGACCCGAAACAAAGGCTGCCTGGAATAAACATCAAGGCTCCCACGGCATACAACAACAGACCTGTCACAAGACCGCTCTTAAAACCATGCCTGCGATTGATGTATCCCGCAGGCAAAGCCATAAGAAAATAGCCGCCATAAAGTACGGTTTGCACCAAGGCGGAGCGGGTTTTGGTGATTTCAAGCGTGTCCTGAAAGTGCTTGTTCAGCACATCTAGGATACTGTGGGCAAAACCCCACATAAAAAACAATGAGGCCACCATGGCAAACGGCCACATATATTTCTTCATTGGCGTATTGTGTTTAGTGAAAAATGATGCCAAGTATTCTTGGAACGGGCTTAAGTTTAATGTCCCTTGCGGCGAATCTTGATTTTGATGGCCTCAGGATGGGTTTGGCAGAATGTTTCCGCGTTGTCCACCACCAAAGCCAAGAAACCTCCTCCGCCGGCACCGGCCAGTTTCCAAGCCTTTGCCTCTTGCTTGTATTTGTCAATAAATTCCTGCACTCCTTCGGCCAGCATGCCGGGGAACATAGCCGTTTGCGCGGCAAAACTATCGGCATATCCTTTGGCAAATGATTGCAAGTTTCTGCTCATGATACCTTCCCATGTGGCATCTGCCGCGTTAGCCAGGGCTTCAACACCGCTCTCGGTGATGTTCATGTCTTGTGTCACGTTCAGACCGGGACGACGAGGAAAGGTGAGTATCATTACAATGTGTTGCTCAAGCCATTTCAATGTCTTTTCATCGTCGTGCGTCTCAATCTTCTCGGGCCAGAAAGATCCGTTGTAGTAATGACGGGCCAGTCCGGGCACGCAAATGCCTATGCTGTCTTGTGCTCCCGAGATGTGTCCGGCATCCTCGCGTCGTGATGGGTCGTTCTCAAAACAGAAGCAAAGTTTTGCCAACATCATCGGATCATAGTCTGGAAGTTCATAGGGCCACAGCTGCTTGATAACGTTGCGGGTGCTTGTGCTCATGCCACAGCGCTCGATGATGTCGAAGGTCGGTTCCAGGCTGATGGTGATGGCCCATCCGGGATGCAGGCGAGATACATAGGGCTGGTCTATCCACGTGCCGGCAAGATCCAAGCGGGTGGGCAGTCCCGAGGTGGTGGTTCGCAGGTTGGTGGTGGAGCGCGGAGTCAGTCCTTCGTCTGGCACACGTTTCAACACCACATATTCTATTCCTCTTTCTTTGCAGAACTCTTCCTTGATTGGGCTTGAACCGTCCTCATTTACAACAAAGATGTTGGGTCGGAAATAGTCGACACTGGTGATGAAGTCCATCATTCCGCTGCCTTCGTTGATACAGGCATCGGTGACATATCGGATACTTTTTACCATGTAGAGACGTTCTTGCTCGCTGTAAATGGTTTTTCTTCCTTTCAGTTCCTGAATAGTGGCATCGCTACCGATGCCTACGTAAAGATCACCATATTGCGAGGCTTGCCGGAAAAAGGCAACATGACCGCTATGCAGCATGTCGTAGCATCCGCTCACAAAAACTCTATTATGTTTCATTAATAAGTGGCTGTTTGTATAACAATTATACAAAGATAAGGAAAGCCTGCCGTAAATCAAAATTTTTTCTGTCTTCTATTTGTATAACAGTCTTTCTTTGCAACTCAAAATAATTATTTTTAGAAAGTATGACACTGCATCGTTTTTATTGAGGAGAAAGTAACTTTAAGGCTTGTTTATGTAAGAATGTTGCAAGATGCTTAATTGTTTTGCTTTACATGAAGTGGTTGGTAATTGATTGATTTGGAATTGTAAATTGCATTTTATGATTCTGATGTCCGGAATTTATAAAGTTACTTTCTCCGCAATTCGTCAAATATTCCTGTTTCAATCAGGCGGTTTATCTTAATTATTTATTATCTTCGTACCAAGGATTATGGATATTTCAGCAGCTTACATAGAAGAACGTTTCCAACATTTCAACAGCCTTTGCTTTGAAGGGAAACTTGTTTTGCCGCCAATCCGCTTGAGTCGTTCGCGCAGAGCTTTGGGACAGGTGCGTTGTATGCGCAGTCGTCGTTTGGATGGAATGTGGAAGTTTTGCAACTTTGATTTTGCCATCAGCGAGCTGTTGGCCAAGAGTATGGATGAACAGCAGGTGGACGACACTATCCTGCACGAGATGATACACTATTACATTCTTAGCAATCAAATGCACGATACCTCTGCCCATGGCGTTCTGTTCAAAAGAGAGATGAACCGGATTAACCGTGCATTCTACCGCCATATAACGATTACCCACCCAGCTATGGATGAGGAGCAAAGCAATGAAGATATAAATGACAAGAGGAAGAATGTGGTGGCCGTTCTCCGTTTGCGTGATGGCAGATGGGGTGCGATGGCTGTAGCTCGTACGCGTGTGTGGGAGTTTTGGGACCTGTTGGAAAGTATTCCTGATGTGATGCAGACACACTGGTTTATCAGTTGTCATCCCTTCTTCAGCCATTTTCCCCGCCGAACTACCTTAAAGTATCATCCGATGGATTCCACGGATTTAATCGACAAGCTTGGTGATGCGTGTCTTCTGATGCGTAAGGACGGCAGGATTGTTGTAAGCAAGTGCGATATTAAAACGCTTATCAGATGAGAATAACCTTGTTGCAAACAGACATTGCGTGGAATGACACGCAAGAAAACATTCGTCGTGTGGAACGCCTCTTGAATGACGCTCCCTCAAGTGATGTGTATGTCTTGCCGGAGATGTGGAACACCGGTTTTCTGACCCA
This sequence comes from uncultured Prevotellaceae bacterium, assembly GCA_947176895.1. Lineage (GTDB taxonomy): Bacteria > Bacteroidota > Bacteroidia > Bacteroidales > Bacteroidaceae > Physcousia. The sequence goes on along the minus strand of CAMWSK010000011.1, from coordinate 75,832 downwards.
ACCGGAAACATCATATTTGGAAGAGGATTGCAAGAAAGCACTTCGGTTTATGAAGGAACAGGCTGCCCGATATGATGCCGCAATGGCCGGCAGCGTGGCTGCGGTTGATGATAAAGGCGGCTTACGCAACCGTTTTTATTTTGTTTTGCCCGATGGGAGTGTGAATTATTATGACAAGCACCATCTGTTTACGATGGGAGGGGAGCATGGTTTCTATGAAGCGGGTTGCCGTGTTATGGATGTGGAATGGCGTGCTGTCATGTTTCGTCTGTCGGTATGCTACGATTTGCGTTTTCCCGTGTGGCTGCGCAACAATGCCCGACAACCTTATGATGTGCTGTTGTGCGTGGCTTCATGGCCTCAGGTGCGTCAGCAGGTGTGGGATATCCTTTTGCGTGCCCGTGCCATCGAAAACCAATGTTTTGTTGTGGGGGTGAATCGGGTGGGTGACGACCCTTCGCTTTCATATGCAGGCGGATCTGTGGTAGTCGATGCCAAAGGGCGTGAGATGGTAAAATTGGGATGCGGTGCCGGGACTTCAACTATTGACCTGGATATGGAAGCCCTTTGCAACTTCCGCCGACGTTTCCCCGTACTTGATGATGCAGATAAAACCAAAGTGGAAGATCCTTTTTGAGTCTTCCACTTTGGTTTTAGGGGAGTGACTCGTGGGGCTCGAACCCACTGCATTCAGAATCACAATTGACTTCTAACCCTTCCTGTAACATGGATTTCAACGATTGTCTTATATCATTTTCCAGGCCAATAAGAATATATAAAGAATGAAAACTAATATACAGAGAATGCTGAACAGGTTTAAAGTCATTCTTGTTATTTTCAGAAAACGGGGATATGGACGTAGCTTCTTCTTTATCTTTTCTTGTAAAATCAAAACACATAACCCATATATGGGGGCAAGCCAGCCCATTAACATATAACAATCAATAGTGACCCTCTTGAAGTTCCAGTTATTCACTTCTACTATTCCTAAATAAATCAGACTTGTGTATAGTATATAAGGAATAAAAGCACCTTTTAAGTTGTGCTTAAACGGGACAAAAGAATAGAACAAACTGAAAATCATAGTATATGCTAAGATACACATCTGTAGTGACATATATAATATAAAAGAAGATCTTCCTCCGCCTCCCAGTGGGCCGAAGAGGGCTTCTATTGCTGTCCACACGAACATTTGTACGATAAAGAATCTTACCCCTCTTGTTGTCCCGTTATACATTTTTGAGAGAATTGTGTATACGTTTTCTTTCATTGCTCTATTTCTTAATTTGCTGCAAAGGTAAATCTTTTTTATTATTCTAACACAGGTTTATTACCATGCGCCTAATTTTTGGCTGGTTGGACATTTTGCATATTTTTTAGGCGATGAAGGTAAAGATAGAGAGGTTGCGCCTGTTTGGGTGCAACCTCTTTGCTTGAGTGGGGTGACTAGTGGGACTCGAACCCACGACATTCAGAACCACAATCTGACGCTCTAACCAACTGAACTATAGTCACCATGTTGGATGTTTGTCTGCAAACGTTTTCCCCGTTTGCGAGTGCAAAGATAGCACAAATCTTTGAATGAAGCAAACGAAACAAGGATTATTTTATCTTCGTATGAAATATTTCCCTAAAGAATGGGAAAACATCGTCCATCATGCTAAAAAAACTCCGCGGCGAATGAAGTGAATCGCCGCGGAGTTATAAGTCTGTTCGCCGCGATGTTTCCAATGAAACATGCGGTTGTTTGAAATCAGAAGTTCCAGCCTACGCGCAACACGTGGTCCTTGTGTTTGCCGTCATTGGCCAACATGCCGAAACCATAACCTACGTAGAGGTTCTTATACACGTGGAGACCTACGGTGAGGTCGAAGGCAAAGGCGCTGGTCCAATCGGAATATTCGCTTGTGCAGCCGCCATATCCCAGGTCGATTGCCATGAAGGCCTTCAGATTGGGTCCGAAAGAAGGAGAGAAACCGCGGGCACCGGCCATAATCTTCAACTCGTGTCCGGTTACATCTCCGTAGTCCAGGTTATATTTCAGCACCGGAGCATCGATAGCCACCCACTTGTTGAGGCCATATTGTGCGCGTCCGCCGATTTCCCACTGAGAGCCGATACCTGTTTCAACTGCGTATGACCATCCTTTCTCGTTCTGAGCCATCACTGAAACTGTTGCCAGCAACATGGCTGCCACCAATGAAAATAATTTCTTTCTCATAGCTTTAAAAGTTTGAATTACCCAAAGGTATTGAAATTTGCAATACGTCAGGTGTCGCGGCGCGTTAATAAAAACTAAAGGTGTGTGCTGTTGTTTTGGCGTGCTTTCAACGTGTTTTGCATCAGCATGCAGATGGTCATGGGACCAACGCCGCCCGGCACGGGTGTGATGAAAGAACATTTGGGAGCCACGCTTTCAAAATCCACGTCGCCCTGCAGGCGGAAACCGCTCTTGCGGGTGGCATCGGGCACCCGGGTGGTGCCCACGTCCACCACCACGGCTCCGGGCTTCACCATGTCTGCGGTAAGGAAAGCCGGCCGGCCGATGGCGGCGATGATGATGTCCGCCCGCAGGCATTCCTCTTTTATATCAGGTGTGTGGCTGTGGCATACGGTGACGGTGGCGTCGCCATATTGTTTCTGCATCATCAGTTGAGCCATCGGTTTGCCCACGATGTTGCTTCGTCCCAGCACCACACACTTCTTGCCGCTTGTCTTGATGTCGTATCGTTGCAGCAGGGTGAGGATGCCCAGGGGGGTGGCACTGACGAAGGCCGGCAGTCCGATGGCCATGCGCCCCACGTTCATGGGGTGGAAGCCGTCGACGTCCTTGTCGGGATTGATGGCTTCGGTCACCTTCTGCTCATCGATATGTTTGGGCAGGGGGAGCTGCACGATGAAACCGTCTATCGAGTCATCGGCGTTGAGACGGGCGATTTCGTCCATCAGTTCCCGTTCCGTAACGTCATCTTCGTATCGGATGAGTGTGCTCTGAAAGCCACAAGCCTCACATGCCAGCACCTTATTCTTTACATAGGTCTCGCTTCCGCCGTCGTGACCCACGAGGATGGCGGCCAGATGGGGGCGGCGTTCACCGCGCTCCACCATCCGCTTTACCTCTTCCCTTATCTCATTCTTTATTTGGGTTGCCGTGGCTTTCCCGTCGATGATTGTCATGGCTGATTGTTTTTGCGTTTTTACATTTTCGGCATTCCGCCTTTGGTCTTGGCCATCATCTGAGCCATCTTCATCATCTTGGGGTCGGTCACCATCTTCATCATCTTTCGGGTCTGGTCGAATTGTTTGATGAGCTTGTTCACCTCCTGGATGTTGGTGCCGCTGCCCTTGGCGATGCGTGTGCGCCGGCTGGTGTTCAGCAGGGCGGGGTTCTTGCGCTCTGCGGGCGTCATGCTTTGGATGATGGCTTCGATGCTCTTGAAGGCGTTGTCGTCGATGTCCACATCCTTGAGGGCTTTGCCCACGCCGGGAATCATGCCGGCCAGCTCTTTCAGATTGCCCATCTTTTTGATTTGCTGAATCTGGTTGTAGAAGTCGGAGAAGTCAAACTGGTTCTTGCGGATTTTGGCTTCCAGCTTCTTGGCTTCTTTCTCGTCAAACTGCTGCTGTGCACGCTCCACCAGTGATACGATGTCGCCCATGCCCAGGATGCGGTCGGCCATGCGCGAGGGGTGGAACTGGTCCAGGGCCTCCATCTTCTCGCCTGTGCCCACGAACTTGATGGGGCAGTCGGCCACCTGGCGGATGGCCAGTGCGGCACCGCCGCGGGTGTCGCCGTCCAGCTTGGTCAGCACCACGCCCGTGTATTGCAGGCGGTCGTTGAATTCCTTGGCCGTGTTCACGGCGTCCTGGCCCGTCATGGCATCCACCACGAACAGGATTTCGTCGGGATGTATGGCTTCCTTGATGTTGGATATTTCGGTCATCAGCTCCTCGTTGATGGCCAATCGGCCTGCCGTGTCGACAATGACCACGTCGCAGGCGTTCTGTCGGGCGTACTGCACGGCCTCTTGTGCCAGTTTGACGGGGTCTTTGGCATCGAGCTGCATGAAGATGGGCACGTCTACCTCCTCGGCCAACACGCGCAGCTGCTCCATGGCCGCCGGGCGGAAGGTGTCGCATGCGGCCAGCAGGGGCTTCTTGCTTTTCTTCTCCTTCAGCAGTTTGGCCAGCTTGGCGCTCATGGTGGTCTTGCCGGATCCGTTCAGTCCCGCCATCAGGATCACAGAGGGCTGTCCCATGCGGCCCGGCAGATTCAGTTCGGCTGCTTCGCCGCCCATCAGTTCGGCCAACTCGTCGTGCACGATTTTCACCATCAGTTCGCCGGGTTTCACGGCCGTGAGCACATTCTGTCCCAAGGCCTTCTGCTTCACCGTGTCGCAAAATTGTTTTGCCACCTTATAGTTTACATCGGCATCCAGCAGAGCGCGACGAATATCTTTCAGGGTTTCGGCCACATTGATTTCCGTGATTTTGCCCTCACCCTTCAATATCTTGAACGAGCGTTCCAGTCTTTCGCTTAAGTTTTCAAACATGTTTTTCTCCTCTTATTTTATATAACGGCGCAAAGGTACATAAAAGTTATGATTTTTGAGTTGTGCCGGTTAAGAATTACGTAATCGTGTGGGAGGGGCGTACAAAATACATGTGGATGTTTTGGTGAAAACATGTTGATGTTTTCCTCCAAACATGTTCATGTTTTTCAAAAACGTGTTCATGTTTTTTTCGGTTCGTTTGGCAGGTTGATTTTCAAGTTGTCGGTGTCCGGCAAGAACATTTGTATATAAACATTGGATTGTGCACACGTTACGATTGATTGTGCATTTATTTCATGAATTTCTTGCACACTTTGGCAAAATGTGTTACCTTTGCCACGTTTTAATCGTAAAAACAACTAAAAAATGACAAAGAAACATTTAGTTTCGGCCATCCTGATGGCTACACTCTCAGCCCCTGCCATGGCCGGAGGTCTGTTGACGAACACGAATCAGAACGCGGCATTCCTTCGCAATTTCGCCCAGGAAGGCACCATCACCCTCACCAGCCTTTATGCCAACCCTGCCGGTACTGCCTTTTTGAGCAACGGATGGCACCTGAGCATCAACTCGCAGACGGCTTTCCAAACCCGCAGCATTGCCACCACCTTCGCTCCTTTTGCGATGAACAGGGAGAATCCCAACACCACCCACAACTTCAAGGGCGAGGCCAAGGCTCCCGTGATTCCCAGCCTCAGTTTCACCTACAACCACGACAAGTGGAGCGTTTCCGGTCATGTCGGCCTGATTGGCGGCGGCGGAAAGTGCCAGTTCAACGAGGGCCTGGGCAGTTTCGAGGCAGCCTATAGCGCACTCATGGGGCAGATGGTTCCCCAAATGTTGCCGGGTATGGTGACCGGTGCCTTGATGGAGCAGGGCATGCCTGCCGAACAGGCTGCAACGATTGGCAAAACTGCTAAGTATGAGGGTTACTCCATCAACAGCTTTATGAAGGGACGCAACTATTACTTTGGCCTTCAGTTGGGTGCCACCTACAAGTTTACCAAGAATCTGGCCGGCTTTGTGGGTATCCGTGGCGTGTATGGCAACAATAACTACAACGGTGCTGTGAGTCCCACGGCTCATTATGTTATCGGTGCTATCGGCTCAACGGGTTCCGCCCAGCTCAATGATTACGGTATTGCCTTGAACTGCGACCAGGAAGGTTTCGGCATGTCGCCCATCATCGGCATCGACTGGTTGATTAACAAGCACTGGAACGTGAGTGCCAAGTATGAGGCTCCCACCAAAATCAAACTGAAGAACAGCTCTCAGGTAAATGCCAATGAAACGGTGTTGTCTCAGGCTGGCGGCATCCTCGGCCAATTCGAAGATGGCAAGAAGGTGCGCGAGGATTTGCCCGGTCTGCTGGCTATCGGCGCCCAGTATAGCCTGAACGAGAATGTTCGTTTCAGTGCCGCTTTCCATGAGTATTTCGACAAGTCTTCCACCAAGGACGGCTTCACCAATGCCGGCATTGCGTTCAACAAGAACGACCTGATTGACCACAACACCTGGGAATTTATGGCCGGTGCCGAGTGGCGCTTCCACAAGTTGTTTACCGTGAGTGCTTCCTGGCAGCGCACCAAGTATGGTGTGAGCGATGAATATATGAGCGACCTTTCCTTCAACAATTCGGCCAACTCCCTTGGCGTGGGCTTCCGTATCCACCCCAGCAAGCTCTTCAATATCGACTTGGGCTACATGCACACCTTCTATCAGGATCGCACGGTAGAGACACAGATGGCACCCAATTTGGTAAAGACCGACAAATACTCCCGCACGAACAAGGCCTTTGGTATTGGTTTCAACTTCGCGCTTTAAGACGGGAAAACATAACATTCTGTAAGGGGGAAGGCAAAAAAGCCTTCCCCCTTGTTTATGTATCTAAGGAAAATGTTGTATCTTTGTGGCGGTTTTCCTATAAGATTATTCAGCGTTTCATGGCACAAAATAAGTTCAAAGGTTTGGGCATAGCCCTCATTACCCCTTTCCAGTCTGACGGTTCCATCGATTATGATGCCCTTTTGAGGCTCGTAGAGTTTCAGATTGCAGGAGGCGTTGACTTCCTTTGTATTATGGGCACCACGGCCGAAACCCCTTGCTTGTCTGCCGAGGAGAAGAAAGAGTTGAAGAACTTGCTCGTGGAGCGTGTGGCCGGCCGCGTGCCTTTGCTCATGGGATGCGGAGGCAACAACACCGCTGCCGTGGTGAAAGACCTGCAGGAAGGTGATTGGACCGGCATCGACGGTGTGCTCAGCGTGTGCCCCATGTACAACAAGCCGTCGCAGGAAGGCCTCTACCAACACTTTGCCGCCATAGCCAAGGCAAGCCCCGTGCCCGTGGTCCTTTATAATGTGCCCGGGCGGACGGGCGTGAACATGACCGCCGAGACCACGCTCCGCCTGGCCCGTGACTTCGAGAATATCGTTGCCATCAAGGAGGCCAGCGGCAATATCACCCAGATGGACGACATCATCAAGAACAAACCTGAGAACTTCGATGTCATCAGCGGTGATGACGGCATCACTTTTCCCCTGATTACCTTGGGGGCAGTGGGCGTGATCAGCGTGATAGGCAACGCCCTTCCCGCCGAGTTCTCGCGTATGGTGCGCCTTGCCCTTCGCGGAGAGTATAGCGCCGCCCTTCACATCCATCATAAGTTTGCCGAACTTTTCAAGCTTCTGTTCGTTGACGGCAATCCGGCGGGTGTCAAGGCCATGTTGCATGCAATGGGTATGATAGAGAACCAATTGCGCCTGCCTTTGGTGCCCACACGCCTCACCACGATGGAGCAGATTTCCCAGATTCTTAAGGATCTGCACATCCGATAGCCCTTTCTTTCGGAGCATGGCTCTCAGAGGAGGAAGGGCCATTTTTTCTTGAAAACGTTATACTTAATTACTATACTATGAAAACAAAGTTCATGTTTCTGGCATGCTTCTTCTGCGTGTCACTTTCGCTGATGGCGGGCGATAAGCAGACCATCAGAATCGGTACGGAGGCGGTAGACCTGATTTATCAAGTGGCCGGTAATGGCCGTTTGTATCAATCCTACCTTGGCCGGAAACTTCATCATGAGGCCGATATGGCCCATCTCTCGCTTGGCAAAGAGGCTTATCCGACGCATGGCATGGAGGATTACTTTGAGCCGGCCATTCATGTGGTGCATCATGACGGCAATCCGTCCGCCGTATTGAAATATCAGTCTCACACCCGGCAGTCACTTTCTCCCGACGTGGAGGAGGTTGTGATAACATTGCAGGACGACCAATATCCCGTAAGCGTCAAGTTGCACTATGTGGCTTACCGGAAGGAGAACGTCATAAAGACTTACACGGAAATCAGCCATCAGGAGAAGAAGGCTGTCGAGCTTCACAAGTACGCCTCGGCCATGCTGCACATGAACCGCAGCAAGTATTTCCTGACAGAGTTTTCGGGTGATTGGGCCAATGAAGTCGGCATCAAGTCGCAGCCACTGGAGTTCGGCAAGAAGATTATCGACACCAAGTTGGGCACACGTGCCAATATGTTCTGCTCGCCGTTCTTTCAACTTTCTTTGGACAATCAGGCCGAAGAGGAGGCAGGGGAGGTGCTTGTGGGTTCTTTGGGCTGGACCGGCAATTTCCGTTTTGTGTTTGAGGTGGACAATCAGAACGGATTACGCATCATACCCGGTATAAACCCTTATGCTTCAACGTACAGATTGAATCCAAACGAAGTATTCGTTACCCCGGAATTCTATTTCACTTACAGCTTCGACGGCATGGGACAGGCCAGCCGCAACCTTCACGACTGGGCACGCAACCATCAGGTGAAAGACGGGAACGGTGGGCGAATGACACTGCTCAACAATTGGGAGGCTACGGGATTCAACTTCAATGAAGACAAGCTGGTGAAGCTCATGGACGATGCCGCCGGTCTGGGTGTCGACATGTTCCTGCTCGATGACGGTTGGTTTGCCAACAAGTATCCGCGCAGCAGTGACCACCAGGGGTTGGGCGATTGGGATGAGACGGCTGACAAATTGCCCAACGGCATCAGCCATCTGACCCGGGCCGCCAAGGAGAAGGGCATCAAGTTCGGATTATGGATTGAGCCGGAAATGGTGAACCCCAAGAGCGAACTGTATGAGAAACATAAGGATTGGGTCATTCATCTGCCCAATCGCGATGAATATTACTTCCGCAACCAGATGGTGCTCGACCTGAGTAATCCCAAAGTGCAGGACTACGTGTTTGGCATCGTGGACGGGCTGATGACCCGATACCCTGACATCGCCTTCTTCAAATGGGACTGCAACAGCCCGATAACCAACATCTATTCCCCCTATTTAAAGGACAAACAATCGCATCTTTACATTGACTACGTGCGCGGACTTTATCGTGTGTTGGAGCGTATCAACGCCAAATACCCCGCTTTGCCCATGATGCTCTGCTCCGGCGGTGGCGGTCGTTCCGACTATGAGGCCCTGAAGTATTTCACCGAGTTTTGGCCCAGCGACAACACCGACCCCATCGAACGGCTTTTCATCCAGTGGGGCTTCTCGCAGGTGTTCCCCGCCAAAACCCTCTGTGCCCATGTCACCGGCTGGAACAGGAAGGCAAGCGTCAAGTTCCGCACCGAAGTGGCCATGATGGGCAAGTTGGGTTTCGACATCAACATGGCAGAGCTGAACGAGAAGGAGGCCGCTTATTGCCGTGATGCCGTGAAGAATTACAATTGCCTGAAACCGGTGATTTTGGATGGGGATATGCACCGTCTGGTTTCTCCTTACAGCGGGAACCATACCTCTACCATGTATGTGGACAAACAGCAGAACCGGGCCGTTGTCTTTGCTTTCGACATCTATCCCCGCTATTCCGAGAACATCCGGCCCGTGCGCCTGCACGGACTGGATGCCGACAAGATGTATCGTGTGAAGGAAATCAATCTGATGCCGGGAAGCGGTTCGAACCTTTCGGGTAACGGACAGGTCTTTTCAGGCGAATATCTGCAAAACGTGGGGCTGAACCTCTTCACCGGCCGGCAGCTTAACAGCCGCGTGATAGAACTGACAGCAGAATAATTAAATGACCATCCTATTGGGGCTGACTTCTTTCTATGGAGGAGTCAGCCCGTTTTTTCAAAGCAATATGTTACATAAAAGATTATCCGTGTGGTTGGGATTGGCTTTTCTTGCCGTCTTTGCCGATGCCGCGGACAGGCGTGAGCGTGTCTCGTGGCTGCCCGTTGCAAGAGATGAACAGAAGGTTATCCGTCTGTTGGGGTGCACTTGATTGTTACGGCTGGTCGACGGACAACTATGTGATGATTCCTGCCGCCGTGTATGGCGGCACTGGCGACACGTTCATGATGGCGTTGGAGGTTCCCGGTATCTATGTCTGCAGGAATCGGGGAGAGATGCTCGTGTTCGACCATGTGGAGGTGAAGACCCTGGCTCACAAGGGTGGCGGGATGGTTTTGCAAATTACGACCCCTACATCCTTTGATGCCACTGTTACGGTTCTTGCAGAGGAGGAGGAACAGGATTGGAAACCTTTGGGAGACAACGCTTTCACCGAATGGAAGGATAAAGTGAAAGTGAAGGCCGGCCGAATGGTGACGTATAAGGTGAAGTGATATGTAGCTCTGAGGGTGTGACGCATCATAAAAAGCGCCGCGGCGAATGGTCTGTTCACCGCGGCGCTTTTAAGTCGGTAGTCAGATGATTTTTTTTACAAGTGCGAAAAGCTTGTAGGGCATGTAGCGGAAAGGGAGGTCGAGCCATGTGGGTGTGCAGACCACGGAACGCCGGTGGGAGAAGGCAATGAAGCTTTCGCGACCATGATAGTGTCCCATGCCCGAGTTGCCTACGCCGCCGAAAGGTATGTTTTCGTTGGCGATGTGCATGATGGTGTCGTTGATGCAGGCACCGCCCGACGATGTGTGGCGGATGGTCTCCCATCCCCGGCACTTCGGCCCGAAGTAATACAGAGCCAGCGGTTTCTCGCCGCCGGTGATGTATTCCACCATTTGTTTGTGCTCGCTAAAGGTGATGACGGGTAGGACGGGACCGAAGATTTCTTCCCGTAACACGGCCTTACCTGCGGTGCGGTCCCCGTCCTTCATGTCAGCGAGGCACAGGTTCATATCCAGCAGTGTGGGTTCGATGAAACGGTCCGAGGCATCGGTGCGGCCACCGTAGAGGATGGTTCCTTCTGCCAGATAGTCACCGACACGGGCAAAGGCACGGTCGTTGACCATGCGCACATAGTGGGCGCTTTGCGAAATGTCCTCGCCATGCAGTTGGCGGACGGCCTTTGCGAAGGCACGCACAAAGGCATCTTTCACAGATTCATGTATGAGCAGATAGTCGGGAGCGATGCACGTCTGTCCGGCGTTGAGCGTCTTGCCCCATGCGATACGCTTGGCGGCTACGGCAATGTCGGCATCTTTGTCTACGATACAGGGACTCTTGCCTCCCAACTCCAGCACTACGGGAGTGAGATGGTGGGCTGCCGCCGCCATCACCATGCGTCCTAAGGAGGGGCTTCCGGTGAAGAATATAAGGTCGAAACGGTGTTCCAGCAGGGCTTGGTTGACGGTTCGGTTGCCTTGCACCACGCCAATATATTCCGGGGGAAAGGAGTCGGCAATCATCTGATTCATCACAAGTGATACGTGGGGCACGTAGGGCGAGGGTTTGAGAATGGCTGTGCAGCCCGATGAGATGGCACCCACCAGCGGGTTGAGCAACAACTGAACGGGATAGTTCCACGGAGCGATGATGAGGGTGTTGCCTAAGGGTTCGCTGACGATGCGGCTGACGGAGGGAAACATCTTGATAGGCGTGGCCTTCAGCTTGGGACTTGCCCAGTTTTTCAGGTGGCTCAGATGATTCTTTATCTCGGCTTTCACAATGCTCAGCTCGGTGATGTAGGCCTCCTCATAAGATTTGTGCAGGTCGGTCCACAGGGCTTCGGCCAATGGTTTTTCCCATTTCTCGAAGGCTGCAAGCAGAGCCTTCAGCATCCGGCGACGAAATTTAAGGTCAAGTGTGACACCGCTGTGGTAGAAGTCTCGTTGGGCCTCTACCAGATTTGCAATTTGTTCGTTTGAAGTGTTTTGCATGATGCTATTTTTTGCGGCCGGTGAAGTGGTCCATGGTGTGGTACACTCCGAATACCTGACCGAAAATAAGGTCAAAAACGCAGGTGGGCAGGATGCCCTGACAGAAACGAATCAAATGGAAAGGAAAGGGCATGCCGCAGAAGGTCCTGTTCTTCTCGATGGCACGAATAATCTTTCGCGCCGTCTTGGCAGGGTCGAGGATGGGGATGAGGCTGCGAACGCCGTCGAACATGCCTGTATTGATATAATAAGGTGCAACGGTGGTGATGTGAACGCCGCTTTTTTGCTCCTGCATCTCGATACGGATGGATTCCGACCATCCGATGGCTGCCCACTTGCTGGCGGCATACACGGCCATACGCGGGTTGCCCAGCATACCAGCTGCCGAGGCGATGTTGCAGATGTGACCGCGATTACGCTTCAGCATGTCAGGAAGAATGGTGCGGGCCACGTACATGGGGGCGATGGTGTTGATGCGGATGGTTCGGTCGATTTCCGTGATGTCCACTTGGTCGAAGGTGCGATTGCTGGTGACAATACCGGCGCAGTTGATAACTACGTCCACGTCACCGCACTCCTCGCGTACGGTTTGGTAGGCCGATTGCACGTTCTCGATGTTGCCCACATCCACACAATGGGCAAAAACGCGGCCCTTGGCGGAGAGGGTTTTTACGGTGGTTTGGATGTTTTCTTCGTTGATGTCCCAGATGATGAGTGCGTTGGCACCTTTCTCCAGCGCAATCTGTCCCATCAGTTTTCCTATGCCGGAAGCTCCTCCGGTAATCAGTACGTTTGCTTCTTGCAGTTTCATTCTCTTACAAGTGTGCCGTTTTTATTTAGAAATAATAAGTCGTGAATTGTGGCGGATGGTGATGTCTTTCGTCAAAATTCGCTGCAAAGGTACTAATTTTTGCGCAAAAAATCGCAAAGTGTGCCATCGTTTTGCCCAAAAGGTAAGGAAAGTGATGGGAAGACCTGAGGAAAGGATACAAAAAAATCCCTGCAAATCAACTGAATTGCAGGGACCTCTTACTATTATAGTCTGATTACTTGTTCAGAGCCAGGTCAACATTCACGGCACAGGCTACAGAGCAACCTACCATGGGGTTGTTACCGATACCCAGGAAGCCCATCATCTCTACGTGAGCGGGCACTGAGCTGGAACCGGCAAACTGAGCGTCGCTGTGCATGCGGCCCATGGTATCGGTCATGCCGTAAGAAGCGGGACCGGCTGCCATGTTGTCGGGGTGAAGGGTACGACCGGTACCACCACCGCTGGCTACACTGAAGTAAGGCTTACCTGCCAACACGCGCTCCTTCTTATAGGTACCTGCCACGGGATGCTGGAAGCGGGTGGGATTGGTAGAGTTACCGGTGATGGAAACGTCCACATCCTCATGCCACAGAACGGCCACGCCCTCGCGAACGTCATCGGCACCGTAGCAGTTAACGGCTGCGCGGGGTCCATTGCTGTAGGCGGTCTTGTTCACGACCTTCAACTCGCCGGTGAAGTAGTCAAACTTGGTCTGCACATAGGTGAAACCATTGATACGGCTGATAATCATGGCGGCATCCTTGCCCAAACCGTTCAGGATGCAACGCAGGGGCTTGTCAGCTGGTCTTGACTTGTTGGCCATCTGGGCAATCTTGATGGCACCCTCGGCAGCGGCGAAACTCTCGTGGCCGGCCAGGAAAGCGAAGCACTTGGTGTCCTCGTGGAGCAGGCGGGCAGCCAGCTCACCGTGGCCGATACCTACCTTGCGGTCATCGGCAACAGAACCGGGAATGCAGAAGCTCTGCAGGCCCTCACCAATATACTGGGCAGCCTCTACGGCGCTCTTGGCCTTCTCCTTCAGAGCGATGGCGGTACCTACAACGTAAGCCCACTTGGCATTCTCGAAGCAGATCATCTGAGTTTCCTCACAGGTCATATAAGGATCGAGACCTGCTGCGTCACAAATCTGGTTAGCTTCCTCGATTGATGCGATGCCGTGCTTGTTCAGGCAAGCCAGGATCTGTTTGATACGGCGGTCTTGTGACTCGAATTTTACTTCTCTAATCATATCTTGTTTCTCCTTATTCTTTATTATTCCTTACGGGGGTCAATTGACTTCACTGCGCCGTCCTCGGCCTTGGTGCGGCCATAGGTGCCGGTAACACTCTTCAAAGCCTCGTCGGCAGGAACACCCTTCTTGATGGCGTCCATGAACTTGCCCATGTGAACGAACTCGTAGCCGCACACCTGATCGTCCTTGTCCAGGAACATCTTGGTGATGTAGCCTTCGGTCAGCTGCAGGTAGCGGGTGCCCTTGACTTTGGTGCCATAGAGTGTGCCGGTCTGGGAGATAAGACCCTTGCCCAAGTCCTCCAAGCCGGCACCAATCATCAGACCGCCCTCGGAGAAGGCGCTCTGGGTGCGTCCGTACACGATTTGCAAGAAGAGCTCGCGCATGGCGGTGTTGATAGCATCGCACACAAGGTCGGTGTTCAGCGCCTCCAGAATGGTCTTGCCGGGAAGAATCTCACTGGCCATGGCGGCGGAGTGGGTCATACCTGAGCAGCCAATGGTTTCCACCAGACACTCCTCGATAACGCCTTCCTTCACGTTCAAGGTCAGCTTGCATGCACCCTGCTGGGGAGCGCACCAGCCGATACCGTGAGTCAGGCCGCTGATATCCTTAATTTCTTTTGCTTGAACCCACTTGCCCTCCTCGGGAATAGGAGCGGGACCGTGGTTGGGGCCTTTGGCCACACAACACATGTTTTGAACTTCGTGTGAATAAACCATAATGATTTTATGTTTTAATAAAAATATGTGTGTTTTATCTTTGCAAAAATACCTAATTATAGTCAGATGGCCAACAAAAAATGATGCTTTTTTCAGCATTTCCACGAAAAAACAGTACTTTTGCACCTATATGGAGATTAAGATTAAAGAAAGCAGTATCGTGGAGGCGGCCACCCAAGGCATGGACGCTTTCGTGGATGTGTTCGCCAATGCCATCCTTGAGGCCATCGGGGGCGAGCTCAACAGTGAGACAATGCCCCTGCTGGAGGCTGACCAAATAACGTTATTGGCCTATCAGACAGTTCGTCGGGAAGTAATGGATGGTGGTTTTGTTCAACTCATTTACAATGGTTATGGCCCATTTATCTTCCTCAACCCTTTTGCCAAGGCAATGCGCTTGTGGGGAGCCAAGGACTTCCAGAAACTGATATACAAAGGCAGAGAGTTGTATGAAAAATATGCCGATGAGCTGACGGGAGAGAAGAGTGATGAGGAGTTTATGGCTTTGTTTGAGCAATATCCCGAGTTTGATGATTTGGATGACGAGTTTATTATGATGGAGACAGATGTGACCGAGCTGGTGGCTCACTATATTGATGAGCACATCGGAAACTTCGTAGCAGTGGAAAAAGATGAAGAATAAACGGTTGGTTACCAACAATAAGGTAAACATAAAGAACAAGCGTGCCCGGTTCGACTATGCGCTGATTGACCAGTTCACGGCCGGCATCGTGCTGACGGGTACCGAGATTAAGAGCATACGTGCGGGCAAGGCTTCGCTGGTGGATACCTTCTGCTATATAAATAAAGGAGAAGTTTGGGTGAAGAACATGTATATTGCCCAATACGAGAATGGCAGCTACAACAACCATGTGGAGCGACGCGACCGCAAACTTCTTCTCAACCGCAAGGAGATACGTAAGATTCAATCGGTGTTGAAGGCTCCGGGCTTCTCACTCATTCCCACCAGCC
Source organism: uncultured Prevotellaceae bacterium (assembly GCA_947176895.1). Lineage (GTDB taxonomy): Bacteria > Bacteroidota > Bacteroidia > Bacteroidales > Bacteroidaceae > Physcousia. The sequence continues at coordinate 60,406 of CAMWSK010000011.1, read as the reverse complement.
TGTTTATCAATGGCAGCGGATTGGCCAAGTTGGACATCTACACCGCCCGGGGCAAGAAGGAGTTTGACAAGCGCGAGACGCTGAAAGAGAAGGAAGACCGCCGCGAGATGGCCCGCAGTTTCAAGAAAAGTTATTGATTGCCACGGTTGTGCCTTCGGATATCACAAAAGAAGAGTTGCGTGTCCGGATGCGCCGGTTGAAGGCGAAGATGCCCGCAGCACAACGGGCAGAACTTTCGGCGAGGCTATGTGGCCATGTGCTTCGCCTGCCTCAGTGGCAGGAAGCCCGCGTCGTGATGCTTTACAACGCTTTGCCCGATGAGGTGGATTTGACCATCCTGATGAAGCATGCTTGGAAGGAAAAGAAGCGGGTGTTGCTTCCGAAAGTGATGAATGAGGCCGAAATGGAGGTGCGGACGGTCAATCCCGATACCCCATTCACAACGGGTGCCTATGGCATCGACGAGCCACATGGCTCAACCTTTCATGATTTCTTGTCGATAGATTTGGTGCTTGTGCCCGGAATGGCCTTTGACAGGCGGGGCCATCGGCTGGGGCGCGGCAAAGGATACTACGACCGTTTCCTGTCCCGTCTCCCTCATGCTTTCAAGTTGGGCGTATGCTTTTCCTATCAGTTCTTGGAAACCGTGCCAACGGATTCCTTCGATTGCCAAGTGGATTCCGTTTTGTTTCAATGATTAGTGAAACGAGATGCTTTCAATGACTTGTGCCCCAACGTGTTGGTTTATTCGATGTTTTAACTCTGTTCTCATCATCATCAAGTCCTGACGCAGGGCCGGACGTGTGATTTTCACATAAAGAATCCCCGCGCGAATCTGCAGGTTGCTGCTCTGCCGTGCGATGGTCGGTCCCACCACGGCGGGCCATGCCTCAATGGCTCGTTGCTCGTTGAGTGGGGTTTCCAGTCCGTTGAGTCGCAGAAAGCGGTTGATGACGTCCCTCAGATTTTCTGTTTTTCTTCGTTCCATGGCGTGATGTTTCCTGCTTCTACGTAAAAGATGCGGTGGTCGGAATGCAGGTTTTCCAGAATGCAGTTCAGATGGTCGCGGTTGGTGTCCGTGATAAATATCTGACCGAATTGTTCACCGTTTACCAGATCCACGATTTTCTCCACACGCCGTGCATCGAGTTTGTCGAAAATATCGTCCAGAAGGAGTAGGGGGGTGGTGCCGCGTCCGTGGAGATGGAGGTAGTTGAATTGCGCCAGCTTCAAAGCCGTGAGGAATGTCTTGTTCTGTCCCTGGCTTCCCTCGCGCTTGATGGGAAAACCATCGAGCGTCATCTCCAGTTCATCTTTGTGGACACCGTGCAGCGAATACCCCATGATGATGTCCTTCTGCCTGTCGCGCCGAATCACTTCCAGCAGCGGCCCACGTTGGCAATGCGAGGTATATTTCAGTCCCACCTGTTCATGCTCCTGCGAGATATGGCTGTAGAACTTCTGAAATTCCGGCACCAATTCCTCCACGAAAGCTTGGCGCCGGCGGTGAATCGCCTCACCGTAGAGGGCCATCTGTTCCTCCCAGATGGCAAACAGCTCGGCATCGGGCACCGGCTCCATCTTCAGCAGGGCGTTGCGCTGCTGAAGGGCTTTGTTATAGCGCGTGAGGGCTTCCAGGTAATTGGCGTCGCTTTGCGAGATGACGATATCCATGAATCGCCGGCGTTCCTCGCTGCCGCCGCTTATCAGGGGCTGGTCGGCAGGGGAGATGACCACCACGGGAATCAGTCCGATGTGTTCGGCCAGACGCTTGTAGGCCTTCTTGGCACGGCGGAACACCTTCTTTTGCCCCGCCTTCATTCCGCAGTGGATGTCCTCCTGCGAACCGTCCTCCCGCTCATAGCTGCCCTGCACGGCCATCACCTCCTGACCGTGGGTCACCACCATCGAGTCTTGCGTGGTGGTCTGGCTCTTGCACATCGAGAGGAAATAAACGGCATCCAGCAGGTTCGTCTTTCCCTCGCCGTTGTGGCCGATGAAGCAGTTGATGCCCGGAGAAAGCGTCAGTTGTGCCTCGCGGATGTTTTTATAGTTCAGTATGGAGAGCTGTCTTAAAATCATACGTACAAAGGTACGGAAAAAGCGGTGCGGAGGGAAAATATTTGTGTGCAAATTTTTCTATGCAGTTGTTTTTTGCTACATTTGCAAGCCATTAGTGGAATATAAAAACAAAAACATATAGTAAAATGTCTAAATCAACACAAAAGCCCGTTCAGGTTAGTCCTGAGGAAGAGGCAAAGCGCAAGAAAACTCAGAAGAACATTATTACCTACATTGCCGTAGTGCTGGTGCTGGGTATGTGCATCGGTGGCTTCTTCGGCTATCGTGACGCTCAAGGGGGCAAGGCATCCAAGGCCATGTTCGCCGCAGAGGAGCAGTTTGAAAACGACCGCTTCGATGTTGTTGTCAAGGGCGACAGCACCGGCAAGAGCATGAGCATGGTTGCTGTGGCAGACAAGTACGGCAGCACCGAGGCCGGCAACCTGGCCAAGCTTTATGTGGGTCTGGCTTATGCCCAGCAAGGCAAGCTGGAGGAGGCCAAGAAATATCTGGAGAAGTTCGATGCTCAGGATGACGAGATGGTGAGCAACATGGCCAAGGCTGCCCTGGGCAATGTGTACGTCTCTTTGGGTGACAAGGAGAAGGGTGCCAAGACCCTGGAGAAGGCCGCCAAGGATGCCGACAACGTGGTGGTGTCTCCCCTGGCTCTGATTCAGGCCGGCGAGGTGTATGAGGCTTTGGGTAACAAGGAAAAGGCTCTGGAGGTGTACACTCTGGTGAAGACCAAGTATGCCAACAGCCCCCAAAGCAGTGAAATAGACAAGTACATCGAGCGCGTCAACGCAAGCAAATAAGCGGTTATGGCCAGCGCTTTGCACAATCTGTCGAGCTACGATCCCGCCACGGTGCCATCGGCCAAAGGCATGAAGTTTGGTATCGTGGTGAGCGAATGGAACGAGGAGATTACGGGTGCACTGCTCGAAGGAGCCGTTGCCACGCTCAGGAAGTTCGGTGCTGACGACCGCGACATCACGGTGCAGACCGTTCCCGGCAGTTTCGAGTTGGTCTATGGTTCGGCACTGATGACCCGGCATCCCGAGAAATTTGATGCTGTCATCGCCATCGGCTGCGTCATTCGTGGCGACACCCCCCATTTCGACTATATTTGCCAGGGGACCACACAGGGCTTGGCCGAGCTCAACCGCAAGGGTATTATGCCTGTCATCTATGGTCTGTTGACATGTAACACCCAGCAGCAGGCTCTTGACCGATGCGGAGGAAAACTGGGAAACAAAGGTGACGAGTGTGCCATCACTGCCATAAAGATGGTGGCTTACGGCCAACGTTTATAGAAACGTTTAGTAAAGAAAAGTTAAAGAGGTGCAATGTGTTTTTCCACACGTTGCACCTCTTTTCTGTACATCACGGTGATTTGAGACAAACGTCCTCATGTTTCAATGAAAACGTGTTCATGTTTTTTGAAAACATCCTCATGTTTCAGGCGAAATGTCCACATGGTTTTCCTCAAACATCAAGACGTTTTTTTATGAATATCCAAACGCTTGACAATCAACGTCAAACAATTTTCTGTTTCCTTCCGGCGAAACCATCCGCAGGTGTCTCGCGGTTCCCGGCAGGACAAGCGGGTGATTTTACATGTTTTAGCGTTCTGTTTAGTGGCAACTTCCAATTTTTCCCTCAAACTGCCCGTTGGCAATTTCGTTCACCAGCTCGGGATTGAGGGCAACAGCCTGTCTCAGGTCCTCCATTGCCTCTTTTTCCATACCCAACTGAAAGCGCAGTCTGCCCCGTTCGCGGAAAAGGTTTGCGTTATTGCCGTCTTTTTCAATCTCGGCAGTGATGGTATCCACCGCCACCCTAAGTAACATCTCGTCCATCATCTTTCGTTTTATATGATACAAAAGTACTGCAAAAAAACGAGAAAGAGGAAAGAATCGTAAAAGTTCCTTGTGAGACAATCTTGCAGGCAATATGATTTTTTACGGCCAAAAGCTGTTAGGGGGATGCAGTTAGAAATGTTTTTTTCCTGACAGTCAACCAGGTGTTTTTCTGATTATATGCGACAACGGTACGAAAAATTTCGTACTTTTGTGCGTTTAGGAAATGTACAGAAATGACGAAGGATATAGATGAGAAGATGCAGTTGCACGACATACCGTTCGTGGAACTGATGGTGCGCAGAATCTTTAATGTGCTGATTGTGGCCAACCCCTACGACATGTTCATGCTTGAGGATGACGGTCGTGTGGAGGAGAAGATTTTCCAGGAATATGCCCGGCTGGGCTTGCGCTATCCGCCGCGTTTCATCCAGGCTGCCACGGAAACAGAAGCGGAGGAACAGATGAGGATTCTTACTCCCGACCTGATTATCTGCATGCCAGGCACGGACAACAATGACGTGTTCACGATTGCACGCAGCATCAAGCAGGCTCACCCCGGCATACCTATTGTGGTGCTCACGCCTTTCAGTCATGGCATCGCACGCCGCATGCAGGACGAGGACCTGTCCATCTTCGAATATGTGTTCTGTTGGCTGGGCAACACCGATCTGTTGCTTTCCATCATCAAGCTTATCGAGGACAAGATGAACCTGGACCACGATATTGAGGTGGCGGGTGTGCAGATGTTGATGTTGGTGGAAGATAATATTCGTTTTTACAGCAGCATCCTTCCTTACCTTTATAAATATGTGCTGCAGCAGAGCCTGGCTTTTGCCGGCGAAGCGTTGAACGCCCACCTTGAAACATTGCGGATGCGCGGCCGTCCGAAGATTGTGTTGGCACGAAACTATGAGGAGGCCTGGAGTCTGTATGACCGGTTTAAAGACAATACGCTGGGAGTGATTTCCGATTGCCGGTTCATGAAGGACGGGAAGATTGATGAACTGGCAGGCTTTAAGTTGCTCAGCCGGATACGTCAGGCCGACCCCTTTGTGCCTTTGGTGATGGAAAGTTCGGAAAGTACGGGAAGCGAGCTGGCAACGCAGTGCAATGCTTCGTTTATCGATAAGGGCAGCAAAAAGTTGGACGTGGATTTGCGTTGCCTTTTGGACAAATATTTTGGCTTTGGCGATTTCATTTTCCGCAATCCCGCCACCATGGAAGAGGTGTGCCGTTGCCGCAATCTGAAGGATTTGCAGGAAAACATCTTTACGGTGCCGGCCGAATCGCTGCTCTATCATGTGACGCACAACAATGTGTCGCGCTGGCTCTGTTCGCGTGCACTGTTTCCCATCAGCGAGTTCCTTAAGCGCATCACGTGGGAATCCTTGCAGGACATCGACGCCCACCGCCAGATAATTTTCGATGCCATCGTAGCCTATCGTAAAATGAAAAATCAGGGTGTGGTGGCTGTGTTCCAACGCGAGCGCTTTGACCAGTATAGCAATTTCGCCCGCATTGGCGACGGATCGCTGGGCGGAAAGGGGCGTGGCCTGGCATTCCTGGACCATATCATCAAGAAGCATCGTGAGATGACACAGATTCCGGGTGTGCTGCTGACCATTCCCAAGACGGTGGTCCTGTGCACGGATGTGTTCAGCGAATACATGGAGACAAACGAGCTTTACCAGGTGGCATTGACCGACATCCCCGATGAGGAGATGCTTCAATACTTTCTTCATGCCCGTTTACCCCAACGTCTGCTCAGTGACCTGATGGCCTTTATGGAGGTGGTGAAGTCACCCATCGCCATTCGCTCCTCGTCTTTGCTGGAAGACAGCCATTATCAACCCTTTGCAGGTGTCTATTCAACCTACATGATACCCTATGTGGAGGATAATTATGAACGTCTGGAAATGCTGTCCAACGCCATCAAGGCGGTGTATGCATCCGTATTCTTCCGCGCATCGAAGGATTATATGACGGCTACATCCAACCTTATCGATCAGGAGAAAATGGCCATCATCCTGCAAGAGGTAGTGGGACATCGGCATGGCAACCGCTTCTATCCCACGATGAGCGGTGTGGCCAGAAGTCTGAACTATTATCCCTTGGGCGACGAACTGCCCGAGGAGGGTACGGTGTCGCTGGCTCTGGGTTTGGGAAAATATATCGTGGATGGCGGACAAAGCTTGCGCCTGAGCCCTTACCATCCCAACAAAATCTTGCAGATGAGTGAAATGGATATCGCCTTGAAAGACACGCAGACGAAGTTCCTGGCGCTGGACCTGGAGAATGTGAAGCTTGATTTTCAGACAGACGATGGCTTTAACCTGCGTTCCTATCCTGTGAGGGAGGCGGAAAAGGATGGCGAGCTGCAGTGGATATGTAGTACTTACGACCCTGTGGACCAATGTATCTATGATGGTTTCTATGAAGGGAAGAACCGAAAACTTATCAGTTTCTCGGGTGTGCTGCAGCATGATGTGATACCTTTGCCCCGTGTGCTTCAGATGGTGCTCAAGAACGGACAGGAGGAGATGCGCCGCCCTGTGGAAATAGAATTTGCCTGTAACCTTCAGCCCGATAAGACGGCCCGGTTCTGCCTGCTGCAGATTCGTCCGATGGTGGACCAGCGCATGACGTTAGACGAGGACCTGACGCTGGTTCCAGATTCCGATTGCTTGCTTAAGAGTCAGCAGGCTATAGGCCACGGCATCGTGGAGGATGTGGTGGACGTGGTATATGTCAAGACCGAAGGCTATCGCCCCGCACTCAATCCTGCCATTGCCGAAGAGATGGAAAGGATAAACCGCCGCTTCCTGGATGACGGGAATCCGGCCGGTTATGTGTTGATTGGACCGGGCAGGTGGGGCTCCAGCGATTCGTGGCTTGGGGTTCCCGTAAAGTGGCCGCATATCAGTGGTGCCAAGGTGATAGTGGAGGCCGGCCTGCGCGATTTCCAAGTAGACCCCAGTCAAGGCACGCACTTCTTTCAGAACTTAACGTCATTGGGTGTAAGCTATTTCACCATTAACGCGTTTTGCAATGATGGCATCTATCGGGAGGATGTGTTAAACAGTATGCCTGCCGTGGAGGAAACAGAACACGTCCGCCATGTGCGCTTTGCCAAGCCTTTGGTGATAAAAGTTGACGGATTGCATAGAATGGGTGTCGTATGCGTGACAGAATGATGCGCTTTTGAGTATTTTTGTTGCTAAATACGCGATTTATTCGTACTTTTGTACGTTGCGACGATAAAATAGAATAAAACAATGCTAAGAATTGCAGTTCAGTCAAAAGGACGACTTTTTGAGGATACAATGACCTTGCTGTCTGAGGCAGGCATTAAAATCAGCGGTAGCAAACGTACCTTGCTGGTGCAGAGCACCAATTTCCCCTTGGAGGTGCTTTATCTGCGTGACGATGACATTCCCGCTTCGGTGGCCAGCGGTGTGGCCGATTTGGGCATCGTGGGGGCCAATGAGTATGAGGAACGGCAGGAGGATGCCGAGGTAATCCGTCCTTTGGGATTCAGCAAGTGCCGTCTCTCGCTGGCTTTGCCCAAGGCCGTAGACTATAAGGGCCTGGAATGGTTCAACGGCAAGAAGATAGCCACTTCATATCCCAATATTTTAAAGAACTTCATGCAAAGCAAGGGTATCCAAAGTGATATCCATGTGATTACCGGATCGGTGGAGATAAGTCCGGGTATCGGACTGGCAGATGCCATCTTCGACATCGTGAGCAGTGGTTCGACTTTGGTGAGCAACAACCTCAACGAGGTGGAAGTTGTAATGAAGAGTGAGGCCTTGCTTATCGGCAACAAGCAGATGAGTGAGGAGAAGAAAGAGATACTTCAAGAGTTCCTTTTCCGCATAGAGGCTGTGAAGAATGCCGAAGACAAGAAGTATGTGATGATGAATGTCCCCTCGGAGAAGGTGAATGATGTGGTGTCTGCTTTGCCCGGTGCAAAGAGTCCCACGGTGATGCCTCTTGCCACGGAGGGGTGGAACAGCGTGCATACCGTGATTGACGAAAAGAGCTTCTGGACGATTATCGGGAAGTTGAAGGAACTGGGAGCAGAGGGAATCCTTGTATTGCCCATTGAGAAAATGATTTATTAAACAACCTCTAACAAACGTGAACACAATTCTTTATCCCCACACCGATGATTGGGGAGCTCTGTTGAAACGTCCCACGAAGGATGCTGTGGACTTGAACCGCTTGGTTGCCGATGTGTTGGCAGATGTGAAGGCCAATGGTGACCGTGCCGTAATGAGTTACGAGCAGAAGTTCGACCATGTGGAGTTAGCAAATCTTCGGGTAGGCGAGGAGGAATTTCAAGAGGCTGAGAGGTTGGTGGATGATGAGCTGAAGAAAGCCATTGCCACAGCCCATGGAAATATAGAGAAGTTTCATGCCAACCAACGTTTTCATGGCGAACATTGTCAAGTGACAGACGGGGTGGAGTGCTGGCAGAAGAGCATCGCGATAGAGAAAGTCGGTTTATACATTCCGGGGGGAACAGCTCCCTTGTTCAGTACGGTGCTGATGCTGGGTATTCCCGCCTGCATCGCCGGATGCCGGGAGATAGTATTGTGCACACCTCCGCAGCGTGACGGACGTGTGAATCCTGCGGTTTTGGTGGCTGCACGCATGGCCGGTGTTACCCGGGTGTTTAAGGCCGGAGGTGTTCAGGCTATCGGCGCCATGGCCTATGGAACGGAAAGCATTCCCCGTGTTTATAAGATATTCGGTCCGGGCAATCAGTTTGTGATGTGTGCCAAACAACAAGTAAGCCTGCATGATGTGGCCATTGACATGCCGGCCGGTCCCAGCGAGGTGATGGTGCTGGCCGATGAAAGCAGTAACCCCTCTTTTGTGGCTGCCGATCTTCTAAGTCAGGCAGAGCATGGCCCTGATTCGCAGGTAGTGATGCTTACCACCGATGAGGCGATGGCAAAACGTGTGGCGGAAGAAGTGGAACGTCAGGTGAGTCTGCTTCCCCGGCAGGAGATTGCCAGAAAAAGTCTGGAAAGCAGCAAACTCATCGTGCTTAAGGATGATGAGGAAATGATGCGGATGGCCAACATGTATGCGCCCGAACATCTTATCATTGAAACAAAAAACTATATGCAGTTGGCTGAACAAGTGATAAATGCCGGCAGTGTTTTCTTGGGTAGTCTGACACCTGAAAGCGCAGGTGACTATGCCAGCGGCACTAACCATACACTGCCAACCAATGGCTATGCCACGGCTTATAGTGGTGTCAACCTGGATAGTTACATGAGAAAGGTCACCTTCCAACATATCACCCCGCAGGGTGTGCGAGCCATAGGACCCGCCGTGGAGAGAATGGCCGAGGCTGAAGGACTTGATGCTCACCGCATGGCCATGCTACTCCGACGCGAAAGTCTTCAGTAGCCCCTATATATGAATTAGTACAAGGAAAATTACAGACATGAAGATAGATCTGGAGAAACTCACGCGCCCCAATATCTGGAGGTTGACGCCCTATAGCTGTGCGCGGGATGAGTATAAAGGCAAAGAGGCCCGTGTCTTCCTGGATGCTAACGAGAACCCATTTAATGGCCCCTTCAATCGGTACCCCGATCCGTTGCAAAGGGACGTGAAGATGCGTTTGTCGCAGATTAAAGGAGTAAAACCCGAACAAATCTTTTTGGGAAACGGAAGTGACGAGGCCATAGATTTGGTCTACCGTGTGTTCTGTCGTCCGGGAATAGATAATGTTGTGGCCATTGCTCCCACGTATGGTATGTACAAAGTGTGTGCAGACATCAATGATGTGGAGTACCGTCCTGTGGCTCTGAATGAGGACTTTTCGCTTGATGCCGAACGATTGTTGGCAGCCTGCGATTCAAATACAAAGGCTGTTTGGCTCTGCACGCCGAACAATCCTGTTGGCAATTGTTTGCAAGGCGAGGAAATCAAGAAAGTGATAGACGGTTTCCCCGGCATTGTGGTGATTGATGAGGCTTATGGCGATTTCGCCAAGACCATCCCATTCCGTAACCAATTGGACAAATATCCCAATATTCTTGTGCTCAACACGATGAGCAAAGCATGGGGTTCTGCTGCGATACGATTGGGCATGGCCTTTGCAAACGAACCTATCATCGAACTGATGAACCGGGTGAAGTATCCCTATAATGTGAATCTGCTTACCCAACGTCAGGCTTTGGAGGTGATGGCCGACTTGGGGAAGGTGAACGATTGGTTACGTATGATTCTATGCGAACGCGAGAAGATGTTGCCGGCCTTTGCGGAATTGCCCATTTGCAAGAAGATATATCCAACGGATGCCAACTTCTTTTTGGCACAAGTGACGGATGCAAACGGCATCTACAAATATCTTATTGATTGTGGCATTGTGGTAAGAAACCGTAATTCCGTGCAGCTGTGTGAAGGATGTTTGCGTATAACCATTGGGTCACCCCAGGAGAATAACGAATTGCTAAAGGCACTGAGACAATATAAATGAAGAAGATATTATTTATCGACCGCGACGGAACCATCCTTCGTGAACCCGAGGACGAGCAGATAGATTCTTATGAAAAGTTTCAGTTTGTGCCCGGCGTTATCGGAACGTTGAGTTTTCTGCGCCATCATACAGACTGCCTGTTTGTGATGGTGAGTAATCAGGATGGTTTGGGCACGGACTCTTATCCCGAAGTCGACTTTTGGCCGACCCAAAACCTGATGCTCGACATTCTGAGAGGTGAGGGCGTGGAGTTCGATGCCATTCATATCGACCGAAGTTTTCCTGAAGAAAACCTGCCTACGCGTAAGCCCGGTATCGGTATGCTTACGGAATACTTGAACGGAGACTATGACATAGCCAACAGCTTTGTGATAGGTGATCGTGACAGCGACCGCGAATTGGCAAGGAATTTGGGTTGCAGGTTTCTTCTTCCCGATTGGGAAAAGGTGAAGGAAGTCGTATATGCCGGTCAGCGTACATCCTGTGTGAAGCGTAGGACTGCAGAAACAGATATTGAAGTGATTGTGAATCTGGATGGTGATGGGCACGGCAATATCTCCACGGGATTGGGATTCTTTGACCACATGCTTGAACAGATTGCCCGCCACGGAAACATAGATTTGACCATCAGCTGTAAGGGTGATTTGCATGTGGACGAGCACCATACGATAGAAGACACGGCCTTAGCCTTGGGCGAAGCCATACAAAAGGCCTTGGGCGACAAGCGAGGCATCGAACGTTATGGCTATTGTCTGCCCATGGACGATTGTCTGTGTCAGGTGGCTCTTGACTTTGGAGGACGGCCATGGTTGGTGTGGAGTGCCGAGTTTCATCGTGAGAAGGTTGGAGAGATGCCCACTGAAATGTTCCTGCATTTCTTCAAGAGCCTGAGCGACAGTGCACGCATGAACTTGAACATTAAGGCAGAAGGACAGAACGAACATCATAAAATCGAGGGGATTTTCAAGGCATTTGCCCGGGCCCTGAAGATGGCTGTACGCCGCGATGTCACTCATTTTGTTCTTCCCACCAGTAAAGGTGTCTTATAACGTAAGTCAAAAGAAATATAGTGAGTAGTCAACAAATATCCAGTTCTTTACTGCAACGTGCTGTCGAGGAGTTTTCCAAGTTGCCGGGTATAGGTGAGAAGACAGCTATGCGCCTGGTGCTTCATCTTCTTCGTCAGGAGCAGACGGCAGTAGATACCTTTGGAAACAGTGTGATTCAATTGCGACAGAACGTGCAGTTCTGCAAAATCTGTCATAATATCAGCGACACGGAGATATGTCCCATCTGCTCCAATCCTCGCCGCGATGAATCCACAATATGCGTAGTAGAGGATATTCAGGATGTGATGGCGATTGAAAATACCCAGCAATATCGCGGTGTCTACCATGTGCTTGGCGGGGTTATCTCGCCAATGGATGGGGTGGGGCCTGGTGATTTGTACATCGACAGTCTCATAGAGCGTGCAGCGAAAGAGGAAGTTAAGGAGATTATCTTGGCTCTCAACCCAACGATGGAGGGAGATACCACGAATTTCTATCTCTATCGTCGTCTTGCACCATTAGACGTCAAGGTCAGTGTGATTGCACGGGGCGTAGCACAGAACGACGAGTTGCAGTATACCGATGAAATCACATTGGGAAGAAGTATCGTGAATCGGACCACTTTCATGGTTAATGTTTAAGTAAATGGAAATAACAAACGAGCATAAGAGGGTTAACCGTCAATTGAATATCCTTGCTTTGGCATTGATGGCCGCGGAGATTATGATTGTCGTTTTAGGAGAATTGGATGTCATTGAGAACGGTGTACTTCCAGTGTTTTATGGTTTGCAGCTATTGGTTGTGCTTTTAACCATATTCCTTATCCCCACATCCCTGAAGTTGTTGAACTGGACACCCATCAGAAAGCGGATAGAGCGAGAACTTTACACCTATCGTTTTTGGGCTATTGCGCGATTGTTTGCCTTATATATTCCCGTGTTACTTGGCACATCCTTATATTTTCTGATGTCGGACAGCAGTGCGCTTTATTGTGCTGTGGTTTCACTTATAGCCATTGTCTTTGTTTGGCCCACTGAGGAACGAATGCTGGACGAGTTAACACCTAAAGAAATAGATGATGAAGCTTAGTGTTGTTATTGTAAACTATAATGTTAAGTTCTTTCTCGAACAATGTCTTCGCAGTCTTTTTCTTTCGGCTGAAGGTCTGGAGATGGAGGTGTTTGTGGTGGACAACCAATCTTCGGACGGCTCCATAGCTTATCTTCGAGAAAGATTCCCCCATGTCCGATATATCGAGAATCAGGATAACAAAGGCTTCTCGAAGGCAAATAACCAGGCGATTCGCGAGGCTACGGGAGAGTATGTGCTGCTTCTTAATCCTGACACGCTGCTCACCAGCCGTACCCTAAAGGATTGTATCACCTTGCTTGACAATAATCCGAAGGCAGGTGCCACAGGCGTTGCGATGTATGGAGCGGATGGCAGATTTGCTCTTGAAAGCCGCAGGGCGTTGCCTGTGCCTTGGACTTCGTTCTGCAAGATGACCGGTTTGACAAGTCTCTTTCCTCATACCCGTCTTTTCGGTCGCTATTATATGCGTTTTCTTGACCCCAAAGAGGCCAACAGGATAGAGGTAATAAGCGGAGCCTTTATGATGATCAGACATAAGGCCTTGAAACAAGTGGGGTTGTTGGATGAAGACTTCTTTATGTATGGCGAGGATGTTGACCTCAGCTATCGTCTGCTGAAAGGCGGGTGGCAAAATTGGTACGTGCCTACTCCCATCTTGCATTACAAGGGTGAGAGCACACAGAAGTCATCGTTCCGTTATGTGTATGTCTTCTACAATGCAATGCTTATTTTCATCAACAAGCATTATCGCAACCGTTATCATTTCTTTGTCTATTTCATACGCTTGGCTGTGCATCTGCGTGCCGGTGTCGATATGTTGACCAGAACCCTCCGTCATGCAAAGGCATGGATATTGCGGGAGGACCTCAGGAATATCGACTTTAATTTGGAAGATTTTCATGTGTATGAATACGGGCAGGCCAACTATGACCACATTCTTGAGGATCGCATTCGCAAGTCTCGAAGTGGCAACAAGAAGATGATAGGTATCCACTATCCCCAACAAGGTATAACGGTGCTGCCTTATTGCGTCCTAAAAGACAATAATTCCGGTCAAAGCACAGAGGCAGATAATTAAGATGGGATTCATCTTGTAGACCTTTGCCGATGTAAAAGCAAACAAGAAGATTACCACACTCAACCAAAACTGCCAAGGATTCTCTTCGGGTGAAGAGAAGTTCTCACGCGTCATCAGACAGAGGGCGGCTGCCATCAGCAGACCCACTACGGTGGGTCGAAGAAGGCCGAACATACTGTCTACCGTAGCATTCTGGCGATGCTTCATCAGAAACTTACTGATGAGCAGCATAAGGATGAAACTGGGCAACACTACCGCAAAGGTAGCCAAGAAAGAACCCACGACACCCATAACCGGTCCGTAACCGGCGTTCACCATGGTGGTGTAACCCACGTAGGTAGCGGAATTGATGCCGATGGGGCCGGGGGTCATCTGGGAGATGGCCACAATATCCGTGAACTGGCCGGGAGTCATCCAATGATAGTCTGACACAATACTACCGTGAATCATGGATATCATGGCGTATCCTCCGCCAAATCCGAACAGACCTATTTGAAAGAACGTCCAAAACAATTGGAGAGCCAATACAATCATTCCTCTTCCTCCTCTTCTTCGTTGTCGTTTTGTATCCTACCCCAGATAATCCCTCCCAAGGCCACCAATACAATAATGTATATGGGATTGATGTCAAATTGCCAGATGAGCAGGGCTACCACAAGGGGTATCCAAATGTTGTAGCGGTTCACCTTGGCGGTCTTTGCCATCTTGAAAACAGGTGCGGCTATCAGTGCCACCACCGCAGGGCGTATGCCCCGGAACATCTTTTCCACGATGGCAATGTCGCGAAACTGCTGAAACAGCAATGCGATAGCCAGGATAATAAGGAAAGAGGGTAGGGCTGTGCCCACGGCAGCGAAAGTCGCTCCGCGAGTCCCGCCCACCTTGTTTCCGATAAAGATGCTGATGTTGATGGCAAAGATGCCGGGGCACGATTGTGCCACCGCCATCAGGTCTACCAGTTCTTCTTCGCTTGCCCACTTCTTTTCTGCCACCACTTTCTCTTGTATCAAGGGAATCATGGCATAGCCGCCACCAATGGTGAACAGACCTATTTTGGAGAAGGTGGTGAGCAGCTCCAAGTATTTATTCATGCGTCTCAATCCACTTACGGGCATTTACAAAAGCCTCAATCCAAGGCGTCACTTCGTCCATGCGGCGATTGGTGGGATACCAGGCATTCTGCCAGGGGAAGATGGCACGTTCCAAATGAGGCATCATAGCCAGATGGCGTCCGTCTTCGCTGCAGATACCTGCCACGCTGAAGTCTGAACCATTGGGGTTGGCGGGATAACCGTCGTAAGAGTATTTGGCAATCACGTTGTAGTCATCTTCACTTCCGGGCAGACAGAACTTGCCTTCGCCATGCGCCACCCAGATACCCAGCTTGTTGCCACTCAGAGAGCCGAACATCACGCTGCGGTTGGTGGGAATGGTAACGGTTACAAATTCGCTTTCGAATTTATGACTGTCGTTGTGCAGCATCTTGGCCTTAGGATGCCCTGTCAGACCTAATTCAACCATCAGCTGACAGCCGTTGCAGATGCCCAATGAGAGTGTGTTTCGACGTGCGTAGAACTTGTCCAGCGCTTCCTTGGCTTTGGGATTATAAAGGAAGGCGCCTGCCCATCCCTTGGCTGATCCCAGCACATCGCTGTTGGAGAAACCTCCACAGAAAACAATCATATTCACGTCTTCCAGTGTCTCACGACCGCTGATAAGATCGGTCATCATCACATCCTTCACATCAAAGCCGGCCAGATAGAGGCTATAGGCCATCTCGCGTTCGCCATTGGTGCCCTTCTCGCGGATGATGGCGGCACGCACACCGCTCTTTTCACGGCGGTCGGCACTGATGCCATATTGGGCCAGTGTGCCGGAGAAGTCCTTGTTGAAGGCCATCTCCAAGGGTTGCTTCTTATAGTTCTCGAAGCGTTCTTTGGCTTTTCCGTTATGGCTTTGATTGCGGTCGAGCAGATAGCTGGTGCTGTACCACACATCACGCAGGTAGTCGATTTCAAACAAATATTCGGCACCTTCGTGCTCAATCTCTATCACACGCTCTTCCTGAGGAGCACCGAGCAACAGACAACTTACGCCGGCCTCGGACAGAATCTCCAGGAAGCGTTTCTTGTTCTTGTCGGCTACCTGAACCACAACACCCGGATTCTCGGCAAACAACACCTTCACCACGTCTTCGTTCTTGAAGCCGTCGAGATTAATCTTCATGCCGCCGTCTGTGTTGGCGAAGTTCATCTCCAATAGGGTGGTGATGAGACCGCCGGCGGAAATATCGTGACCGGCCAGCAGGATACCCTCCTCGATGCACTGCTGCACGGCGTTGAAGGCCGAACGGAAGTAATCCGTGTCTTTTACGGTAGGCACATCGCTACCTATCTTGCCGCGACTCTGTGCAAAGGCTGAGCCGCCCAGACGAAGCCGGTCGAATGAAAAGTCAATGTGATATATGGCAGATGTTGGGTCGTTTTGCATCACGGGACTCACCACCTTGCGTATGTCACTCACCTCGCCGCCGCTGGTGACAATCACGGTTCCCGGGCTGATAACTTTCTCGCCGTCGGGATATTTCTGGGTCATAGACAGGCTGTCCTTACCCGTAGGCACGTTAATCTTCAGTGCGCAGCAGAAATTACTGAGCGCCTCAACACCCTGATACAGACGTGCGTCCTCGCCCTCCTGAGAGCGGCAGGGCCACATCCAGTTGGCGCTCAGGCTCACGCTGTCCAGCCCTTGGCTCAGTGGCGCCCACACGATATTGGTCAGGCTCTCGGCCACGCTCAGCACACTGCCGGCTGCGGGGTCGGCCAAAGCGGCCTGGGGAGCATGACCCAGTGCCGTGGCGATGCCCTTGCGACCACGATAGTCGAGGGCTACCACGCCGCAGTCGCTCAGGGGCAACTGGATTTCACCCTGGCATTGTTGGCGTGCCACCTTACCTGTCACGCTACGGTCCACCTTGTTAGTCAACCAGTCTTTACAAGCCACGGCCTCCAGTTGCAGCACACGGTTCACGTATTCCTGCAGCTCGGCGGCGCTATATGTCACATTTTCATAGGTGCGAACCTTGGTGTTGTCGCGCATGACGGTCTTGGGCGAGTGACCGAACATCTGTGCCACATCCAAATCGAAGGGACGAACACCATCGGCTTGCTCAAAGGCAAAATGGGCATCGCCTGTGGTTTCGCCCACCACATACATGGGTGCACGCTCGCGTTCGGCAATCTTGCGCACATGTTCCAGATGCTCCTCCTGAATCAGCAGACCCATACGCTCTTGGCTTTCGTTGGCAATGATTTCTTTGGCCGAAAGGGTCTTGTCACCCACGGGCAGATTCTTCATGTCAATCAGACCGCCGCATTCCTCCACCAGTTCGCTGAGACAATTCACGTGGCCGGCACTGCCGTGGTCGTGGATGCTCACCACGGGGTTCACATCCTCTTCACAGAGGGCACGCACCAGGTTGCAGGCGCGTTTTTGCATCTCGGGGTTGGCACGCTGCACGGCGTTCAACTCGATACCGCTGCTGTAACGGCCCGTATCCACACTGCTCACGCTGCCGCCGCCCAGTCCGATGCGGTAGTTTTCACCACCGACCACCACAATCTTGTTTCCCTTCTTGGGCTCGCCTTTCAGACAGTCACGCTTGGTGCCGTAACCCACACCGCCGGCAAGCATGATTACCTTGTCGTACCCGTATTTCTCGCCGTTTTCCTGATGCTCAAAGGTGAGCACGGAACCTGTAATCAAGGGCTGGCCGAACTTGTTGCCGAAGTCGCTGGCACCGTTGCTGGCCTTGATGAGGATTTGCTCGGGAGTCTGATAGAGCCATTTACGCACAGGCAGTATCTGTTCCCATTCGCGGTCGGCATCTGTGCGGGGATAGGAAGTCATATATACGGCTGTGCCTGCAATGGGCCATGAGCCTACACCGCCACCCATACGGTCGCGTATCTCACCGCCAGTACCCGTGGACGCGCCGTTGAAAGGCTCCACGGTAGTGGGGAAATTATGAGTTTCAGCTTTAATGCTGATAACGCTCTCTATATCTTTGATTATAAAATAGTCGCTGGTGGAGTGGTCCACGGGTGCGAACTGCTCGATGACGGGTCCCTCGGCGAAGGCCACATTATCTTTATAGGCGGAAATAATTTTGTGGGGATTCTCCTGCGTGGTCTTTTTAATCATGGCGAAGAGGCTTGAAGTCTTTTCCTCGCCGTCGATAATGAAGGTTCCGCCGAAGATTTTGTGACGGCAGTGCTCGCTGTTGATTTGTGCGAAGCCGAACACCTCGCTGTCGGTGAGTTTGCGGCCCAGTTGCTTCTCCACATCATGGAGGTAGGCAATCTCCTCGGGGCTTAGGGCCAGACCCTCCTGCTCGTTGTATTCATCCAGATTCTCAATCATCTGAATGGCTGCCGGCTGCAGGTTTACGGTGAAGATGTCCTGGTTCAGACCCTCGTACATGCGTTGCAGCATGGGGTCGTGGTCTGCCTCTGCCGAGCTTACAGGGAAATACTCCTCGATGCGCATGATGCCGGAAATGTTCATGTTTTGGGTAATCTCCACGGCGTTTGTACTCCAAGGGGTGATCATCTCTCGGCGGGGACCGATGAACCAGCCGTCAAGCCGCATGTCTGTCAAAGAGGTGGCTCCTCCATAGAGCCAGCACAATTTTTCGATTTCCTCCGGGGTGAGCAGATGGTCGCTTTGTGTGGCGATAATATTTCTCTCAGGGGTTTTGAAAAAGGTAATTGCCATAATCGGGGACATTTCTTTTTTGATTTATATACCCCGCAAAGGTACAAATAAATCACATTATGCCAAAAAATACATTATAATAAAATAGGTGGGCTTGCGGGAAAAAGAAAAGGGGCGGAATGGTTTGGTTGTTTCAAAAAAAACATGAACATGAATTTCAAAAACATGAACACGTTTTTTGAAAACATGAACATGTTTTTGTAGGAAGACCAAAAAGAGAAAAAAACGCCATGGCAATTTGTTTGAATCGCCATGGCGTGTATTAAAACGAATTCCGTTAATTTGTTACCAACCCAGGGAACTGGCACCCAGGATGGCAGCTTTGGCATCGTCCAGTTCGCTCACATAGAAGCGGGCCTTGCCGGCATAGCATTTCAGGACGTTCTCGTCATAGGCTTCCTTGATGGGCTTCATCAGCAAATCGCCAGCCTTTGTAAGTCCGCCGAAAAAGATAAACGCCTCGGGGCTGTTGAAGCACGCGAAGTTGGAACATGCGATGCCCAGCATATGTCCGGTGAAATCCATGATTTCCTTGGCCACTTTATCACCCTGGTTGGCAGCGATGCTCACATCTTTGCTTTCCAACTCGGTCAAAGGGATGTTGCGGAGCAGTGATGGCTCGTCGGTTTCGGTGAGAATCTGTCGCGCAGTGCGTGCCACACCCGTAGCCGAGCAATAGGTTTCCAGACAACCTTTTCGTCCGCAGCCGCACTGACGTCCGTTGGGTTCCACCACCACGTGGCCCAACTCTCCGGCCAACCCGTCGCTGCCATATACCAGTTTTCCGTCGCATACGATACCGCTTCCCACGCCTGTGCCCAACGTAATCATTATAAAATTCTTCATGTCTTTGGCCAGACCATACATCATCTCGCCCTGTGCGGCTGCATTGGCATCATTGGTGATGGTCACGCGCAGACCGCCCAACGCCTTGCTGAACAGGTCGGCAAGAGGAATGTTGGTGCCGCTCCAAGGCAGGTTGGGGGCAAACTCAATGCATCCGGTGTAGTAGTTGGCGTTGGGCGCTCCGATACCCATACCTTGTATATTACCTAATCCTCCCACTTTCTCAATAGCAGGCATCAGGGCCTCCACACAATCACTTACGTAGTGTTGGGGTTCGGGACCGTGTCCGGCAGTCTTTACACTCACCTGCTCCACTACATATCCATTGGCGTCCACAATGCCGAATACAGAGTTGGTGCCGCCTAAATCCAATCCAATCACATAAGGTTTCTTCTCGCTTGTCATGTTATTGTTCTTTCGTTAAGGTTAAAAGTTGCTATGCAAAGATAGGAAATACTTGTAAGTTATAAGCTATAGGATGTGGGATTTTTTTTATATCTTTGCACCCGCATTGCATAAAGAGAGAAAAAAGAATGAATGTTTCAACTCCCGATACGCTGGACATGGCATTCAAGGGGCTGGTGATTGGCATCGCTTCCTCAGTACCGTTGGGGCCGGCAGGCGTGCTCACCGTGCAGCGTACGCTCAACAAAGGGCGTTCGTATGGTATGGCAACGGGCGTTGGTGTGGCTTTCTGCGACCTGATTTATGCCGTCATCGCCGGAGCCGGATTGCGGTTGGTGATGGATTTCCTGAACCGCCCCGATACATCTTACTGGTTTCAATTGGTGGGAGCCGCTTTGATGTTCGGTTTCGGTGTGTATGTCTTCCGCAGCCATCCCGAACGGCGTGTGCACGCTCCGTCGAACAGACGCGGCAATCTGGTGCAGAATGCAGCGACGGGGTTCCTGCTGACGCTTGGCAATCCGCTGATTGTATTATTGTATCTGGCCTTGTTTGCCCGCTTTGGCTTTGTTTCTCCCGGTCGCCTTTTCGAGCAAATGGCGGGATATGTGGCTTTATTGTGTGGAGCTCTGCTGTGGTGGTATACACTTACCTATGGCATTAACCGTGTGGGAAACAAGTTCCGTGATGGGGGATTGCTCTATCTGAGCCGCATCATCGGATTGGTAGTGATGGGAGTAAGTCTCTTCGGCTTCTATTTTACATTGCGTGGTAAGACGCTGTATTAACTTTTAAATGACAAGGTTGTGTTCATAGCAAAACGACTTAAGGATGAAAGCGTGTGCGAATATCTGCTCTATATGTGGCAAGTGGAGGATATCCTGCGTGCGTATGAACTGGATGAGGAACGCCTGGCGCAGGAATACGCATCACGCTTTCCCGAGGAAGAACGGGCAAAGGAGGCCCGATGGCTGGCGGATCTTTGCTGTATGATGCGCGAGGAGGGATGCCGGGAAAACGGACATCTGCAGATGAACAAGGGGACGCTGATTCTGTTGACCGACCTTCATCACGAGCTTTTAAACTCACCCAAACATCCTTTTTATGTGTCGGCTTATCAGAAAGCCCTTCCCTCCATCGTAGACTTGCGCCGGCGCGGCGATGCACAGAAGGGTGAGTTGGAGACATGCCTCGATGCCCTTTACGGCGTGATGATGCTTCGTCTGCAAAAAAAGGAAATCAGCACCCAGACCGAAGCCGCACTCTTGCCCGTGAAACAAATGCTGCACATGCTGAGCGATGCTTATAAAAAAGATAAAGAAGGAACATTGGAATTATGAATAAGGAAATAGAAAGACGCAGGACCTTTGCCATCATCTCGCACCCCGATGCGGGAAAAACCACACTTACAGAGAAACTTTTGCTCTTCGGCGGCCAGATACAAGTGGCCGGTGCCGTGAAGAGCAACAAAATCAAGAAGAGTGCGACCAGCGACTGGATGGAGATAGAAAAACAGCGCGGTATCAGTGTGACCACCTCTGTGATGGAGTTTGACTATCACGACTATAAGGTGAATATCCTTGACACGCCAGGTCACCAGGATTTTGCCGAGGACACGTTCCGCACACTCACTGCAGTGGATTCCGTGATTATCGTGGTGGACAGCGCAAAGGGTGTGGAGGCACAGACCAGAAAGCTGATGTCCGTTTGCCGCATGCGCAACACTCCCGTAATAGTGTTTGTGAACAAGATGGACCGTGAGGGACGTGACCCTTTCGACCTTCTTGACGAGTTGGAGGAGGAACTTCAGATAGGCGTGCGCCCCTTGAGCTGGCCCATCAATCAGGGAGTGCGTTTCAAAGGAGTGTACAATATCTATGAACAGAACCTAAACCTCTTCACGCCGGACAAGCAACATGTGACGGAGAAAGTGAACGTTGACATCACGGGCCAAGAACTGGACGAGCAGGTGGGTGAGCAGGATGCGGCCAAACTGCGCGAAGACCTTGAGTTGGTGGATGGTGTATACCCCGAATTTAACGTGGATGATTACCTTGATGCCAAAATCGCTCCTGTCTTTTTCGGTTCGGCTCTCAACAACTTCGGCGTACAGGAACTGCTTGATTGCTTTGTGGAGATAGCACCCTCACCTCGTCCGGTGATGGCCGTGGAGCGGGAGGTTTGTCCCGATGAACCCAAATTTACGGGCTTTGTGTTCAAGATTACCGCAAACATTGATCCCAACCACCGTTCTTGTACCGCGTTCTGTAAGGTGTGTTCGGGAAAATTCGTGCGTAATGCTCCCTATTTGCATGTCAGGAACGGCAAACAGGTGCGCTTCTCCAGTCCCACACAGTTCATGGCTCAGCGGAAAGAAACCATCGATGAGGCTTGGCCGGGCGATATCGTAGGTTTGCCCGACAACGGTATTTTCAAAATCGGCGACACACTTACCGAAGGGGAGCAACTCCATTTTCGCGGAATGCCCTCGTTCTCGCCCGAGATGTTCAAATACATCGAGAATGCCGACCCGATGAAAACGAAGCAATTGGAAAAGGGTATCAATCAATTGATGGACGAGGGCGTGGCCCAGTTGTTCGTCAATCAATATAACGGCCGCAAACTTATCGGCACGGTGGGACAACTTCAGTTTGAAGTCATCCAGTATCGTCTGGAGAATGAATATGGAGCCAAGTGTCGTTGGGAGCCGGTTTCTCTCTACAAGGCCTGCTGGATTGAGACTGACAATGAGCAGGAGTTGGAGAATTTCAAGAAGCGCAAGTACCAGTACATGGCCAAGGATCGCGACGGGCGTGATGTGTTTCTTGCCGATTCGGGCTATGTTCTTTCTATGGCCCAGCAGGATTTCGAGCACATCAAGTTTCACGAAACAAGCGAATTTTAGGTAATACCTACACAGACAAAAACGCAACAGCGCGACAATCTTTTGAGGATTGTCGCGCTGCTCTGTGTATTAGGACACCTTTATTATTATAACGCGCCCTCTAATTTCAAAAGCATTCGCTTGGCTGCCAGCCCGCCTGCATAGCCTGTCAGCGTGTTGTCGCTTCCGATGATGCGATGGCAGGGCACAAAGAGGGAGAGTGCATTGTTTCCCACAGCATTCGCTACCGCACGAATGGCTTCAGGTCTGCCCATCCGTGTTGCCAGTTCTTTGTATGATATGGTTGTCCCATAGGGTGTCCTTTGCAGTTCCTGCCACACACACTGCTGCATGTCCGTACCCACCATAAGCAATGGTATGTCAAACTCTCTGCGCATTCCCGCAAAAAACTCATCAAGTTCTTCGGTGGCCTGCTCAAGAATGTCAGATATACCTGTTTCCAAATTGGCATGAAGCAGTCTCTCCAAACGCTTCTTTACTTTTTTATGATGCTTCTCGTTCATCCAGTCACACAGACAAAGTCTGTCATCCAACGAGCCAAGCACCATCGCGCCACACGGAGAATCATAGTGTTTAATTTTAATAATGTCTCTTTCTTTCATTGTCTTCATTCTGCGAACACAAGTTTCGCTCCACGAATTTACTTCATTTTTTCGAGAATTAGCCCCGACACATTATTTTTTAACACATGATTTGTACGATTTAAGGGAAATACTTATCTTTGTATCTATCAATATCGATATAGCAATGAATTGTGAGATAGACATTAAAAACGCTGTGGACGTGCTGAAAAAGGGTGGGGTGATTCTGTATCCCACCGATACGGTCTGGGGTATAGGGTGTGATGCCACCAACGAAGAGGCCGTGCGGCGCGTATACGAGATAAAGAAGAGATGCGATGCCAAGAGTATGCTTTGCCTGGTGGACACCCCCGATCGCATACAGCGATACTTCCGCACGGTGCCTGATGTGGCATGGGACTTGATGGATTGCGCCACCGAACCTCTCACCGTCATTCTGCCCGATGCGAACGGTGTGGCTCCGTCGCTGTTGGCAGAGGACGGCAGTTTGGGCGTACGTGTCACTCGGGAGGAGTTTTCCCGTCAGCTGTGCTATCGTCTGCAAAAACCTTTGGTGAGTACCAGCGCCAACATCAGTGGCGAGCCCACAGCCCGCTATTTTCGTGAGATTTCTCAGGAAATCATCGACCGGATGGACTATGTGGTGCAGTTCCGCCGTGGAGACACCAAGCCACACAAACCTTCAAGTATCGTGAAACTCGGCCTTAAGGGAGAGGTTACAGTGATCAGAAAATAGCGAAGACCATTGTAAGCAGAATGAAACAGCGCACTCTTACTGATTATTTTATTATTCGTCTGTTGGCATGGCGACGCCGACATTTCAAGGAGAAGAACTTTCTGTTGTTTTTGGCCTTCGTCATCGGCGTGCTTACAGCCGGTGCTGGTTTGCTGCTGAAGTGGCTCATCAGTCAGATTCGGTATGTGCTCACTCATCATCTTCCCATCCAACAAAGTCATTACCTTCTGCTTATCTATCCTGCAGTGGGCATTCTGCTTACCATGCTTTTCATCCGTTACGTGGTGCGTGACGACATAGGACATGGCATTACCAAGATATTGTTTGCCATTGCACGTAAGCAAAGTACCATCAAGGCACACAATTGTTATTCCAGCGTCGTTGCCTCGGCCATAACCATCGGTTTTGGCGGTTCGGTGGGTGCAGAGGCTCCTATCGTGCTTACCGGCAGCGCCATCGGTTCCAATCTCGGGCGTCTTTTCCGGATTAACTCGCGTCAGATGATGCTCCTTGTGGGATGTGGTGCCGCCGGAGCCGTTGCCGCGGTTTTCAAAGCGCCTATTGCCGGGTTGGTATTCGTGTTCGAGGTGCTGATGATAGACCTCACGATGGGTTCCCTGTTGCCCCTCTTGGTCAGTTGTGTCACAGCCGCGGGAATCACCTTTGCCGTAAACGGCACCGGCACGATGTTTATTTTCCGATTGATGGAGAACTTCACTGTCCAGCGTTTTCCTGCCTACATTGCTTTGGGAGTCGTGTGCGGACTGGTATCGCTCTATTTCGTGCGGACGATGGACAGTCTGGAGAATTTCTTTCAGAAGGTAAAGAATCCTTTTATGAGGTTCGCCATCGGAAGTGTCTCGCTCAGCATTCTTATCTTTCTTTTTCCCTCGCTTTACGGAGAAGGCTATGAACTGATTGACCTTCTGCTCAACGGAAGCGGCACGGAGGAATGGAGTACGGCCATGAACTACAGCTTTTTTTATGGTCACGACAATCTGTTGTTGCTTTACCTTGTGTTCGTGATTATTTTCAAGGTTTTCGCCACCACGGCAACCAATGGTGGAGGTGGATGTGGCGGAACCTTCGCTCCTTCGCTGTTCGTCGGTTGCATCACTGGCTTTGTCTTCTCGCGTATCTGGAATCAGAACGACTTGTTGGGAGTGGTCGCCCCGGAAAACAATTTTGCCATGCTGGGCATGTGCGGCATCATGTCCGGAGTGATGCACGCCCCCCTAACCGGCATCTTCCTTATCGCGGAACTCACCGGAGGCTATGGCCTTTTTATGCCTTTGATTGCCGTAAGCATAGCCAGTTATCTCACCATTTCCATATTCGAACCTCATGGCATCTACTCGGCTCGTCTGGCACACCGCGGCGAACTGCTTACGCACCACAAGGACCATGCCATCCTCACGCTCATGTCATTGGAAAGTGTGCTTGACCGTTACAGTCGTGTGTTACGTCCCGAGATGGCGCTTCGCGAGGTAATCGCTCAAATCAGTGTCAGCCATCACAATGTGTTTCCCGTGGTGGATGCGGAGAACCGCCTGCAGGCTGTACTCTACATCGATGACATCCGTCACCTGATGTTCCGCACAGAGCTATACGACACCTTGATGGTGGCCCAACTGATGACTCAGCCCAAGTCCAGACTCACCATCAACGATTGTATGGAGGATGTGGTGCGTGTATTTGAACGGACAGGTGCGTGGACATTACCTGTGGTGGAGCAGGACGGAAGGTTTGTAGGTTTTGTGCGCAAGAGCCGTGTGTTTATCCTCTACCGTCGCATGATGGCGGACAATAGCAACGAATAAATCTTTAACAACATGAGAATCATCTATATGGGAACTCCCGATTTCGCTGTCGAGAGTCTCCGTCGTTTAGTGGAAAAAGGATATGACGTGGTGGCTGTGGTCACCATGCCCGATAAGCCTGTGGGCCGTCATCAGGACGTGCTCTCACAATCGCCCGTGAAGAAATATGCCATGGAGAAGGGTATCCCCGTGCTGCAACCGGAGAAACTGAAAGACCCTGCTTTCCTGGAGGAACTGGCATCCTATAAGGCCGATCTGCAGGTGGTGGTGGCTTTTCGCATGCTCCCAGAGGCCGTATGGTCTATGCCTCCCAAGGGAACGTTCAACCTTCATGCAGCCCTTCTTCCGCAGTATCGCGGTGCGGCCCCCATCAACTGGGCCATCATCAACGGTGACAAGGAAACAGGTGTCACCACCTTCTTTCTGGACCATGACATTGACACGGGTGTCGTGATTCATCGCGAGGCCGTGCCCATTCACGAGACAGACAATGCCGAGGACATACACGACCGCCTCATGTATCTGGGTGCCGAGTTGGTTCTGCGCACGGTGGACGATATCGAGGCGGGTAACGTGATTCCCATTCCTCAAAGCGCATTGACCGTTGAGGGTGAATTGCGCCCTGCTCCCAAAATCTTCAAGGAGACATGTGAGATACATTGGGAACAACACACCGTGGAGTCGGCCTACAACTTTGTTCGTGGTCTTTCGCCTTATCCCGCGGCCTGGACCACACTTGACGGCAAACAATTAAAGCTTTTTCAGGCGGAGAAACATCCTGAAACCTCGTTCTCCGAGGCACCGGGTACGGTGGACACGGATGGAAAGACCTTCCTTCGTTTTGCCTGCACCGATGGTTGGCTCTCGGTTCTTCAACTCCAACTGGCCGGAAAGAAGCGTATGCCGGTGGGGGACTTCCTCAAGGGATATAGAGGTTAATTTATTTGTCAAAATTTCACCGCAGTGAATGAGACAAAACACCGCGATGTTTTTCAATAACGTCGCGGTGAACAAAGTTAAACGGAGTTGCGTCAAAAATATCTTATCAAAGACACATCCCTACTTCGTGGGTGAGCTGAATTTTGACACAACCCCGTTTATTTGCTTCCGTTGAATCCTATTTTATATTCTCACGAATACGTGTGAGATAGCGTCCGAGGGCTTCTTCATCGCGACACTCGATAATGTCAATCAGATCCTTCAATTCCGCGCGAATCCCTTCGACATGATTCTTGGTACGCGGGTTGAAAAGAATCTCCCGCAGCAGCGTGTCGTCTTCGGAAAGAACCCCTTTGGCAATACCCAAGTGGCGTTTGAAGGTTGTTCCAGGGGCATCTTGGTGCTTCATCACGGCAGAGAAGACGAAGGTGCTGACAAAAGGAACGGACAAAGAATAGGCCATCGCCTCATCATGTTCCTCAAAGGTGTATTCGTGGACGTTGAGTCCCAGACGGCGGTAGAGGTCGAGGAAGAAGACCCGTCCCAGATAGTCGCCTTCGTTGATGACGATGGCGTTCTCATGATTCAGCGCTCCGAGATTGGCGAAAGTGGGACCGAACATGGGGTGGGTACTGACAAAAGGCAGACCCGTGCTCTGATAATACTCCTTGAAGCCCGTTTTCACGCTTGAGATATCGGAGATGATACAGTAATGAGGCAGAAGCGGGACAATCTGCTTGAACACGTCGATGGTATATTTCAACGTAACACAATTGATGACCATGTCGGGTTGAAACTCCTTAATCTCATCCAACGTGGTAAAACGTTGGGTGTTGTAGAGAAAACGCATTCGCAGGGGATCAATCTCGTAGACGGCACATTCGTGGTCAAAAGAGAGCAGGTCGGTGAAGAAAGACCCCATCTTGCCTGCACCCAGAATCAATATTTTCATTGCTGTGCGCTGTGAAGGGTATGTTTACTTGTTGATGGTCTCAATCTGCTGGCGCACGCTCTCCTCATGAACGGCCTCGAACACCTTCTTGATGAACTCGGGTGCCATGCCACAAAGACTGCCTTGTACGGCACGCGTATCAAGAATCTCACTATAACGATTGTTCTGCACCACAGCCATATCGTGCACCTTCTTGTATTGGGCTATCTCGCGGCTGATGCGCATGCGCTTGGTGAGCAAGTTGAGCAACTGCTCGTCCATCGTGTCAATCTGCTTGCGGAGACTTTCGAGAGACTCGGTGAGTTCCTGATTATTACGTATGGTAAGCCTGTCGAGAATAAAATCAAGTACCTGAGGCATCACCTGTTGTGATGCGTCGCTCCAAGCCTCATCGGGGTTGCAGTGGCTCTCCACAATCAGTCCCTCGAAACCGAGATCCATGGCCTGCTGGCAGAGAGGGGCAATCAAATCGCGCCGGCCGCTGATGTGGCTGGGATCACATACGATGGGCAGGGCGGGGTAGCGACGATGCAACTCAATGGGGATGTGCCACATGGGCGCATTGCGATAGAGCTTTTGGTCGATGCTGGAGAAGCCGCGATGAATGGCTCCGATGCGCTTTACTCCCGCACCGTTCAGGCGAAGAAGGGCACCGATCCACAACTCGATGTCGGGGTTTACGGGGTTCTTTACCAACACGGGGATGTCCACACCCTTAAGCGAGTCGGCCAGTTCCTGCACGGCGAAAGGATTTGCCGTGGTGCGTGCGCCCACCCATAGAATATCGATGCCCGCATTCAGCGAAGCCTCCACGTGCTTGGGCGTTGCCACTTCGGTGGAGGTGAGCATGCCCAATTCCTTTTTCACGCGCTGCATCCAAGGCAAAGCCAGTTCGCCATGACCTTCGAAGCCGCCGGGTTTGGTGCGAGGCTTCCAGATGCCTGCGCGGAAGATTTTTATACCGTTGGCACTTAACTGTTTGGCTGTTGCCATTACTTGTTCCTCACTTTCTGCGCTGCATGGGCCGGCAATCACCAAGGGGCGCTCGTCAGCAACGCCTTCGAGTCGGAGTTTTTCAATTTCAAGTGACATATGTTCAGGTGTTTTTAATTTATTGCTTGTTACGTTTTTCTTAAAAAATCTCTTTGATTCGGCTGAGTGCTTCCTTCATTTTTTCTTCATTGGCGCATAGCGAGATACGCACATAGCGACGTCCGTTAGAGCCAAAAATGAAGCCGGGGGTTAAGAACACACGAGCCTCATGCAGCACTTTTTCGGTAAGCTCTTCGGCATCGGCATAGCTGTCGGGGATACGTCCCCAAAGAAACATGCCCTGCTGGGTGGGGTCGAAAGTGCATCCCATGACACGCATGATTTCCTCGGCAATTGTGCGGCGGCGGGCATAAAGCTCAACATTGGCCTGCAGGTGCCAGTCGCAGGAGTTGTCGAAGGCGCGTGCGGCTGCCAGTTGCATGGGTCGGAACGTACCGCTGTCGATGTTCGATTTCACTTTCAGAATCCATTGGATGAACCGGCTGTTGGTGGCCAGAATACCTACGCGCCATCCCGGCATGTTGTGGCTCTTGCTCATGGAGTTGAACTCGATGCAACAGTCCTTCGCTCCGGGCACCTGTAGAATGCTCAGGCGCTCGTCACGGTTAAGGATGAAGCTATAAGGATTGTCGTTCACTATTATTATATGGTGGCGGAGGGCAAAGTCCACCAGCCGCTCATAGGTCTCGCGATGTGCCCTGCCACCGGTGGGCATGTGAGGATAATTGGTCCACATCAGCTTTACCCCACTGAGGTCCATCCGCTCCAGTTCGTCGAAGTCGGGCTGCCATCCGTTCTCCTCTTTCAGGTTGTAGTTCACCACCTCTGCCCCCAACAGGGTTGAGAGGCTGGTGTAGGTGGGGTAGCCGGGATTGGGCACCAGCACTTGTTCGCCGGGGTTGACGAAAGCCAGTGTAGTGTGAAGTATGCCCTCTTTAGAACCGATCAGCGGCTGAATCTCGGTGGCCGGATCAAGCTCCACCCCGTACCAGCGTTGATAAAAACGTGCCATGGCCTGGCGCAGCTCGGGCGTGCCGACGGTGGGTTGATACCCGTGTGTGTCCGGCTTTCGGGCCTCCTCGCAAAGGGTGTCAATCGTTTCGGGTGAGGGGGGCATGTCCGGACTGCCGATGGCCAGGGAGATGACATCAAGTCCTTCGGCATTCATCTTTGCCACTTCCTTGCCTTTTCTGCTGAAATAGTATTCCGACACGCTGTCAAGGCGCCGGGCCGGCTTATATGCTTTCTCTTCCATCTTCATATTCTCCTAATTGTTTTAATTCTTGGGTGAGGGGTTTGATGGCATCGATGGCCAGGAAATATCTTGAGGGGTCGGTATAGGTCAGGTCGACATAAAAAAGATATTGCCATTCTCTGCCAATCTGGGGCAATGACTGTATTTTCGTCAGATTCAATTTATAAAAACTCAGGATGCTGAGAATGGCGCTGAGCGAACCTTCTTCGTGGGGAAGGCTGAAGACGATGCTCGACTTGTTCGTGCGGTTGACATCGCGCATGTCGGCGGCTTTTCCGGGGGCTGCCAGTACCAGGAACCGGGTAAAATTGTGTTTGTTCGTCTCAATTCCCTCCTCCAGCACCTTCAAGTTATAGATGCCGGCAGCGTCGCGGTGACAAATGGCGGCATGGCCACGCAGTTGCCTGTTGCTGATGTCGGCTGCGGCTCCTGCGGTGTCTTCCACCTCAACCACCTTAAGCTCACGGTGCAGAGACAGGAAATTCCGGCATTGCATCAAGGCCACGGGGTGGGAGTTGACCTCGCTCAGGTCGCTCCAATCCTCGTCGGGAAGACACATGATGCTGTGTTTGATGCGCAGCTTCTGCTCACCCACAATGGTACAGCCGCTCTCTCTCAGCAGTTCATAGTTGTGCAACAGCGAACCGGCGATGGTGTTTTCAATGGCGACAAGCGCCAGCAGGTCGTCATCCGAAGCCATGGCCCGGAACACTTGCTCGAATGTGTCACAGCAGACCAGTTCGATGTCGTCCCCGGGGAAATAGCGATGGGCGGCAATATCATGAAAGCTACCCGGCACCCCTTGTATAGCGACTTTACGTTTCATTCTCCTCCTATAATCAAAAAGTCCCGCTCCTGATTGGGAAGCGGGACATCATTGTTGTTTTCCTATTTACTGTTTTTCGCGTCTGCAACGCACGCCATATCCCGCTTCACTTCATTGCTAAAGTAAAAGTAATAAAAGAAGCTATAGCGATAGTTGAAAACCGAAAGCATGTCGTCTCTATTTTGTTTGTTGCAAAAATAAGAAGAAATGAGAGAACTGCCAAACATTTTGTAAGTTTTCTGCGTTAATGCTTGCATTTTGCTATTCTGAAATGCTTGTATGCCGAGTGATGAGAGTGAACGTTATCATTCAGCAAGACGCGGGTCAGATGAAACCGGAGTAAGGCAGGCCGCGTGTTTTTAATGCCGTTTCGCGGAGCACCAGAAGGCATGTTAATGTTTGCCGGGAAACATGTTCATGTTTTTTGAAAACGTGTTCATGTTTTTAAAAAACGTGTTGATGTTTTTTCGGGAACTCGTGGAGGGGGATTTTTTACAGACAATTAAAATTCATCGGATTCACGTTAACAAGCAAAAATTTGGCGTTGTCAAAAAGATAGCCTAAATTTGCAAGACTGTTGCAAAAAGTAAGTAAAGAATATGACAACGTTTTGTGTGAGCCTGGTCCTCCTGGTCCTTGGCTTTTTGTTTTATAGCAGGGTGGTGGAGCACGTTTTTGGCGTTGAACCCGACAGACCGACCCCTGCTGTCACGAAATCCGACGGCGTGGATTATGTTCCTATGGCCACTTGGCGGGTGTTTCTTGTTCAGTTCCTGAACATTGCCGGCACGGGTCCTATCTTCGGGGCCATCATGGGCATTCTCTTTGGTCCTGCCGCCTATCTTTGGATCGTGTTCGGCTGTATTTTTGCCGGGGCCGTGCACGACTATCTTACGGGTATGATCAGCATCCGCTCGAATGGTGCGAACATCACGGATATCGTTGGGCAGGAGATGGGCAACAGAATGAGGGTTCTGATGCTTTTTGTCACGCTGATTATGGTTGTCCTTGTCGGTGCCGTGTTTACCCGGACGCCGGCTGATTTGCTGGCCCATCTGACCGAGGGATGGGAATGGTCCACCCCCCTGGTGTGGATGATTGTCATCTTCCTTTATTATATATTGGCCACCTTGCTGCCTATCAATGCGCTAATCGGACACATCTATCCCCTGTTTGGTGCCGCCCTGCTGATTATGGCAATGGGGGTGGGTATCGGCATCTTCACGCGTGGGGGTACGATGCCCGAAATAACAGACCCGCTGGCAGGGAACCATCCTGCCGGCATCCCTGTGTTTCCGGCCATCTGCGTGACCATTGCCTGTGGGGCTATCAGTGGTTTCCACAGTTCACAGACACCCATGATGGCACGGTGCATCAAAAATGAAAGTCTTGGCCGTACGGTATTCTATGGTGCCATGATTGCCGAGGGCATTGTGGCGCTTATCTGGGCTGCTGCCGGCATAAAGTTCGCAAGCACGTTGCCGGGCGTGGCTGAAGGGACGAAAACGACTTATCAGGCATTGGCCGATATGGGCACGCCGGCTGTGGTGGTGAATACCATTTGTTCGACATGGATGGGAAAAGTAGGTGCCGTCCTGGCTGTGCTGGGAGTGGTGGCAGCCCCCATCACCACAGGTGACACGGCCTTTCGCAGCGCACGCCTTATTGCCGCCGACTTTCTGAAGATTCCACAGCGAAACATATGGCAACGTCTGTTTACCAGTGCGCCGTTCTTTCTGATTGCCGGTTTGCTGATGGTGATAGACTTCAAAACCTTGTGGAGCTATTTCGGTTGGACCAACCAGGTGCTGGCGGCCATCGGCCTGTGGGCTTTCACCGTTTGGCTCAGTCGCCGCGGGAAGTTCTTCTGGATAACCTTGTTGCCCGCTCTCTTCCTTACGGCAGTAACATCAAGCCACTTTATGCTTACATCCCTTGACCTGGGACTGAAATATCAGACTATCGTAATCTGTGGCGGCGTGTTCGGCATGCTCTTGGGTGTGTTGTTTTTGCTCATCCGTCCTAAAGGAGGTGTGTGATGGAGCCTCGTTTTTTGGTGTTCAGCGCTTCGGCAGGAAGCGGAAAAACCTTTAATCTGGCCGTACAATATATAACGTTGCTTGTGGCGAACGGCCCCCATGAGTTTGCCAATACGCTGGCTGTTACCTTCACCAACAAAGCCACGGCTGAAATGAAAGAGCGCATCCTTGACCAGCTCTATGGCATTTGGCAGGGGACCCCTGCGAGCGATGGATGCCTGGATGCAGTGCAGGCAGAACTTCAGCAATCCTATAACATTCACATAAACAACGAAGAAATACGTAGGAAATGCGGTGATGCTTTAACTTGCATCATGCACGATTATAGCCGTTTTCGGGTGAGTACCATCGACTCGTTCTTTCAAAGTGTGTTGCGGAATATGGCTCACGAACTGGGCCTTAACGCTCACTTGCAGGTGGACTTAAGCGATGACAGCGTGACGGAGATGGCCGTGGAGCATCTGTTGGCCTCGCTCAAGCCCAATGATGACGCGCTGCTTCCCTGGCTGAATGATTACGTGGAAAGCCGGATGGATGAGGGCAAGAGCTGGGACATTGTAAGGGACATGAAGGACATGGCCCGTAACCTCTTCAAAGAGGTGTATCTCTCGCGTGAACTGTCTCCCGGAAACAGCCCGTTGAACGCCAATAACATCCGGAAGTATAGGAGTGTGCTGACGAATCGCCTGCGGCAGATACAAGAGCATATTAACAAAGAGGCAAATAGTCTGACGAGTTGGTTTGACAATGGCCTGTTGAAATATGCCGATATAAGTCGCGGAACAAGTATTGAGACGTACGCCAGAAGGTTGAGGGACGGCGATTTGATTGCCGCAGAATTTAACTCTTACCTTCAAAAGATGGCGGATAGTCCGGAAAACATGTTGCGCAAAGCTGACCGCAAGAATGTGTCGGCGGACAAGATGAGCATGTTGCAACAGGTTTCCGACCGGCTAAAGAGTCTCTGTACACTTCGCGACCAAATGCTATCCGAAGTGACCACGCTTCAACTCCTTTTGGCAAACCTGCACCCCTTGGGTGCGCTGGGTGCCATAGACCGTCAGATTAAAGAGGAAAACGCACAAGCCAACCGGTTTTCATTGGCGCATACCCCCATCCTGCTGAAGAAGATGGTGGAGGAGAGTGATGCACCCTTTGTGTTCGAGAAAAGCGGAACGCAGTTCCGAAACGTCATGATAGACGAGTTTCAAGACACAAGCCGGCTGCAATGGGAGAACTTTAAGGTGCTCCTGATGAACAACCTGTCCAATGGAGGTATGTCAATGATTGTCGGCGACATAAAGCAAAGCATATACCGCTGGAGAAACGGAGATTGGAGTATCTTAAACGGCCTGATGAATGGGGAGGGAAAACGTTGGAACGTCCGGACCCGTCAGCTAAGCCGTAACTTCAGAAGTATGGGCAATGTGGTGGATTTCAACAACCGCTTCTTCCGTTGTGCTGCCGAGTGTATGGACAGGTTGAACCCCGATGCCGAATTTAAGTTAACAGACCTCTATGCGGATGTGGCACAGCAGGTTCCTGATGTGAAGATTGGGCATGGTCATGTTCAGATTCATGTCATGGACGAACCGGATGACGAGTGGACAAGAGTGACCATGTACGAGATGGGGATGAAGATGCTTGAACTGCATGAGACATACGGAATCCCTTATAACGAGATGACAATTCTAATCCGTCTTAACAGACACATTCCCTTGCTGGTAGAGTTTTTTGCTCAAGAATTTCCTCAACTGAAATTGGTAAGCAGCGAGGCCTTTCGTCTGAGTTATTCGTTAGCCATCAACATGCTTGTTAGTGCCCTTCGTGTGATTTCTGATGAGGACCTGGCTCAACCCTCATCCATTCCTCTTCGGTATTTGATCCAGCATTATTTGATTGACATAAAGAAACAATCAGATGGAGTGGATTATCTGTCGGCAAAAGCCGAAGACGTCTTAGGCCCTTTCATGCAGCAGTTACCCCGGTTGGCGCAAATGCCTCTTTATAACCTCTGTGAGTATATCTATCGTTTGCTCGATTTGGACAAGATAGAGGACCAGGATGCCTATTGGCTCTGTTTCTTTGATGAACTTGGCAAATATATGACAGACAAACCCTGTGACCTGAATTCCTTCCTTGACTATTGGGATACCACGTTATACAAGCAAAATATTCCCTCCAGTGCAGTGGACGGAATCAGTGTTCTTACCATTCATTCCAGTAAAGGTTTGCAGTTCCACAGCGTATTCGTTCCTTTCTTGGACGATTCTTTTGAAAAGGACAGGAACGATGATGTGTTGTGGTGTACTCCGCCGAATGAACCGGAGAACATGCTTGGTCTGGTACCTGTCCGGGCCACTTCCCGAATGCGGAAAAGCGATATGGCGGGTGATTATGTGGCAGAGCATGATGCCCGACGCGTGGATGCGCTCAATGTGCTGTATGTGGCTTTCACACGAGCCGAACAGAATTTGTTTGTTTGGGGGTCGCAAAGCGTTGCCAAAGAGCCTTCTGCCAGTTCACGTACCCTGGGCGATGTTATTGTTGAGGCTTTGGAGATGGAGGACATCCTGCAATATGACGAGGACGAGGGAGTTTGGAAGAAGGGACCATTAGAGCATTTCATTCCCACGGGTTCCCCTGCAGATAGTCCTCTTCCTTTAAAGATGTGTTCCTTTGAGGGTAGCACAGACTTCCGCCAAAGCGAACCTTCCCGCAAGTTCGTAGCAGCTCAGTCTGTCGGAGATGATGAGTATGAACATGAATTGGCAACAGGTTCAAATCAAAGTGATTATATTCATTTAGGTAAACTTTTCCATTATGTTCTCAGCCAGATTGCAACGGTCGATGATTTGCCCGGGGTGATACAGCGGCTTTCCGACCAAGGTGTCTTTGATTCCGTACGGCAGCGCCGCCAAGCAGAGTCACTTATTGCGAAAGGGCTCCGGCATCCTCAAGTGAAAGCGTGGTTTCAGCCCGGCCTGCAGCTCTTCAATGAGTGTAGCATGATTGTGGAGGAATCGGGCGAGATACGTACACGCCGTCCTGACCGGGTGATGATGATGCCGGACGGGCGCATTATTGTGGTTGACTTTAAGTTCGGTAATCCGAATCCCGGTTACATCACCCAAGTGCAGCATTATATGAGTTTTATGAGTCAGATGTACCCGGAAAAGAGGGTAGAGGGCTATTTATGGTTTGTGTATAACAATCATGTGGAGGAAGTTAAATGACATCGTTTCTTGAATTGGTTTCTCGCGATATGGTGAAGAGATGGGGCAACAAGCTCAATCATATTGTTGTCGTGCTTCCCGGCAAACGGGCCACCCTGTTCTTTGACCGCCAGCTTTACAAGGCGGCCAACGGTCCGGTATGGGCACCCGGCTACCTTACAATCGACCAATTGTTCATGCAGTTTAGTCCTTTGGAAAAGTGCCAGCCCGTTCGACTGGTTTGCATCCTCTATAAGATATATAGGGAAACGATGCTGGAAACGGGAGTTGATGAAGATAAACTGATGTCGCTTGACAACTTCTATGGTTGGGCGGAAATCATGCTTTCCGACTTCGATGACATCGACAAGCACTTGGTGGATGCAGAAAAGCTTTTCCTTAATGCACGTGATTTGGAAGAGATGAGCGCCCCCGATTTCCTTTCGGACGAGCAACATCAAGCATTAGAAGACTTCTTCTCTACACTAAAAATCGGCAATCAATCGGAACTCAGACGCCATTTTTCGGACATCTGGAATGCCATGCCGCTGATTTATGAGCGATTGAATGCCACACTGAGAGGGCAAGGATTGGGTTACACCGGGGCTATCTATCGCAGCGTGGCAGAGAGAATCAAGAATCATCAACTTGACATCCCAGATGGTAAGCACTATGTTTTTGTGGGATTTAATGTACTTGATGATGTCGAGGAGGTGCTTTTCCAATCGCTTCAGGATGCGGGGCGTGCCTCATTCTATTGGGATTATGACCGTTACTATCTTTCCGCTCCTCATGAGGCGGGCGTATTCATGCGTCAGAATCTGAAGAGGTTTCCCAACGCATTGCCAGAGGACCTCTTCAAAGTCTTGACTGCAAAGGATAAAAAGATAAGGTTCCTGGCCACCACCACCGACAATGCTCAGATACGCTACCTGCCCCATTGGATAGACGAGAAACTGACGGATCCGGAAAACGAAACGGCCATTATCCTTTGCAATGAAGGTCTGTTGCGCCCCCTGCTAAGTTCAATTCCAGGGAAAA
This sequence comes from uncultured Prevotellaceae bacterium, assembly GCA_947176895.1. Taxonomy (GTDB): domain Bacteria; phylum Bacteroidota; class Bacteroidia; order Bacteroidales; family Bacteroidaceae; genus Physcousia. The sequence continues at coordinate 23,370 of CAMWSK010000011.1, read as the reverse complement.
CAGATGCCCAAAGAGCGGAAAATGCCGGTATAAAGCGGCTGCCTCAGCAATTGAACGTGACGATGGGATTCCCTCTGACGGACACACCCGTCTATGGCTACCTGATGACGTTGCTCGATTTGCAGACCTACGGCTGGGACGCTTCCTTGGGACGCTTCCGTACTTCTTTTTTGAATCGGGTCACCACCAATCCCTTTTGGTCAGATGGCGAGATTACATATCAGTCCGATGACCATGCGATGATTGAATGGTTGTCGGATCAAATGAAACATCTGTCACTCCGAATTTCTTCAGATACATCGCTGGATGAGAAGATGTCGCAACTCTACGCTGAAAGTATATTTCAGTGTTACTGTATCCTAAACCAGTTTCGCGAATTGCAGGACAATCCGGATTTTCAAGTCTTGCGAACCACACTGTACCGTCTCATGCGTCGTACTTTCTCCACCATAAGCGTCCCCTTTCATGGAGAAATGACCCATGGCCTGCAGGTAATGGGATTGTTGGAGGCACGTAATCTTGACTTCAGACACATTGTGATGACATCGGTGGAAGAGGGATTCTTGCCCAAACCTGTCGATGACACGTCCCTGATACCTTACTGCCTGAAGACAGCTTTTAATCTGAGTACCATCGAACGTAAGACGGCTGTATTTGCCTATTATTTCTATCGTACCATACAAAGAGCCGAAGACATTACATTGATATATAATGATAACAGCAATGGCGTGTCGCAACGTGAACAGAGCCGTTTTCTGCGTCAGCTAAAGGTGGAATCGGGCTTCAACATCGAGTTTCATCGTTTGGAACCCAAACTGCGAACAGATCGGACCATACCCATAGAAATCACCAAGACACCTCAGGTTCTTGAATTGATGCGCAAGCGATTTGATAACAAGCTAAAAGCCACCCACGACCTTTCCCCATCGGCATTGGCCTCATATCTTACATGTCCCGTGCGCTTTTACTACCAGAATGTGGCCTGCCTCAGTGTGCCTCACAAGCCCGACGAGGAGATTGACTTCCGTCTTTTGGGAACGCTGTTTCATGACAGTGCGGAATTCATGTATCGTCATCTTCCAAAGACAAAGAACGGAAACAAACAGATTGAAGAAAAAGACCTGCAACATCTTTTGAAAGCTGATTACACTGATATATGCAATCCCGACAAAAAATTGCCTATATACTATGCTTACATTGATTTGGCCTTTTGGGTGGACTGCTTCTATGGTGACAAGTATGATGCCTATACCCGGCGAGAAGAACGTGATGCACTTCTCCAACCAATACTTGACTCAACATCATATAACGAGTTTATATACAAAATAAACCATCTTTATCCAACGGGAACAAGTGGAGTAGGGGGTAACCTCTTTTCGGGCTTCTCCATCATCATCCGTGGCATACTTGGTCGGATGATAAAGACACTCATGCGTTGGGATATGGCGCATACTCCCTTTGAGGTCTACGCATTGGAGGAAAGTGTTCATCATACCCTCTCTATAAACGGCCTTGATCTCCGTATCGGAGGAAAAGTAGACCGAATGGATGTTATCAGTATGCCTGATGGATCACAACAGCTTCGCATTCTTGACTACAAAACAGGGGCATCACCTAAGGCAAAAATCAAGTCGGTTGAGGATATTTTTGCTGTGCCACAGATTGGAAACTCACATTACTATCTCCAGACGTTTCTCTATTGTGCTTTGATGCGTGACCGACAGCCATTACCCGTATCTCCAGCTCTTTATTATGTGCGCGAGGCAACCGATGAACTCTATAATCCCAATCTTCTGCTTAACGGGCAACCTGTGGATTTCGATAACGACACACAAGACACGTTTATAGACTACTTAAAAAAACTGCTTGCCGAAATTTTTGATCCGCAGACACCGTTCCGTCAGACCACGCAGCCCGATGTCGACTGCGCCTGCTGCGACTTTAAACAGATTTGCAACCGATAGTTTAACAAAGAACTGATATATGATAGAAATACATTTACTTAACTCTTTAGACGATTCACCATATCATCAGCTGGAATCATTGATGAGGCAACTCTCGTCCAATAGTCATCCTACGCCGGAGATATTAAGTCAAGTGATAAAGGACGCTTTCTTGTTTGTTGCAAAAGACGGCGAAAGAATAGCGGGTTGCGCCACATTGTGCCCCTTTGTTTCGCCCACTGGGCGCAAGGCAAGCATAGAAGATGTGGTAGTAAACACTGAATATCGGGGTCGTGGTATCGGCAGGAAGTTGGTAGTGGCTGCCATAGAGAAGGCAAAAGAGTTCTCACCCGTCACCATCCAGCTGACCTCACGTCCATCCCGTGTTGCCGCCAACCGGCTTTACCAGTCAATGGGTTTCACCCAAAAAGACACAAACTTCTACTATTTAAAAATAATGAAGGATAGTTAGGCGTCAAAGACAACATAGGGAGTCTTCACAATTTTAAGGGATTCACCAAATAACATCCATCCTATGTTGCTTTACGTATGGGTTCTCGTAAAATAATTATCTGTTTTGCATTTACGGATTAAACATAATCTCTATTCTATTTTGTTGGGTTGTTTTTGTCATAATGATACATTCATTATTATGCAATCTGCTGAGGATTTCAGCAAGATGCTTCCAGATAAAAATAAAATTATTTGAAGAGAAAAAATGTACGTCCGGTGTTGTTGGTGCAAACATCGCGGTGAACGAAGTGATTCACCGCGATGTTTTGATTCATTCATCAAGACGTTTTTGAAAAACATCGTGATGTTTTTGCCGAAATATCATGATGTTTTCCGTAAAATGTGTGTACAAATGCAAGCTCTTGATAATAACGTGATTATGATATTGTACGATTCTTGTCTGTTATGATGACATCAATGCAAACAAAAGATGTTAACCTATTGGAAAAGTTTTTTACCTTGGAACCCTGTATGGATAAAAACGTGCATAAATATATGCTCGTTATTCAACACTTATCCATTCGCCCTCGTTTTGTACCGATTGTGCAGACAAAGCAATAATCGAACTCCACGTCAAAGCATCATCAAGGGAAATCTCAAAAGGTGTGCCTTGAAGCAGAGAATCCACAACACGCCTGTCCATGATATAGTTCATGATATTTTCAACGCCCTTGGCACTTCCTTCGTCAATCAACGATTGGTATTTGGAATCAATGTATTGTGATACGTAGTCCAACGCTTTGTCACCGGCATAAACAGCAGTACCCACTTGAACCGTTGGTAAAGGATATTTCTGAACAAAGCCTTTCGTACCGCATAAGGTTTGCATGCGGCTATATGGTCGTGGAGTGGTTTCGTCAAATTGAAGAAGAACAGACTTCCCGTCTCTTGTTTTTAATAGACTGTGGTTTAAACTATTTCCACCGTTTATTGAACAAATGCTTTCCAATCTGTCATCACCAAGCAACTGACAGACGGGGCCTATACCATGCGTGGGATATGGATTTCCAGAAAAACCGGTGGCAGCCTGGTCTCCCAAATAGTGAATATACGCGCCCTCAAGATGCGAGATTTCCCCCAACACGCCGGCTTTCACCATGCCCATCATGCCCAGATGGAAGGGGTCGAAACAGCAGTTTTCCAACATCAACACCCTACCCTTACTCTTTTCTGCCGCTTCCCTTAGACGTTTGCAGTCAGGCAAATTCGTGGCGGCAGGTATCTCCAAAGCCACACTCTTGCCTGCTTCCAGAACCTTTATGGCGATTTCCGCATGCGATTCCCAGTTGGTACACACATACACAAAGTCAATTTCCTTGCTTTGACACATCTCATCCAAAGTAAGAATTTGTGCATCCTTACGTCCTGACTCTAAAAGCAATTTATTAGCTTCCTGGCATTGATGCGCATAAGTATCACACAACGCCATAAAACAGGCTTGGGAAGACAGGTGACGATAGCGTTGCAACGTGGCCGTCCCACGTTTTCCCAGTCCAACAATACCAATATTGAGATGCGTCTTCATACACGCAAAGATAAGGAAAAACCATGAAAAGACAAATAAAAAAAGGCCTGCTCCCTCACTATTAAGGAAGCAGGCACAATGAAATTATCGTCGGAGATATAATTAGTTAAACCACTTCACGTAGCAGAAGTCCTGACGATGAGGCAGGTTCTCGTTCTTGGGATAGAGACGGTAAGCCACCTTGAACGAACCGGCATAGCCAAGCATGTGCTCCAGTTCGAATGTATAGAGGTTACCCTCACGCTTCACCATCTTGAAGGGCTCAACCTTGTGGATATGATCCTGACCGTTGCTGTCGGTTTGCAAGGTGATAAGCTCCAAGCCAAGTGCATCATCCAAGCCGTTTTCATCGATGACATATTGGATGGTGTACTTCTTTCCGCTCATAATGCTGCCGCTCGTCACATCATCGGGCTTACTTACAGACACAACACGCACGCCGTCCCACTTGTTCACAACGTCTTCCTTCCATGCGGCAATCTCCTTGGCCAACTTGTTGTTGTCTTTGGAAATTTTGGCAAAGCGGTCGCGCATAGGATTGTAGAAGCGGCTGTAGTAGTCATCCAACTGACGCTTCATCGTATAATGGGGAGCGATTTGGGCGATTGAGTTCTTGATTACCTTAACCCAACCGGTGCTGTAGCCCTTGCTGTTACGAGCGTAATAGAGAGGCATAATCTCGTTCTCAAGCATGTTGTAGATGGTTGCGGCATCCAGTTGATCCTGATAACCCTGATTCTCATAAGTACGTTTGTCGGTCAATGCCCAACCTGCACCCTCACGATATCCCTCGTACCACCAGCCATCAAGCACACTGAGATTAACGACTCCGTTCATCAGAGCCTTCTCTCCGCTGGTACCACTGGCCTCCAAGGGACGGGTGGGAGTGTTCATCCAAATATCAACACCGCTGATCAGGCGACGGGCCAATTGCATGTCATAGTTTTCCAGGAAGATAATCTTGCCCAGGAACTGAGGCATCTGGCTGATCTCGTAGATACGCTTGATCAGCCCCTGACCGGCACCGTCTGCGGGGTGAGCCTTACCGGTGTAAAGGAACTGCACGGGATAATTGGGATTGTTGACAATCTTCTCCAGACGCTCAAGGTCGGTGAACAACAGATGGGCACGCTTGTAGGTTGCGAAGCGTCGACCGAAACCAATCAGCAAGGCATTGGGATTAATCTTCTCCATCAGGCCAAGCACACGGGCGGGATCACCCTGGTTCTTGAGCCAGCTTTCCTTGAATTGCTGACGGATATAATCTACCAATTTGTTTTTAAGAGCCGTACGGGTTTCCCAAATCTCGTCATCACTCACATTGTAGATGGCCTCCCAGATTTTCTGGTTGCTCTGGTCATAAATATGATTGGCGTCAAAGTGCTTTTGATAGAGTTTACGCCACTCGTTGGCGCACCATGTGGGGAAGTGCACGCCATTGGTTACGTAACCCACGTGGCTCTCCTCGGGGAAGTAGCCGTTCCATATGCCGGCAAACATCTTCTTGCTCACCTCGCCATGAAGCCAGCTTACACCGTTGACCTCCTGAGAAGTGTTGCAAGCGAAAGTACTCATACAGAAGCGCTCGGAATTGTCCTCGGGATTCATGCGCCCCATGCCGATGAAGTCCTTGTAGCTGATGCCTAAAAGGTTGGCATATCCGCTGAGGTATTTGCCAAACAGAGGCTCGTCGAAATAGTCATGACCTGCGGGAACGGGAGTGTGCACCGTATAGAGGCTGGAAGCACGAACAAGCTCCAATGCCTGGGTGAACGACATACCGCTCTGAACATAGTCTACCAAACGCTGTACGTTGCAGAGTGCTGCGTGGCCTTCGTTGCAGTGATAGACGTCCTTCTTGATACCCAATTTATTCAACATCAACACGCCACCGATACCAAGCAGGATTTCCTGCTTCATGCGGTTTTCCCAATCACCGCCATACAGGGCATGGGTAATGGGACGGTCGAACTCAGAGTTCATATCGTTGTCGGTGTCAAGCAAATAAAGCTTCACACGACCAACGTTGACACGCCACACATATGCGTGCACATAATAATCCATATAAGGAACATCTACCACAAAGGGAGTGCCGTCCTCGTTGAGTTGCTGCTCGATAGGCAGGGAATTGAAACTCTGAGCGTCATAATTGGCAATCTGCTGACCCTCCATGTTCAATGTCTGGGTGAAATAGCCGTAACGATACAGGAAACCTACGGCACACATATCGACATTAGAATCGCTTGCCTCCTTGATATAGTCACCGGCCAGAATACCCAAACCGCCAGAGTAAATCTTAAGAACCTGATTAAGACCGAACTCCATGCAGAGGTAGGCCACGCTGGCACGCGTTTTGTCGGGCTCCACATCCATGTAGGTGCGGAACTCCTTGTACACGTCGTCCAACTTCTTCAGGACCTTCTTGTCCTTTGCCAGTTCCTGCAGACGCTCGTAGCTCAAACGCTCCAGCAACATAACAGGGTTGCCACCGACTTGTTTGAAAAGTTCGGGGTCCAACATGGTGAACAGGCTGCGGGCACTATGGTTCCACGCCCACCACATGTTACGCGACAACTCTTCCAGCTTGCTAAGTTCCTCGGGGATTGAACTCTTCACTGCCACGGGGCGGAAGGCAATCTGGTTAGCATTGCTTGCTTTAATCTTCATAAGTATTATGTGTTAATATATAAATTGTAAATTTCTATTTGTAGGTCAACCGATCTTCTGCCTTACGCAAAGCAATATCGTAAGCCTTATAATAATAGGAGATGAAGTGCTTCCATTCGGCCTTCTCAGCCACTTGGGCAGCAGCCTTGCGGGCTTTGTTACGTGCTGTGGCATTCATAGCGGCAAATTCCCGGATGGTTTGAGAGATTTGTTCGGCCACCTCGTCTTGGTTGTAGTCCGTTCGATGGATAACCTCCACACCCTCGTGGATGCTGCTTTGTCCGCCCTTAAGGAGATTTACCCACACACCAAAGCCGCTGAGATCGGTGGTTACCGTGGGAACCTTGAAGGCAACACTCTCCAACGGTGTGTATCCCCAAGGCTCATAATAAGAGGGGTAGACACTGAGGTCAAGACCGACAAGCAAATCGTAGTAGTGCATGTTGAAGACACCATCCTCACCATCCAGATAGCAGGGAACGAGAATCACATCAATCATGCTGTCGCCCCGGTTCTCCAATCCCAAGAAACGAAGGGTGCCAAGCACGCTATCGGTGTCCTCATTGTGCAGATGATGGGTGACCACAGGACTGGTTAAAGGCATGGCAGATTCCGTGTTTTGGGTCAAACGTTCCTGCAAATCCTCGCGTGGACCGGCCACCCATCCGGGTACTTCGATAAAGGCGACCACCTTTTGTTTCAGGTCCTCGGACCGGCTGAGCCGATAGAGGCTGTTGATAAACACATCGATGCCTTTGTTTTTCCATTCATATCGGCCACTGGTTGCCACCAAAAGGGTCTCTTTGTCGTCGTATTTTTTTCCGGTGAGCGCAGCGGCCACTTGCAACAACCGCTTGCGTGCCTGCTTACGTGCTGAGGCAAACTTGCCGGCAACAGGCACAAAATCGGGTTCAAAACCGTTCATCAACACCTCGTCACACTTCAAGTCCAGCAACTGCTGACATTCACGTGCGGTGACATCACTCACCGTAGTGAAACAGTCCACATTATGAGCCGTCTGACGCTCAATGCTGTGCTTGGCTTCCATATTCAACTCACCGGCCATCTGACGACCGTTGTAGGCGTAGAGATAGTCATAGAGGGGTTTGTTGTTTCCTGCGATGGATCGTCCGATGCTGGTGGCATGCGTGGTGAAGATTGTAGCCACCTGAGGCACATGTTTGCGAACAAACAAGGCACCCAATCCGGTCATCCACTCATGAGCTTGGAATATAACCTTTTCCGCCTTCTTACTTAGAGCGAAATTGTAATAGCTCTCCACTACTCTGCCGGAGGCATACGAGAACATCGAGGCCTCGTCGTAGTCACCATAGGCATGTAGGGAATCAACCCCATAATCAGCCCAAGCCGCCCCATAGAGGTCATTCTTAATGGGAAAATACGGACGGAAATCCACCAGGACGCTGACAGGGCGGCCGGGGATATTCCACCGCCCTACCCTGACATTCAGACCTTCCGTCTTGGCTTTTTTTACCCAAGCCGACAACATTTCCTTGTCCTCCAAAAACAAAGGGTTGTCATCATTGCCGAAATCCGGACCGATAAATATAAGATTGTCGCCAAATTCTTGAACAAGAGTCTTGGCACGAGTCGAAAGCACGGTATAGATGCCACCCACCTTGTTGCAGACTTCCCAACTGGCCTCAAAAATAAAATCAGGTTTCATCAGTTGATTCACAGGATAAAATCAGTTTGTTTTGTCAGTAATTAAACAAGATTTATAAATCATGTACAAAGATAGATAAAATATTTAATAACACAACGTTTGTGTTGCTTTAATCGCTAAACATTACTAAAGAAGTTGATGTATGTCAATTCATTTTTCTATCTTTGCCATCATGAAGAAGAAAACGCTTATTGCCGTGATTTCCTTTCTTTCCACCACAATTGGTGCGGCAGAGCCATGGAAATTTAAGGCCGAAAACCGGGAGATGAACCTGACTATTGAGGCAGACCTTTATGAAGAAAGCATTGAAGTGCCCGGATTGGAAATGTTCGGCCCGCTCAATGGCTATGTGAGCGGTCGCGGTATTTACGGAGTGTGGGCCATCACCGGCGTGAAAAAAGTAAACGACAACGAGGCCGTGGTGCATTTTTCCAACGATTTGGGCAGTGAGACCCAAGCCGTCAGGTTGGTATGGGAGAACGATTCCACTCTGTTGCTTGAGCAAAAGGGTGGCACGACCTTCAAGCGTGTGGAAAACAAAAAGCTTGTGAAACTTCCCGCTAAAATCATCTTTAACAAAAGATAGGACATCATTTGATTCAGCCCCCTGCAATGCTCCCATAAAAGAGGCTGTGCCGTAATATACAGCATCCCGGTACCCTGAAAAACATCAAGATGTTTTTTCAGGGTCTGCGGTGCCAGATAAACCTTAATTACGTCACAGCCCCTTTTTGCACCATCACATGTCGATGTCTTTTAGATTGAATTTCAAATCAAAAGAGAGTTCCACGCAATTGGATAGTTTAACTTCATATTCCCGAAGGTCCTTCTCAATTTTCCTGACGGTCGTATCGGGATAATTCTCGTGAATATACTCCATGTTTTTTATGGGAATGACAGCTGTGGGTACAGAGGATGACTTACATTCGATTTCTTTCCAGTTGCCTTTGCTGTCGAAGTCGATGTGGTCGCCATCGGCGAAGACGACTTCATAGCTCTTCGATACGAATTCGGTTTCCACTTTGGGCAGTGCCACCTTGCGGTCGGCGAAATGTTGTTTGATGAATTGCTGCGCCGTTACAGGCAATTGGTTCACCCGGACAGGTTTCTCGTTGTCCGTGTCAGAAACAAGGCGATATTATGGTTCGTTCATCGCCATGTTTTTGACAGGAATAAAAGAAGCACCCCAAAAGTCTTTGTCTGACTTATGGGGCGCTTGTACATTAGGCACAGCCTCTTATCGTGAATAAAATGCTTTACTTATATTCGCTCCAGCTTTCGATGGCCAACTCATCAACGGGAATTGTGCAAAAAGCGTTGATGTAGGCGGCAGCCAAACGAGAATTGGTGATGAGAGGAATGTTCAGGTCAACGGCTGTACGACGAATCTTGTAGCCATTGGTCAGTTCGTGTGTGCTCAAATCCTTGGGAATATTCACCACCATGTCAATCTCGTGATGGTGCATCAGATCAAGAGCCTGAGGATGCTGCCCATCCTCACTGGGCCAATGCACCAAGGTGTTCTCCACACCATTTTGTGTGAGATAGGCGCTGGTGCCACCCGTGGCATAGATATTGTAACCATGTTCCTTAAGCTGACGGGCGGCATCGAGCAAAGAGGCCTTCTCCTTAGCTCCGCCGGTGGACAGCAGGATATTCTTCTTGGGAATGCGATGCCCCACAGAGAGCATTGCCTTCAACAGGGCGCTATTGGTGTCTGCACCCAAACAACCTACCTCACCCGTTGAACTCATGTCAACGCCCAAAACCGGGTCGGCCTTCTGCAAGCGGTTGAAGCTGAACTGCGAGGCCTTGATGCCAACATAGTCAAAGTCGAAGAAAGATTTCTCAAGTTTCTTGACAGGCAAACCCAGCATCACCCGGGTGGCCATCTCGATGAGGTTCACCTTGAGCACCTTGCTCACGAAGGGGAAGGAACGGGAGGCACGCAGGTTACACTCAATCACCTTGATTTCATTGTCGCGAGCCAAGTATTGGATGTTGAAGGGACCGGAAATGCAAAGTTCACGGGCAATCTGCGCACTAATCTTTTTGATACGACGAACGGTCTCCACATAAAGCTTCTGTGCGGGGAACTGGATGGTAGCGTCACCTGAATGCACACCGGCAAACTCGATATGTTCACTGATGGCATAAGCCAGTATCTCGCCATCCTTGGCCACAGCGTCCATCTCCACCTCCTTGGTGTTCTGCATGAACTTGGATATTACCACCGGATGCTTCTTAGACACATTGGCAGCAAGGGTGAGGAAACGCTCCAGCTCCTCCTGGTTGCTGCACACGTTCATGGCTGCGCCACTCAACACGTAGCTGGGACGAACCAACACAGGGAAGCCTACTTTCTCTATGAACTTATTCACGTCCTCCATAGAGGTCAGGGCACTCCACTCAGGTTGGTCCACACCAATGCGGTCGAGCATGGCAGAGAACTTGTCGCGGTCCTCGGCATTGTCGATATACTTGGCCTGTGTTCCCAGGATGGGCACCTGCTGAGCGTCAAGCTTCATGGCCAGGTTATTTGGAATCTGTCCGCCGGTGGACACGATGCATCCCTTGGGCATTTCAAGGTCCACAATATCGAGCACACGCTCGAAAGTGAGCTCGTCGAAATAGAGGCGGTCGCACATGTCGTAGTCGGTGGATACCGTCTCAGGGTTATAGTTAATCATCACAGAGCGGAAGCCCTCTTTGCGGATGGTGTTCAATGCCTGCACGCCACACCAGTCGAACTCTACGCTGGAGCCGATGCGGTATGCTCCCGAACCCAACACCACAATGCTGCGATGGTCCTGTGCGAACTCGATGTCGTGAGCCACGGCATTGTAAGTAAGGTAGAGATAGTTGGTCTGTGCGGGATATTCGCCTGCCAAGGTGTCAATCTGCTTCACATAGGGAACGATGTCCAGGTCCTTACGTTTTTTTCTAACCATCAGCAGAGCTTCATCAATATCCATCTCCTTCTCCATGCCCAAAGCACGTGCCACCTGGAAGTCGGTGAAACCATAAACCTTGGCTTGACGGAGAAGCTCTGGGGAAAGTGTGCCGAAGGTCTGCTTGTGCAATTCCTGATTGATGTTGAATATGTGAAGCAGTTTCTCCAAGAACCACTTGTCGATTTTTGTGAGTTCGTGAATCTGATCAACCGTGTAGCCGGCGATGAATGCCTTTTCGATGACAAAGATACGCTTGTCGGTGGGAGCCTTCAGGGCAGAATCGATATCATCAATCTGAAGTTCCTTGTTACCCACGAAGCCATGCATACCTTGTCCGATCATGCGCAACCCCTTCTGAATAACTTCCTCAAAATTGCGACCGATGGCCATCACCTCGCCCACAGACTTCATGCTTGAACCAATCTCATGATCCACTCCACGGAACTTGCCTAAATCCCAACGAGGAATCTTGCATACTACGTAGTCGATTGTAGGCTCAAAAAAGGCACTTGTGGTCTTGGTAACACTGTTCTTGAGTTCAAACAAACCATACCCAAGACCAATCTTGGCTGCCACAGACGCAAGAGGGTAACCGGTTGCCTTAGAAGCCAATGCAGAGCTTCGTGAAAGTCGTGCATTAATCTCGATCACGCGATAGTCTTCACTTTGGGGGTCAAGAGCAAACTGCACATTACACTCTCCCACAATGCCCACGTGACGAACGATGCGAATGGCCAGCGAACGAAGCTTTTCGCACTCGCTGTTGGAAAGCGTTTGGGTGGGAGCTATCACGATACTCTCTCCCGTATGGATACCCAGAGGGTCGAAGTTCTCCATGTTGCAGACCGTGATACAATTGTCGTAACGGTCACGCACCACTTCATATTCAATCTCCTTCCAACCCTTCAGGCTTTTCTCTACCAACACCTGGGGCGAGAATGCAAAAGACTTCTCTGCCAGCTTGCGCAACTCCTCTTCGTTATCGCAAAAACCGCTGCCCAAGCCACCCAAGGCAAAGGCCGCACGTATGATAACGGGGTAGCCCAGTTCCTTGGCTGCCGCCGCAGCCTGTTCCACATCATCACAGGCCTGGCTCTTGATGGTCTTTACGTCAATCTCGTCCAAACGCTGAACAAAGAGTTCACGGTCTTCGGTGTCAATGATGGTCTGGACGGGTGTGCCCAGTACCTGTATGTTATATTTCTCCAATACGCCGGACTTGAACAACTGCACACCGCAGTTCAAGGCGGTTTGTCCGCCGAAGGCCAAAAGGATGCCTTGGGGTTTCTCCTTTTGAATAACACGCTCCACGAAATAAGGAGTCACGGGCAAGAAATAGATTTGGTCAGCAACGCCTTCAGAGGTTTGCACGGTAGCGATGTTGGGGTTGATAAGTACCGTCTCTATACCCTCCTCTTTCAATGCCTTCAGTGCCTGAGAGCCGCTATAGTCAAACTCACCGGCTTCGCCTATCTTCAGAGCTCCCGAGCCCAAAAGCAGAACTTTCTTTATTTTGTTTTCTGTCATAGCTTTACCTTTTATAAACAAATAAGTTGTGCTTCCTTATTTCAATGTTTCAATGAATTTATTTAAGAGATTTTTCGTATCGCCGGCTTCGGGATTGGTTTCCGGATGGAACTGAACGGCAAACCAGGGATTTTTCTTATGACGAACGCCTTCGTTCGAGCCGTCATTCATATTTTGGAACCATTCCTCCCAATCGCTGTTCAGCGTAGAAGCATCCACCGCGTAGTTGTGGTTCTGGGTAGTGACATAGCATTTGGTAGAACCTACCTCACGAACGGGAATGCTGTGGCCATGGTGACCATATTTAAGTTTGGAGGTTGTTGCCCCGGCAGCCTTGGCGAGCAACTGATTGCCAAGACAGATTCCCATACAGGGCCGAACCGTGGGATTGGCCAGGAATTTCTTAATATTTTCTATTGTGGCCACACACATATCCGGATTGCCCGGACCATCGGCCAGGAATAAAGCGTCAAAGGACAATTCGTTGAAATCATAGTTCCAAGGCACGCGAACAACCTCTAAGCCACAATCCAGCAAGTATTTGATTGTCGAATGTTTTACACCACAATCCACCAGTACCACCCGCTTTCCGACTGGTGTACCCGTGGGTTGATAGGTGATTACATCCTTGCAACTTGCCAACTCCACCAAATTAGCGTCCTCAACTTGAGGTTCAGAGGCAGAAACGCCCTCGGGAATGATGGTACCCATCATAGTCCCTTTATCACGCAACATCTTGGTCAACTGGCGAGTGTCAACGCCGGTGATACCGGGGATGCCTTCACGTTTCATCCACGCGTCCAGGCTTTCCTTAGCATTCCAATGAGAGAACTCGGGGCTATAGTCGCCTACGACAATTGCTTTCACGCAGATCTTTTCACTCTCCATGAAACTGTACAGACCGTTCGCTTCCTTTGCCTCTACAGAAGGAACGCCATAGCCTCCCACCAAAGGATAGGTAAGAACCATAATCAGACCGGATCCGGAGGGATCGGTCAGAGTTTCCGGATAGCCGGCCATAGCCGTGTTGAACACCACCTCACCGGATGTGGCCAAATCCGCTCCAAAGGCATAACCTTGAAACTCGGTACCATCTTGTAGCCTTAATGTTGCCCTTTTCATTATTTATTAGTTTGTTACACGTTAAACTTCTGATTTTTTCGATTGAAATTTGTTGATATGTGGATAAAAAATGAGCCACTCAAACCGGTTGACGCTACTACCGGAGGTGGCTCATATAGGTATTCCCGTTAAGGAAAAAGTATCATGTTGTCTGTGCTTCATCTTGAAAGAAAGAAGTTCAGGTTTTTATTTGGTGCAAAGTTAACAAAATGTTTTGAAACATCCGTTCTCTTTGTTCACTTTTTTTGTTATGCCTTATTATTTTTTTGCCTACATTTTTTTTGGCGACACACGATCAAGACAATTCAAAAGCATGTGGATGTTTTGGGGAAAACATGTTCATCTTTTTTAAAAACATGTTCATGTTTTGATGAGAACATGTTGATGTTTTTCCGAAGTCCTCTTAGCCAAAGAACATGTTGGGAAGCAACATAACGAGTTTTCCATTACTCATTATATATTTTATTCATATAAAATGATTACCTTTGCACGCGTATTTATTATATATATATTTAAGGTAAAAAGTATTTTATTATGAAAGCATTTGTTTTCCCCGGTCAGGGAGCACAGTTCACAGGTATGGGTAAAGACCTGTATGAGAGTAATGCAACTGCAAAAGAGTTGTTTGAAAAGGCCAACGAGATTTTAGGTTTCCGCATTACTGACATTATGTTTGAGGGCACCGCAGAGGACCTGAAACAGACAAAGGTCACCCAGCCTGCCGTGTTTCTTCATAGCGTAATCACAGCCATCTGCTTGGGTGATGAGTTCCAGCCCGATATGGTCGGCGGCCATTCTTTGGGTGAGTTCAGTGCTTTGGCTGCCAGTGGCGCCTTGAAGTTTGAGGACGCTTTGCGACTTGTGCATGCACGTGCCTTGGCTATGCAAAAGGCCTGCGATGTTGTGCCCGGTGGCATGGCGGCAATTATCGGATTGCCCGATGAGCAGATTGAACGGATTTGTGCGGAAATCAGCACCGAAGAGAAGCCCGTTGTCTGTGCCAACTACAACAATCCCGGCCAGTTGGTGATCAGCGGTAACAAGGAAGCCGTGGAACTTGCATGTGAGAAATGTAAGGAGGCCGGTGCCAAACGTGCTCTGCCTTTGCCTGTGGGCGGTGCTTTCCATTCCCCTCTGATGCAACCTGCCAAAGAAGAATTGGAGAAAGCCATTGCCGAAACCGAATTCATGGCACCTATGTGTCCCGTATACCAGAATGTCGACGGCAAGGCTCACACCGATGCCAACGAGATCAAGCAGAACCTGATTGCCCAGCTCACTGCAAGTGTGCGTTGGACACAGGAGGTCCAGAATATGTTGGCGGCAGGTGCCACCGAGTTCACCGAGTGCGGTCCCGGCAAAGCTTTGCAAGGCATGATTTCAAAGATTGCCAAGGGATTGGATGTAACCATCCAGGGTGTTTAAAATGCACACACATCAAAAGATAATCATTTACCAGGTCTTTACCCGTTTGTTCGGTAACGACCTGCGTACATGTCGCCCATGGGGCAGCCAATCAGAGAATGGCTGTGGCAAGATGAACGACTTCACCCCCACAGCTCTTAAACAGATTGCCGGCCTGGGAGCCACGCATATTTGGTACACGGGTCTGATTGAGCATGCCACTCAGACAGACCATTCCATGTATGGTATCCCCCGGGACCATGCAGGAGTAATCAAAGGCCGCGCAGGTTCACCCTATGCTATAAAGGATTATTACGACATCGACCCCGACCTTGCAACCAGTGTCCCAGCCCGAATGAAGGAATTTGAGGCTCTGGTTAAGAGAACTCACGACGCAGGGCTCAAACTGATAATGGATTTTGTGCCGAACCATGTGGCCCGATGTTATCATAGTGATGTCAAGCCCAATGGAGTGAAGGATCTTGGCGAAGATGATAATACGGACCAGGCTTTCTCGCCTCAGAACAATTTCTATTACAGCCCCAACCAACCGCTACAGGCCGGTGATTTCGACCTTTGCGGCTATTCGGAGCATCCCGCACGTGCCACAGGTAACGACAATTTCAGTGCCTGGGTGGGTAAAAACGATTGGTATGAGACGGTGAAGCTGAACTACGGTATCGATTATGTCGACGGACATAAAACTTATTTCAGTCCGGTGCCCAACACCTGGAAGAAGATGCTCGACATCCTGCTCTTCTGGGCAGGCAAAGAGGTTGATGCTTTCCGATGTGATATGGCTGAGATGGTGCCCGTGGAGTTTTGGAAGTGGGCCATTACGCAGGTAAAGGCCAAATATCCCAACATCATTTTTATCGCAGAGGTGTACAATCCCAGGGAATATCGCAATTTCATTCATCAAGGACATTTCGATTACCTGTATGACAAGGTCGGATTGTATGACACCTTGCGTGCCGTGACTTGCGGATATGCCGGTGCGACGGACATCACCCGCTGTTGGCAGGATGTGGATGACATTCGCGACCACATGCTTAACTTCCTGGAAAACCACGATGAACAGCGTTTGGCCAGCGAGTTCTTTGCAGGAAGTCCTAATAAGGGACGTGCCCCCCTCATCGTGAGTTCTTGTATGGGACGCAATCCGATGATGATCTATTTCGGTCAGGAATTGGGAGAACGTGGTATGGATGCCGAGGGCTTTAGCGGTCGCGACGGACGAACCACCATCTTCGATTATTGGAGTATTGACAAGATACGAAGATGGAGAAACGGAAATAAGTTCAACAACCGCAAACTGACTCCCGACGAAGTCAGTCTTCAGCAGTTCTATAGCAAAGTCCTGAACCTATGCAACCAGGAAGATGCCCTTCGTGAGGGCGATTTTTATGATTTGATGTACGCCAATCTGCGGAATCCTCGTTTCAATCCCGGAAAACAATATGCTTTTCTGCGTCGGTTGGACAAGGAACTGATATTGGTGGTGGCAAACTTCGGCAATGTTGACACGGAGGTTCAGATAAACATCCCTCGGCATGTGTTCGAGTTATATGGTTTGCCCGAGAAATATGATGTGAAGGCTGAGGGACTTCTCACCGACCACCCCCATCACATTTCTTTCGCATCCGACCGCCCGACCAGTGTTCTTGTGCCGGCCAACAACGGACGAATGTTGAAGTTCAAGTTGGATTAAACCAAAGGAACAGCATAGATTTCATCGTGAGGCCATTGGAATCAGACACGTAAAGGATAACCTATTAAAAAGAAGAGCGCTGAGGAGATTCCCCAACGCTCTTCTTTTTATGATTAATGCTTTTTGTCTTAATACCGAAGGCTTTTCTGCCAAATATAAAGGGACTGTCTAACAACCAAAGTTAGACAGTCTCTTCGAATTTATTTATCGCCTTACAAACGCTCGTACCCCCACTCGTCAAGGATGGGTCCCCAAGCCTCGTTCACCAATTGAACCGTACGTTTGTCGTATTCATACTTGTTCTTCTTGTAGCTCTTCTTGCCATTGATATACTTTACAATGGCAGGTTTGGCCTCTTCCCACCCGGGAATCTGCAGGTCGTGGTAAATCTTCTCGGTGATTCCCAGCGCGTCCTTCTCGATATCTTCAAAACGAATCTCATAGAGATTTCCTTCGGGGATGTACCTCTTCTGCTCCTGATAAGCGTTATACAGCTCGACATAATTGCGCAGGATGTTCTTCTCCATCTCTTCCAAGGAGATGGAATGCAATTCAAGCGGCGCGATGGTGTTCGTAAAGAACGAGCGGCTGCTCTCGAACACCGTATAGGGATTGCGCATCAAGAAGATGAACTTCGCATTGGGATACATCTCGACAAGAGTTTTCACGCGACCTGTGTGCGGAGGGTTCTTGCTCAGATACTGGGCATCCTTCACGCCTCGGCGAGAGTTCCACAGACTGATCTTCACCAGCTTGTCGAACTTGTCCTTGAAATCGGCAATCTCATCCGAAATGGCGTCTTTCATCGTCAGAAAACGATCGCAATATTCCTGCATCCTTTCGGGATAGAACCAGAAGTTGTAGTAGCTGTAGGGGCAGGTGTTCTGCAAGGCAAACTCCTCTTCCTGTGGCAGGTCGGGCGCCAGTTCCATGTTGTCCGTGGGGCGATGGTTGGGCATGAGCCACCCCATGACAGGCTTGAACAGCCACTGCATGGCCATCACATAATGGGGAAATACCGTCTGATACGTAGTGGTGAAGCCAAATCGAGGGTCTTGCGCGAAGATGTTGTGGACGAAGGTGGTGCCACTGCGCCAATGACCCAAGATAAACACAGGGTCGTGTTGCAGAGGCTGGTTCTTCAGTTTTTTCCTGTATTTACGTTCCTGCAATGGAGAAAGAACACTCAATATGCGGCAGATAATCTTGGTAAGATAGTACTTGCCACGCTTATTCTTCGCGACATGTTGGTCTTTGTTCAATATTTTGAAGGTCTTCCAATCGGCACCCACAAGAGTGTTGACCGGAAGTTTGCTGAATTCAATCAATCCCATAGACAATACTTACTTGACGAGTTTAACTTCAATGCCCTGACGATTAAGTTCCTTCACAGCCTTTTCCAGTGCTTCGGTGTGCTCCCCGCCAATACCCAGTTTCTTCATGTCGATGGTGGGAACCTCGATTACGTTCATTGAATCCTCCTCAAGAGGGCGGACAATCATGCCAACGGCACTGGTGTAGTTAGTGATGGGGTCGATAAGGATGAATGCACCCGTCTGCTTGTTCTTCTTGTAGGCATCGAAATAAAGACTCTTTGCCGTGGTGATGTGTACGCAACCAATCTCGTTCAGCTTGAACGATTCGGGTGCCAGATGCTCCATGGTGTTCACATCCACACGGTATTCGATGCTTTGGATAACGCTGCGTGACGTGTTGGTATTGTGCTTGATGAAGAACTGCTTGTTCCTGTCCATCGGTTCCTCGTCCATCCACACCAGCATGGCCTCGAAATTACGGCCGATGTAAGGAATATTATCGGGGTGGACAATCATCTCACCACGCGAGATGTCGATTTCGTCCTCCAAGGTAATAACGGGCGACATGGGGCAGAAGGCCTCATCCAGTTCGCCCTCATAGGTATGGATACCCTTCACACGTGAGTGCTTCATGCTGGGCAGGGCCACCACCTCGTCACCTTTCCTCACCACGCCCGAAGCGATTTTGCCGCAGAAGCCGCGGAAATCCAGATTGGGACGAAGTACATACTGCACGGGGTAACGGAAATCTTTCATGTTACGGTCCAGATGGATGGGCACCGTCTCCAGAAAGTCGAGCAAGGCCGGTCCCTCGTACCAAGGCGTGCGGTCGCTCTTCTCCACCACGTTGTCGCCCTCCAAGGCGCTGAGGGGGAAATAGCTCACGTCCTCGATATCCAGTCGGTCAACCAATTGCTGATACTCTTTTCGGATGTTGTTGAATACGTTTTCGTCAAAGTCCACCAAATCCATCTTGTTCACGGCAAGCACCACATGCTTGATGCCCAAAAGGCTTACCAGGAACGTGTGGCGACGGGTCTGCGTGATGACTCCGGTACGTGCATCCACCAGGATGATGGCCAGGTTAGCCGTGCTGCCTCCCGTAATCATGTTGCGGGTGTACTGCTCATGTCCCGGAGTGTCGGCAATGATAAACTTGCGTTTGTTGGTAGAGAAATAGCGATAGGCCACATCAATGGTGATACCCTCCTCGCGTTCAGCCTTCAGCCCATCCAGCAACAGGGCATAATCGATTTTTCCCGCACCGGCATTACCCACACGTTTCGAATCACGCTCCAAGGCGGTCAGCTGGTCCTCATACAGTTTCTTGCTGTCAAACAGGAGACGACCGATCAGGGTACTTTTGCCGTCGTCCACCGAACCGGCCGTGAGCAGACGCAACAAATCTTTCTTTTCATCGGCATCCAGGAATGCCTTTATATCCATTTTACTTTGTTCCATAGGTGCTGTTGTTTAGAAATAACCTTCGCGCTTCTTCTGCTCCATGGACGCCTCCTGGTCGAAGTCTATCACACGGGTGGTGCGCTCGCTCTTGGTAGTGGTCATCATCTCCTCCACAATCTCCTCGATGGTGGAAGCCTCGCTCTCCACGGCACCCGTCAAAGGCCAGCAGCCCAAGGTGCGGAAGCGGATCATCTTCTCCTGAATCCTGTCGCGGTATTCTGCCGGCAGACGGTCGTCATCGGGCATAATCAGATTGCCGTCAATTTCCACCACCGGGCGTTTCTTGGCAAAATAGAGGGGCACGATGGGAATGTTCTCCAGACGTATATACTGCCAGATGTCCAGCTCGGTCCAGTTGCTCAGGGGGAACACACGGATGCTTTCGCCTTTGTGTATGCGGCTGTTGTAGATGTCCCACAACTCGGGACGCTGGTTCTTGGGGTCCCATTGGTTGAACTTGTCGCGGAAAGAGAAGATGCGCTCCTTGGCACGGCTTTTCTCCTCATCGCGGCGTGCACCGCCAAAGGCAGCGTCAAACTTATACTTGGCCAGCGCGTCCAGCAAAGCCTTCGTCTTCATCAGGTCGGTATGCACCTTGCTGCCGTGGGTAAAGGGGCCTACACCGGCTTCAAAGGCCTCCATATTGCTCTCGACGATCAGGTCCCAGCCATACTTCTTGGCATAGTTGTCGCGGAACTCAATCATCTCCTTGAACTTCCATTTGCTGTCGATGTGCATCAGGGGGAAAGGCACCTTGCCGGGGGCAAAGGCTTTCTCGGCCAGGCGAACCATCACAGAACTGTCCTTGCCGATACTGTAGAGCATCACGGGATTCTCGAACTCGGCAGCCACCTCGCGGATGATGTGGATGCTCTCGGTCTCCAATTCTTTCAGATGCGAAAGATTGTAATTCTCCATATATATAATAATATGTGTATGTGTTGTGTTATTGCTTGTTTAGAATAAGGTTCACCACGGCCATCACACTTTCCTCCAGCGTCAGCTCCCCGGTGTTGATGCTCAAGGCCGGATTCTCCGGGGCTTCGAAAACAGAGCTGATACCCGTGAAATCCTTCACCTCTCCGCGTCGGGCCTTGGCATAAAGTCCCTTCACGTCACGGCGCTCACATTCCTCCAGCGAGGTGCTTACATACACCTCCAGAAAATCATCCTTACCGATGATGTCGCATGCCATACGGCGGATTTCTTCGGTGGGACTGACAAAACAGGCCAAGGTGATGATGCCGTTACCCACAAACAGCTTGCCAATCTCGGCAATGCGGCGGATGTTTTCTCTCCTGTCCTCCACGGAAAAGCCCAGATCGCTGTTGATGCCGTGACGTATGTTGTCGCCGTCCAGAATCTGCGACACCAGGCCGCGCTTTTGCAATTCGCGCTCTACGCCCAGAGCCACGGTACTCTTTCCGCTTCCGCTCAGCCCGGTGAACCACACCATCACTCCGTGCTGGCCCAAGAGGCGTTCCTTCTCCTCACGGCCGAGCATCTGTTTATAGATGGGATAAATGTTTTCTGCCATTGTCGTGTACCGATGATTTTATCCTGCAAAGGTACAAAAAAACTGCGAGACAGATGTATAAAAGCAAAAAAAGAGGGCAAAGCCCGGGGCTTCGTCCTCCTTCAGTATAGGGTATTTCTTCTTAAGTTGAGCAAACGGCTTACCTTTTATTTCACCACGGCGTTCAGCTCACTACCGGCCTTGATCTTGATGACCTTCTTGGCAGGAATGGTGAACGTCTCGCCCGTGCGGGGATTCTTGCCCGTGCGCTCGCCGCGCTCTGTAACATCCAAGGTGATGATACCGGGAATCTGCACCTTCTCACCCGCTTTCAGAGATGCCTTCACTGCCTCGATAGCAGCCTCGATGGCCTTCTTTGAATCCACTTTGCTCAAGCCTGCTACCTCGGCAACCTTTGCAATCAACTCTGTCTTGTTCATAGTACGTTTGTTTAAAATGGTTTATTAATGCAATTGCATCAACGCAAATGTAACTCCATTTTACTTAAATCGCAAGTAATTAAGCAAAAAAAACATCCCAAAGAGGCAAAAAAACAATTCGGCATGAAATTTATCTTGCTTTTACGCCTAAGAAGCACTATCTTTGCCCGCAAATAAGCAACAAACTGCATACCATGATTGTAAACGACCTGCAAAGACTGCGTTGGCAGATACTGGACGAGTGCCTGCGCAATACCGAACTCGAATTTTATATGGGTGGACCGCGTGACACAGAAACGGGCAACGTGAGAAGCCTTTTGGCTCATGTCAACCGTCAGCTGAAGCAATTCAAGCGGACCTACAAGTGCAGCAAACGCCAACTGCAGCTCGATGTGGATTTGTTTGAGCGTCGCGGAGGACGTCTGGAGCCCCGGTTCCGTCGCGGGCACAAGCGAATCCTGCGGTATGTGAATGTGAAATGGACCAATCCCCTGCTACGTCAGGCGCAAACGCTTTACAATGCCGACACCTCTCCCCGACAAACGTTATCCTCACTGGAATCGGTGGAGGGCGCCGAGGCACTGGTGCTTCACCTCCGTGGAGCCGCGCTGGAGGAAACGGGGCGCGAGTTGTTTGCCGTCAACATCCCCATAGACGACGAGTTGAAGCAGTTGCTTTGGTCCTACCGCTCCGATGTCGAGGTGCTTTTCCCTGACGAGTTGCGCCAGGAAATGGCGCGGGAAATGCAGGCCCTGTTCGGCATCTACACCAAACAGGCCAACCCTTCATGGATTAAGGAGGGCATGGCCTCGCTCGCCGTTGCTGAAGGACATGAAGAAAATGGCGAGGAACAGCCGTCGGCTGCCAAGCATCATGAAGGGGAACAGCTAAGTCTGTTTGACGAGCTGTTCTGAAAAAAGAGAATCCCCTACCCTTTTATTAATGCGCTTCCGGCAAAAAGGCTCGAAGCGCATTAACATTTATTTAGGAAAAATCGGACAATCCATATCGCTCGTCCTCGGGGAAGTTCATGCCCCCATGGCAAAAATGTATGGGACATCTCTTCATATTGGAAATCAAATCATTGAAGATACCCGATCATACATTGCGGGTCTACCGTAAAAACACCGCGGCATTTGAGGCAAAACATCAACACGTTTTTGAAAAACATGAACATGTTTTGCCCTAAACATGCTCATGTTTTTATTGAAACGATGCGGTGTCATTTCCATGTTTCTTTTTTAGTTCCGAAAAAGGACAATCCGTGGATTTGCCGTTATGTAAAAAATTGGCAGAGCAGATAGGCTTTACATCCAAGCACACGGATGAGGAAAAAACAACATGTTGTGCAAAACGTCCAATCTCTTGGCAAGAGATTGGGATATAATGACATGAATTGAGTAAATATGGAATTGATTCAAATTGTTCAAAATGATATTGATGAATTTTATACAGCATTTTGAAGTTGTTATAACCGCGGTCAGAGATGTAATAAGGGCTTGGTTCATAAGGAATTTCAATCATAACTTTAGAATCGTGTACGGATGCTTCCGTGATATGAAAGAATGCAGGAATCTGTGT